>CANQMP010000008.1 GCA_947624975.1 Candidatus Gastranaerophilales bacterium
GGGGGGGGGGGGGATTCTCTTCTAGTAAGCGTTTTGAGGATATTATAGCCTTAAAACCCAGTCGTTTCGCGTTTACCCTTGCCGAAGTGTTGATAACTTTAGCTGTCATCGGCGTTGTTGCCGCGATGACGATTCCGACACTTATTCAAAGTTATGAAGAAAAAGCGACAGTTACAAAAGTCAAAAAAATGTACAACACTTTATTTAATGCCTATAGGCTGGCTATTTTAGATTACGGAACAGCTGGCGAGTGGGGCATAACCGGCAGAGATGAAGGCTCTCAAGATGAAGATGAAGAAACTTATAACGCAACTAACGCAATACTTGTTCGCGACAGACTCTTAAAAAATGTTAAAACCGTTAAAGTATGTGATAATGCCAAAGACCAAAAAGCTTGTGGTATTGCAGATAAAATTTATAAAATAGATGGGAAAAATATAGATGAAAATATCTCCGGTTCAAAAGCTAAAACGGCATCAGCTTTACTTGCAGACGGTAGTACTGTTGTAATTATTGCAGATTATGATAATGAAGGTAATCGCGGTTTCGGGGAGCTCTCTCATGTTTATGCAAATATACATTATGATATAAACGGAATTAAACCACCAAATACCTACGGAAAAGATATATTTATGTTTTATTTAACAGAAAACAGTATTATACCTTGTGGCACCACAAATGAAACAAAATTTACTTTTTCTTCTGATTGTTTTAATGGTTATGGACATGCTTGTACTGCATGGGTAATCTACAACGAAAACTTGGATTATCTGCATTGCCCCGAAGAATTAGGCTGGAACGGCAAACACAAATGCGATTAAAGTAGGATGGGTGAAACGATTTTCATTTCACCCATCAGTAATTTATTCTACTTTTCACCTTTTAAACCCACCCCATCCCTCCCTTGAAAAGGCAGGGGGAAAACCGCACCCCACCCTAACCCTCCCCATTAGGGGAGGGAAAACTATCTGTCATTGTGAGCGAATGCCTCAGCCTATAAATTTGCACGAAGTGCCGTTTAATTTAACCCCTCACCCGAATTTGTAAATTCGCTCTGCTCATTAACAAATTCTTCCCTCTCCCGCACGGGGCGAGGGGAATTTTTATGCAAGGGATGAGGAAAAATCTCACGTTAACACCATATATTGCGTGCAGGCTCAGCCTGCCACTTTTTAAAAATTCGTTGGGGTAAAACCCCAACTTACATTTTATTTCTAACCCCTCTAGCCCTCTCCCGCACGAAGGTCAATTCGACGGGGAGAGGGGACTAACCCACCCCTAGCCCCTCCCTTACAAAGGGAGGGGAAAACTGCACCCCATCTGTCCTTCGGACTATACCTCTCACAAAATGATACTTAATCGTTTTGCTCGGCAGAGTCCATCTGGGGAAGAAATGTTAAGACCCTTAAATATACATTTAGGGTAACAGAAAAGTTCCCTCCCCATTAGGGGAGGGAATTTATATTATTTCCGCACGAAGTGCCTTAACGAACCTCTCACTTTTCACCCAAACATCCCGTGCAGACTCAGCCTGCCACTTTTTACCTGAAAATTTCGCGACTCAACATGACGCTTTTAAAAATTTCCGTTTGCAATTTTTATTTTTTATCGGATAATGATTATAAAATTGTGAAAGGGAAAGGTTATGTTTAAAAAGATTTTTTTGTTATGTTTAGCGGTATTATTTATTATAGGAGTACAAAATATGTCAGAATCCAAAGAGTTAAAGTTAGAAAAATCGTGGGATAAAACTTTTCCGCAAAGCGAAAATGTGGAACACAAAAAAGTTACTTTTCACAACCGTTACGGAATTACGCTTGTTGCAGATATGTACACACCCAAAAATTACAATGGTAAATTGCCCGCTATTGCAATATCAGGGCCGTTCGGTGCGGTAAAAGAACAGTCATCAGGGCTTTATGCACAAGAATTGGCTCAAAGAGGGTTTTTAACTATCGCATTTGACCCGTCATATACGGGAGAATCAGGCGGAGAACCCCGTTACATGGCATCTCCCGACATAAATACGGAAGATTTTATGGCTGCAGTCGACTTTTTATCCGTTCAAGATAACGTTGACCCCGAAAAAATCGGTATTTTAGGTATTTGCGGCTGGGGCGGATTAGCTGTTAATGCAGCCGCACTTGACACTAGAGTTAAAGCAACCGTTGCATCGACAATGTACGATATGTCAAGGGTTAACGCTTACGGATACTTTGACAAAACCGACGAAAACGCTCGCTATGAAATGAAAAAATCGCTTAATGCACAAAGAATTGCGGACTACAAATCAGGCACGTACAAAAGAGGCGGCGGAGTTGTCGACCCGCTTCCCGAGGATGCTCCGTTCTTCGTAAAAGATTATTACGATTACTACAAAACCAAAAGAGGCTATCACAAACGCTCGCTTAACTCAAATGACGGATGGAACGTTACGGGAACAATGTCTTTTATAAACCAGCCGATTTTACAATTCGCGGGAGAAATTAAAAGCCCCGTTTTGTTAATCCATGGTGAAAAAGCCCACAGCAGATACTTCTCGGAAGATACTTTCAAAAAGCTGAAAGGCGATAATAAAGAATTGATGATTATTCCAAACGCAGTTCACACCGATTTATACGACAAAAAAGACGTAATCCCGTTTGATAAAATCGAAAAATTCTTTAAAGAAAATCTGAAATAATCAACAAAAAACAGCACTTCTTCAAGTGCTGTTTTTTTTATATCGTCTGAATTTATTCTTCTGATTTATCATCCAAAAGGCTCGTTTGGGAAGCTTTTGAAATTCCATCGGCATTTTCCATTTGCTGAACGTCCTTTTTTACCTGTTCATCTTCATCAGGGTTAACTATCTTGTTAACCGAAACTACAGTATCGTTATCGACAAGATTTTGAGCCCTTACACCCGTTGCGGGACGTCCCTGACGGGAAATCGAACCGGCATTAAGTCTTGTTACAACACCGTTTGCCGTAACCATCATTATATCGTCCGAATCCTGAACTATTGTTAATGCAACAAGTCTTGATGAACTCGTTTTGAATTTTGTCGCTATAAGTCCGATACCGCCTCTGTTTTGGCTTCTGAATTCGGATAATTTCGTGCGTTTGCCGAAACCGTCAGATGTTACGACAAGCAAATCAGCGTCATAATCTCGAGGAACAATGTCGCAGCCGACAATTTCATCGCCCGTTCTTAATTTCATCGACGTTACACCCCTTGCACTTCTGCCCAGAGGTCTTAAATCCTGTATCGGGAAACGAATTGCCATACCGCAAGATGTTCCGATTATGATTTCATCACGTGCAGTCGCAAGTTTTACCCAGCAAAGTTCGTCGCCTTCCTCAAGTCCGATAGCAATTATTCCGCTTTTTCTTATGTTAGTAAAGTTATCAAGCTCAATACGTTTAATATATCCTTTTTTCGTAAGCATGATAAGATTTAATTCGTGAGAAAAACTGCTGACCGGAACTACCGCCGTAATTCTTTCATCCTGCTCTATCGGAAGAACGTTGATAATTGGCAAGCCTTTCGCCTGACGACCGCCTTCGGGGAAGTCATAAACGTTAAGGCTGTAAACCGTGCCTTTTGACGAGAAGAACAGAACTTTATCGTGCATCATTGCTGTGAAGAAGTGCTGAATATCATCATCCTCTTTGGTTTTAATTCCTGATTTACCTCGGGTTGCACGGTTTTGACGTTCAAACGTGTCAAGTGAAATACGTTTCAAATATCCCTGATGAGTGATAAACACAGCCATCGGTGTGTTGGGGGTTAAATCCTCTATAGTTACTTCACCCTGCTCGGGCAAAATCTGCGTTTTTCTGTCATCACCGTATTTTTCTTTATCCTCAAGCAATTCTTTTTTGATAATATCAAGAATTTTTTGACGGCTTGCAAGAATTTCTTCGTATTCGGCAATTTTCTTAACCAATTCGTCGTATTCTGCCTTGACTTTATCCTGTTCCAAGCCTGTTAATCTTCTTAATTGCATTTCAAGGATCGCATTTGCCTGATCGGTGTCAAGTCCGAATCTGCTCATCAAGCCTTCTCTTGCCTCATCGGTTGTTTTTGACTTTTTGATAAGTTCAATAACTTCATCAATAGAACCCAATGCAATAATCAAACCTGCCAAAATATGAGCTCTGATTTTTGCTTTTTTGAGGAAGAAAATAGTTCTTCTTGTAACGATTTCAACTCTGTGTTCAACAAATTCCGACAAAACTTCGTATAAGTTGAGAAGTCTTGGCTGTTTTCCGCACAGTGCAAGCATGTTAACACCAAATGTTGTTGCAAGTTGAGTAAATTTAAACAAATTATTTTTAACAACATCGGGTTTCGCATCACGTTTAAGCTCAATAACAATTCTCATACCGTCACGGTCTGATTCATCACGAATATCTGAGATGCCCGTAATTCTTTGGTCTTTAACGAGTTCGGCAATTTTTTCGATAAGCAGTGCCTTGTTAACCTGATACGGAATTTCCGTAACCACTATCGCCGTTCTGCCTTGACGACCCGCACCGCCTGCGATTTCTTCAAAATTCGCAACCGCCTGCATTTTTATCGAGCCTCTGCCCGTTTCGTAAGCCTGTTTGATATCGTTCAAGCCGATAATCGTTGCCGCAGTCGGGAAATCAGGGCCTTTAATGTATTCCATAAGCTCTGATACCGTAATATTCGGATTATCAATTAAAGCTATTGTTCCGTCAACGATTTCACCCAAATTGTGAGGCGGAATATTTGTCGCCATACCGACTGCGATACCCGATACACCGTTTAACAAAAGCATCGGAAGTCTTACGGGCAGCACAGACGGTTCTTGCAATGAACCGTCAAAGTTAGGTTCAAATTCAACCGTTTCACAGTCTATATCGGCAAGCATGGACTGCGTAATTTTGTGCATTCTTGCTTCCGTATAACGCATAGCGGCAGCCCCGTCACCGTCAACGGAACCGAAATTTCCATGCCCGTCCACAACCAGATAACGTGTGTTAAAGTCTTGAGCAAGTCTGACTAACGCTTCATAAACCGAACTGTCACCGTGCGGGTGATATTTACCGAGAACTTCGCCGACAATACGGGCACATTTCCTGAACGGTTTGTCAGGAGTCATTCCAAGCTCGTTCATAGCGTATAAAATACGTCTGTGAACAGGTTTTAACCCGTCACGAACGTCAGGCAACGCACGACCTACAATTACACTCATCGCATAATCAATATATGAACGTTTCATTTCTTCTCTTATATTGACGGGAACTATCTTTCCGTCTGCGAACATATTTTGTTGATTACTCATTATTTTTCCCCTCTTTGCCCTTCTATAGGCTTAAAGTCTGCCATTTACCAATACTATTATAACACAAACAAGTGTTTTATGCTAATTTTAAACTAATCTTTACAAAAAATCAGATTAAGTTACAATAATCTTATGAAGAAAAAAATTATTTTAATCGGCATGATGGGATGCGGAAAGACGGCTACAGGTAAAGCTTTTGCGGAAAAAGGCTGCCGTTTTGCAGATATTGACGAAGAAATTGAAAAAAGTACGCAAAAAAAAATATCGGAAATCTTTCTCCGTCAGGGCGAACCGCTTTTCAGACACATCGAATCGGAAAAAATTAAACAATTATGCACCAATGAAAACATTGATGTGATAAGCACAGGCGGCGGGGCTTTTGAAGATGAGAATAACCGAAACGTGATGTTTCAAAACGGGCATGTTATCTATCTGAAAACCACTCCGCAAGAGATTTACAACAGGATTAAAAACGAAACACACAGACCGCTTTTGAGAAAAGATTTTTCGGTGGAAAAAATCGCTTCACTTTTAGAAAAAAGAGAAAAAAATTACAAAAAAGCGGATATAATAATTGACACAACGGGAAAAACGCCATATAATGTCATGGAAGAAATTATCGGAGCTTTAAAATGAGTGAAATTGGGGTAAAATTACCGTCAGGCAGTTATTCAATTCATATAAAAAACGAAACCGTTTCGGAAACTTTTGAAAAAATAAAATCCTTTACGGACGGCAGAAATTACCTTGCCGTGATATCGGAAAAGGTTTTTAGACTTTACGGAAAATCACTCACATTTAACAAAAATCATATTTTCATACTTAAAGACGGCGAAAAGGAAAAGAATTTTTCCAATTATCAAAAAATATTAAACAAAGCTCTGAAACTCAAATTAACCCGCAACAGCGTAATAATAGCCGTTGGCGGAGGCGTAACGGGTGATTTGGCGGGATTTTGTGCATCAACTTATATGAGAGGAATTGATTTTGTGCAAGTTCCGACGACTCTGCTTTCCTGCGTTGACAGCTCCGTCGGGGGGAAAACGGCGATTAACACCAAATACGGCAAAAACTTAATCGGAACATTTTATCAGCCGAAAGTTGTTTTTATTAATCCGGTTTTCCTCAAAACGCTTGATGAAAGGCAATTCAAATCAGGTTTGGGCGAAGTCGTCAAATACGCATTTATTGAAAAAAGCTGTCTGTGCGAAGAAGATTTTCACCTTATAAATCTTTTATCCGAAAAAACAACAGAAATTATTGCTCGAGATGAAAAAATTCTCTCAAAAATTATTGAAATTTGTTTAAAATTAAAAGTTTCGGTAGTTGAAAAAGACGAAAAAGAAAGTGATTTGAGAAGAATTTTGAATTTTGGTCACACTTACGGGCATGCCGTTGAAAAAATAACGAATTACAAAAAATACACCCACGGCGAAGCGGTTATCGCAGGTATGAAATTCGCATTTGAACTTGCTCAAAACAAAAATCTTATTGATAAAAATTACAAATTTTTTGCACTCGATGTAATAAAAAAATTCGGATTTCTTCAAATCCCGAACTTTGATATCGAAAAAATTAACAAAATTATGGAAACTGACAAAAAATCAAACGGCAAAAACGTCATTTTTATTCTGCCGACGGATTATTCATCGGTCGATGCTTTCGATTATGAGTAAATTTAAGGTTTTTTCCCGAATAATTTGTTAACGCATTTTTTGAAAAATTTACCGACAGCTTTGAGTTTACATACTCCGTATATCAACAAAGAGGTCGAAACTACTGCAAAAAGAGCCTTTTTCCACATCGGAGTGTGTACGAAATTAGTTTCGTCAGGCTTTTTAAATTCATCCCGTTCGGGTTGTTTAATCGGCTGCGGAACATCACCTCCAAACGGCGACGGATTACCGTAACGGGGAGGAGTTCCCATCACAAACGACGGTGCATCAAAATCCAATACGCCGTTTTGTGCCAATAAATCTAAATTGTACGCCCAATTTGACATAATCACCTACGTATATATAAAGTTTTTTCAGGCAAAAAAATTGATAAAAAACAGTTTAATGTTAATTTTTTGTAATAAAAAAGTCCTCATTTTGAGGACTTTTTTTGAAATTATACTTCAACGTATTCTCTGAGTCGTTTACTTCTGTTTGGGTGGCGAAGTTTTCTCAGAGCTTTAGCTTCAATTTGTCTGATGCGTTCTCTTGTAACTCCGAAAAGTTGTCCGACTTCTTCAAGAGTTCTCTGGCGTCCGTCATCCATACCGAAACGAAGTCTTAAAACATCACGTTCACGGGGTGAGAGCGTGCATAAAACTTCCGCTAAATCCTCTCTGAGAAGTTCTGAAGCTACGGTTTTAATCGGTGCATCCGCTTCTTTGTCCTCGATAAAGTCCCCGAGGCGTGAATCTTCTTCTTTTCCTATCGGGGTTTCAAGAGAAAGCGGTTCTTGAGCGATTTTGATTATTTCACGAAGTTTCGGAATGGAAACATTCATTTCAATAGCGAGTTCATCTTCGGTCGGTTTTCTTGAAAGCTCTTGTGCCAAACGTCGTGTAACTTTTTTGAGCTTGTTTATCGTTTCAACCATGTGAACCGGAATTCTTATTGTTCTTGCCTGATCGGCAATAGCTCTTGTAATCGCCTGTCTAATCCACCATGTTGCATAAGTTGAGAACTTAAATCCTCTTTCATGGTCGAATTTTTCAGCCGCACGGATAAGACCCAAATTGCCTTCCTGTATCAAGTCCAAAAACAGCATTCCGCGTCCGACGTATTTTTTTGCGATACTTACAACCAAACGCAAATTTGCCTGAACAAGTTTTCTTTTTGCGATAGCTCCGGGAGTACCGCCTTCCAAAATTTTTCTTGCCAGTTCAATTTCTTCTTTTGCGGACAACAGTTTTATTCTGCCGATTTCTCTTAAATACAATCTGACGGGATCATCTACCGCAATGCCTTTGGGAGCTTCCAAATCCACATCTTCTTCAGGACCGCCTGTCATGTAAATATCTTCAATACTGAGTTTTGATTCCATTTTTTCGGTAACAATATCCTCAATATTGTCGGTACTTATGTCCATGTTTATGTAATTTACGCTGTCATCATCCTCTGAAAGACCGTTTTCACCATCAAGTTCAGGTATATCTAAACTGTCATCATCCATGATACTTACGATTGAGGATCCGGTTTGTCTTTTCTTACTCATTTACTTTTCTCCGATTTTTAATCTGCTATTTATTCTATCTCTAAGTTGAACCTGCATTTTTAATGCTTCTGTTTCATTATCATTAACATTTTTATACAAATTTCTCAACTTTTCGTATTCTTTTTCTCTGTGACATTGATTAATTTTATTAACATTTTCATTTATTATTGTCATAAAATCTTTTTCGTCAAGATTTTGAAACGTTTCCGAGATACCGATTAAATCTGTAATTACGGCTTGCATTTCAGGATTTTCTGCCGTTTTAACATACAAATTTTTAATCAATTCTTTCACATTATTTACGGTACATGTTAATTTGTCAATTGTAGATTTTACATTTATTAACGTTTCGTCCGTAAATATTGTGTCGCCGATCATTTGCTTTATTTTGTCAAATGAAAGCGGGGTGTCACTTACCAGAAAAACGCTCAATAAATTTTTTTGCGCTTTTTCTAAAATTGGAGTATTTTTCTTTACAATTCTTTGCACTTCTCGGTCTTCAAAATCTTTTAATGCGAGAGATTTTTTTACTTCGTGAATAAGTGCATTTTCGTCAATATTAAGCGTATCGGACAACATTTTAACGTATTCCGACAGTATTATTTCATTTTTAATTTCTCTTAATATCGGAATTAATTCTTTAACCGTTTTGGTTTTTTCAACGGGTGATTTTGGTTTTTCTTTCAAAATCGTATTTAATTGATAATCGAGTAAAAGCGGGGCATGCTCGATGTATTCTCTGTATTTTTGAGCACCCGAATTGCGGATAAATTCATCGGGGTCTTTGCCTTCGGGAGGTGAAACTACCCTAATCTCGCAAGAATATTTGTCATCGGAGGTTGCCAGATAACTTTCATCAAACTGTTTAATATTTCCGAGCCCCTCAAAAGTTTCTTTTATAAGTTCCGCGTTTCTTTTAGTCGCCTTTTGACCTGCCGAATCCGTATCAAACGACAAATAAATTCTTCTTGAAGGCGTGTATCTTGAAAGCAGTTTGATATGCTCTGTCGTAAGTGCCGTTCCGCAAGCTGCAACGGCATTAGTGATACCGTGAGCCTGAGCGGAAATTACGTCAAAATAGCCTTCCATCAAAATTACGCTGTCATTTTCTTTTATCGCTTCTTTTGCGGAATAAAGTCCGTAAAGCAGTTTGCTTTTGTTGTAGATGAGTGAATCCGCAGAATTCAGGTATTTTGGCATTTGGTCGGAATATATTGCACGAGCTCCAAACGCAACAAATTCACCGTTCTCGTTTTGAATAGGAATAATTATGCGGTTTCTAAATCTGTCTATATACTCGTTGTCATCTCTTTTTAGAATTAAACCCGCCTGCTCCATGACATCTTCCGGAATTTCATTTTTGAATTTTTTGTAAAAATCGGTATAAGCGGTTGAGGCAACCCCGATAGAATATTTTTCTATTATTTCTTTAGAAATTCCTCTTGAATTCAAATATTCTATTACCTTTCCGACTCCTCCGGATTTATCATTTAAAAGCTTGCAGTTATAGAATTTTGCCGCTTTTGCACAAGCATCCGTCATATCTTTTTTTAAAGGAGAACTGCCTTCAAATTTTTTCCCTGACCTTGGCATTTCAAGCCCGAAACGCTCGGCATACTCTGTGATTACGTCCATGAACTCTTTGTTTTGAATTCTCATGATAAATGACAGTACATCTCCGCCTGCACCGCAGCCGAAGCATTTGTAAATCCCCAAACTCGGATTAACGGAAAATGACGGGGTTTTTTCCTTGTGAAAAGGACACAAACCCCAATACCTGTTTCCGTTTTTTTTCAAAACTACATCATGAGATATGACATCAACAATATCTAATCGGTCTTTTATCTGAGTAACTAATTCTTCAATAGAGTTTGCCATGACAGCATGCTACCACCAAAAAAATTTTTTTCCAAAAAAATCAATTAATTGTATTACTAATGTAAATATCTTACAAATAAATAAATTGAACTTAGAGTTAATGAAATAAACGTAACGAGTGCACCGTACTTCATAAATCTCATAAATGAAATCGGAAAACCTTTAGCAGTAGCTGTTTCACTGACTATAACGTTTGCTGCCGCACCGATAATTGTGAGGTTTCCGCCTAAGCATGCACCTAAAGACAATGCCCACCACAAAGGATGATGACCTGTACCCGCATAAGGCAGTGTATGCTGAACCTGAGCGATTAAAGGCGCCATCGTTGCCGTGTACGGAATATTATCAATTACACCCGATAAAATGCCCGAACCCCACAAGATAAACATCGTTGCAGCGGTCAAACTTCCGTGAGTCAAAGCTATAAGCTTATCGGCAAGAAATCCGATACCGCCGTTTGCCTCAAATCCGCCGATAATTATGAATAAACCTACAAAGAAAAATATCGTTAACCATTCAACATCTCTGTAAATTTCTTTCGGTTTTTCAAACAAAAGTAAAAACGATGCCCCCGCAACGGCAAAAGCGTAAGCGGGAATATTTGTTACATCGTGAGTTACAAAACCCGTGATTACCAGCAACATCGTCACAACGGAACGTATCATGAGGTTTTTGTCCGTAATGGTCTTTGAATTGTCAAGATTTGCGATATGTTCCATCTTTTCTTTCGTAGCTTTAAGACTTTTTCTGAACAAAAATACCAGAACACCAACCGATACAAGGAAAATTATCGTAATAATTAAAGTCAATTCATTTACAAAATCCATAAAACTTAATCCTGCTTTCGCACCGATAATGATGTTTGGCGGGTCGCCGATAAGAGTAGCCGTTCCGCCGATGTTAGATGCCAAAACTTCCGTAATTAAAAACGGCACGGGGTCGCACTCAAATTCTTTTGCAATAACAAATGTTACGGGCATAATTAAAACAACGGTCGTAACATTATCCAAAAATGCCGAAGCAACAGCCGTAAACGCCGCAAGTGCAAACAAAACAAGTTTCGGATGCCCTTTTGTAGCCTTCAAAAGCTCTAACGCAAGCCATTTAAAAACACCGCTTCGGCTTGCAATATGAACTATTATCATCATGCCGATAAGTAAAAATATTACCGAAAATTCAACATAATCAAACACTCCGCGAATATATTTCGATAACTCCTGGCTGTAATGCCCCTGAAAAGGCAAAAGTCCGAGAAGTAAAGTTAAAGACGCTCCGGCAAGCGCCACAACGGATTTTTGAATTTTTTCCGAAGCTATAAATACGTATGCTATTACCAAAATCGCTCCAGAAATTACCATTCCGTAATTCGATACAATGTTATGTAACATAAATCTCTCTCCCTTAAAATATTTATCGGAACTAATATAACATAAAAAAAAAATTTTTACACATATTGTATGATTTTTACAAATTTGCTATAATTGTATATTATTTACTATAATATTTTTGAGAGGGTAAAAATATGAAAAAGATTTTATTATTAACACTAATTTTATTTTCTGCAAATATTGCGGGAGCAGTGAACTGGCAGTACGTTGACACGGGAAATCCGAACATAAACATGTTTATCGACAAAGATTCTATCAGACCTGCTGGCGAAAAAATATTTTTATACGCCGTCAGATATCAGGTCGGAAAAGAACCGGAAAAAGTCGTTTATCTCAAATCCGATTACACAAAAAATTATTTGGGCGTAATTAATGCTGAAGATTATTCCGATGAAACATACAGACCTAATGCAAATCTTGCATCTCCGCATGTTTTTATGAAACCGCTTAAAGATGATTCTTTTTTGAGTTACGCACATAAACTTGCGTTCTCGGATACAAAATCACCTGAACAAAAAATTGTTACAAAACAAACCGCAGATTACGTGGAAAATAATCCGTCAGAAAAACCCGTTGCATTCAAAAAATATAATTCATCAAAAGATGACGTGGCACTCCATGCCCGTCCTCAGGTTTACACGGAACTTGTTGACAACTACGTGAGAAGTGTCAGAACTAAGCTTGAACAAAACTGGCAGCCGCCAAAATCAGGCAAAAACACTCTGGCAAAAATTACTCTTGTAATCTCACCTGACGGCGAACTTTTGGGCTACAGGTTTACAAAACTGTCAGGCAACAAAGAAAACGATATTTCTATCGTCCAAACACTCAAAAATTCCGCTCCGTTCGACGCTTTCCCGAAACTTGATAAAAAAGTTAACAATATTAACCTGAGGCTTGAATTCAGCAGAGGCTTAATAAGTAAAGTAGTTAAATAAAACAAAAAAAGAGAATCTCAAAAGATTCTCTTTTTTTTTGAGTTAAGATAAAAATTCTACACAGCTTTTTGAACTTTGCCCGCTCTCAAACAAGAAGTACAAACTCTTATTCTCTTAACGGTTCCGTTAACATTAACTTTAACGGACTGCAAGTTAGGTTCTTGTGTATGAACAATTTGTTTATGCGAGAATGTAAGCTTTGCCGCTTTAATCGGGGCTTTTCCGCATATTTCACATTTTTTTGCCATAATTATTTCCCTTTCGGTTTGTGTAACTCTATGATATATTAAAAATTTGAAAAATCAAGAAGCATGTTAAAATTTATAAAGCAGATGTAAAACTTTATTTATTTAAATCAATAAAATTCAGTTGATAATTAAGTATTTCCGCAATAATGAAAGCTTCTTTAAGTGAAAGACTTTCCCTGTTGAGCTTGCCTAAAAGGCTGTTGTAGGAATATTTTTCTTGGGTAATTTCGCTGAGTTTTTCTGCGAGTTTTTTTAACGTCATGCCTCTTGAAACGGCGAGCATTTTAATACGATTTTTAATATTCATATACACACAATTATATAGTATATTGACATTTTATATAAAATAATTTATAATAGTATTTGAATAAGATTATTAATAGTCATATACGAATATTATTTGGAGGATTTATGAAAAAAAGTTTAAAATTCGGTTTTACGTTAGCAGAGATTCTTATTACGCTTGCGATAATCGGTGTTGTGGCTGCATTGACTTTGCCGACACTTGTACAAAATTATAAGAAAAAAGAATATTCAACAAAGTTGAAAAAATTTTATTCCACAATGCAGCAGGCAATACAGTTATCGGAAATTGATAACGGGCCGGCATCGGAGTGGATACCTGTTGCAACTGAGAACGATGAAGAAGGTTTACAAAAATATTGGGACACTTATTTTGCCCAATATCTTAAAAATCCCCAAAAAGTGTATTCTTATGTTAATAAGTGGAATCAAGCATGTATTTGTTATGTTCTGTCAGATGGGATAAAATATAGTATATACAGACCGAAATTAGTGTCTCCTTTTCAGTTTGGAGTAACTGTATACATGAAAAATAATTTCGATGAATCTACCTCGGGTGTAGATTCTTTTGGTTTTCTATTGACAGACAAGGGAAAACTTATTCCTTATTCATGGGACAGTCAGGCATTAGGTGTGAATTCCGGTTTAGAGGAGGGTGAAGAAAAATTTACAGCAGACTTTACCGACAGAAAAAATGTGCTAAGGCTTTGTGAAAAAAATCCAGCTTTTTGCACGCAATTATTGTATCTTGACGGTTGGGAGTTCAAGGACGATTACCCATATAAATTGTAGATTTGTAGATTTGTAGGATGGGTGGAACAATTATCATTCCACCCATCAATAATTTATTCTTTTTAAAAATTTGTTGGGGTAGAAACCCCCAACTTACATTTTAATTCTCAACATGAAAAATCAAAATCCGACGTCATTGCGAGCGAATGCGAAGCAATCCAGCTTTTAAATTTGCACGAAGTGCCGAATTATTTGCCCCCTCACCCTAGCCCTCTCCCGCACGAAGGTCAATTCGTCGGGGGAGAGGGAACAAACCCACCCCTAGCCCCTCCCTTATAAATGGAGGGGAAAAAGTGAAAAGTGAAAGGTGAGAAGTGAAAAGACCTTATCGGGTGCTAAAGCACTGGAATTATTGCACCCCACCCTAACCCTCCCCATAATGGGAGGGAACTACCCCTCACCCGAATTTCTAAGTTCACTGCGTTTACTAAGAAATTCTTCCCTCTCCCGCAGGGGGCGAGGGGATTATATTATCTGCACGAAGTGCCGATATGGTCTGCTTGGTTGCTCGCATTTAACGGGTCTGCGGTTGAGTGTTTCAAGAACTTCATTCTTTCAACACTCAAGCCTTCGCCCTCAGCTCGCAATCCGCTTCTCACTTTTCACTTCTCACTTAAAGTTTGCGTGCAAGCTGAGCCTGCCACTTTTCACCTTTTCCTAAGAAACATACAAACCCTCTCCGAAAGTCAATTCGACAGGGAAAGGGCAATTTCCGCATTATTGCGGACAAATATTATCTCTGAGCACGGGTGCGGGTGTATCTCGCCGTCCGTGCATTTATAGCATAACAAGCTATGTTTAATCTCTGTTTTAAATTCATCATGTTACGGTACATGCTCGCATAATCGTTCATCGCATCCATCATCTTTTCAGGTGCTACCATTGATTCCATACTTTCATGGTTGTCGACCTTTTCATCGGCATATTTCTTTACTAATAACTGATCAATATAGTCCTCTGCGCCTATCGCCATGAGAGATCCTCCCTTTGTTATCCTATATATTCCTTATATATTTATTAAGTATTTCTTTCCCGAAAAATTGCCTTTTTTTGCATGTAAAGTTAACATATCTTTACAAAACTAAAAGGACACCCCAAAATTTGAGTGTCCTTTCAGAAATTTCTAATACAAGCCGTTACGCTAAATACATAAGATGTTTGGTATTCGGGCGTTTGCTTTCGTAATTGGGTGAAAAAAGTATATCATAAGTCTTGCGAAGTTTTGCTCCGATCGCCGAAAACATGTTCGACTGAACCATATCAGCTTTCTTTGAGCGAATTAAATCGTTTTCAAAATTGATTTTCGCATTGGGGTTTTGCAGCGACAAAATCGCTATGCTCGGGGTAAGATTGTTGAGATTGCCTTCTCCGAAAACAATCGGCTTTATATTATTAAATTTTACAGGATTTATTGTAATCATTTTTTTTACCTCCTTTGGTATTAAGTGTTTTTTTAACACTTCATTTTATATTTTTACTATATACTATATAGTTTTATTTGTCAACCCCTCATGTTAAATTTTGTTAAGTTAGGTTAAAATCTTCTTAATAAGCAGGTTTTAGCATAAAGTGACAAGTTTACACTTATTATTCAAATACCGCTACTTTGCGTCTAGCCCGCTATTTTTTCCATGCCTGTTTCATATAATTTTTTAAATGCTACATGGGTAATTTTTTAAATTACCCATTTGGGTAATTGTAATAATAACACTTATTGCATTTAATATAATTACTAAATCTTTTTCATACTTCCAGCTATTCTTAATTCCAACAGGAGCTTTATGCTCCTTTTTTTTATGGAAATTTCGCCTACAGGTTCGGCAAATCACCGCGAACATCGGCTTTTTCGTCACATCCGAGTTCAAATACATCGTGAAGTGCCTTTACAGCCTTTTTCGCATCCGATTTTTCCACCAAACAGCTTATCTTGATTTCACTTGTCGAAATCATTTTGATGTTTACGCCCTCGTTTGCGAGTGCCTCAAACATTGTCGATGCAACCCCCGGACGGTCTATCATGCCCGCACCGATTATGGAAACCTTTGCTATATCATTGTTTACCTGAATATCACCGCTGTAACCCAATTCATTACGCAAACTCTCCAATGCCTCCGAAGTCTTTGCTACATCGCCTAAATCAACCGTGAAAGCTATGTCGTTCGTGTTTGAAATCTTTCTTGCATAAGACTGGATAATCATGTCAACGGAAATATTTTCGCTCGCAAGTTTTGAAAATATCTTCGCCGCAACACCGGGTTTATCCGGAACATCACAAACTACAATTCTTGCCTGCGAACTATCTTCCGCAACACCTGTTACAGGTTTGTAAATTTCCATTTTTTCAACTCCTAATATTAAAGTACCTTTGTTTTCGTGCTTAAAACTGCTCCTTACGCGCATCGGAACATTGTATTGCTTTGCCGTTTCGACACTTCTGGGATGTAAAACATTCGCTCCCGCATGTGCAAGTTCAAGCATTTCATCATACGAAATCTCTTTCAACCGTGAAGCGTTCGGAACAACACGCGGGTCGGTGGTATAAACACCCTCCACATCCGTGTAAATGTCGCATCTTTCAGCATTCAGAGCCGCCGCAAGCGAAACTGCCGAAGTATCCGAGCCGCCTCTGCCAAGCGTTGTAATCTCGCCGTCATCAGTTACTCCCTGAAAACCCGCAACAACAACAATTTTACCCTCGTTCAAGCTTTTTTTAATCTTATCTGTTTTTATGTCGATAATTCTTGCTTTGGAATGAACGTTTTCGGTAATTATGCCTATCTGCATTGCGTTGTAACTTACCGCATCAAACCCTTGCGTCTGAATTGCCATCGCCAAAAGTGCTATCGAAACACCTTCTCCCGTCGACAAAAGCATGTCCATCTCTCTGCCCGACGGTGACTGACTAAGCTCTTTTGCCATTTTTACAAGATAATCCGTCGTATGACCCATCGCAGAAACCACCACGACAACGTCATTGCCGTTCTTTTTCTCCATTACGGCAAGTTTTGCGGCATTTTTTATCTTTTCTGTATCGGCAACCGATGTTCCGCCGAATTTTTGCACAATTAATTTTTTCAATTTCTTATTTCCGTTTCGCCAAAAATTCCGTCAACTTCTGTTTTTCAGCGGGGTAATTAAACTTGCTTGCATCTTTTTTTTCGATTTCTTCAACTACCGATAACGCTTCTCTAATATTATATTCGGAAACATCTTTATTTACAAGTTTGTAACTGACAAAAAACAAAAGATTTAAAAACTCGATATCATCCTTATAATTTCTTAAAGCCTTACGAAGCTTCAAACGTGCGCCGTCGTAGTCCTCACGTGATATTAAATAATTCACGTAATCCAAATACACATTCCTGTATTTCGGATTAAGCCTTAACGAACTTTCATAATATTCACGCGGTTTTCTGTCATTTTTTAACGCTTCGTAACATTTCGCAAGATAGTAACAATTTAGAGCATCATCATCATTTACCCTTAAAAACTTTATTGCGTCTTTATAATCACCTTTTTTATAACATAAAAGCCCTTGAATTTTTTTGACCTCAACGCATTCAGGATTATTTTTCAAAATTTCATCGACGTAACGCTGTCCTTCGTCAAGTTCATCTATCATAACGCAGCTCAAAGCAAGCTCCAAAGGCAAACTCTCGGGATTAATTTCGCGGGCAAGCTTTAATTCATCATACGCCTGTCTGTGCATTCCGAAAAGATTCAATGCAAAACCTTTGCTGTGGTAATAATCATAATTGTCCGCCCCGTTTTGCTTTGCTATATCAAAATTTTTCAGAGAGTTTTCAATATCGTAAACATGCGCGTAAGAAGAACCCAAAAGCACGTAAGCAGGTATCATTAACGAATTGTATTTGAGTGATTTTTGAGCGTACATTATCGCAAATTCGTAATCTTTCTTAATAAACTTTAGACGTGCATATTCAAGAACATTCGCAGCATTCGGCGCAACGCTCACCAATAATGCAAGTTTGGTTTCCGCCATATCATATGTTTCAAGCTCAATATCACACATTGCAGACAAAAATAACGCCCAAAAATTGTACTTATCAGCCCCCAATGCCTCCTGAAGCTTACTTCTTGCCTCATTCAATTTTTTTTGCCGCAAAAGTGCCATTCCCCAGCCCGTATATGTATCAGTACTGCCAAAAGAAATTTTATCCGCATTCTCAAAAGATTTTATAGCCCGCTCATACTCTTTTATCGCTACAAGTGAAAAACCCAGCCGCTGCCAAATTACTTTGTCCTGCGGATTCAAATCCGCCGAACGCTGATAATTTTCAACGGCAAGAGCATGCTCGGATTTCCGCTCGTAAACCGTACCCAAATATTTGTAAACAAGTGCATTATTAGGATTTATGTCCAGTGCGTGTTTCAATATATTTTCGGCCCTGTCCAAATCGCCTGACTCAATATACCTTTTTGCCCTGTACACTTGTCCCAATACAGGCAAAGACTGTATAACAGTATCTTTTTGATACTCCGTTACGGAAATATTTAACTCTTTTATTCTTTTAAAAATCTTTTTTATTCCGTCAAACAATCCGCTACCTCTCTGAATGCACCGTCGCCCGCTTTGTTTTCGGTTATCTGAATTCCTTTTACGGACTTGACTTTTGACACGGCATGCGGAACTGTTATTTTGTAATCCGCATACTCTAAACACGCAATATCATTGATATCATCGCCAATGTAAACGTATTCATCCTGCGAAAGATTATACTTTTGTACAATACTTTTCAGAACATCAATTTTCACTCTGATGTTCTGATGAACTTCATCAACATTGAATTTTTTAGCCATGGTTTCAATAGCGGCATTTTTTTCGCCCGAAATTATGCCGATTTTGTATCCGTTTCTTTTTAAAGTAGCAAAAGCCATAATGTCTTTGAAATTAAGTCGTCTTGACATAGTGAAATCATCCGCGATATAAACACAATTATCGGTAATTACTCCGTCAAAGTCAGTTATAATCATTTTTATGGTTTTTGGTAATTTCAGCATATACAAAAATTCCGTTATCTGATATAATTTTATCATAAAAAGAGAGGTGGCGCCAAATGCTTTGGTTTATTTTTAACTTTGGGATTTTACTGGTATTTATTCTGTTATTTTTGGTTACAAGACAGACGAACAAGCGTTGGTTAAAGGTTAACGATTATCTCGGCATGGTTACAAACACCGTTAATTCCGTCCGCTACGGTAATTTAACCACAAAACTCGACGAAATTAATTACCTGCCTTACAAAAATTTGACCGAAAGTATTAACAGAATGGTAGAAACATTGAACGACAGAGAAAAAATGATAGACGAGTACCAAACGGAATTGATGCGTCAGAACAAATTACTTGAATCGGTCATAAATTCGCTTTCCGACGGGATTTTGATTATAAATGATAAAAACATAATTCTTAGGGTCACTCCGCAGGTTTCCGATTGGTTCGGGGTTAAAGGACGTGAACTTACGGGAAAAAATATTTTTGATTACATCCAAATAGTCGACGATATTCCGATTGAAAAAGTGAAAAATCAGGAAATATTCATTAAACACACCCCTACAAATAATTTTTTGATGAACAGTATAAAACTTTCACTCGACGATGACAAAAAAAGGTATGTAATTCTTATAAAAGACATTACGACGGAAAAAGAGGTGGAAACATTAAAAGAAGATTTTGTCGCAACTCTTACGCATGACCTTAAAGTTCCTATTGTCGCCGAATCAAATATAATTAATTTTCTTCTTGAAGGTAAATTCGGCAAAATAAATGAAAAACAGCAGGTTGCACTTCTTAATATGAAAAATTCAAATCAGGAGCTGGTTGAACTTGTGCAAATTATCCTTGAAACTTACAAAATACAGGAAAAAGGTGTCAGACTGTACAAGGAAAACATTATGCTGAATAAGTTTTTGTCCGATATAGCCGAGCAAACCCGTCCTATTGCAAGTAATTCGGGTATAGATATTGTTTTCACACCCTCCCGTGACATAAAAGTTACGGCTGACCCGATGCAGCTTGAAAGAGTTGTCAAAAACCTTATCTCAAATGCGATATTACACAGCAATACAAAAGATAAAATCGACATAACAACGGGTGAAATACCGGGATTTACTACAATATCGGTAATTGATTACGGTCAGGGGATTTCTCCGAAAGATATAAAACTTATTTTTAACAAATATTATTCCGCCTCAAAAAAATTCCGCAAAATCGGAACAGGTTTGGGACTTTATCTTTCCGAACAGATAATCAAGTCCCACGGGGGCGAAATTACGGTCGAAAGTGAAGAAAATAAAAGAACGGAATTTTGCATTAAACTGCCTTTGTAATACAAAAAGCTGATTATTGTAAAAATCTGTTTTCATTTTTTTAATTTATGCTATAATATTTTTGGAGAAAAGATTTAAGGTAGAGATTTTTTGAGTTTGACAAACAAAATATACGTATATATAATATCCCTTTTGCTGGTAATCTCAAATCCGGCGTTGGTTATGGCAGAAGATGAGTTTTTTGAAGGCGGCATGACACCTTCCGCTTCGGCATCTGTCAGCACAGAGGAAAAAACGCTAAAAGAAATTCAAATTGTAGGGAATAACGTTATTGATACCTCTCTTATTTTAGAGCAAATGCACATCAAAAGCGGAGATGTATATAATCGTGACGCCGTTCAGCAGGATTTGAAAGCTATATATCAGATGGGTTACTTTACCGATCAAATGAAAGCTGTTCCGATGAATAATTCCGACGGAACGGTTACGCTGAAAATTGTCCTTGAAGAAAACGCACCAATAACGGATTTTACCGTAGAAGGAAATACCGTTGTTTCAACAGATGAAATTTTAACTCATCTTCTTCCGATGAAAGGTAAACCTCAAAACATCGGGCAAATAAACGATGCTATTGCAAAAATTCAGGACGGATACAGCTCAAAAGGCTACATTCTCGCAAGAATTGAATCAGTATCAGATGACCCCGACGGAACGGTTAACGTAAGTATTAAAGAAGGTACAATTAACAGAATAATGATTTCAGGTAACGAAAAAACCAAAGATTTCGTTATAGAAAGAAATATTCTGACAGAACCCGGTACGGTTTATAACGAAAACCTTTTAAAAGAAGATTTGGTAAGGTTATATGCAACTCAGGCGTTTAAAGATGTCACAAGAGAAATTGAGCCGACGGATGAACCCGATGTTTACGATATTACAATAAATGTTGAAGAACAGAGAACCGCAAATATCTCAATAGGCGGCGGTATTGATACCGTAACCGGTGTATTCGGGTCAATGGGAATTGCGGATAATAACTTTTTGGGCAGAGGAGAAAGAGTATCACTCAACGGCTTGGCAGGTACAGGTGTAATCCTGAATGACTCCTCAATTAAAAGACGCATGAATTTACAGGCTGAATTGAGCTACTTTAAACCTTATTTTTACAATGCGGATACTTCCTTGATGAGCAAGATTTTTTATCGTGACTTCGGCAGCTATCAAGTACCGCTTGCAATAGAAAGACGACTCGGAGCGGAAGCAACCGTCGCTCACAGAATGAAGCATAACAAAAATGTCACGGGGACTTTCTCGCTCGGCGTAGAAAATATCGACGTATCGGAAGGCGACAGACACAATATTTACAATTTGTATTCAAGATATAATATTCCTATCGCCCAACGTGCAAAACAACTGGACGGCGGTTTGTTCTTATCTTTAAGCCCCGCACTTTTGTATGATACACGCGACAGCAACGCCGTTACAAGAAAAGGAACAATGGCAAGTTTAAGATTTGACGAAGAATTCGGACTTAATGATTTCGATAAAACCCACGGTAAATTAACAGGTATGGTAAAACAATACATACCTATTGCAAAGAAATCATCTTTATCGTTCACTGCTAAAGGCGGAGGCAAAATTCACGGTGATAACATGCCGGAAGTTATGGCATACCGTTTAGGCGGCCCTTATACTATCAGAGGTTTCAAGATGAGCGGTGTAGGTACGGGTGACGCTTTTGTAATGGGAAGTGCGGAATTTGCAACACCTATTCCGTTTTTGGACAGAACAAGGATAAACTTCCTGAACAATTTAAGATTTACGGCTTGGGTTGATGCAGGTAAAATTTTCAACTCATCAATTACGGATAAAATATATGACAGACCGCTCTATGCAGTATCTGCCGGTGTCGGTTTGAAATTTTATATTCCCGGAATGGGTCCGTTGTCAATCGATTACGGTATTCCGCTTACAAATCCGGGTGACAACGGTAATCCGCACGGATACTTTACTTTTGGTGTAGGCGATATAATGTATTAACGGAGGTATAAATAATGAAAAAAATTACTTTATCGACACTTTTAACTTTAACGGTTCTTTTGTTTGCCGCTAAAGCTCAGGCAGGTGTAGGCTACATTGACTATATGAAAGTTCAGGACAACTTTCCTTTCGCTCAACAGGCGGTAAAAGAAGTTGATGCAAAAGCTTTGGAAATGCAGCAGTTCATGGTTGACAAAGAAAAACAATACAAATCTTTGGATACACCGCTTAAAAAACAAAACTTTGAAGAACAAACAGCTCGCGAATTTAAACTTAAAGAAGATGCTTACATGAAATTGAAAGCCCAAAAAGAAGAACAAATTTACAACAAAATTCAAGCTGCGACAAAACAGGTTCTTGTTGAACAGAAACTCGACGCGATTCTTGATTACCGTGTAATTTTTGTCGGCGGGGTTGATATTTCGGATTTGGTAATCCAAAAATTAAAAAGCGGTCAGTTTTAATAAGGAGCTGAGATGAAGTATTGCGAAAACGGCAGTCAATACCATATCGGGCTAAAAGCAGGCGATGTCGGCGAATATGTTATTTTGCCCGGCGATCCGAAACGTTGTGTAAAAATTGCCAAATACTTTGATGATGCGAAATTAATCGCTGACAGCAGAGAATTTGTTACATATACCGGTTATTTAAACGGCAAAAAGGTTAGCGTAACTTCAACCGGTATCGGCGGTGCATCAGCATCTATCGCCTTAGAAGAACTTGTTAATGTCGGTGCAAAAACTTTTATCCGCACAGGTACATGTGGAGGTATGGACATTAACGTTAAAGGCGGCGATATTGTTATTGCAACAGGTGCTATCAGAATGGAAGGAACTTCCAAGGAATACGCTCCGATAGAATTTCCCGCCGTCGCAAACCTCGATGTGACAAATGCACTCGTGAAAGCTTCCAAAATGCTTAATTTCACGGCTCATACAGGTATCGTTCAGTGTAAAGATTCGTTTTACGGTCAACATGAACCCGAACGTATGCCCGTCAGCTACGAACTTCTGAATAAATGGGAAGCATGGAAAAAACTCGGCTGTCTTGCATCTGAAATGGAGTCTGCCGCACTGTTTGTGGTCGCAAGTTTTTTAAAAGTAAGAATAGGCTCTGTTTTTCTGACTGTTGCAAATCAGGAAAGAGAAAAACTGGGACTTGAAAATCCTGTCGTGCATGACACTGACAAGGCAATTAAAACAGCAATAGAAGCCGTTAAAATTCTCATGGAGGAATAATCAATGAAAAAAATGCAGTATGTTATAAAAACCTGCTCAAGCGAAAATACTCAGGAACTTCAAAACCTTCTGAACGAAATGTCAATGAAAGACTGGGAACTGTACAGCATGCAGGAAACCGAAAGCGAAAATGGAGAAATCTTTTGTCATTGCATTTTTATGAAAGAGGTTGAAACGCCTAACGCTGATGGAAATTCTGATGTTATGAATATCTCCTCGTTTAAATCCAGAATGGAAAAAATGATTTCTCCGCAAATGACACCGTACGAAACTTGTTTGGAAATTCAACGTAAAATTCGTGAGCGTAACGCAGAGATTTCAAAAATTAAAAAAGAACTTGAAGGCGAAGCACCCGCATCGGTCAACAGAAAAAAACTTAATGATAAGATTTCCGCCGGCTTAAAAGAGCTTGAGGAGTTGAAAAAGAAACTTGCTGAAGCGACTTCTCCCGATTCTATTTTTTCACTTTTGAATGAAAAAAAACTTTCAATAATGCTTAGCGAAGAAATTTTAGCCGAACAGGAAGCATTTGAAGAAGAACTCGTTGCAGAAACCGTAAAACTCAGGATGAAATTGGCTAATGAGCTGGGTTACGTAATTCCTAAGATAGTTTTCAGCGATGATGAAAATCTTAATCCGTATGAGTTCAGTATAAAAATCAGAGGCATGGAAATTTTCAAGGCGTCGGTTTACCCGAATCATCTCATGTTTTTTGCAGATGAACTTCATCTTGATTCAAAGTACAAAAACATTGAAGAAGATATTGATGAAATCACGGGCAAAGATATAATCTGGGTGGAAAAATCTCAGGCAAAAGATTTTTGGCAAAAAGGGATTTCATGCTCTGAATTTATCTCACGAGCTTTGAAATTTTGCGCTGTAAAATACGTGGATGACCTTTTGAGCTACGATGAGCTTGAAAAATATATTGATGTCGTGGCTAAAGCGAATGAATTTTTAGTCACAAATATAATTCCCGAGTATATTTCAATGTCAGATTTAAAATATATTCTCACAAGCCTTATCAAAGAACGTGTTTCAATAAAAGACATAACTTTTATATTTGAAAAAATTAATGATTATGCGAACGAAAATACAAAAGAGGATTTAGTCAAAAAAATCAGACTTTCCCTTTCAAGTCATATTTATAGAAAATATCAGGTTGACGGAGTAATCAATGCTTTTGAGATTTCAAGAAAAACTCTTGATAAATTCATGCTCCATCAGGACGAGGACGCAATTATAAGAATTGATGCGGAAATGGCTGAAGCTTTAGCGGAAAATCTTTCGGATAAAATTGCCAAATCCGGAATCGAAACCCCGATTTTGATAGCTCCGTTGGAGTTCAGACATATAATATTTACGCTTTTGAGCAATTATTTGAACGATATAACGGTTCTTTCACGGGAAGAAATCGGATGCCATACAGATATTAAGATTATTTCAGAGATATAAAAAAAAAGACCTTGTAACCAAGGTCTTTCTCTTTTAGCCCATTTCAGAGCCATTGTTCCCTTTGTACCTTTCGGCACTACTCTTACCATTATGAGGAATCAATTATTATGCAACTGCGCTAAGTCTTTGTTTTTTCAAATACTTTTCAGCATCGTAGCTTGCGTTTTCAATGTTCTTTTTCAATTCTCTGAAATCTTCACCGAAGAAATTTCTGCCTTCAATTCTTACGGTGAATTGACCGTCAACATATTTTACATCATCGGAAATTTCAGCTTCCTGATCGTGGTATATATCACGCATATCTTTAAGGAATTGATTTTGAGCTTCTTCAGCTTTCATGGCTTCTTTCATTTCTTTTTCGTCTTGAGCTTGTTTTGCTTCTGCTGCTTTTTTATCTTTTGCAGCTTGAACTTTTGCTTCTCTGTCAGTCATTTCAGCTTTTACTTTTGTATAAAGATTGTTCATTAATTCTTTAATTTTTCCTTCGTCCGTATTCCAAGTCGCATTCAACTCAACTTTTATTTTAATAAGGTCTTGTGCAACTTTTGAATAAATTCCGAGTTCTCTTGCTTTTGCTTCAAAACATTCGGTTATTTTTGCGATATATTTATTACCGCCGTCATACCAGAAATGATCATCGTAAATATAATCCGTTAATGCGCCTTCTTTGTCTTCATAGTTAGCTTTCCAATCATCGAATATTGCAACAATTGTATCTTTGTTAACTAATTCGCTATTATTGAATAAATCTTCTAATTGATTATTCTTAGTTCCGGGACCATCAATAGAATCATAGATTAAAGATGTAACCGTTGCTGCCAAATCTTTTAATGCAGTTTCCGATGATGTTGCTGCTGTGGGATTTTCCTGAGATGCTTCTTCTTCCTGATTCGGATTAGTACCGTCCTCAGCTGCTTCTGCTGCTGCAGCCGCCTGTGAAGCGACATCTTGTGAAATACCTTGAACAAGTTTGCCGATAGAATCCGCTAATTCTGAAAGTTCTGATTTCAATTTCAAGAGTTCAGTATCAGGAGCGCATTTGCTTATTGCATTGTTTATTTTAGCTTTTAAATCTTCAACGGCTTCAAGTTTTGCTTTAAGTTGTGCCTTTTGATTTTCGTTTAAATCTTCCAACTCAATAACTGATTTCAAGTTTGTTTCAAGTCCTGCGATATCTTTTGCAAACTTGTCAGCATAAACCTGTATATAAATCGGTACTTCTTCATTACTGTTATTCAAACTCAAAAGCATGGGATCTTTCTGCATTAATTGGGGATTATGTGCAAGATAGTAAGTCATAGGATCATATCCGCCATCATAAATGTTATATTGAGTTTGTCCGCCATAATTGGAATTCCAAGCTCTGTTTCCTAAAGCTGACCAAGCCCAAATATCCGTCGGAATAGTCATCTCATAACCGACAGGTGCCGGATAATTAATTAATTTAGTTCCTCCTCCGTATAATGCTGATAATGAATCTAAATATCCTGCCATAATAATATCCCCTAGTTTTCCCTTGTATTTATATAAAGTATTTTTTTGTATAAAAATTGCATGACAAATATATTTTTTTATCTAAGATGTGTTTACAATTCAATAAAATCAACCATTTCAGCTAAGTTTACAATTCTTAATAATCTTATTCCCCTATCGGTTAATTTTATTTTGTTATTAAAGTTTTAGAATTTTTTTATAGAAAAAAAGGAGATAAAAAGATGACAAGTAGTATTTTTCAAACACCGGTATGCAATTTAAAAGATTTTCAAAATTTATTTATAGAATTAACGGCTAAAAACTGTAATCAGCACTGCAAAAACTGTTATATAAATTTTCCGTTAAGTAAAAATATAAAAGATTTTATTCCGCTTGAAACGGTAAAGCAGGCTTTAAGCGATACTGCGGGCGAAAATATCAAATGTATTTATCTTACGGGTGCAGAACCCATGACTCACCCCGATTTTAATCATATTTTGCGAGCATGCCTGAAATATTCAAACGTCTGCATTTTTACAAACGGAACATTCATAAACGAAAAGAAAGTCCGCTTTCTGAAACGTGTCCAAGATGAAAGCAATTACGAAATAATTTTCAAACTAAGCATTGACCATTACGACGAGATAAAAAATGATGATGTAAGAAGCAGAGGCTCTTACAGAACTTCGGTTCATGCAATAAAAAGCCTTGCAAAATACGGTTTCAACCCGATAATCTGCATAACGAATTATTACAATGAAGACAAAAGAGTGCTTTTGGATGAGTTTAAAAAATTGTGTGAAAAAGCCGGTTTTGAAGCACAAGAGAGTAACTTTACGATAAATGAACCGTTTAAAAATAATTCGGACGAAATATATGATTTCTCTGAATGTAATTTAGACTGCGAATACGGCAGAATATTAACCGAAAAAGGCGTTTACAGTTGTCCGTTTCTTGCAAACGACCACAGAGGAAGATGCGGGTCGGATTTTCAGGATTTTGCAAAACACAACACGCTAGAAACCGAGTTTTGCGCAACTTGCATTAAAAACAAAGAAAGAATGTTTTCAATAGATTTCAAATTGTTTGAATAATCTATTTTTCTGCTTGTTTAAGAGCGTAAAGTTTAATCTGAAAACTTATTAACAAAATACGTTTATTTTTTTGATAAGGAACGATTTCGATTTTTGAAATATCAAGGAAATGTTCATGTTTATACAAATTTCTCAAAAAGTTTTCAAACTCTGCGTAAGTACCAATCATTTCGGCTGATATACGGCAGACATGATATTGAGTTGCCGCATTTTTAACAAAATTATCATCCTGCGGATCGTAATCATAAATGACTGAACGGGCTTTAATCTTGTTATCGCGCATAACCTGCAAAATTTCACCAAACTCGTCCGATATAGCGGATTCTGTATCAATCGCCGAAGAAACGGGTTTAAAAATCGCTTTTATTGTAGATTTGCTTTCTGCAGCTCTCTTTGCAGCATCTTCTTTCAAAGTTTCTATTTTTCGTTGATTATCTTCAAGAGAAGCTGTTTTTGTTCTGAATTCACTTTGAATTGTGATAATTCTTTTAAGCTGCGGAATAATTTTTGAAAAAAGCACCACAAACACCAACAATGATAATCCGATTATAATCAAAGCTGTTTTGAATTTTTTAATATAATAGTTGTAATTATTATCTTCCATAGTTCCATCCCTTACTCGGCATCAAAAACATCTTCCGCAGGCGGTAAGTCTTGCGGCAACTTTTTTGAACCGGCAGTATTCTTGTTATCTGTATTATTATTTTTGTCCGAATTATCTTTTGCTTGAACATCGGCATTTTTCGGAGATTTTTCATCCCCTTCGCCCTCTTGAACGGGTGATAATTCCGCATCCGTCATATTTGTGAGTTCAAACGTATAATCGCCCTGCATATCCGAAATTACAGCGACATCAACATCGTCATTTTTCATTTCAAGTTTGTGAATACGCAGTTGAGTGTTAATCAACGAATCTTTCAGGTTTCTGTAAAAAGCGTAAATGTCCTCCACATTGGAAGCTTCACCCTTAATATCAATTTTTCCGTCATCTTTTACCGAAAAATATGTCAACCAGAGCTTTTTGGGAACTGATTCTCCCAAAGCCGTGTAGGTAATGAGTTTTATTCTGTTATTGGAAAGAACTCTGCTTATTTCCGAATTTGCGTTGAAAGTAATACTATCGGAATCCGCTTGTAAACTCTTAACCTTAGCCTCAACCTGCGAAAGTGTATTACTCAACTCATCAAGCTGTGCCTGCTTTTTATTTGCCAAAACAGGCAAAATCAAAAACAACAGTAACGAAGGAATAATTATAATTCCCGCAATCACAAAAGCAATATTTTTCGCATTGTTGGGAGAAATGTAAAAATCCACCGTCCCGATTTCAACGTGAACAGGTTCGTTGGGGTCTTCCATTTCCAAACTTGTATTCAGAAAATCAAAATACATCGGCAATTTCGCATTAGATGCCAAACCGATTATTTCAAGAGAAATTCTGCGTGCATTATCCTCCAAAACCTCCAAATCAACAGGAATAAGACTTTGTTTCTTTAAATCGTTGTCTTCCCAAAAACTTATGCTGACAGGTGTATCAATTTTTGCACTCAAAAGCTCCGCACTAACCAATTCAGTTTCCGAAATGATGAAAAGATAATTTGCTGGATAGCTCATCAAGGTAATTTCTGCCGAAGATCTAATCGCATTATAGATTTCATCACCTTCAAAAGATTTTATTGCAAGCGGTTCTTCATAATAATCGACAATATTCTTTCCTATCATTGAATAAATAGAGTATCCGCTCGACCTGACGACCATAAGATTCCAGGTCACATTGTCTTTCATCTGTTCTTCGGTCAATTTTGAGAATACGAGAGCCTTTAAAAGCGAAGTCATGGACATCTGAACACTTATGACTTTTGCTCCGATATCGCTCACTGCTTCAATTATTTCATCAACAATGTTCTTTTGAATTGCGGTATAAAACAGTTTTCTCGAATCTCCCGACTGATTAATCGTTGAATCAGCCCAGCTTACCAACGGTTCAAACCGTTTAAATATATAAGCCTGTTCGACTTCAGAGGTCAAAGCCTCCGTAATCGCATCATCCGCAAGCAGTAAAGGTAATTCTCTGTTCCCGAAATATACCATAGGCAAGTTTAACACAACATTACAAATCTTCGGGTTAATATTCATTTCGGACAAAATATCAATTAAAGCATTTTTGAACAACAATACATCATCAATTTGCCTTAATGATTCGTTATACCCCAACGGACGGAATGTATAATTTTTAACCGTTTTTGTACTTATATCCAAATCAATATATTCAAGCCCTACACTCGGTGTTATCGACAAATATATCGTCTTTCGGCTTCCGCTTGTATGTAATAATGATAATAAATTACTTAAATCCATAATATTTGTTTACTCTCTCTCTTTTTTATTATACAATATATTTTGTGAAGTATGCAAACTTTACATAAATTTACACTAATCGTAGGAGAGTTTACCCGAATGCAAGAATTAACAGAGGAAATAAAAAGACTCAAAAAGCAGAAAAATGCGGTTATTTTGGCACATTGTTATCAGAATGTTGAAATTGACACCGTTGCTGACTATGTGGGTGACTCGCTTTATTTAAGTCAAATGGCTTCAAAAACCGATGCGGATATAATACTTTTTGCGGGAGTTTATTTTATGGCACAAACCGCAAAAATTCTTAATCCGGGCAAAAAAGTTTTACTTCCCCGCCTTGAATCAGGCTGCCGAATGGCTGATATGATTTCCGTGAAACAATTAAGAGATTTTAAAAATCAACACCCTGATATTCCGACAATTTGTTATATAAATTCCACGGCGGAAGTGAAAGCCGAATGCGATATTTGCTGTACAAGCTCAAATGCGGTAAAAATTACGGAAAGTTTACATGCCGATGAAGTTTTATTTTTACCCGATACTTACCTTGGCAAATGGGTTGAAAACAAACTCAAAACGACAAAAGTAATCACTTACCCCGGATTTTGCCCGACACATCTGCAAATCAGACCCGAAGATATTATCGAAATGAAAAACAAATACCCTGATGCAAAAGTTTTGGCACACCCCGAATGCCATCAGTCGGTCACTGCACTGGCAGATTACACGGGTTCAACTACTGGTATTATGAAATATGCAGCCGAAAGCACTAATAAACAGTTTATTATTGCGACCGAAAAAGGCGTTGTTGAAAGACTTGAAAGAGATTACCCCGAAAAAGAATTTATACTTGTTAAAGAAAATATTATTTGCCCGAATATGAAATGGCATACACTGACAGATATTTATAACTCGTTAAAAAATGAAGAACATGAAATTAATGTTGATGAAGAAATTGCATCAAAAGCTTTGAAATGTATCGACAGAATGCTTGATGTATCAGCCTCCGGAGTGAAATAATGGAAGATATAATTTTCGGTAAAAATTCGGTAACAGAGGCTTTAATTTCGGGAGAAAGAGAAATAAACAAAATTCTCATCTCAAAAAATATTCACGGCGATTCAAAGTTGAACAAAATTAAAGAACTCGCTCAGGAAAGAGGAATCGTTTTCCAATTTGTGGCGAAAGAAAAATTTTTACCGTACGCAAAATATAATCATCAAGGCGTAATTGCACAGATTTCTCCCATAAAATACAAAGATTTGGACGAGTTTTTGGAAGAAGTTCCGCCGAATTCTTCGCTTGTAATTCTTGACGGGGTAGAAGATTCGCATAATCTCGGAGCTATAATCAGAACATGCGTTTGTGCGGGAGTTTCGGGGATAATAATTCCGTCACGCAGAAATGTTCAGGTTAATGCGATAGTCGAAAAAACGAGTGCGGGTGCTATTAATCATATTCCGATAATAAAAGTCAACAGCCTTGTCAGTGCGGTTCAAAGGCTAAAAAATTCGGACTGGTGGGTAGTTGCATCTGACGCAAGTGCAAAAGATAATTATTATGATATAAAATACAACGATATGAATTTCGCACTGATTATGGGGGCAGAGCATGCCGGCGTTTCAAAATCACTGTTAAAACTTTCGGATTTTGTCGTAAAAATCCCGATGTTAAAAGAATTCAATTCGTTAAATGTTTCAAATGCACTTAGTGTAATAATTTTTGAATCTGTTAGACAAAAATTAAAAAATCAATTATAATTATAACAGGAGAGAGAAATGAAGAAAGAACTTGAAAAATACGGTTTTTTAACCGAAGAAATTTCTGATGAAAATATAAATTTCCACGAACTTGAAGATGACGAGGATGTTTTGGAGTCGGTTGAAGATCCGAAAGTTCAGGAAAATCTTGCAAGCGTAAATTCTGATGACAGTGTAAGAATATATTTACAACAAATCGGAAAAATTCCGCTTTTATCGCACGAACAGGAATTGGATTTGGCAAAAAAGATTTACGAAGAACACGATGAATTTTCAAAAGACCTGCTTGTTAACGCGAATTTGCGTCTTGTTGTAAGCATTGCGAAAAAATATATAGGACGCGGACTTTCATTTCTTGATTTAATCCAGGAAGGTAACATGGGCTTGATGAAAGCTGCGGGAAGATTTGATTATACCAAGGGTTACAAATTTTCGACTTATGCAACATGGTGGATACAACAGTCCATATCCCGTGCGATAGCTGATAAAGCGAGAATAATAAGACTTCCTATACACATGATAGAATCTTTGGGAAAAATTCGCCGTGCAACGATAGATTTAACGACGGAACTCGGGCATGCGCCGTCTAAACAAGAGATAGCTTACCGTTTGGGCGTCCCCGTAGGTAAACTTTCCGCAATAGTTAAAGCGGCACAAACTACTATAAGTATGGAAACTCCGGCGACATCAGCGGAAGATTCCTCAAAAATTGCGGATTTTCTTGTTGATGAGGTAACAATAGCGCCCGAAAGCAGGGTTACACAAGAAAATTTATTTGATGATATAAGAAAAATACTTAATCAATTAAGCCCGAAAGAGCGAGATGTTTTAATTTTGCGTTACGGTTTGGACAATAACGGCACAAAAAAGACGCTTGACGAAATAGGTTCGCAGTACGGTGTATCCCGTGAACGTATACGGCAGATAGAAAACCGTGCGATAGCGAAGTTAAAGAAGCTTTGTAAGAACAAAAAACTTGCAGTCGGACTAAAGAATTACTTTGGGGAATAGCTTCCGCTCGGAATTTTCACATTTCACTTTTTAAAAATTTGTTCGGGTAGAAACCTCCAACTTACATTTTTACATTTTTGTCATTGCGAACGAATGCATCAGCCTATAATTTTGGCACGGTGTGCGGAATAATAGGCTTAATTGCTTGTGTAAAAATACTGTCAAAACCTAACATTTCACTAATTTTACAAACTATTTGCTTTAATATATACAATAGAAGCTGTATATGCTGTTTTAGTTGTTCCTGCAGGTACTTTAGCATCGTCACCCCTCATAAGTAAGAATAAAGGACAAACCAATACACCTAAACAAATTGATAACACCATCTTATCGTCGGGATTTTGGGAAACTGTTCCGGAAAGAGGAACATATGTACCATCAACAGCAGTAGTATGAAAATCACTAACAGTTAACTGTCCCGAACCTCCTATTCTGCCGCGTTTTTTAGCAAAAGCGATTTGGGCAGTAACAGGTTCACCTGCTCTTATGACTACAATACCTGCATCATTTTTTACATCTTGTAAAACAGAAAATTTTACCGTTGAACCACTTACAACATCGTTGGTAGTTATAGTTTCATCACATTTAATCATTATTGGTGTATTTGCATTCAATTTTACTCCGCTTGTAGAATTTGTTGCAAGTCTTTGCATAGAAGGATATTCCATTTTTGCTTCTATCTTATCAGTTGTTTTTAAAAATTCCTTTAATGATAAATCGCTTGCACTGATAGGTGATAAAGATAATAATGTTCCAATAAGTAAAAGTGAAAATAATTTCTTCAACATGTTTTTTCTCTCCTTTTCATATTAATTACTACTACAAATAAAATACCCATTAATAAACCTGCGATAAATCTTAAATAAATTCCCGTTGAATGTTTCAGTATATAATTAACGAAAATATCTGTTAAAATAAATATTAATATTATATATAAGACTTTAACAGGTATAATAAATTTATTCATAATTGCAAAAACAGAAGATATAGCTACACCCCAATAAAACCCGTAACATCTGCAACATAAAGCTATAGGATAACCCATAATCCAAAATGATTTATTAGGTTGTTGGTGACATGAAAAAAGATATAAAGAAGTCAGTTTCCCTGAAAGGTCGTAAAAACCGAAATGTGCAGTAATTGGAGCCAATGTGCTTCCTATAATAAAGAATAAACTATATAGGCAAAATATTAATATTATTATTTTCCTTAATTCCACAAAATAATTGTACCATAAAAATAAATTAATATTTTCATAAAGAAATTGTAAAGTGTAAGTTGGGGGTTTCTACCCCAACAAATTTTTTTAAAGTGGCAGACTGAGTCTGCACGTTATTCTTTTGGTGAAAGGTGAGAAGTGAGAAGTGAGAAGTGAGAAGACCTTTTCGGGTGCTAAAGCACCGAAATTATTGCACCCCACCCCAGCCCTCCCCGTTAGGGGATGGGGAAAAATAAGTCCCTTCCCTTTTTAAGGGAAGGTTAGGATGGGTTAATATTTTTTTGTACAAAGTGTCGATATAATTGACCCCTCACCCTAGCCCTCTCCCGCAAGGGGAGAGGGAAATATTACGGCACTTCGTGCGAAATAATTAGCTGAGGCATTCGCTCGCAATAACGGACTGCATGCACCCCATCTGTCCATCGGACTATCCCTCTCGCAAAACGATACTTAATCGTTTTGCTCGGCAGAGTCTTACAAAGGGAGGGGAAAAAGTCCGTTTTTCTATTGCAATTCTTATTACAACTTTCTCGGGTAATCCTTAGGGATTTTCCAGCCGTTACGTTGTATTACTGCCGTACAATATTGTCCTGTACCGTTTTTACAACCATACGATGTATCATTCATCAAGCTATCATCGTTTCCGTCCCATTTATATAAATTTGTCTGCAAACCATTGCCACACATGTTTTGAAAGTCGGAACATCCATTGGGACTATAGGGAATAAATGCAAATGGAAATAAACATGAACCTATTCTATTTGGTTTAGAGTTACATTTTCTAATATTATTACCGAACGGATAGTAACGTAAGTCCCTATTTTCGGTCAAGAGAAATCCAAATGCACTACCGTCTGCTAAGTAATAAACTTTTATACCGTAACCCAGAATATCATCCATCACTTCTTCAGAACCCGTTATTTTTATATACGGTGCAAAATATTTGTTTATATGTTCATCATACTTATCACCTAACGTAGGTTCACCATGACTATCTTCCCAATAATCCGTCCAAGTATTTTGCGGGCCGTAATCAACTTCCGCCATTTTTATTGCCTGATTCATCATGCTGTAAAACTTCGCAAGACGGGTTTCTACAACCGATTTTTTGTAACCTTGAATTAATGGCGGAATTGTCAATGCGGCGACAACGCCGATGATGGCGAGGGTGATTAGAACCTCTGCCAAAGTAAATGCTATCTTACGGTAATTGTGTTTCCGGGCTACGTGCGTAGAACCCTCTGCCAAAGTAAAATCCAATTTTTCCTTTAATATAAATCTCATTTTAAATTCACCTCCATAATTATAAATAACATACTTATATTATATAAGTATTATTTATATTTTTCAAGACTTTATATAAATAATACTTAATTTATTTTAACAAATAATATACGAAAATTGTGTCAGGAGGTTTTATAAAAAAATGGATTTAAAAAAGAAACTCGGATACAACATAAAAAAATACCGAAAAATCAAAAATATTACACAGGAAAAACTTGCGGAATTAATCGGAGTCGAAGTTATCAGCATAAGTTATATTGAAACAGGCAGGTGCTTTCCGTCGCCCGATAATCTTGAAAAAATCTCAAAAGCTTTAAACGTAAGCGTTTCCGATTTGTTTAATTTTCAAGAAACTCTTTCCTGTGAATTTTATCTTAATGAAATTTCCAAAAATATTGAGCTGATTAAGGCGGACGAAACAAAACTCGCAGCCGTTAATTCGTTCATAAAATCTACGATATTGCTCTAATCATTTCTTGAGCTTCTTCGCATTCGGGGAAGGTTTCAACTATTTTTTCAAGTGCGTTTAAAGCGGACTCTTTGTTGTCAAGTTTTTCGTAACATTTTGCACTATAAAGCAATAAATTTATATTCAACGGACTTTCATTCAGCAGGTGGTTAAAGATTTCGTTTGCCTGAGCGTAATTCCCGAGTTCGTAATAGCACATTGCAAGCATATTTTCCGTATCGTTATTTTTTTCAAGCTCGTAAGATTTCACGAAATACATTTTTGCATCTTCGTATTGTTCCTGTAAAAACTTAATCTTTCCGGCAACAAAGCACATAAACCCGTCATTTGAAGATTTTTGAAGCGATTTTTCCATAAGTTCCCATGCTTTATCCAAGTCTTTCAATAGCATTTTATTCAACGCAGTAAAGCCCAAAACCTCCGAATCATCAGGTTTAAGTTCAAGAGCTTTGAGGTAATATTCGTCAGCTTGTTTGAAATCCGTTGTGGCATGCAGATAATTCGCATATTCAAAAAGAATTTCATAATCATCGGGAGAATATTTCAAAGCCTGTTGAAATTCATCTTTTGCGTAATCAAAAAGGCGTTTGCTCATATAAATTACGCCTAAATCTTTGTGAGCGTGAGCATGCTCACTGTCGAGTTCGACGACTTTTTTAAGAATTTTTTCCGCTTTATCGGAGTCATTTGTACGCATACAAAGGTTTGCAAACTCGTAATAAATATCAACGGAAACATTTCCCTGCATAATGATTTTTTCATAAAGATTTTTAGCATTGGGGTATTGGCGAATTTTTATATAAATACTAGCGAGTTTTCTTGCCATAGTGACGGATTTCGGGTTAAGCAATACAAGGTGTGCCAAAATCGCAACGGCGTTTGCGTATTCTCCTGTCGCATCAAAACAGCATGCAAGATTATATTGAAAATTCGGTTTTTCGGGGTGATGTGAAACTAGGATTTTATAATGTTCTATTGCCTTGTCAAACTGCTCGGATTTAACCTCGGAAATCGCAAGCGAAACCAAATAATTGTCCTGAGGCTCGATGGAATAAGCTTTTTCAAAGTATTCGCAAGCCTCTTTATGCTTGTTTTGAAGTTGATAAACAGACGCGATATTAAAATAAGTTATGGAATTATTTTCATCGTGTTTGCTTGCGTTAAGGAAATTTTCAACAGCTTTGTCTAAATTGCCCGTCGTAACGTAGCAAGTTCCGATATTATTGTATAATTGCGAATGCTCGGGGTTAAGTTCGAGTGCTTTTTCCAAATATTTAACGGCTTGTTCAAAATCTTTAACCGCCATACAAGCAGTTCCCGCAATGTAATATATCGTGTAATCTTCTTTTTCGTATTCCAAAGCTTTAAGAATAGTGTCAACGGCTTTTTGGGGTTCTTTATTTTTCACATAAACCACGGCGAGATTTTTGTACGCATCGACGTAACTGCTCCGCATCCGCAAAACTTCCTCATAAGCCGCTATCGCATGAAGATAATCATCCTGATTATCATAGCAATTTGCCAAATAAAACCAGCTCACAGCATCGTCTTTGTATTTAACGACAGTTTCAAAAGTCTGCTGTCCAGCTTTGAATTCACCGAGATTTATCTGACATAAGCCCAAAAGTTTTAATAATTCGGGGTTATTTTCATCCTCTTTCAAAAGATTAGAAATTTCTGATTTAGCTTTTTCAAAATCTTTATTCGCAATAAACTCGTTAATCTTTTCCAAATTATCCATAGCAAAATTATAACTCAAACAAAATGTATTTTAAAGTCCGTTTTGGCGGGAAGTTGATGGATTAAATGCAATTATGGTGTTGGGGTAGAACCCCCCCAACTTACATTTTAATGATGCTCCGCAGGCTAATTCCTGCTCATGAATTTGTTGGTGGGTGAAATGATAAATGTTTCACCCATCCTACCCAATCTTACAGTTCTTTTAAACCGTTAATTATCACTCATCTAAAAGAGAGAAATCATTACCTAATTTTTCTTTTAAGATTTTTGCGAAATCACAAAAATCTATGTCTAATGCTTCACAAAACTTCCATGCTGTAGCTAACCTGCAGTTGATTATTCCTCTTTCAACTTTGCTTAAATTTCCTCTGTCAAAATCATATTCACAAGCAAACTTACTTATTGAGCTATATTTTTTACTCCTTAGCTCTTTGAAAATCTCTCCTACAACTTTTTTGAATTTGTCCTGTTGCATATTTCAATAATATTTAGTAATATATTTAGTGTGATGTAAAAAACCTACAATAATATATAAAAGATTGTATTGGTTAAGGCATCAGTATATGGGGTAAATATGCAAAAAAGAAAAACAATAATGATAGACCTTGATGGGGTTTTGAATATGTATGACGGAAAGTATGTTGAAAACAAGTTGCCCGAAATGAGGCTTGGTGCAAGGGAATTTGTGCAAAAAATATATAAAGACTATGACTTAGTATTATTCACAACCCGAAACAACCTTGAGGCAACAAAATGGCTTATTGATAATAAAATGGATAAATATTTTAAAGATGTATCAAGTGTTAAAATCCCTGCATACATATATCTTGATGATAGGGCAATAGGATTTGACGGAAATTACGAAAAGGCAATAGCAGAAATTGAAAAATTTCAGGTTTATTGGAAATAAAATGCTAATTGATGGGTTAAATGAAATTATGGTGTTGGGGTAGAAACCCCCAACTTATGATTTAAAAAATTGCAAAATTCTAATTACTAATTTGTTTTTTTGAAATAGCTGCTATTACCGCAGTAAAGTAGATGGGTGGAACAATTATCATTCCACCCATCACATTTTCTACAAAATTACTTTACAGATTTTCAACTGATATGATATAATATAAATGCCTTTAAAAATTCATTAAATTTTGTTCCGGAAAGGAGCAATTATGGGAAAATCATCCAAAGCATCTTTTTCTTCCGGCACAGTGAACGTAAACGGACAAACCAAAGCTTCGACTTACAAACGGGGCAAAAATGTCGTGACCGATTATTATATGTCACCGGATGAAAAAAGGGCTTATGAATATGCACAAAAATCTTTTGCAGATAACTTGCCTCAGTTGAATGTTTTTGATGAAAATACTCAAAAAAATCTTCAAAATCAGCTTAATGCCTACACCGCACAGGGTCAAAAAGCAATTAACAATATGTATAAACCGATGCTTGAAAACTTGAAAACCGATATAGCTTCACGTTTCGGCAATTTTGATAACTCGGTATTTATGGACAACTTGAACAACATTGAATCCAAACGTTCGGATTCAATGAGTACGCTTGCGGAAGGGATTATGGCAAAACAATCGGAACTGGTTAACGATGAATTGAGCAGAAGATACAATTATATGAATTTTCTTCAGGATATTCAAAATCAGGCTAATTCCAATATCTTTAACTTTGGCGGAATGTCGCAGGCTAACAGCAGTGCGGGAACTTCCTTCAGCAATGCCAACACTTCACGTAAATCCACGGATTACATGGACGAAATCCTGCGGGCGGCAAGTATTGCAAGTGCATTTATGTAAATTGAAAACGGGCTTAATTGCCCGTTTATTTTTATGTATAATTATATTATGAATATTTTGCAAGAATTTGATACAATAGCCGCCGTTGCAACTCCATTCGGAACGGGAGGTGTCGGAGTTATAAGAATTTCCGGCGAAAAAAGCTTTGAAATTATCGGTAAAATTTTCTCCAAACAAAATCTTGAAGCGGGAAAAATTTACCACGGAGAAATTTTGTTTGAAAATAAAGTTCTCGATGAAGTTATTGTTCTTCCTTTCAAAGCCCCGAAAAGCTATACGGGCGAAGATGTTATCGAAATTCACTGTCACGGAGGAATAAATGTTATCAGAAATGTTCTTGATGCAGTGTTGAAAAACGGTGCAAGATTAGCAGAAAAAGGCGAATTTACAAAACGCGCCTTCTTGAATAAAAAAATGGATTTATCACAAGCTGAAGCCGTTGCGGATTTAATTCACTCAAAAACAAGAAATTTCGCCTCCAAGTCGACGAAAAATCTGTCGGGAACTTTGGGAAATGAAGTTAAATTTATCAGAAAAAATATTTTTGACGTGCTTTCAAAAATCGTTGCGGGAATTGATTTTCCCGATGAAGTCGCAGAACCCGAATACGAATATTTAACAACGGAATTTAAAAAAATAATCAATGAAATTAATCGCGTTTTGTCGTTTGCGAACTCCTCAAACCTTATGAGGCAAGGGGTGAAAATAGCGCTCGTCGGCAAACCCAATGTCGGCAAATCGTCACTTTTTAACACTCTGCTTAATATCGAACGTGCGATCGTTACCGATATCGCAGGCACTACCCGTGACGTTTTAACCGAAACTCTTGACTGGGACATCGCAATTACGCTTATTGACACGGCAGGTATCAGAGATAAGGCGGGAAAAATTGAAGAAATCGGTATAGAATATTCAATTCAGTCGGCAAAAAATGCTGATTTGGTACTGTTTTTGTACGACGCCTCAACAGGCATGAATGAAGATGATTACGCTATTCTCGACATGATTAAGGATAAAAAACATATTATAGTCGCAAATAAATGCGACCTTACACAAAAAAGAAACGATAACGCAATATACATCTCAACCGAAACAAAAGAAGGTTTGGATAATCTGAAATCGAAAATTAAAAATAAAGTCTATGATTTTACGCCCGAAGATACTGAATTCGTGACTAATCAACGCCAGCAGGACTGTTTGATGAAATGCAAAGAGAGCATGACTCAAGCCCTCCAAGCCGCAAATCGTAAAGAATTACAAGATTTAATCTCAATAGATTTGAAATCCGCACTTCTGTTTCTTGATGAAATTACAGGCGAAGTGATTACCGATGAAATTCTAAACAACATATTTGACAATTTCTGCATCGGCAAATAAATTTGCTAATCAGCAAATACCTTCACGAAGCCTTACTATTGCACCGCCCCAAGTCATGCCCGCGCCAAATCCGCACAAAACAGCCGTTGTGCCAAGTTTGACGTTTCCTTTTTCAACGCTTTCCGCAAGTGCAATAGGAATAGACGCAGCAGAAGTGTTTCCGTAATATTTAATATTTGTTACAACCTTGTCATCGCTGTATCCCAAACGTTCCTGAACAGCTTGAATAATCCTGATATTCGCCTGATGAGGGATAAGATAATCAATATCTTCCGCCTTTAAACCCGCATTTGAAATAAGTTCATCAACATAGTGAGGCAAAATTTTCGCAACAAATGTGTAAACTCCTCTGCCGTTCATCTTTATAACTTGTTTTTCGGGTTCGTACTGCTCAACAAGCGGGCAATTCTGACCGTCAAGGTGTAATTCGATTAAATCTCCGTAATTTCCGTCAGCTTTAATATCTATCGCAATAACATCGTCAATTCCGTCATCGGATTCGGTCACAACCATAGCACCGGCACCGTCGCCGAAAAGAATTGAAGTTCCTCTGTCTTTCCAGTCCACAAGCCTTGAATTGTTGTCAGTCGCAACTATCAAGATGTTTTTGTACATGCCTGAAGCTATATAACCTTTTGCAATACTTAATCCGTAAATCAACCCCGAGCATGCCGCCGTAATATCAAAGGCAGGAACAGGTTTTGATATCCCCAAACCCTTATGGATTAGACATGCAATAGCAGGATAAAGCTTGGGAGGTGCTGAGGACGCGGAAATTATCAAATCAATATCATCAGGTTCGATTTTTGCCCTTGATAGAGCTTTTTTTGCTGCCTCTAATCCTAAATCCGCAGCATCCTGATTACCTGAAACTACACGTCTTTCCTTAATTCCTGTACGTGTATATATCCATTCGTCCGATGTTTCGTATAATTTGGTTAAATCATCATTTGTTATAACCGTTTCGGGTAAACTGTATCCTACACCCGCTATTTTGAGTGGTATTAATTTATCTGTCATTTATTCCTCGTAAAATTGTGCGATTTTGTCGTTAACACAGGTTTCCACCGCATATTTTGCGACTTTAACCGCATTTTTTATCGCATAAGCCTTACTTCTTCCGTGTGAAATTACCGTAATTCCTTTAACACCGAGAAGTAACGCTCCACCGAATTCTTCGTAATTAATCTTTGTATAAATTCTTCTCATAAACGGTTTTGCAAGAAGTCCGATAACTTTGCCCAAAATGTCAGCTTTGAACTCCTGTTTCAGCATTCTGAACAACATTGATGAAGTTCCTTCGGTAACTTTTAACGCAACGTTACCGACAAAACCGTCACAAACAACAACATCGCAAATGTTCAGGAAAATTTCTTTACCTTCAATATTGCCGACAAAATTAATCTTGTCATGCTGTTCTTCAAGCAATTTGTAAATAGCCTGAGCGAGTTCGTTACCTTTTCCCGCTTCTTCGCCGATGTTTAAAACACCGACTCTGGGATGTTCAATTCCCAAAACGTTTTTAGAAAAAGTTGCACCCATAATTGCAAATTGATGAAGCATTTCTGGCGTACAATTACTGTTTGCACCGCCGTCAATAACTACTATAGGCTTTTTAATCGTAGGAAGCGTAACTGCAATAGCGGGTCTGTCAATTCCCGGAATTCTTCCCAAACCGAAAAGGCTTGATGCCATAGCCGCACCCGTTGAACCCGCAGCCACAACAGCGTCGGAACTTCCTTTTGCTACCGCATCAACCGCCAATACTATTGAAGATTTTTTCTTTTTACGAATAGCCTGTCCCGGAGCTTCGCCCATTTCAATAACTTCCGAGGCATGAGTAATTTTTATGTCGAGTTTTGAAGTATCAATTTTAATTCTGTATCTTGCGGGGCCGCCCTTGCCTAAATCGGTCATAAAGCCTTCCGTGGATATTTTATCAAGCTCTTGCTCGATTTTATCCTGTTTGCCGACCAATTCGATAGGCACATTGTATTCTTTTGCTGCCCAAACCGCTCCCGCTACTATTTCGTGCGGGGCATGATCTCCACCCATTGCATCTATTGCTATTCTCGTCATTTTTCCCTCTCCAAATAATTGAACGGTTTTTGAAAACTTGAATGGTTGAATTTATTCAACCATTCAATATTTCTCTTATTCTTCGGAAGTTTCCGATTTTTCATCGACAGAAGTTTCTTCAACGACTGTTTCTTCGGCTTTTACTTCTTCAACTTTTTCTTCTGTTTTCTTTTTGGAAGTTGATTTTTTTGCCTCGGATTTTTCGGAAGTTGATTTAGAAGTCTTTGTTTTCTTGGTTTTCTTTTCTTCAACGACTTCTTCAACTCTGTCTTTAAGTCTTACGGGTTTGCCCTTGTAAGTTCCGCATGCCGTGCATACTGTGTGTGCTAACACTGTTTCTCCGCAATTCGGGCATTTTGTAGTTTCGGGTTTAACTGCTTTCCAGTTACTTCTTCTGTGTCCCTGTGCGGAATGTCCTGTTCTTTTCTTAGGTACTGCCATTTTTCTTTTTCCTTTTTTATTCTTTCTACTATTTATCTTTCGGTTGTATTTGAATGTTTTTAAATACATCCATTCTCGGGTCGGTCAAATTTTCTTCTTTTTGAAATTTGTCCCCATTACAATTTATACCACAAACTTTCTTATTTGGTAAATTTAATATTACAGATTGATACAATAAGTCATAAATATCTATTTCATCATTTCCCTGAAGGTCCTCAACGAACTGTCCTTCCTTGATTTCGGTTTCCTGTGAATAATTCTCCATTAATGAATTTTTTGCGAACATTTCATCAATATCAAAATCCAAATCGTAATCAAATTCTTTCAAACACAGGTCGCATTCAAGTTTAACTTTTCCCTTAACCCGACCTTTAACCTCGACGAAATCACCTAAAGAGGTAACTTCCAAATCTGCCGTAATCGGTTCTGCACAGTTTATTCCGTCAATTTTTTCTTCAAAATTAATATTGGCGGTTTTTGTCGGGGTATTTTCAAGTTCTTGAACAGATATTTTATAATCCATTTTATCCTACGTATTGTTCTTCCTGAATTGCTACTGCAGCAACCTGATTAGAAATAAATGAAACTTTTTTCAAAGGTCCTTGGGTTTCTTTTTCGATAACCGAAGCCGCAGCCGATTTCAAACACTGCTGTAATTCCGCATACAATTCTTCCGAATTTTCAACATACAAAACCAGCGGAGCGGTTGAACCTTTCAGAAAAACAAGAACTGACGTTCTTTTTTTGATGTTTTGTGCGTTAAATTGTTGTGCCATTTCTCACTCCTTTTGAGATAATTATAAAATAAAAAAATCATCGGGTCAATTATTTGAAACACTTTCACTTGATTTTTTTTATAAACGGGTTATAATGTAATCAAAGGGCATGTGGATGCATTCCGCACTTTAAAAAGCCCTATTTGTTGATTTTAAGAGTTAATACAATTAGTAATAAGAGTATTAACTCTTTTTCACATATCGTGAAAATCAATTTTATCACCCCCTTTCTCTAAGCTTTACGATTTACAGTCGTTCTCAATGGAAGGCGGGATTTTTTTTTAGGGCTTACCCTTCAAAACAACCTTAACATAAATTTTGCTTTTCTGTAAATATATTTTAATAATAATTCCTATATTTGACTTATTAAAATTGAGCGTTAAATATAAAATGCAGAATTCATACGTTAGTATGAGCCTTAAAAACAGGTTTTAGTATATAGTATATCTGAGGTCAGACTTGTGTTAAACGGTATATTTCAACGCCCATACCCGAATAATAACGCTAATCTTGTTAAACGCAGACAAGATGAAGATAAAGACACGTCCGCAAAACGTGAACAGCAGACTGACGAAAATTCAAGGAGCAAAGGGCTTCAATACACGGATAGTCGTGCAATTCCGCATGACGAAAAACAGGTTGACTGGCGTCAAATGCGTTCTCAAATTCAGGCACAGGCGAAAGCAAAATCCACAGAAACCGCCGAAACAATAAATAAAAGCCCCGTTATAAATATTGCACAAATCATTAAGGATTTCAGAAACACAGCTTCCGCCATCGGAACTCCCGAAAACTTGAAAGAAGAAGTTAACGGCTATCTTTCACTTGTCGAAACTCAGGTAAAAAAAGAAAATCCAAACACAAAACTCGTTAAATCGAACCTGAAAAACGCATCATCAATACTTGATACGTACATATCGGAAACCCTTAACAAGGATTCAAAAGTCGTTGAAAATTGGATAGATGCACTTTTTTTACAGCAAATAGATTTCAAATACGATGAAAATAACATAAATCCGCAGTTTCTTGTAAAATTTCCCGAAGGAAGCACTCAAGACAATACCGCACAAGAGCAGGTACAGCAAGAACCGCAAGTTCAGCCCGAAGTACAAACGATAGAACATACAGAACCCGCTCCCGCCGTCGTTGTTCCACAAGATAAGGAATTAAAATCGTTATTTATCCAGTCAAAAAAACTTGCTTATGCAAATAAACCCGAAAAAGCGATAGAAACTTTCCAAAAAGCCATTTCACGTGCGGATGAAGTCGGCGATACGGAAACAAAATCAAAAATTTTCTACGAAGTCGGCAGAATTTATGATGACCACTCATATTACGCACAAGCTCTGAAAAGTTACGACCAGTCAATAAAAACGACCTCTGACAACAACGTAAAAACCAAAGCACACTATTCAATGGCACAAATATACGATGATATAAACGAAATTAAACCTGCACTTGACCATTATTTCAATTCAATTTCATTTGCGGGAGAGGCGGAAAACCTTGCCGCACAGTCAACCTCTTTAACCAAAATGGGCAATATTTTTACGGGCATGTACGATAATCAAAGTCTGCAATATTACTCCGTGGCTGATGATTTAGCGGTTCAAACGGATAATGCAAGGGTCAAAGGTTTTGTTGCATCAAGCTTGGGTAACGCTCAGGAAGCCTTTGGCAACTCACAAGGTGCATTAAAGGCTTATTCAAATGCCGTAAAGCATTACAGTGAAGCCGATTCACCCGCTAAAGCCGCACAGAATTATACCAAAGCCGCAGATATTATGGTTGAATACTCAAACGTCGATAAAGCGATAGGGCTTTTAACAAAGGCTCAAAACTTTGCACAGCGTACCGATGACGTTGAGCTTATAAACGAAATCAGCGAAAAATTGAACAGCCTCGGATTATTGGGATAAAGAATTTTGTTTTAATTTTTTATTTTTCAGTGCGATTTAAGGCGGATTAATTTTTTAAAGGATTTTATTTTTTTTCAAATTATGATATTATATTTTCAGAAAATATCATCAGCATGGAAACTTTTTCGTAAAAAAAACATCTATGTAAATAAGTTAACAGTGTTGAGGATATTTGGAGGTAAAGAACAGTGAGAAACATTATGAGAAAAAGCGTTATATTTTTTGGAGCATTTGTTATCCTTTCGGGCTGGGTTATCAAGAACAACGTAATGGCGGCATACACACCCGTTGACTTGTACGACAATGTATGGAGATTAATTAACAACAAGTTTGTAGATCAGACAAACAACTCTCAGGACTGGGCAAAATGGCGTCACAAATACGACAGCAAAATTCATTCAAACGAGGATGCCTATGTTGCAATTAACACAATGGTTGCGAGTTTAAACGACCCTTACACAAAATTTTTAGACCCGAAAGAATTTGCGGATGAAACGAGTTCTATCAAGGGTTCATTGAAAGGTATCGGTATTCAAATCGGTGTAAAGGACGGTAAATTAATGGTTATCGCCCCGATAGAGGATACACCTGCCGAGAAAGCGGGCTTACTTGCCGATGATGAAATTCTTGAAATTGACGGAGAAAGCACAAAAGGGATTACGGTTGACAAAGCAGCCGATAAAATCAGGGGTAAAGAAGGCACTCAGGTAACTTTGCTTATAAAACGCAAAGATACCGAACCGAAAACTTACACTATCACCCGTGCGGAAATCGAAATTAAGTCAATTTCGCAGAAACTTCCGACGGACATGGAATTTCCGGATGACATTTGCTATATAAGACTAAGTTCATTTATCAGCAGAAACGCAGCGGAAGAATTTGGTGCAATACTTAACAAAAACAGAAATAAAAAAGGATTTATCGTTGACTTACGTTCAAATCCAGGCGGGCTTTTAACTAATGCAATATACATATCCGACATGTTTCTTGACGGCGGAACGATCGTAAGCACGGTTGACAGGGACGGTTACAAGGAAACACAAAAGGCAACAATGAGTACTTTTACAAAAAAACCTGTTGTGGTATTGATTAATAAAGGTTCGGCATCAGCATCGGAGATTTTCTCGGGAGCGATGAAAGATAATCACAGAGCGGTAATTGTCGGAGAACAGTCTTTCGGTAAGGGTTTGGTGCAGGAAATCAACAGACTTCCGAACGAATCGGGAATAAATATTACAATTCAAAAATACCTGACCCCGAACGGAACGGACATCAATAAAAAGGGAATTACTCCTGATATTGAGGTTAAGTTGACGGAAGAAGACGTTAAAAACAAGAATGATGTACAGTTAAAGAAAGCAATAGAAGTATTAACGAAACTGACAAACGGCGAATCCATAGCGGTACATTAAAACATTAAAATACATACACATAAAAAAGGGCTTAAAAGCCCTTTTTTTATTGTTTTTTTTTAAGAATTGGGTGAAAAGTGAAAAGCGGATTGCGAGCTGAGGACGAAGGCTTGAGTGTTGAAAGAATGAAATTCTTGAAACACTCAACCAAACGCGAGCAACCAAGCAGTTCGTTACGGCACTTCGTGCGGATAATATAGTTCCCTCTCCCCCTGCGGGAGAGGGCTAGGGTGAGAGGTCTAAAATGTAAGTTGGGGGTTTCTACCCAACAAGTTTTTAAAAAGTGAGAGGTGAAAAGTGGCAGACTGAGTCTGCACGCAATATATGGTGTTAACGTGAGATTTTTCCTCATCCCTTGCTTAAAAATCCCCCTCGCCCCTTGCGGGAGAGGGAAGAATTTCTTAGTGAACATAGTGAACTTAGAAATTCGGGTGAGGGGTTAATTTTATATCGGCACTTCGTGCGGATTAAAGGCTGGATTGCTTCGCATTCGCTCACAATGACGTCGAATTTTAAGGTTCCATGCTGAGAATTGAACCCATCCCCTGCCCCCTCACTTACAAAGGGAGGGGAATACCGCAGCCCTCCCTTAAAAAGGGAGGGAGCTATTATCCATACGTAGTGCCGTAACGAACCTTTCACCTCTCACCTTTCACTTTTTACCCATTTCACCCCAGCCCCATTTCTCATTAGAAATTTTTATACATGTTAACTTTTGTAAAATTCATGTTTTTATTCCTAAAGTTTCACACAAAATATGCCGTCAATACGAACAGAATACATGTTACTAAGATGAAAGGACTTTCCGAAAAATGGGATTGGCAGCGTCACAAGCGAGATTTTTAGCCATAACCGCAAGAAAAATGAATTGCGAGTTTCAGTCCATGCAAATTGCACAGGAAAAACTTTCTGTTACACGGGATATGGAAAAAGCATCACAGGATTATCAAAAAGCTCTCGATGCTTCTAAACTCGTTTGGGAAACCCCCGACGGTGATGTCTATGACGTTACATACGCTATGATGATGACTCCGTCTAACTTTAACGATTACAACGCTTATCTCATAACCGATAACAAGGGTAAAATAGTTCTTTCTCCGCCAATGTTTGATGCAGCACTCGCTGCCGGAATGATCGATGAAAACGGCGAACCTATCGGTGCATTCAGCGAAAGCGGACGTAACTCATTCCTTAATGAATTGGCAGCAAGAGGACAGGTGTCCAAAACTGTTTCAGAACAAATTCAAGCCCTCGGAAGCCTCGGATATTCAAAATCAGGCGTCGGTGGTGAAATCCTCGATAAAACTATCGCTAATATTATGCAGACTAAATCTTTTATAGATTATTTGAAAACTGCAACCGATAAAGACGGTAATCTTGTTTATAAAGCTTTTGACGGATTTGACGATATCCTCAAAGATAAAAACGGCAAAAGTCTTAGCAGCGAGTTGACCTACTCTGAATCGAAGCTGTTCGACAAAAATTTTCTCGGTAAAGGTAAAAATTACGCGATTTCTAAGGGAAAAAATGCCGAAAATATTTTAGCAGAAACAGAACTCGATAAACTCACGCTCGGCTCTATACTGTCCGGAAATTATACATTTACCGTGAACATGAAGGGGTTAAGTGGTGATAAAAATGATACAATTAATGCTATTTTGAGGAACATGGTAAACCACTTTGCAGGAGTTTTTGGATACAGCGACAGCGCTATAGAAAGTGGTAAAGGTATGAGCCTCGATCCGAAACTTAATGAAGCTCTCGGAATTGCAATCGAACTTACGTTTAACGACTTCAAGAGAGTTATGGACGGTAAGAATCGCAAAACCTCAGACCGATACAACGCTACCACTAAAGACGGAGATTGCTATTCTATCAATCTTTCTAATTTGCTGAAATCTTATTTGACAAACTTCACCAATGCATTAGACGGTTTCAGTAACGGATACGGCGTCAACAAAGAATCCGCAAAGAGCGTTTATGTAACCGATGATTTGGCACATTATTTCACAATTAAAAACGAAGAAAGCGTATCTCAACAAGACCAGCTTAACGCAGATTTTTATAACCAGATGTACAACGTAATTTGTATGTACGGTGCTTGTACCGACACCGTTAAACAAGAAATGGTAACGGATCAGGCTTATTTGAATAACGCATTGAAAAACGGTCAATTATTTATATCTTCACTTAATACAGACGGTTATTTCTATGCGGGTCATTATACCCTTAACGGTCATGTCGGAGAAGTAGCCGATGAGGACGCTATTGCCCGTGCGGAACTTGATTATGAAGTTACAAAAAGTAAACTGAACAGCAAAGAAGAAACTCTTGAACTAAAAATGAAAAACCTCGATATGGAGATTTCCGCTCTCTCAACGGAATTTGAAACCGTGAAAAGTATGATTAGCAAAAACGTTGAGAAAGTATTTACAATGTTTAGTTCATAAAAAAATAAATTTTTTCTTAACTTTTTATGGAATTTTCCTATATCCATGATAGTATAGAATTGTACCTGAATTGGAGAGGAAAATTAATGATTAGTTTTTTACTGAAACTTTTGGGCGACCCGAATGAACGAAAAATCAAAAATATTATGGGTATAATAGACCATATTAACGCTTTAGAGCCGCAATTTGAAAAGATGACGGACGAAGAATTACGTGCAAAAACCGATGAATTTAAGGAAATTCTTTCAAAACGCCCGACATCAAAAGATTTTAAAACGGATTTGAAACTTGAAAAAGAAGCTCTGGATAAACTTTTACCTGAAGCGTTTGCAACCGTGCGTGAAGCCGGAAAACGTGTTTTGAATATGAGGCACTTTGACGTTCAGCTTGTGGGCGGTTATTTTCTCCATAACGGTCATATTGCGGAAATGAGAACAGGTGAAGGTAAAACCCTTGTCGCAACTCTGCCTGCGTATCTGAATGCTTTGACGGGTAAAGGTGTTCACGTCATAACTGTTAACGATTACCTTGCAAAACGCGACAGCGAATGGATGGGAAAAATTTATAAGTTTTTGGGGCTTTCCGTCGGAGTAATTCTCTCGGGCGGAAGAACCGCCGAAGATTTTGCTGCTAAAAAAGCTGCTTACGACTGCGATATAACTTACGGTACAAACAACGAATTCGGATTTGATTACTTGCGTGATAACATGGCGGGGAATCTCGGAATGCTCGTTCAAAGACCGTTTAATTATGCTATCGTCGATGAAGTCGACAGCATTTTGATAGATGAGGCGAGAACTCCTTTGATTATCAGCGGGCGTTTGGATAAATCGGCAGAAACCTACAAAATGATGGCAAAAGTCGCACCTAAACTCGAAAAAGTTAAGGATTATGAGGTTGACGAGAAGAACAAAAATATTATTTTAACCGAGGACGGCATAGACAAAGCTCAAGAGATTATCGGTGTTAAAGATTTGTTCGATATCAATACGCAATACGCTCACCATCTTTTGCAAGCGTTGAAAGCAAAAGAACTTTTTGTAAGAGATACCGATTACGTTGTCAAAGACGGCGAAGTAATGATTGTTGATGAGTTTACTGGAAGAATTATGGAGGGCAGACGTTGGTCTGACGGGTTACATCAGGCTATTGAGGCAAAAGAAGGCGTTCAAATTCAGGATGAAACCCAAACTCTTGCAAGTATTACGTTCCAAAATCTTTTCAGGCTCTATCCGAAATTATCCGGTATGACAGGTACGGCGATGACCGAAGAAGCAGAATTCGGAAAGATATATAACCTTGAAGTTACATCAATTCCGACAAACAAACCCGATATAAGAATTAATTACCCCGATGTTATTTATAAAACCGAAAGAGCAAAATATAATGCAGTTGTCGACGATATTATAAAGATGCATGCAGCGGGCAGACCTGTTCTTGTGGGTACTATCAGTATCGAAAAATCGGAATACGTTTCCGCACTTTTGAAAGAGCGGGGTATTGCACACCATGTACTTAATGCAAAGCACCACGAAAAAGAGGCTTACATAATCGCTCAGGCAGGACGTGTCGGAGCGGTTACGATAGCTACCAATATGGCTGGACGCGGAACGGATATTCTGCTCGGCGGTAATGCGGAATTTCTTGCGAAAGAAATGCTTGATGAAAAAGGAATAACTCCGGAATCCGCAAACTATGAAACCGAAAAAGCAAAAGCACTTGAGCAGGCAAGGGCGGTTACGGAGGCTGAGCATGCGGAAGTTGTTCAAGCGGGCGGTTTGCACGTAATCGGAACGGAACGCCACGAATCAAGACGTATTGATAACCAGCTTAGAGGTCGTGCGGCAAGACAGGGCGACCCGGGTTCAACAAGATTTTTCCTTTCGCTTGAAGATAACCTTATGAGAATATTCGGCGGTGAAAAAATTACGGCTCTTATGAATATGTTAAATGTGGAAGAAAATATCGCCATTGAAAATACTCTCATCACAAAACAAATTCAGTCGGCACAGAAAAAAGTGGAAACTTACCACTTTGACATAAGAAAGAGCGTCCTTGAATACGACGATGTTATGAATATTCAGCGTGAAAAATTCTATGCACAAAGAAGAAAAGTTCTCGCAGGAAAGAATTTGTCCGAAGATATTAATTTTATGATAGAAAAAGAAATTGACAGATTATTAAGAAGTTATATCGCACCGGATTTGCATCCCGAAGAATACATCTTTGAGGATTTGCAAACACTGATTAAGGAACTTCATTCAATAATTCCGCAGTTATCGGCAATTCAGGTATCCGATATTCAGGGCTTGAGGTTTGAGCCGATGTATGACAAACTCAAAACACTTGCACTTGATGCATACAGACAGCACGAACTTGAAGTTATAAACTTCTATAATGAAGTAATTTCGCAATACGATTCGGAAGCTCCCAAACAAGAGGCATTTTCCGATGATAACGTCATAAGAAATCTTGAAAAAGATATATTATTAAGAGTTGTTGATAACAAATGGATTGACCACCTTCACAATATTGATATGTTGAGGGACGGCATCGGATTACGTGCTTACGGGCAAAAAGACCCGCTTATCGAATACAAGCGTGAGGCTTATGACCTGTTTAACAAAATGATGTACGAAATTCAGGGTGACACAGTAAAACACCTGTTCAGAACCAAATTCGGCATACAAATTATAGGCCCTGAACAAACTGCTTAATAACTTGACTTATTCGTAAAAAAATATTATTGTTGTAAAACAAGGGGTATGATTTATGGAATCTAAGAAACACATATTAACACTATTACAAGAGAGAACAGACAAATACTCGGACAGAGTTGCACTCGGAATAAAAAACCAGTACGGATGGAAAGAGCTTACCTACAGCGGAATAAGCTTTTTGACCAGAAAACTTGCCTGCTATCTTATAAACGAAATTAAAGTTGAAAAGGGCGACAGGCTTGCAATACTGTCAGAATCAAAACCCGAATACGGAGCATGCGTTTTTGCATCAATAATTTCGGGCATGATAACAGTACCGTTAGATGTTAAACTTACCAAATACGAACTCAAATCTATTTTATCCGACTGTCAGCCAAAAGTAATCCTTGTTTCACGCAAACATCTTGAGATGGCAAAATTCCTGAGAGATGAAATAGAATCTCTTGAACATATCCTTGTTATGGATGAGGCTTATCACAATATTGAATACACAAGTATTTATCAGCTCCCCGACAATTACGAAACAAAATGGAGAGTCAGAAGTTCCAAATCAACTTGTTTCTATATTTATACATCAGGCACAACGGGAAAACCAAAAGGTGTCGAAACAACTTTTTCAAATATGCTTTCACAGCTTGACGATTTGAAGTTTGCACTTGATAAAATTTTACCGTTTAAAAACATCAACCTTTTATCAATTCTGCCTATGAACCATTTGTTCGAAATGACGGTCGGATTTGCAACATTTTTGAACTTCGGATGTTCGATATATTATACCCAAAGTCTTAAACCGAAAGACATTTTGAGCATAATGAGAGAAAAACGGGTTCATTTTATGATTGTTGTTCCCGCATTTCTTAAATTGCTGAAAACAACTATTGAGTCTGATATGAACAGTTGGTCACATCGGGAAAAATTATGGTTCGATTTTAAATTTAAACTTGCGAAATTCGTACCTTCATACAGATTAAAAAAATGGATGTTCAGAAAAGTTCACGCAAAATTCGGCGGAAGATTTATGGGTTGTATTTCAGGCGGAGCTCCGCTTGATTTGGCAGTCGGTGAATTCTTTGAAAGAATAGGTATTCACGTATATCAAGGTTACGGTCTGTCCGAAGTCAGCCCCGTTGCATCAATTAACGTTGACCGACCCGGAGATATCGCATCTGTCGGACACGCACTTAAAAGTTATGAATACAAAACCGACCCCGAAACAGGTGAATTAATGCTTAAAGGCCCTGCAGTTATGAAAGGCTATCATAACCAGCCCGAATTAACATCCGATGTTATTGAACCTGACGGCTGGCTGCACACGGGCGATATTGCGGAAATCAAAAACGGCGGTCATATTTATATTACGGGAAGAATTAAAAATATGATAGTTCTTTCGGGCGGTAAAAAAGTATTCCCCGAAGAAGTCGAATCCGTTTTGGAAAAGAGTTCGTATTTTGCGGAAGTTTGTGTACTCGGTACATCAAGAACTTTCGGGTCAAAAGACGGTACGGAAGAAATTACCGCGGTAATCGTTCCGACAGAAGAAATCTGCACAAAATACGATTGGGATACCGTTGAAAAACTCGTTAAAGATGAAGTTAAAAAGCTTTCACAACGTCTGACAGCTTACAAACGACCGATAAACATAATCGTGAGAAAAGACGCACTCCCGAGAACCGCAACAAATAAAGTTAAGAGAAAAGAAGTAAAACAACTCGTTTCAGTATAAGGAGAAATTTATGAAAAAACTTATCCTATTTTTGCTTTCTTTTGTTTGTATTTCCGCATTGGCAGATGAAGTCAAACCGCTTAATTATACCAAAGCACCCGAGTGGACTGACTTTTGCGAAACAGGTTATGAAAATGCCGTTTACAAACAGAGCAGCGATTTATTTAACATTTTCAGTTTCGTTAAAGCCGAACGTGCAAAGAAAAATTACTGGGCTCAAAGACGGGAAAGTTTTGAAAAATACCTCAAAACCTGCAACGAATTATCCGACAATGCAAAATCCGCATGTTATGATGATTTGAAACGTATTGAAAACGAAAAAAATTCCGTATATAAAATTCAGCGTGAACATCTTCTGTATGAAACAAATATGGAAAGACACAAATATTAATCATAAATTATTAAAAAATAATAAATTTTTCTTGTTTAAAAGGGTTGATAAACTATAATAGAATTATAGAGGTAGTGATATGTCAAAAAAACATAATAATAATCCTTTCAAAAATCCGGAAAATCTTGATGAACCGGTTGATGAAAAACTTGAAGAAAACCACGAGGAAATTAAAGAGAAAGTTGAAGAAAACAGTGAACTTCAACAAAAGTATGATACTCTTAATCAGCAGTATATCAGACTTGCCGCCGACTTCGACAATTTCCGCAAACGTCAGGAACACGAACGTGAAGAACTGTTGAAATTCGGAACGGAAAGCACGCTTAAAAAAATGATAGAAGTTCTCGACAATTTTGAACGGGGCAAAAAAGCGTTAGAAAATGTTGATGACTGTGAAAAGGTTAAGGAAAGTTTTGATTTAGTGCATAAACAGGTTATAGATGCACTTACAAAGCTCGGACTTGAAGAAATACAAACCGAAGGCAAAGAATTCGACCCAAATTTTCATGACGCCGTTATGCAGACGCCGTCGGCGGATTATCCCGAACATACAATAATTAACGAACTGCAAAAAGGCTACAAAATGGGCGATAAAGTTTTACGTCCCGCACTTGTTAATGTTGCAACAGGCGAAAATTAAACTTTGCTATCCGTAAATTTATGTGATAAAATGTATCACAGGAAAGATTTAGATGACAGACTATTACGAGATACTGGGCGTTTCAAAAGACGCGTCAAAAGATGAAATAAAATCGGCTTTCAGAAAGAAAGCCCGTGAATTACACCCCGATGTAAACAAAGCCTCTGATGCAGAGGAAAAATTCAAGGAGCTTGGGAAAGCGTACGAAACATTATCTGACGATAACAAACGTGCTACATACGACAGGTATGGCGAGGACGGGTTGAAAAATGCCGGTTTCGATACGGGAGGCCCGTTTGCGGGAGGTTTTGGCGACTTAAACGATATATTCAACTCTTTCTTCGGCGGAATGGCAGGTTTTGGCTTCGGCGGAAGACCCGACCCTAACGCACCGATGGAAGGTGATGATTTAAGACTTGATATTGAAATAGATTTTGAACAGGCTGTTTTCGGATGTGAGAAAGAAATTAAATATGACCACCTTGAATTGTGTGAAGAATGCGGCGGAACAGGTGCAGAAAAAGGTACAAAACCCGTTATATGCCCCACATGCCACGGCACGGGTCAAGTTCAGCAGGTTATGAGAACTCCGCTTGGGTCTATTTCTCAAATTGTTACCTGTCCCGACTGTCATGGTTCGGGGAAAAAGATTACCAAACCCTGCAAAGCCTGCTCAGGTCACGGAAAAATTCAAAAAGAGAAAAAACTCAAGATAAAAATTCCCGCAGGCGTTGACAATATGTCTAAAATAAGGGTTTCAAACGAAGGTGATGCAGGTACAAACGGCGGCCCCGCAGGAGATTTGTTTGTAGTGCTTCACGTAAAACCGTCCGAATACTTTAAACGTGAAGGCAACGATGTTTACACAAGACTCGATTTAACGCCCTCACAAGCAGCCTTAGGCGATGAAATTATGATAAAAACACTCAACGGTGAACAGAAAATCACGGTTCAAGCAGGCATTCAAAGCGGAAACTCCATAAAAATTAAGGGTGCAGGCATACCCTTTATTACAAGACCATCTCAAAGAGGCGACCATATTGTCGTGGCTTCCGTGAAAACACCCACAAAATTAACCGAAGAAGAAAGAATATTATATAAAAAATTGTACGAAATCCAAAACGGTAAAAAGGCCGAAGACTCAATAATGGATAAAGTTAAGGGAGTATTTAACAATGTTTAAAAAGATTTTTAGAACACTTGTGATTTTTTCAATACTTTTCATGCCTGTATGTTTTGCGGCAAAAATTCCCGACAACGTCCAAACATTTGTCAAAAAAGATTTTCCCGATACAAATTTCCGATTTGACGGTGTGATTATTTTACCCGATAACACGGTTTATCTGCCTCTTTTCCCCGCAAATTTGGGCGATGATACGGAACTTCAAATCGAAAAAACTTATCCCGAAGGTAAAACGCTTTCGGCTAAACCAAACGTTGTTATCTTCAACAATGATTTCGTATTATTAAAAGTAATTACCGATAAAAACGGCAAAAAAACCGTATTTACAATGGTAAATCCGCCGATAGAAATGCGTACGGGACTTCTTCCGCAGGAAATGCTTGTGCCGAAAGGACTTGTTATCCCCGAAAATCTTAAATCTATCGTCGGAAACCTTCACATACCGACAGTTGATGACCCCGGTATCCGTATCGAAAACGTAAAACCTATTGTGGAAAAACTGTCAGGTTCTACCTTGAATACACTTTCTCAAATTCCGCAGTTAAAAAATAAGAATTTTTACGTATCATCACCGTATTCAAAAAATATTCATGTGCTGAATTCGGATGCAAAAACTCCAGAATATTCCCTAAAACAAAACAATGTGCCTATCTCAATGAAGATTTATAACAACGAATTTTTGCTTGTAACTTCTTACGACAAACCGTCCGTCGACGTAATTTCACTCGCTGACGATGAAATCATTAAACAAATTTACACAAAAACTCAACCCGATGAAATTATAATTGATAAAGACAAAAAAACGGCATACATCTCAAGTTCGGTTGATTCAAGCATTTTTACGGTAAATCTTGAAACCATGACTTTGGCAAAACAAATTAAAATCACAGGCATGTGCGAAAAATTAACACTGTCCGATGACGGCACAAAACTTTTTTACTACGACAAGAAAAACAGCGATGTTTGGGCAATAGAACTTGATAACAATTACCTGCTTAAAGAAATCGGAAAATTCCCAAATGTTTCAAAAATTCTTTATTCTAACGGCAAAATTTATCTGATTAGCAGAACAAAAAATCGCTTAGCAGTTATAGATTACGAGAATGTGAAACTTCTGGAAGAAATCGAAATTTGCGAAAAACCTGTTGATATGACAGCTTATAACGACAAAATATACATTCTCGGTGCGGGAGATAATTCAATTCAAATTTTAAACGCAAAAGACGATACCGTTACCGATTCAATATACTTAAATACGGGCGGATTTTCCACAAGAATTAATCAAATCGGAAATATCGCACTTATAACCGATACAAAAGCATCACTGTATACGATTTTTGATTTGGACACAAATAAAGTCATTAAATCAATTCCGATAGATATTCCCGCAAATTCAATTTTAGTAACGGATAAAGTTAAAAAATTAAGATGATAGAAAAATTCGACACTCAAACACAAGAAATTTTATTCGAGCTGGAAAAAACTCAAAAACAGTTTTGGAATATCTCACGGGTTACGGCAGAATTTTTGTACACAATAATCAGAACAAAAAATGCCAAAAATGTGCTTGAAATCGGCACTTCAAACGGATACTCGGGGATTTGGCTTGCAAAAGCACTTAAAGAAACGGGTGGACACCTTACGACTATTGAGTTTTACGACAAACGACTGGATATCGCAAAAGAAAATTTCAAAATTTGCAAAGTTGATGATATTATAACGCCTTTGCAGGGTTCTGCCCTAATGCATTTGGAATATTTGCCTGACTATGCAAAATTTGATTTTGTATTTATTGACGCAAACAAATCCGAATATATCAAATATTTTGAGCTACTGGATAAGCATATTGAAATCGACGGACTTATTGCATGTGACAATGTTTTATCGCATGAAGAAAAATGCAGACCTTATATTGAGGCCGTAAATTCAAATCCAAATTATGAAAATGTTGTTCTTGCACTCCCCGCAGGTTTATCGCTTGCGAAAAAAATCAGAAGTTGAAATTTTTTTAAAAAGAGTTATAATAAAAATATGGGCGGAGCAAATTGACGATTGCTCCTTTAAAAGCCCGAATAGGTTATTCTAGAACTAGTAATATCAGTAAGAGTATTGCTAGTTCTTCTGTTTTTGATGAATGATTTACAAAAAATCATAGGGGGTTGAAATTTTTTTAAAAAGGAGTTATAATGAAAATAATGGGCGGAGCAAGTTGGTCCTTGCCCCTTTAAAAGCCCTATAATATGATAGAAAGCACTATTATAATTATCAAGATTATAATTAGTGCTTTTTCGCTTATCGCGAAAATCATACTTACCACCTCCTTTCATCTAAACTTCACGATTTACAGTCGTTTTCAGTGAACAGGATTCGGTAATGGGCCTACCCGAAATCATAATACCATATTATCAAAAAATTGTAAATATTATTAATATTTTTTCATTTATTTATATTAAAACTATGCTATAATTATTTTATGAAGATATTAGGAATCGATCCCGGGTTAGGAATTGTAGGGTACTGTGTTATTGAATTTGACGGTGAAAATCCGCAATTAATTCATTCCGGTTCAATACAAACATCCAAAGAAAAATCCGAATCTGCAAGGCTATTGGAGATTTTTGAGGATATGACGACTATTGTCAATAAATACAAACCCGATGCTTGTGCGATAGAAAAACTGTTTTTCTTCCGAAACCGAACAACTGTTATGCCTGTAGCCCATGCCAGAGGCGTAATTCTTACCGTGCTTGAAAAATTCAATGTTCCTATTTATGAATACACTCCTATTGAGGTTAAACAGGTTTTGACGGGGTATGGCAGAGCGGACAAAAAAGAAGTTGAAAGAATGGTTAAACTTGCGTTAAATAAAGATAATTTGCCTAAACTTGATGATACGGTTGATTCAATAGCGATAGCCATTTGTCATACCCGTTCAAACTTAATTTGATAGCCTAAAACTCCGGCAAGAAACTTCATTTCATCGTATTTCATCGAACTGTTGTTTAGTTTTTGAGAAAGGCTGTAAACTGTATATTTTTTGCCTGAAACATTTTGAGCTTCTCTGGCAAGTTCTGTCAATGTCATTTTTTCTTTTAACAATAAAATTTTTAAATCTTCGTTAACGCTCATATTAAAATTATATAATTTTAAATAAGTATTGACATTATTTAATAAAAATGCTATATTATTGAATAAAAATATATAAATTTAATTAAAATTATCTAAAATTTAGTAATATTAGTTTACAAGCGAGGTAATATATGAAAAAGTTTTCAAAAGGTTTCACGTTGGCAGAAGTTTTAATAACACTTGCTGTCATAGGTGTTGTGGCAGCATTAACTATGCCTGTGATTTATGCAAAAATCGAACGTCATATATTAAATAACCGGTTTAAAAAAATGTATTCCACCTTATCACAAGTCCTTGAAAAAACACTGTTTGATAAGGGGTATAATATGGGTTGTTATGTAAAATATCCTGCTGGAGGAGGAGATGGACTGACGACTGAAAAACACGATACTTCGGGCTGTAAATCATTTTTTATAAATGATTTTCCGGAGAATTTGAGAGTTTTAAAATTATGTGAAAATAATGCTTATACCAACGGCTGTTTACCGAATTACGATTGGGGTTTCGCAGGTAGTAGCGGTTGTTCAGGATTTGACTCCGATAACATAAAAACAAAATCAATAGCTATAGTATTAAGCGATGGCAGTATAATTTTTACTTACGGTATTGATAATCCTATTACTACGTTTGGAATAGATATAAACGGTAAAAAAGGCCCGAATAAGTCAGGATATGATATATATTCATTAAATTTAGTGATGAATGATAATGGTAACAGTATCAAATTATCAGGTCAGCCTTTCAAGGGAAGACCAGTTATAACAAATTGTCTGCCTGCAACTGATGACGGAGGCGTAAAATATCTTGACGAAATTATGAAATAAATTTGTTTGTGTTAAAATAAATTTGATGAATTTTGATTTAACTTTACTCAGGCAAATTTCCATATTAAGCGTATTTTTTGGTGTAATTCTGGGATTTGTAACCCTTATTCCGTTTATCGGAACATTTTCACTGACTTTTTTAATATGTTTTATCGCACCGTTAGTTATATGGATTTTGATTAAATACGGCTGTATGTCTTTAAGTTCAATAAAGGACAGCATCATAACGGGGGCTTTAGCAGGATTTATTTCGTATTTGGGATTTTCCTTAATTTTCATTCCCGTAACGGTTCTTTTATACAAGTTTTTCGGAATTTCTTCGAATCAAGGAATTGCGATGACTTTAAATAATGCAAGCTTTTTTATACTGGCGGTTTTGTCGGTTTTTATGGGAGTTTTAAGTGCCACGGTTAACGCATTTACGGGATTTTTAACTTTTTATGTATTAGATTTTATGAGGAAACAATAGATGACAGAATTCAAATCAAAAATAAAAACTATTGAATGGACGGGAAACAGTTCAAGAATGGTTAATCAGACGATTTTGCCCGAACATTTTGAATATGTTGAGATAAAAACAGGCGACGAGATGTTTGAGGCTATAAAGACCATGATAGTGAGAGGAGCACCGGCAATCGGCGTTGCGGGAGCACACGGGGTAGCACTTTACGCACAAGAACTTGAAAAAGAGAATTTAAGCCGTGATGAATTTGTCGGGAAACTTCTTGAAAAAGCTGATTATATGGCGACTTCACGTCCTACGGCGGTAAATTTAATGTGGGCGGTTAAAAAGCAAAAAGATGTCATTATAAATTCAAAATCCGATATTAAAGGAATTGTTTATGAACTCAAAGAAAACGGTATCAGGCTTGAGAATGAGGATATTGAGATAAACAAAAAAATCGGTGATTACGGGGCAGAAGTTGTTCCCAAAGGCGGAACGATACTGACTCACTGTAATGCGGGAGCATTGGCAACCGTAGGTTACGGTACTGCATTGGGCGTGGTTCGTTCGGCTTTTGCAAATGACCCGACAGTAAAAGTTTTTGCCGATGAAACCCGCCCAAGACAGCAAGGAGCAAGGATTACGACGTTGGAATTAACTATGGACGGTATTCCGACGACTTTAATCACTGACGGCATGTGTTCGTATTTTATGAAAAAGGGAATGATAGATTTGGTTGTTGTCGGTGCGGACAGAATAGCCGCAAACGGTGATACTGCAAATAAAATCGGAACTTACACCGTTGCGATAGCTGCAAAATATCATAACATACCGTTTTACATCGCAGCACCTCTGTCAACCATTGATACATCAATAAAAACAGGAGATGAAATAGTTATCGAGGAACGTTCAAGAGAAGAAGTTACGCATATTAACGGAAAAATCATCTGTGCTCCGCAGGTAAACATTATTAATCCGGGATTTGACGTAACCCCTCATGAACTTATCGCAGGGATAATCACGGAAAAAGGTATTTTACGTCCCGATTACAAAAAATCCATCAAACAAGCTTTTAACTAAAAAACGGATTTAATATTAATAAATGATGTTTTTAGAATAATTCATGATACTTATAAGATGGAGGGTAAAAAAAGTCCCTTCACATATCACATCCATATCGGTTAGGACTCTAAATTTGTCAAACTAACGGAAAGGAGGTGGTAGAGGCTCAGCATATCTGAGAATGTTGCGTATCTTGCTGATAATAACAGCGCTAAAACACAAATAATAGGGACTTTATCAGGTGTTAACCCACCCGTAACCTTTTTAATATAAACCATGTTTTAATATTTTTCAAGCCATGATTAAAATTATTTAAACATTTCTTTTCTTATTTTTTTGAGTTCGGAAATCATTTCTGGATAATTGCCGTTTGTAAGTTCTCCGACGGATTTATAAAGCTTTAAGATAGCCTGTTCAATGTTTTCGTGGTTCATGGATACCATATCGCAAGCCATTTCTTCGTTTGAGAGTGCAAGCCTTGTCATATCACGAAAACCGCTTGATGCAATTTCCATTGCCAAAGGGTTGTCTTTTGCCGTAAGCATAAGAGCTTGTGCAATAACCATTGGCATGTGAGATATCAAAGCGGCCGCCCTGTCGTGTTCTTCAGCCGTTGTGTAAACGGGTTTTGCACCGAGATAATTTATAACTTCTTCCAAAATCGCATTTTTTTCATTCCCGATTACAATCCATTTTGCACCCTTGAAAAGTCCTTCCAAAGAATTTTCAAATCCCTTATGCTCCGTGCCTGCCATCGGATGTGAAGGAATAAAATTGTACGGACGGCGTTTTTCGCAAACAAATTTTTTCAAACTGCAAACATCCGTGACAACCGTATCCACAGGAACAATTTCTTCCAATTTATCAAGAATAGCAAGGGTTTTGTTCATCGGCGAACACACAAAAATCAAATCTCTGTCTTTTAAAATCTCATAATTTTTGTAAATCTTATCACCGCTTTGCGAGTTTGAAACGGCAATTACATCGTATTTTTTTCTTAAATCTTTAAAAAGTGACCCGCCGATTAATCCGAGTCCGATAATTCCTATTTTCATAAAAAAATTGTAACACAAATTGTAACATAATGTAAAGAATAAGGCGGAAACTTAAAGTTTTACTGAATTTTAGCCGATATAAAAGGTAGCTAAAACTAAAGGAATAACTATATGGGAATGTCCGCTTCACAAGCACGGCTGCTTAGTATTACGGCAAGACTGACCAATAACGAGTTCCGTGCGCAGACAATTACAGACCGAAAATTGAGGCTTGCAGATGATTCATCATACGCAAGCCAAGAGTACATGGAGGCTCTTAATTCCCAAAAACTCGTATTTGGCGATTATTCATCAGGCTCTATTCAGTATAATCCTTTAACCGCAGGGCTTTTGTTTACTTACGCTCCCTTGAAAAACCAATACGCACTTCGTGATGCCTCAGGAAAAGCCCTCGTTACCGCTCTTGACGCCAAAAACTTTGAAGAAACAAATTCATTGTCAGAATTTTTGGACAGATACGGACTTGTCGATACTTATGTTGATTACGAAGAATACAACCGTCAAATGGAAGTTTACGAGAAGAACTTAGCTGAATACGCGCGTAGTAAAAATAATTATGATCAAGACATGCTGGAATATCAGAAAAAATTACAGCAATATAATACTGAATCAGCTCAATACGCGGCAGATAAAGCAAAATATGATGCCGATTATGAAAAATATATGGAAGAATACCTTGAATGGGTTAAAAATAAACAGGATACGGGACTTTATGACCTTTTCAGCGGTGCTGTCGGAACCTGGGATACTGCAACCGGAACCGGTGCATCATTTTGTTATTATCATGCTTTACGGGGTGATACAGGATGTTATCTGCACTTATTAAACTACATATTGGATTATAGCGGTTCAGGAAGTCCGCAGCAGCATACATATACAACCTCCGCTAATAAAGAAGTTACCACAAACGGATCTACAGGTGGTATGAGCGGATATGCAGATGATATTATGGGACAAGTTTCAGAGGCTATGAATGAACCAACCAGATTTTGCGATGGAGATGATGATTTGAATGTTGAAGGCAAACAAAATCTGCTGGAACAGGCAGTAAATAATGGGCGTGAGCCGTCTGAATTGGAAATTTTAAGAAGTGATTATATTCGTAACGCAGATGGAAGTTATTCTCTGAAAACATTGAAACAAAAAGCAATAGACATGTATTATATTATTCAAAATTTAAGCTCGGAAGTTCAAGCTGAAGATATGAAGAACATGCTCATAAACTTTACTGACGGCGATATGAGAAAATTATCGGATGAGCCGAAAAAACCTGAATTTAACGGAAAAATGCCGACACCGCCGACAATGCCCGAAAAACCAAAAGAACCCGATAAACCCCAACCGCCAAAACCTTCTTTTGCCGTTAAAGACAAAGAAAAATGCCAATGGTACACAAATCTTTGGAACATGATGAACGGCTCGGATTCCGCTAACGTAGTTCAAGATGTCATTGAATTTGAAAATAACAACTCAGGAAGTTCATCCCAAAATGAAGATAGCGAAACGCTTTACAGACTTCATGATCTTGTTAAAAATGCGTCAAAAGCAAATTACAAAGTTCTTGAAGATAATCTTATTTATAACGATGAATGGCTTGAATTCGCACTTGAACACGGAATTGTCACAATGTCGCAAGCGCAATACTACAACCCCGCAGACGACAGCGAAAAAGCCTTAGAAATGACCGCACAAGGTTTTATATGGAATTCAATAATTTATACAAACGCATCTGATATAGTTTCACAGGACGATGATGTTGCTATTGCCCGTGCTGAGGCCAAATACAAAAAAACAATGAACGAAATCGAGGCGCAGGACAATAAATACGACAGAGATTTGAAAAAACTCGATACCGAACACAATGCACTGCAGACAGAATACGACTCAATTAAAGAAGTTATCAACAAGAACGTCGAACGTTCATTTAAGGCTTTTTCATAATATGGACAGACCAAGCGAAAAGGTGAAAAGTGAGAAGTGGCAGACTGAGTCTGCACGCAATATTTAAGTGAAACTGTAAGTTGGGGTTTCGACCCCAACAAAAACTGCACCCCATCTGTCCTACGGACATCTTCCCCATTAGGGAAAGATATGTAAAGTCCCTTAAATATAAATTTAAGGTAATAGAAAAGTTCCCTCCCATAATGGGTTTGTAAACTTTTCATTGCAATAATAAGGAATTTATGCTATACTAATAACGGAGGTAGGAAGTTATGGAATGTC
>CANQMP010000009.1 GCA_947624975.1 Candidatus Gastranaerophilales bacterium
TTGGGCTGTTCGCCCATTAAAGCGGCACGCGAGCTGGGTTCAGAACGTCGTGAGACAGTTCGGTCCATATCCGGTATACGCGCAAGAGATTTGAACGGAGTCTTCCTTAGTACGAGAGGACCGGGAAGAGGGGACCTCCAGTGTACGGGTTATCGTGCCAACGGTAAACGCCCGGTAGCTGTGTTCCAAGCGGATAAGTGCTGAAAGCATATAAGTACGAAGCCCACCGTAAGATGAGATCTCTCATAGCACAAGCTAGTAAGTCCCCACGCAGATTACGTGGTTGATAGGTCAGAGATGTAAGAATGGCAACATTTTCAGTCGACTGATACTAATCGGACGAGGGCTTTTCCTAAACAAATTTTTTGTCAAGCGAAAAGACGAATAATTTGGATAGTGAATAAGTTAGTTAAGATGATTGCGCAAGCTTATAATTTTTATGCAACTTTCAGCGTACAGCAAAAGATTTGCTGGTGACCAAGAGTGAGGAAAACTCCCGTTCCCATCCCGAACACGGTCGAAAAGACTCACATCGGCGACAATACTTGGCGGGCCACCGCCTGGGAAAATAGCTCGTTGCCAGCTCCTAATTTTAAAAAAGAGAATTGAACGAAATGTTTGATTCTCTTTTTTGTTTTCGATGAAATCTGATGTTATTGCGAGCGAATGCCTCAGCTAATAAAACCCATCCTAACCTTCCCTTAAAAAGGGAAGGGACTTATTTTTCTCCCTCCCCAGATGGGGAGGGATGGGGTGCAATTATTTCGGAGCTTTAGCACCCGTAACGAACTTCTCACTAAAAAAAAAATTCCTCCCCCCTCTTGCAATTTTTCATAAATCAGTTATAATAAAGATGTAAAAAAATAGAAAGGGAAAAAAATATGAAAAAGAAGATTACAAGAGTATTAAACGCATCGGGGGGGGGGGGGATTTGCTCCTAGTAAGTGCTTCAGCGGTATCCTAACCTCCAAAACCAAGAAATTATCAACAATTTTTCGGGTTGAGGGAACTTCCCTCTTACAGAAACCCACTCAAACAGACCTTTTTAAAGGAGAAGGAAATAAATATATTCCTTTTCTCAAAAAAGGAATATTTATATGGGGTAAAAATAAAAAAGCCGCGTTTACTTTGGCAGAGGTTCTTATCACCCTAGCCGTTATCGGCGTTGTCGCAGCTTTGACAATTCCGACACTAATAAATAATTATCAGGAAAAAGTAACCGTTACAAAGCTCAAAAAAACTTATTCTATATTAAGCAATGCTTATCAACTTGCCAAAATTGATTACGGTTCAATTGATACGTGGGGGTTTTATGTGTCAAAATCTTACACCGATGATGATGGAAACGTAACTTATAACAATGCTTCTTCAGATAATTCACGAAAATTTTACGATATTATGCAAAACTACTTAAAAGTTACATCAGCCTGTCTGCAGGATGATCGTGATTGTTATAGATATAATAATACATCTAATCCAAGATATACTTTAAATGGTTCTCTATTTTCTTCCGGCGAAACAATACCCATTTTAAATTTGCAGGATGGTGTATCAATTGCCGGTTTTTGGTGGAATGGTACAATCGGGGATTTTGCAGTCGACTTAAACGGTATCCATGGAAAACCCAATACTATTGGGCGTGATATATTTTTCTTTGCCATTGACAGAAAATATGGACTTGTCCCTTATGGTAAAATTTTGTCTGTAAATACGTTTGCAAATACGTGTGTAAGTGCTAATCCGCAAGGGTTTGGCTGTACAGCATGGGTAATCTATAATGAAAACTTGGATTATTTGAAATGCCCTGATGAACTCTCATGGGACGGTAAACATAAATGTGATTAATCGTGTAGACCGCACCTCTTCCCCATAATGGGAGGGAGTTGACCCCTCACCCGCATTTGTAGCTCGCTTACGCTCACACAACTGCTCCCTCTCCCGCAGGGGGAGAGGGGATTATATTATCCGCACGAAGTGCCGAAATGAACCTCTCACCTTTCACTTCTCATTTTTCACTTAAATTTATAAGCTGGATTGCTTCGCATTTGCTCGCAATGACGGTTTACCCCTCACCCGAATTTCTAAGTTCACTGCGTTCACTAAGAAATTCTTCCCTCTCCCGCAAGGGGAGAGGGGATTATATTATCCGCACGAAGTGCCGAAATGAACCTCTCACCTTTCACTTCTCATTTTTCACTTAAATTTATAAGCTGGATTGCTTCGCATTTGCTCGCAATGACGGTTTACCCCTCACCCGAATTTCTAAGTTCACTGCGTTCACTAAGAAATTCTTCCCTCTCCCGCAAGGGGAGAGGGGGGGGGATTTTTATGCAAGGGACGAATGAAAATCCCACTTTAACGCCATATATTGCGTGCAGGCTCAGCCTGCCACCTTTCACTTTTCACTTCTCACCTTTTTAACCCAGCCCTAACTCCTCTCTTATAAAGGTAGGAGAATGATTACGGCAGTTTTGTTTCAAGGTGACATTTGCTCTCAAGAGTTTTTATCCTCTCGTAATCCCGCTTTGACAGAGTTCCGCCAAATATTCCCTTGTTCTTTAACCACGTAATTTCAAACTCGACAGCTCTCATAATCCCTCTTGAAAGCCCCTCAACGTCCAGAGCAGAACCGTCAAAAATAATTTTTCGGGTTTCAAATGCCGTTATATAAGGTAATTCCTTGAAAAATTCCTGCGAATCCTCAAATACACCCCCGCCTACTATAAAATCTTTGCCGAATTCTTTCATAGCTTCAGAAACAATTTTTGTTGAATTATAGATTATCTCTGAATTTACATCGGCTTTTGATAAATTCAATGATGCGGTTAAATCCGCTCTGCCCAAGACTATTCCTGATATGTTCGCAAAAGTTTCATCCGAAATTATGCTTTCAAGATTTTTTATCCCCGATACGGTTTCGATATTGATAAAAAATTTTTTGTTATCGGCTTCGGAGTCGGGAAAAACGGATTTTACATTTTTAACAAATTTTTTCAACGCGTAAGATGTTTCAATCATAGGCGCAACAATAATATTCGCATTTATTTTTTTTGCATCAAATAAATCTTTAACCGAACCGCATCCGCCTATTTTCAAGGACATCTTTAAATTCGCGTTCCCTGCAATTTGTGAAAGTGCAAGGGCTTCATCAAAACTTGCGCCTTCATCCTCAAATTCAGACTTCAACCCTAAGATATTATAATTCTCTTTTAGGTCTGAAAGTAATTCGGTTAGTTGGTTTAAACAGTTCATGAAATTTCTCCAAAACAATTATAAAACAAATTTTTTGAATAAACCAATATTTTCGATGTCAATTTCAGTTTTTGCATCCTATTTTTTTGATGATTTGGCGGTTATAATTTTCGTCTTTGCAAGGCGGAATTTTGTTTCGTTCTTCGTTAAAAACGACTTTACCTTCTACATGAACAAGTTTATCCGCTTTACGCAGAAACATTTCGTACATAGTGTCAACATGTCCGACATCAAGCGCCCTGTATCCTTTTAAACATAAATCGTACGCCAAAACCGTTGCCGTCGGCCCGAGAGCAAGAATAAACAGAATATCTTTGTCAAATTTTTCGCATTCTGCGAGGATTTCATCGTATCTTGAAAATGCGTCTTTTGCAGGACAAATTATTCTCTTAATTGATTTTGCACCGGAGAAAAGGTCGTTTCCGATACCGAGCCTTGAACCTTCACCTTCGACAATTACAATATCTTTGATATTCCATAGCTGTTTGATTCTGTCGTAATATTTTTTGCCTTCTTCTTCACTTTTAAATTTGTATAATCTTGTTATGGCTGAATTGTAATATGTTGTTGAAAAATCAATGTATTGATATAAAAGCTTTCTGCAATTTATTATGACTCTTTTGAAGTAATCACTTTCGCATTTTCCGAAAATATCAGGCAGTCCGACAGCCAAAGACGGTATTTGATTTTTAATAACTTCCGAAAGTCGAAATGCAAGTTCCCTGTCGGCTTTTTGGAAATTAATGCTTTCGCCCTTCATAAGTTTAAACTCACCATCGCCAAATCTTGCAAGAGATTTTTCTTGAAGGCTATTAAGCGACTCCTGAAATCCCAATATTTTCGGGAGTTTTACGTTCGTTTTTGGGTCTGCAAGTTCATATTTAAGATTTTCGATTAAATCTTCGGTTTTTATGGGCTTTCTGAATTTCATACGAAGTCCGAAAAGCTCGATAATAATTCGTTCGCTGTTTATCTGCACAAATTTCATAAAAAAATTATATCACAAATTGTTTACAATTTAGCCAAAATAAAATTAATGTTGTTTAATTAATATATGACCGATGATATAAACAAAAAAGTTATAGATATATTTTCAAGCCGCAACAAATCGTCTGTTAAGTATTATGCGGGGTTTAGTTACGTCAAACTCGGCAGGGATTCTAACGGAAAGAAATTTAATGCGGAACATTTGACTCAATACGCACAAAAATGCCATTATATCGTAAGAGTTATGCGGGAAATTAACGATGAAGTTTATTTGTACAGTTATGATGTCCCGAATTCCGAGCTTTTCAAGTTTATAAAGTCATTTGAGAATAATACATTAGACGGGACAATAATTGAAATTGACAAATATTTCCCTGAGGACTTGGCATAATGGATTTTTCGGCACTGTATAAATGTAATAAGCCATATCAGTATATCGGCGGGGAACTGCTTTCTTATAATAAAGATTTTGACAGTGCGGATTTAAGAGTTGCATTTGCTTTTCCGGACAAGTATGAAATCGGGATTAGTAATCTTGGCGTACGGATACTTTATGATTTGGTGAACAGACTCGAAGGATGTATGGCAGACAGGGTTTATGCACCTGAACCGGATTTTAAGCCTGAGATTTTATACGGTTTGGAAAGTAAAAAAAGCGTAAAAGATTTTGATGTTATCGGATTTTCTCTGCAATATGAAATGTCTTATCCCACGGTTTTAAAAATGCTTGAAATGGCTAAAATCCCTTACAGAAACGATGAAAGAGGCGATAATGATCCGATAATAATTGCGGGCGGGCCGTGTACTTATAATCCGCTTCCTCTGTCGGAGTTTATAGATGTGTTTATGATAGGTGACGGAGAAGAAAACATCGTTGAAATATGCCAAATACTTAAAGATACGAAGGGAATGCCGAGAGCCGAACGCATAAAAGCTTTGTGCAAATCTCCTCAAAACGGCAGGTGGTCAGCTTTGACGGGAGGAAAAGTTACAAAACGTATTGCACCTTTGAAATACGAAACGGCTTTAAAATCTTATCCGATACCGTTTTCAACATCGGTTCAGGACAGAGCTGTTGTGGAAATTCGCAGAGGATGCGGGCGTATGTGCCGCTTTTGCCAACCCGGGCATGTAACCCTACCCGTCAGAGAGCGTTCGGCACAAGATATTATAAAAATTACAAAAGAACTCGTCAAAAATACGGGATATGATGAATATTCGCTTTTGTCGCTTTCATCAAACGATTATAAAAGCATTAATGAGATTATAAAAGAACTTGCTCTTGATTTTAACGAGAAAAAAATCTCTGTTTCTCTGCCGAGTCAAAGGATAGACGGATTTAACCTTGAGCTTGCAAATTTAGTTCAGAGCGTAAGAAAATCGACCATGACACTCGCTCCGGAAGCGGGAAGTCAGCGGCTAAGAAACGTTATTAAGAAAAATATTACGGAAGATAAAATCATTGATGCTGTCACAACGCTTTATGAAAACGGCTGGTCAAGGGTGAAGTTCTATTTCATCTGCGGTTTACCGACCGAAACGATTAAAGATATGGATGAAATGGCTGAATTACTCGGCAAAATCAAGTACAAATGCAGAGAAATCAAGCGTGAAAAAGGCTTAAATCACGGAATGGACATAACCTGTACGCTTTCTATTTTTGTACCAAAACCGTTTACGCCTTTTCAATGGTGTCCTCAAATGCCATTGGATAAGGTTACAGAACATATAAAATACCTGAAAGACAAGATATCACATCTTAAAGGGGTAAAGATAAATTATCATGAACAGTTTACTTCGCAGATAGAGGCGGTTTTGACACGTGGTGATATTTCACTTTGCAAATATATTGAAGCTTTGTACAAAAAAGGCTGCTATTTAGATGCGTGGGGTGAATATTTTAACGAAAACATCTGGCATGAAACAGCGGTTGAACTCGGAATAAATCTTTGTGAACTCGCTCAAAAGCAGTACAGTCTTGATGAAACTCTGCCTTGGGATTTCATTAATGTCGGGATTGACAAAGAATGGTTTCTAAATGAGTACAAAAACGCTTTTGAAGATAATTTGCCCGATTTCCGTCCGACCTGTGAAACTCATTGCGTTAATTGCGGTGTCTGCAAAAACCTTAATACCGAAAAAATTATTGCCAAACCCTTTGAGGCAAGCGAAAAAGCTAAAAATTTAAAAATTGAGGTTAAAGACCCCAAAACTTGCAGCGGTTACGACAGAGAAATTTACAAATACAGAATTAAGCTTACAAAAAAAGGAAATTTGAAATATTTTTCTCATCTTGACTGGCAGAATACATTTTTGAAATCACTGGCAAGAACGGGGTTGAATGTCGTCTTCTCTCTGGGTTATAATCCGATGATGAAGGTTTCAATGGGAATTGCACTGCCCCTGTTTGCTCAAAGCGAGTGCGAATTCGTTGATATTGAGCTTTTTGATAAACTTTCGCCCGATGAGATTAAGTTAAAATTGCAAAAAGTTTTACCCGAAGGTGCGGAAATTATAAGTATTGTAAATATTGAAAAATCGGCTAAAGCAATAGATGTGACAGCTCAATGGGCAGAGTATGAAATAAAAATTTCAGACAAAACACTTTACGATTTTAAAAATTTAGTGTATAATACAGACAAGGTTTTATCTTCCGAAGAAATTTTTATAGAGAAGAAAAACAAAAAAGGTTTAATCAAAAAAACAGATATTAAAAAATCCGTAAAATCGTACAGATTTGAGGATGAGAGTCTGTTCACAGTATTAAAAACAGGTCAATCCGTTGATGATGCAGGAATTCCCGCACTCAGGGCAGATGTTCTGATGGGTTTGATAGCACCGAACGTCAATTTTGACATTGTGCGTAAACGGTTTTTTGACAAAGATTTAAAAGAGTTAGTTTAAAGGATTTTTTTATGGAAAAACACAACAAAAACAATCAACAAAACGCAGGAAAAAAGATTATTATTGCAGAGCGTGATAATATTTCTGCGGTTATGGAAAACGGCAGAGTGTCGGACTTTTTTATCTCCAGAGGCGACGTAATCCTCGGGGATGTTTATCTCGCAACCGTCGATAACATTTTGCCGAGTATTGATGCGGCGTTCGTTAACGTCGGAACTGACAAAATGGGATTTTTGCACGCTCAGGATGTTATGGGAAAAGGGTCTTTGAAAGATAAACTTTCTCCGAAACAAAGACTTATCGTTCAGGTTGAAAAAGAACCCACAGGGCACAAAGGTCCGAGAGTAACCACTCAAATCAGCCTTCCGGGAAGATTTTTGGTTCTTATGCCTTATGAACCCGGAATAAGTATGAGTAAAAAAATTGAAAATTCCAAAGAAAGAGCAAGATTAAAAGCGGTCGTCAGCCTTATAAAGCCCGTAGGTATCGGCGTTATTATAAGAACAGAGGCTGAAGGTCAATCAGAAGCAGATATTCAGGAGGATTTGGAAATTCTTCTCGAAAAATGGAACAACATTATAACTGCTTCAGAAACCGTAACCGCTCCTAATCTTTTGTATCGTGATCAGGATTTATTGTACAGAACAATAAGAGAGGCTTGCACGGAAGATGTTACGGAAATTATCGTCGATACGGCTTTTGCACTCCAGAGAGTTCAAAATATTCTGCAAAACTGGCACATGAACAAAAATGTTCAGGTAACGCTTTACAAAGGCACGGAACCTTTGCTTATCGCAACCGATGTTCACAAAGAAATTAAGGCGGCGTTGAACGTAAAAGTCAATATGCCCTCGGGCGGTTATCTTTTTGTTCAGCAGACAGAAGCTTTGACCGTAATTGATGTCAACAGCGGTAAATTTACAAGTTCCTCTACGCAAGACGAAACTATTCTGAAAACAAATATCGAAGCCGTTCATGAAATCGCAAGACAGCTAAGATTACGTAATATCGGCGGTATGGTTATCATTGACTTTATTGATATGCTGTCCCGTGCCGATAAACTCGCAATTATGGAAGAACTTGAAATTGCCCTCGAGCCTGATAAAGCAAAACCGCAAGTCGGACAGTTATCGGATTTGGGACTTGTTGAACTTACAAGACACAGACAAGGTCAGTCTTTATCGGAAATCTTTACTAAAAAATGCCCGCACTGTCAGGGAACGGGTTACTTTATGAACGAATTTAACTTCGCAACCCCGACAGCAGAAGGCGAATATAGAGCTAAAGCGGCAAAAATGAAACTTCCCGTAAATAATTTCAAGAAAAATAACAAGAATAACAAAAATCGTGAGCCTGAACCTCAGCAGGTTGAAGAAATAATTCAATTACAACCGGAAATTGAGGTAGAAAATCCGTCTGCGGCTGCTATTCAAGAAACGGAAAAACGGGAAACCAAAAAGAAACGCACAAGAAAGAATTCTAAGTTCGATAAAAAAGCCGAACAACCAAAAGAATTGCCGCAAACAATCGAAACGGCGGAAACGGTTTTGAAACCGAACGAAGAAATTAAACCCGTAATCGAAACGGAAATTGTGGCTGAAACTTCGGATGAAAATAAATCGGCGGAAGAAAAACCAAAAAGAACCCGCAGACCAAACCGCGGAGCTTCCAAAACAGGAAAATCCCGTACGAAAAAAGCTAAAGAGGAAAAAATTGAAGAATAAAATATTCATACTTCCAATATTACTGTTGTTAACGGCAAACAGAGGGCTGTGTGCTACAGCCTCTGCCGTTAATGCGGTTGCGGTCAAATTTTTACTTGCAATGGCAGGAGTTGTCGTTTCATCACTGTTTATTTATTTCGGACTCGCTCTTTATAATAAATATTTCGTGAAACCGCAAACGGAAGAAGATTTCACAAATTCACCCAAAACGGTCGATGATGCGGTTAAATTTTTTATTAACAGGAACAAACTCAAATGAAAAAACACGGATTTGGTGCAATAGATTTGTTAATAAGTCTTTTGGTAATGTCTGCATTGTTCTTGATTTATGCGAGAATGATTAAAGGCGTTGTGCCGATAAAAACGGAAAGTAATATCGAAAGCATCGAAAAACAGGTTGATGAAACGGTAAACGAGATAGAAAGTCTGAAAAATCAGCGAATTGAACTTGAAAATAAGATGTTGGAAAACAATTTTTAAAGGGAAATATGGGAGAGTTTAAGCATTACACTGTAATGAAAAATGAGGCGGTTGATGCACTGGAATGCCGTTCGGGCAAGATTTATGTTGACTGTACTCTTGGCGGAGGCGGACATTCGGAATTAATTTTGAACCGAATTCAACCTGACGGACATCTTATAGCCTTTGATGTTGACGATGATGCTATTGAAGTATCAAAAAAAAGACTTGCAAATTACTCAAATATTACCATTGTAAAAGACTCTTACACTAATATTAAAAAAGTTTTACAAAATTTGGGTATAGAAAAAATTACGGGCGGTATTTTGTTTGATTTGGGGGCTTCATATCATCAGTTTAACAAGGGTGAACGCGGGTTTTCATTCTCAAAAGAAGCACCGCTTGATATGAGATTTAATCAGGATGCCGAATTCACAGCTTATGATGTCGTAAACACTTACAGTGAAAAAGATTTGGTAAGAATTTTTTCCGAGTACGGAGAAGAAAGATTTTCCAAAAGAATTGCGAAAAAAATTGTTGAAGTCAGAAGGGTTAAAAACATTGAAACGACAACCGAACTTGCTAACTTAATTGTAAATTGCACTCCGCATCTGAAATCGTCTATACACCCTGCTACACGTGTGTTTCAGGCAATAAGAATAGAAGTAAATCAAGAGTTAACAAATGTAAAAAATACTCTGAATGATGTGTTGGAATTATTAGAGTTTGGTGCTATAATAAGTGTAATAAGTTTTCATTCGCTGGAAGACAGATTGGTGAAAAACTTATTCAGGTATCACTCGCAGAGGTGTCATTGCGATAAATCACAGATGATTTGCCACTGTCCGCCTCCCGTTTTAGAATTAGTAAACAAAAAACCGATAACGGCGAGTGATGAGGAGATAGCTCAAAATCCTCCGTCAAGGAGTGCGAAATTGAGAATTGCCAGATACATAAAAAGATAATTGGGGTAAAAATTGAATACAGCAGTTGTAGAGGATAGTTACAAACGTCGCAAGGACTACGTTGACAGTCCTATAGGACAAGAAAATCAGGTTATTGAAGGGTATTTTCAAAAGGAGATATCACAAAAGGCTATGGCAATAAGAAAAATTAATAAATCTTTATGTTGTTTGCTTGGTGTTGCGGTGCTTTTCGCATTCGTAAGCTATTATTTTGCCATGTCAAATGAGTTGACATTGAATATGTTAAGCCGTCAGATTACGACATTGAACGATGAAAACGGCGAACTTCAAAACCATCTCGACAGATTAAAATCGTTTAATAACGTTGATGATACGATGATGCAGAACAGTATATTATCCAAAGCCGGTAAAGTTATTGAGGTTCAGGCGGTACATCCTGCCGTTACGGTTAATGAAAAACCCGAAAAAACAGCTTCTTTCAACTGGGCAATAGGATATTAAAAAAAAGCTCCTTTTGGGAGCTTTTTTTATGGTCTTGTGAAATTTTATGATTTAACAAGTTCTGATGCGAACGATTCGGAACTTCTTGATTTTATTTCATCTTTAATCTTTTCGATAAATTCATCAACGTTAAATGTTCCGACCTGTCCGATTTTTCTTGCACGAACCGCAACGGAATTGCTTTCGATTTCCTTGTCGCCGATTACGCAAACGTAAGGAATTTTCTTATCTTGCAGACTTTCTCTGATTTTGTAGTTCATGCTTTCCGAACGGTCGTCGAGAGTTGCTCTAATACCTGCATTACGCATTTTTTCGTAAACGGTTTGTGCAAAATCCGTGTGTTTGTCGTTTGAAATCGGCACGATAGCAACCTGAACGGGAGAAAGCCATGTCGGGAATGAGCCTGCATAATGTTCAATTAATATACCGTGGAAACGCTCCATAGAACCGAAAATTACACGGTGAAGCATAACCGGAGTTTTCATTGAACCGTCTTTATCCTGATATTTTATATCAAAACGTGCGGGCAAGTTGAAATCCAACTGAATTGTCGCACATTGCCATGTTCTTCCGATAGCGTCTTTAACTTTAAAGTCGATTTTCGGGCCGTAGAAAGCGCCGTCGCCTTCGTTAATTTCGTATGTCATGCCTCGTCTGTCCATCGCCTCTTTCAAGCCGGCTTCGGCTCTGTTCCAGTTTTCGATTTCGCCTACGTAGCTTTCGGGGCGGGTCGAAAGTTCGACTTCAAAGTTCATGTTAAAGATTTTCATTGTATCGGCAACGAAATCAATAATTTCGTTTATCTCATCAACAAGCTGTTCGGGCGTGCAGAAGATGTGTGCATCGTCTTGCGTAAAGCCTTGTACACGGGTCAAACCCGCAAGTGCTCCGGATTTTTCTTTTCTATAAACCGTACCCAGCTCAGCCATTCTCAAAGGAAGCGAGCGGTAGGAATGCCTGTTTGCCTGATAAATCAATATATGGAAAGGACAGTTCATAGGTTTAAGGATGAATTGTTCGTCGCTGTCCTCATCTTTTTGGATAAAGAACATATTTTCACGATAATGGTCTGCGTGTCCCGATATTTCCCAGAGTTTTGATTTTGCGATATGGGGCGTGTTAACTATCACGTAACCGCGTTTTCTATGTTCCGTTCTCCAATAATTTTCGATTTCTTCTCTTACGACAGCCAAATTCGGATGCCAGAGAACAAGTCCTCCGCCGAGTTCATCTCTTGTGGAGAAAAGGTCTAATTTTGTGCCGAGTTTTCTGTGGTCGCGTTTTTCCGCTTCTTCAAGGAAGTTCAAATAATCCGCTAAATCTTCTTTTGTCCAGAAAGCCGTTGCGTAAATTCTCTGTAACATTTTGTTTTTTTCGTTACCGCGCCAGTATGCACCTGCGACTTTCAATAATTTAAAAGCATTAGCCTTGATATATGAAGTATTCGGGAGGTGTGGACCTGCACAAAGGTCGTTAAACATAGCGTTCCCGTCTTTGTCTTTTGTAATATACAGAGTCGGATTATCATTTTTGTGTTCTTCAAGCAATTCAGCTTTGTAAATTTCACCTTCCGATTTGAATTCCTGAATTTGTTTTTCAACATCAGGTATGACGTATTTTTCAAAGGTAAGATTTTGTTTAACGATGTTTTTCATTTCTTCTTCAATTTTCGTCAAATCTTCTTGAGTAAAGGCATGCCCGTCTGTCAAATCAAAGTCATAGTAAAAGCCGTTTTCAATAGAAGGCCCGATTGCCAACTTTGCAGACGGAAACAATTTCTGAACGGCTTGAGCCATAATGTGTGATGTCGAGTGTCTTAAAATCGACAAAGTTTCACTGTTTTTTTCCATAATAATACTTTCTATCCTTTTGTAGGTAAGCTTTTGATGTATAACAACATTTTATAAATCGGCTCACCCCTGGGGCGGATCCCCCTAACTGATACTCTTTACAGTGTACTACCGAAATGTTTTTTATTCAAGGTATAAAGTTGAAAAAAAATACTTTTTATGATATTATTCAAAGGTTAGTATCAGTAAGAAGGAGAAAATAATGGAAGAACTGAAAAAACATGTTATGGGGGGGGGGGCAGTGGCTCTTTAACCGTGGACATCTGTATTTTGAGCAAAAAAATGTAAAATTTATTGTTTACACTATTTTAGGTTTTAAGTTTTATTTATTTAAGGGGTATAAAGTTTTACTTTCGACATACGTTGAAAGTTTCAGACAGTATTATAAGAAACATGGACGAAATTTACATAAAATCGTAAAAGATTTAAAAGAAGGTATGGATTTGATTTCGTGTGAATATATTGACAAGTTAATTTCCATTTCAAAGTCTTATTACACTTACACTAAAAAGAATTTTAACCTTGGCTGGACTAAATACGATTTGCAGGAAGAAGCGGAGTGTGCAAAAATAAACTTTGAACAGCCGTTTCCCGATATTGCGAATTATTCTCCGTTTAAATTTTATAGTTTGTATGGCTTAAAAGACTTACCGAAAGAGGTTTTGGAGAATATTAACGGTAAAGATATAATTGATGCGGGCGGTTACACAGGCGATACAGCTGTGTTGTTCGCACAAAATTTCAAAAAATCGAAAGTATTTGTTTATGAACCGATTATCGAAAACATAAATACAATAAAAAATACTATATCAGCAGGAAAATTTGACAATATTATTCCCGTGCCTAAAGGTGTAGGTGACAAAAACGAACGTATTAAATTTTCTTACAATTACGAGAATATGGCAGATATCGTAAGATTAGATGATGACTACAAAGGTGAAAATCTCGGACTGATTAAAAGTGATATAGAAGGATTTGAAGGTCAGCTCATTGATGGAGCTGCAGGCTTGATAAAAAAATACAAACCTGTTTTGACAATTTCATGTTATCATTCGGCAGAAGACTTTTTTGAATTGAAAAGAAGAATTCAGGCAATTAACCCCGAATATAAATTTATGATAAGAAGAAGTGACAAAACCTACCCTTGTGTTGAACTTGTTTTGGTTGCTTATTAAGTTTACATTTCTTAATCCTGAATTTCCATGTCCTATATTTTTTTTGTATAATAGAAAAAAAAGAGGTTATATTATGAATACAGCAGTAATAGTAGGCAGAGCAGGCAAAGACGCCGAAATCAGGTATTTTGAATCAGGCAAGGTAAAAGCGAGTTTTTCTCTCGCTGTCGGTCGTTGGGATTCAAAGACAAAAGAGGAAGTTACGGATTGGTTTAACATTGATGTGTGGGATAAACTTGCCGAATTCGCGGGTGAATACATCAAAAAAGGCACTCAGCTTGTAGTTGACGGCAGAATTATGGTAAATAAATGGACTGATAAAGCAACAGGCGAAGACAGAGAAAGTTTTTTTGTCGTTGCTAATTCCATAAGGTTATTAGGTTCAAGAAAAGACGTACAATGATAATAAATTCTAACATAGTCGGTATTATTGCCGATGATTTGACGGGTGCTAACGATACTGCTTTGCAGTTTCATCTGAAAGGGGCAAGCACGCAGATTCTTCTTTCTGATGACATTGAACCCTTGAATATTAAAGGAACTCAAACCTGGGCTATATCAACCGAATCACGTAATGTCGACGGCGAAACGGCTTTTGAAAAGGTTACAAAAACCGCTCAAATGATGGCTCAAAAGTTAAATCCCGATTTTTTCTACAAAAAAATTGATTCGACTATCAGAGGAAACATCGGGCTTGAAGTTCTCGGAATTATATCGGCTCTTGAATATGATGCGTCAATTATTGTTCCCGCATTTCCCGCTGAAAACCGTATAACGGTCGGTGGTTATCATCTTTTAAAGGGCGTTCCGATAGAAAGAACCGAAATGGCACGGGATCCGCATTTCCCTATTCTTGAATCACATATTCCGACGCTTTTAAAATCGCAGTTACCGCCTCAATATACGGAATTAGTCGGACAAATTGAGCTTAGAACGGTTACAAAAGGTGCAGGGCCTATCTTGCAGAGAATTGCGGAACTTATAAAGGCAGGAAAGAAAATTATTGTTGCCGATGCGGTTTCGACCGTGGATATTGAGCAAATTGCCTTAGCGGTTAAAAAATCCGAATTTAAGATACTTCCGACGGGTGCTGCCGCTTTTGCTCAGGCTTTGAGCGAATACTGGTTTGCGGATTTGGACTGCGAACATATCAGAAAAACTTTCCCTTCGCTACCGAAATTTATTGTGTCGGGCAGTGCAACGCAAATTACGGCAAATCAAATAGAAAAACTTGAAAACAGCGATGAATACGACAATATTTTGTCAATTTCGCTTGATTTAAAAACGGTTTTGGAAGGTGTAAAAGATGAACTCGTTGAAAGAGTGGTTTCTAACTTGAAATTTGCCAATACGGTTGTGGTTCACACCTCAAAACTTATCAAGGATTTTGACGGATTTTCCGACGACTCTTTGAATGCGGAATTGACAAGAGCAAATCTTGCAAGTGTTATCACGGATTTTTTGGCAGAGCTTACAAGACGTGTTTTAGAGCAGCAGGAAGCTATTTTGATTACGCTCGGCGGAGAAACCTCTTACAAATGCTGCAGTGCGATTTGTGCATGCCAGTTACAGCTTATTGATGAAGTCGCTCCGGCTATAGCACTTTCTCTTGACCATAACGCACAATGGATAGTTACAAAGTCAGGAAATCTCGGCGGAGTCAATACTTTAATTGATATTTTGAAATATTTTGACTCGCACGGCGGTACTCAAGATGAATAAAATCGCAATAACCACAGGCGACCCCAACGGTATAGGGGCAGAAATTACCGTCAAAGCTTTAAATAAGCTCGATTTGCCCTCAGATAGCGTTGCTCTGATTACAAATAAAAGAGTTTTGGAATTTTACGGGAAATTGAATAAGGATTACGAAATAATTGAAATTCCTTACGATTTCGCCGTTGAACCGGGCAAGATTACCCCCGAAGCGGGTGAATTTTCTTATTTATCGGTTAAAAAGGCTTGTGAAGTCGGTGCAAAGGCTATTGTTACCGCACCTGTTGCCAAAAACGCACTTTATATGGCAGGACATAAGTTCAACGGGCAAACGGAAATTTTACAAAAATATCTCGCACACGATAATCAACTTGCCGAAATGCTTTTTATTGCGGGAAATTTCAGGGTACTTCTCTTAACCCGTCATGTGGCTTTGAAAGATGTAAATATTAATTATGATATGGTTTGCGAAAAAGTTTTGAACCTTCACAAATTTTTTGTCGAAAAGCTGAAAATTAAATCTCCTAAGTTTGCTTTGTGTGCTTTTAATCCGCATGCGGGTGAGGACGGAATTTTGGGCAGAGAAGAAATAGAAATTTTAATCCCTGCCGTTGAAACGCTTTGCAAAAAAGGTATAAATATTACAAATCCTTTGCCTGCGGATACATTGTTTGTGAAAGTGCTTGATTATGACTGTGTAATTGCAAACTATCACGATCAGGGATTAATTCCTATAAAGACTGTTGCCGGCAATAACACGGTTAACATGACAATAGGGCTTGATATAATAAGAACTTCACCGCCTCACGGTACGGCTTTTGATATTGCGGGGAAAAATATTGCCGATGAAACAGGCATGATAGAAGCCATAAAGGCTGTAATTACCACGGATAATCATCTTTGATTTGCCAGCCGTCGTTCATAATCTTTGCAGCGCATTGAGTGCCTGATTTACTGCAATCTTTAGAAATTTCATCTAATGTCTTATCATAGCCGGTAGGTTTAATTGCACCCGAGGCTGTCCTTTCAAAAATAAATAAATCTCTGCCATATTTATTAGGTCCTTTTGAAGCATTTAAATCTACATATATGGAATAATCAGCTCTAACTTCATCCCCTCCGTATAGAGAAATACTATATAATATACCGTCAGCAGTTATAAAAGCCAGTCTACGGTCTTGGACAACAATAGTATGACCGGTTTTATTACCTCCTATGTCAAGAATAGGTTGCGAACTGCTATATCCGCATTCTTGCCCTGTTTTGCATGCTTTTAAAACTTTAAAATACGGATACCAATATTTTTCATAATATTCGGTTAAGTTTAAAGTTCTGCTATATTGTGGAACTTCCCAGTATGCATACGGCCCGTTATCGACTTCAGACATTCGCAAAGCTTGACTTAATGCCGAATAAGCCTTTTTAAGACGGGTAACAGTTTCCTGTTTTTGGTATTTTGCTATAAGATTAGGCATAGTAAGTGCGGCAACAACGCCGATAATTGCCAGTGTGATTAAAACTTCCGCAAGCGTAAAAGCGGTTTTGTGATTAAGCATAGTCTGCGTGCATTTAGAAACTCTTGATAAACAATTATTCATAAAAAAACCTTTCATTTTTAATAGCTGAAAAAACTTAGTACACATGTATTATAGCATATTTTTTCCCGACTGTCAAGCGTGGTATTTGTATAAATTATTCGGGAAAATTGTTTTATGACAAAGGATGTAAAAAAAATACTCGCAAAAAATATTAAAAAATTACGCAGACAAAAAGGAATAACTCAGGAAGATTTATCCTTTGAACTTGAACTTGACGGCTCTTATATCGGAAAAATCGAAAATGCAAAAATAAATATAACTATTGATAAAATTATTAAAATCGCCGATTATTTTAAGGTTGATGTGTATAAATTATTTCAATAAAAAAGACCTCTGATGAGGTCTTTTTTTTACGCTGATTTTAAATCAATAGTATATCCGAGTCCGGATAATATTTTTGCAATGGTTAAAAGGCTCGGAGTTTTTGTTCTTCCGTGAAGAATATCAACGAGCTGAACCCGATTTATTCCTACTTGTTGAGCGAATTTGCTAACCGTTGTTCTGGCTTTGATAACTTGTTCCAAAGCTCTGAAAAATTCCACATAATCCCCGTCTTTAGTATATTCAAGAATTGTTTGCCTTAGCCATTCCTGCTGAAATTCGGGATTTTGCAGCTCTTTGTTTAAATAATCATCAAATCTTATAGTCATTTTGTGTTCTCCTTGTTATAAAATCTTCATAATATTGGTCTGCGAGTTTAATTGTTGCTTTTTGATTAGATTTGTTACTACCTGCAAGTATGAGAATAATTATGTCGTCAAGTTCCTTATAGTATATACGATAACCTTTGCCGAAATCCATTCTTATTTCCGATAATTTGCTGTCTTTAAGGTGTTTCCAATCTCCGAAATTTCCGTCTTTTATTCGATTTAATCGTTTGTTAATTCGTACCCTATAATAGGAATCCAAATTACTAATCCATTCAATAAAAGGACATTTTCCTTCCACTGTGGTATATAATATGATTTCTTTCATAATATAATTGTAGCATATTTCCTACAGTTAGTCAAGGCATAATAAAAAACGGAGATTACAACTCCGTTTTTTATCTGTTTGTGATACTTTACGCTGAAACGGGTTGTTTGCCTTTGTCATTCCAGAAGTCAATTAACATACTGCAGAAGAAAATACTTGAATATGTTCCGATAGCAATACCTAAAATCATTGCCAAAACGAAATCTCTCGTTGTTACACCACCCCAGAAATACAGTGCAAGAAGTGTTATCAACGTGGTTAAGGAAGTGTTGATACTTCTTGTTAATGTCTGATTTACCGATGCATCAACGATTTCACCAAATGACATTTTCTTCGAGTAGTAACGTAAATTTTCTCTTATTCTGTCAAATACAACGATAGTGTCGTGTACCGAGAAACCTATAACAGTCAAAATCGCCGTGATAAACAATCCGTCAATTTCAAGTCCCAAAATTGAAAATACACCGACTACAAAAACTACATCGTGGAAAATTCCGAGAATTGCCGCCAAAGCGTAATCAAACCTAAATCTGAACGACAGGTAAGCGATAATTCCCAAGAACGCAAGTGCCAGTGCAATGAGCGAATTTTTGAACAACTCTTTACCCATTGTCGGGCCGACAGAACTGACAGAAATCAGCTCGGGATTTGTATAAGTCTTTTGAAGTTCCTCCGTAATTTTGTCCGATTCTTCCGAATTTTCCGCAATAAATTTTGTTCTTATTGAAATTATTGAGTTAATGTTTGACTTTGTGTTTTCCTGCTGAGAGGTATTTACGTTCAAAATCTGTATGTAAGGATTTTCAACACCGACACTTTCCAGTGCCTCTCTTGTTTTTGTAACATCACTGTTTTCAAGCTTTTGTTCCAAACCGTACTGCAAAATCGTTCCGCCCGTGTAGTCGATACCGACTTTCAGCGGTGAATGATTAGGATAGGTTACGGCTGAATATATCATCGCAATAATACCGGGGATTAAAAGAATTGATGTTAAAATCATCCAAATCCATCTGTATTTTACGACGTGAACTAAATGTTTTCTTCCTGTATTAATCATTTTATCTTTCTCCTTTAATCCAATATTCCGAAACGTGCTTTTTCACGTTTGGTTTCGACTGCTTCATAGCTTTGTCCGATTTCATCTTTCTTTAATCCGAATAATTCGGGGTGTTTAAGTTCGCCCGTACCGAATATCAAGTGCATAAAGTTTTTGGTAACGGTTATTGCTGAGAACATTGAAACCGCAACACCTATTGCAAGTGTCAGGGCAAAACCTTTGACTACACTTGTTCCCAAAAGATACAAGATAGTACAAGTTATGATTGTTGTCATATTGGAGTCAAAAATACTTGTAAATGCTCTGTCAAAACCTGAATTAATCGCCGTAAACAAATTTCTTCCCGCTCGTAATTCTTCCTTTGTTCTTTCAAAAATAAGAATGTTAGCATCAACCGCCATACCGATAGAAAGGATGAAACCCGCAATACCCGCAAGTGTCAATGTAACAGGAATTGTTTTGAACAGTGCAAAAAGAATTAAACTGTAAATTATTAATGCAATATCTGCGATAACACCGGGGACACGATAGTACAAAATCATAAACAGCATAACGGCAGAAAGACCTATCATGCCTGCTTTTTTGGATTTTGCAACGCTGTCTGCACCGAGTGTCGGGCCTACCGTGTTTTCTTCTACGATTTTAGCGGGAACAGGCAATGCACCTGCGTTTAAAAGATTAACCATTCTTTCTGCTTCATCGTAAGCAAAACCGCTTTCTCCGCCGGAAATTTGTGCTTTACCACCGTAAATCGCCTCGTTTACACGCGGTGCGGACTGAAGTTCGCCGTCAAAGAATATTGCCATTTGCTGACCGACGAGTTCTTTTGTCAGGTCTGCAAATTTCTTTGCACCTTCTGCGTTAAAGTCTAACGATACAACCCATTGACCCGTTGCATCAGTGCTTAAAGTAGATTTGGCAAGGTCACGTCCCGTTAATCCCGTGGATTCCCAAATCGGTGTGCCGTCAGCCGCTTTGCCTTCACGTTTGAATTCCAGTTGTGCCGTTTCGCCGATAAATGCTTTTGCTTCTTTTAAATCGGTCACGTTTGGAATTTCGATTAAAAGTCTTTTTTCACCCACCTGTTGAACGACGGTTTCCGCAACACCGAGTTTGTTAACACGCTGTTCAATGGCAAATTGAAGTCTGTTCATTACGTCAGGTGTAATTTTGGCGATAGTGTCCGTTGTTTCGGCTTCTAAAAGTAATCTTGAACCGCCGACAAGATCAAGCCCCAATTTTGTCGGTTTAACAAATATTAGTGCTGTGGATACTATCACAACTAATACGATAAACCAGAACATTAAAATTTTGTTTTTCACTTTTTTATTCCTCTTTTACTTATTATTATTTTAATAAAGATTTTTTGTATAGTTCAACAAGGTTAATTTTTGAGAACTTTGTCGACAACTTTTATCAATTCGGATTTTTCTTTATCCGTAAGTTCGGTAAGCGGACGTCTTACAAATTCTTCTATCAAGCCTGTATGAGCCAAAACCGCCTTAATCGGAACGGGATTTGGTGCTGAGAACAACTTTTTAACGGCAGGATAGAGTTTTTTGTGCATATTCAGCGACGCAACGAACTCGCCTGTTTTGTAGTTTCTAATCATTGATTTAATTTCGTTTCCGAAAATGTGTGATGCGACAGACACAACACCCCTTGCCCCCAGTGCCATCATTGGAAGTGTCAGGCTGTCATCGCCCGAATAAATCGAAAAATCGTCAGGACAGCACAGTTTCATTTCCGTAACGGCGTCCATATCGGGATAGCTTTGTTTAACGGCAACGATGTTCGTGTATTTTTCAGCCAGAGCCGCAACGGTTTCGGGTAACATGTTAACTCCCGTTCTGCCGGGGATATTATAAATTATAATCGGTAAATTTGTGCATTCGGCAACCGCGGAGAAATGTTCAATCATTCCTTGCTGTGAAGGTTTGTTGTAGTAAGGAACAACGGATAAAATTGCATCGACTTCCTCTTTTTGAGCCCATTTAGCAGCCATTACGGCTGTTTCCGTCGAATTTGAACCCGCATTCATTATAACTTTTGCACGATTTGCAACCGCTCTTTTTACGGTGCTTAAAAGTTCAAATTCTTCTTCATGAGTTAAAGTCGGACCTTCTCCTGTTGTACCGGCAACCAAAACGGCATCCGTTCCGTTTGTGATTAAGTGTTTGGCAAGTTCTTCCGCCCTGTTGTAGTCGATTTCTCTTTTGTTGTTAAACGGTGTAACCATTGCGGTAATAACTTCACCCGCATCATATCTGAGTGCCATAAAAAACCTCTTTCCCTTATTTGTCTGCATTTTGATTATAATACAAAGATATGAAAATGTATCAAAATGTTAAGTTATTTATTAATAATTAGCAAAAAATCCCGTTTTATATCGTTTAATAATATGTAGGTAATTGTGGTATGAGTCAATTTTTTAATTCTTTAAAAGAAGTAAATAAAAATTATTCAAGATATGATGATTGGGAACAACGTCAAGCCGATGAAAGAGCCAAAAAAGAATGGCTTTCTCAGAATGTTGATATTCCGAAAGATAAATTGGAATTGACTAAAAACAAGGCGGAAGCCGTTGTCAGAGCCACAGAGATTATGGATGCCCGCTCGGAAGATAATTGCGAGGATATGGAACAGTATTACGGATTTCTTTCAATATTTCCCGCTATAGCTATTATAGCGGCACAAGCCCCTTTAATAAAATTCTTTGATAAAAAAATTTCTAAAAAATTTGAAAATAAAATTAATAAATTAAAAGACCAACAAATCGGTCAGGAAGAATTACTAAAAAAGTTAAAAATCATAAATGAAAAAAAATACAAAATATCTGCAAAACTCCCGATATACGTTTCTTTAGGGGTGATTTTAGCTTCTCTTTTAAGTGCCGTGGGAATGACGCTTTACAGTAATGCCAAACAAAAACAAGCTTCCCGTATAGGACGATTTCAGGCAAAGCAAAATGAACTTAAAGACCTGAAAAATTTCGTAATCTATACTCCGGAGCAACTCGCAAAAGCCGAAGAAATTGCAAAAAATATTCCAGATGAAAAAGAACGTAACAGTTTTGCCAAAATTGTTAAAGAACTTAAAAACATTCAAAAAGATAAAAAAGCGTATAAAAATTGGTTAAAATCCAAAGACCCCGAAGAAATTGAAAAACTTAAAAAGCTTGAATTATCTCCCGAACAGCTTAAAATCGGCGAGGAAGACAAAGAACTTATTGTCGATGCTGTGAAAGAGATAAACATTAAGGCGGAAGAATATTCGGAAAATATTGAAAACGCCTATGATACATTAGGAACGTTATCCTGGCTTGTCGCTGCACCTATTGGAATGCTGCTCAACAAAATCTTGAAGCTTTGCAAAGTTTCACCGAAAATTAACACAGCTGTGTCCTTGTGCGTTCCGACATTAACGGCACTCGGAATTTCATTATCCGGAACGGTGGTACAGAAAAAAGCCGCAAGAGTCGGAAGATTTAAAGCAAGAGAAGAAATTTTGCAAAATCCGTCGAGGTTGTTGGCGTTCTCAAAAGAAGAAATGGAAAAAGCCGAAGATATTAAAGCTCCAAAACAAAAACAGGGATTTTTCAAAAAAATAGGTCAAAGTTTCTCATTTATAGCAAAATATCAAAAAGATTCCAAAGAATATTCAATATACAGAAAAGAAACTCACAAGCAAAACGAAAAACTTTACAAAGCCTTAAATCAGTTAGAAATAACGGATAAGCAAAAAGTTGATGCTGAAAGGTTACAGAAGAATGTTTTCAGGGCGTTTGACGAAGTCGATGAAATGTCACAAAGATACTCCGAAGATATTGAAGCGGGATGTGATATTGCAAAACAGCTTGCGGGAACTATTTGGAATATCGGTTCTCTTTTGGGAACAGCGTTATTAACAGCATCTATCATGAAAGGTAAATTCCCGATTTCAAAGATTATTAATAAGCTTACAAATATGACGTTTAAAAAGGAATCTTCCATAAGAAAAAGCGTTAACACGGTTTATGATGTTCTGAAATCAAAAGACAAAAAAGTTGTCACGGAATTTCAAAAATCATTCTTTAACGGAGATTTTTCATATTTCCTGAACAAGTCATCAAATAAAGACCTTAAAGACGCAATAACTCCGTTGTTAGGAGAACTGGAAAAATTAAGCAATGAGGGTGTTGCAGCTTCAGAAGGTAAAAATCTCGGAGCGGCACTGTCCAACTTGCTGAAGGAACATTTTAAACAGTCAGCTCCCGCAAAATGGGCACGCAATTTGCTTTCGCAAAGTTTGAAATTGTGGTTAAAATCAAAATCTTCAAAGATGGGAATATCGTTAGATAAAGAAATTCAGGAAACTATGGGGCTGAACTTCAATTACAAAAACTACAAAACATTAATAAATACCGCTGCAATTCTCGGTTTGCCCGTTTTGGGAATGATATTTTCCGTTCCTTATGCATTCAACGCATTTTTAACCAATGTTCAAAAGAAGTCAGGCAAAATCGGTATTATGAAAGCTATGGATAAAATTGATGATGCAAGAGTGTTTGCACCTGAAAAAGTCGAGAAAGCCGAACAAGCAGGACAAACCGAAAAAACTTCCGTATCAGCCGCCGAAAGCAATTTAATTAAAAGAAAACTCAATGCCGCATAGAATTTTTACTTCATCGCAGGGAAGAAATATTTTTCTCCGTTTTCCGAACGCCACTTGATATATCCCGTTTTCGGGGTTCTGTCAATGTCATAAACGCTTACCAGTGCCCAATTTCCCCTTATTGCAGTAAGATTAATCTTTTGGGGCATGTTGATAGTACCGATAATTTTTGAGTTATCATCCGTTGAAACATGGATATTTTTAGCACTTTCGGGAATTTCTTTCATCATATTAAGCCCGTATTTCCTGCCGTAAGTGTTGTAAAACATTACCCAGCTCATAAACCTGTACGGGTCGTCTTTTTTGAGCCAGCCCCTTGCACCTGTTCTGTTATTGTAAATAACCTCCACCCAGTCTTCGGTTTCATCGTAAACCGCCAAAAATCCGAGATTTTTCGACGGAATATGCACAACAAACAAATCCTTCGCTTTAACCGTATCAGGATAAACCGTTTCCCCGATCCAGCTTATATTTTGAACAACATTTGATACTTCGTCAGGTTCTTTGTACAACACAATTTCATTAGGCACCTGATAAACGCCGAGCGTGCGAGTATCTTCTATACTTACGTATTGAGGAATAATGTCCGTACAAAAAACTTTTAGAGGCATTAAAAAAAGAATTAATGCTGTGAACAAAAATTTATTCATAATTTCTCCTATTCGCGGAAACTGATTTCCGAATATGTTTTTTGAAGCTTGGAGCGAAGATTCGACATTTGATGTTCAATTACTTCATCGGTCAAAGTTGCGTTTTCATCCTGCATTTTTATGTGGAATGCAAGACTCTTGAAGCCTTTATCAATGTTTTCGCCCTGATAAACATCAAAAACTTCGCTTCCTTTAAAGATATTTTGTTGAATTGAGCCCTTTATAACCTTTTGAATATCCTCAAAGCTTACATCCTCGTTAATTACAAACGCCAAATCACGTCTGACTTCAGGGAATTGCGGAAGTTTTTTGTATCTTTGTGTCTGTTCTTTATATACGGCAATGATTTCATCCATGTCGACATTGAAAATATAAGCATCCTGATTAAGTTTCAGCTTATCTTTAAGCAAAGGATGAATTTGTCCGTAAAAACCTATCGGTGTCGGATTTTTGCCCAAAAGGGTAATTACAGCCGATTTATACGGGTGCAAAATCGCATAATCAAGATTTGATTTGTCTAACGGGACGATTTTAATGCGTTTTGCTATATTTAACTCATCAAACAGCTTATCTAAAATGCCTTTAACCGTGTAAAAGTCTAAGTTTGCGGTCTTTTGCCATTTTGAATTTTGGATTTCGCCCGTCAAAATACCCGTTAAAACTCTTGTTTCTTTTACGCCCGTGTGTTTTTCGTCTGCCGGTGCGACTTTCTGATAAGTTTTTCCGATTTCGTAAGCCCAAAAATTCTTTTGACCGTTGTCAAAATTGTATTTCATGCAGTTCAAAACGCTTGCGGTAAGTGTCTGTCTTAGCATTGAGTATTCTTCACTTGCGGGATTTTTGACCCAGACGGCTTTTTCTTCCTCAAACGAAACCATATACTTGTCAAGGAGTGATTTTCCGATAAGTGAAGATGTTATAATTTCGTCCAAGCCTGATGAAAGCATGAGTTTATTAACTTTATCAAGGACTTTTTCTTCGACGGTTATTTCGGGGAGCTGATTTTTTTCGGGCAATGTCGGCGTAATCTTGTCATAGCCGTTAATTCTTGCGATTTCTTCTATCAAATCAATTTCCCTTGTAACATCGTTAACCCTGAATGAGGGAACTAAAAACTTCACAGCCATTTCGTTTCCGCCGAGCTTTGTAAATCCGAGGTTTTCAAGGATCGAGATGCATTTTTCAGCCGAAATTTCACATCCGAGCATACGTTTAATTTGTGCGTATCTTAGCGTAATTTCAACGGGTTCAAGTTTATTTTTCCCTGTTTCGACAACGCCTGCGGGTTTTGCGTCTGCAAGTTCTACCATAAGCTGCATCGCACGCATAAGGGCAGGTTTAATAGCCTCGATATCCACACCGCGTTCAAATCTTGCACAAGCTTCCGAGCGGTATCCGACACTTCGTGCGGATTTTCTGTTACTTTGAGGGGTGAAATAAGCTGCTTCAAGTGCAATATTTTTTGTATTGTCATCAATTTCGGAATTTTCACCGCCGAAAACGCCTGCTAGACAAACGCCTTTTTCTCTGTCTGCGATTAGAACGCTGTCAGTTGTGAGAGTTCTTTCAACGCTGTCGAGTGTAACGATTTTTTCGCCTTCTTTTGCACGTCTTACACACAAATAGCCGTCGAGTTTGTCCAAATCGAAAGCGTGGAAAGGAGTTCCGTACTCCAGCATAACGTAATTCGTTATATCAACAACGTTATTTATCGCACGAACACCTGAAGATATAAGTCTTTTTTGCATCCACTCGGGAGAAGGTTTAATTGTCAAGTCTTTTAAAATCCCCAATGAATAGTATTTGCAGACGTCTTCGTCAATAATTTCGACCTTAAATTCATCTGTGGACAAATCTTTGGTCGCTTCAAGCGGGGAGAAGTTCAACGGTTTATCAAAAATTGCACTCAACTCTCTTGCCACGCCTATAACAGACATTTCATCGCCTCTGTTTGCCGTAGGAGCAACGTCAAGCACATAATCTTTATCAAAACCAAGCACATCTTCAACGTTTTCGCCAACTTTAACATCGGGGAAAATTCTGTTAAGGATTAAAATTCCGTCCTCCTCTTGATAGTTTCTTTCGCTCACACCGAGTTCGTCATCGGAACACAGCATGCCCTGCGATTCGACACCGCGGATAACGGCGGGTGTCAGAGTAAACATTTCTCCTGTTTTTCTGTCCAGAACCTGTGAACCGACCGAGGCATAAGGTACGATTTGCCCTTCATTAATATTTTGAGCTCCGCAAACGACCGTTTTGACTCCACTGCCTGTGTTTACGGTAACAAGGTGAAGTCTGTCGGAGTTTGGATGTGCGTCAATTTTTTCAATTTTAACGGTTTTTATATTTGTAAATTTCGGTTTGACTTCTTCGATGGCTTCGACTTCAAGTCCGCTCATGGTAAGCTCATGAGCAATTCTTTCTACCTCAATATCCGATAAATCAACAAATTCGTTCAGCCAGTTCAATGATATTTGCATAATTTCTTCCCCTTCTGCGAAAAATTTTATAACAAAATAAATTTCTTGTAAATATGACCCCGTTGATAGGGATTTGCATAGATTTTGCAAAATTATCGAAAATAACGGAAAAAAACGGACTTTAAAACTTTTGTTTTTCTCAAGGAAAATTCGGATTTATAAATTGTTACAATTACACTTTAATCCCCTGATAATCAGGGATTTGGGGCTTTCTGTCAAGCTTTCGTCCACCTGTACGACTTGAAAAAAAATTTTTTTTGTTATACGATGTATATACAATAATTCTTAAAAGTTTTTGATTTCGTTGAAGAAACGGGTCGTTAGGGAATTTTTAGGAACTACAATTTACAACAAGAGGATTACATTTTGAAAAAACTGTTACTGTTAGCTTTTACGTTAATATGCGTATTTTGCGTTCAAACTGCCTCTCAGGCAGCTGATGTTAATACCGTAAAAGCAACAATAGTAAAACATGCTATTGAAATGGGAGTTGATCCTGCGATTGCGTTGTCTATTGCACGTACGGAATCAGGGTTCAGACACGAGGCAAGGAGCTGCCACGGAGCTGTGGGCGTATTTCAGCTTATGCCTTCTACCGCAAGAAGAATGGGGCTTAATCCGTACTCTTTGAACGATAATATCAAAGGCGGAATTATGTATTACAAGAAAATGTATAACATGTTCGGTTCTGTTGAACTTGCACTTGCTGCATATAACGCAGGTCCGGGAAATGTTAAAAGATTTAACAACAAAGTACCTCCCTATGCGGAAACAAGACGTTTTGTAAACAAAATCATGACCGATGTCAGAAACCAGAAGGTTCATCCTGATCCGGTCGTTGCGAAAGTTAAATCAGGCTCATATTCACACCTGAACGCAAAAGCTCCCGCACCTGCAGTTGTTGATGCAAAAGAGTTAAATGTTGAAGTGCTTGAAGAAAAGCCGATAGAACTTAAACTTGAAACTTTAACTGTTTCTATTTAAAAAAAAGAACCGATTTCGGTTCTTTTTTTTATTTGTTATATGCGATGAAAAATTCTTCCAATAACCTGTGACCTTTCAGAATGCTTTCGTATTCAAGGTATTCGTTTTTTGAGTGCATATTGTGAACCGTTGCAAGTCCGACAAGATACGGAATAAATTTTTCACCTTTTGCGTTTGTTTCATTTGCGTAAATATGAGTTTCCGCACCGGCATGAAACGAAGTTATATCGGGTTCAACTCCTGCTTTTCTTGCGGCGGTTTCAAAAAGTATCGGAATATAATCGTCGTCAACTTTTTCAAACGGTGGAAGATGTTCTTCAAACTCTATTGATGCTTTAGCGATATCGGAATGTGTTTTGTTAAATTCATCAATTACGAGTGACATTTTAAGTTTCAATTCTTCTTCATATTTTCTGCTTGAACTTCTGATGGAATAACTTACCGCCGCATCGGGGTTAATTATGTTTGTAACTTTAATATTTCCGGCACTTATTCCGCCTAAGTTGCAGGAAGTCACGACCATGCCGTTTTCTTCATAAAAAACGCCCTGCGGAAGTTTTGAAATTATGTCAGCGATAAGTTTTGCGGCATTTGCTCTTGTTTTATCGCCGATGTCAATACCTGAATGACCGCCTTTGTGACTGTGAACATCAATTTTTACAAGCGTATAGCTTGCACCTGAAACCTCTAACTGTCCGAGAGTGTCGCTGTCGCATACCAAAAGATATTTTGATTTAATATCTTTAAAGTTAACGTGTCTGATTCCTGACATTCCGGATTCTTCATCACGTGTAAAGACGCATTCAAGTCCGCCGTGTTTCATGTCGGAATTTGCGATTTCTTTTGCAAAAAGTAATGCGTTTGCAACACCTGCTTTGTCATCTCCGCCGAGTGTTCTTTCTTGTGCGTGAATATTTCCTTCATCATCAAGATAAGGATTTACGGGGCTGTCATCTCCTATAACGTCCATGTGAGCCGACAAAAGCAGCGGTTCTTTTGTTGTATCCGTTGCGGGAACATCGATAAAAACATTTCCGTAATCGTCAAGTCTGCAATTCATGTTGTTTTTAGCACAATAATCCTTAATATATTGTGCGACATTTTCTTCGTGAAGCGACGGTGACGGGATTTGCGCAAGCGAGCAGAAAAGGTCGATAAGTTCGTGTTTTTTTCTCAATTCTTCTAAATTCATAATTTTTTCCTTCCTTTTACAAGAATTATTTTATCACTTTTAAAAAATTTGGCAACAGAATAAATCGGATGATTTGTTAATAAAATTTAATATTGTAACGAATTGTTAATCCATTTTACACATGCCCGAAACCCTTGCTATAATTGCTCATAGCATAGCATTTTTGCGCCTATAGCAATAATTTCCGCCTAAATGTTTTAATATATATACATTTCATATTAAGAAAGGAGTATATATGACTGAAGTGAACAATGTAAATGGTGCAAATGGCGGAAATAATCAACCGTCAACAACAAAATTGACGATTAAGAAAAATCAAGGTATCACTCAAGCCTTGTTTGACCTTGTAAAACAGATGAAAAGCGAAGGCAAGGCGGAAATTTCAGACGGAAAAATAACCGCACAAGAATGGAATCAGACAATTAATAAAATTGCCGAGTTACAGCGAATGCGTGAAGAAATCGGCGGACAAAAAATTTACAGCGGCGGAAGTGACCGAAAAGATTATCACGGTAGTTTTATAGTTCACCCCAACCAGGAGATAGAATTTACTGCCGAGGAAATGAATGCCTTGTACGAGGCTATGGGCGTGACTATTAAATCGAATGCGCCGGCTGCACCACCGGCTCCTGCAGCACCTGCAGCACCACCAGCACCCACAGCTCCCGCAGCACCCGCAGCACCTGCTGCACCACCAGCGCCCGTAGCACCCGCTGCGCCCGAAACGCCTCAGGTTTCTTCGGATAATATTCCGCAAGATGATGCAAATCCGCCAAAGGCTATTAATCTTTCTAAAAGTTCTTTAACCAATATAGAACAAACAAAAGATATGTCTAATTGCGGGAAATCAATGGTAAAAGATTCAGCAAGCGGTAATAGTTATAATTATGATGAAGCCGGTTATGTGACACATACTTATGACGAAAATGGCAACTGTACAAGAAGGATTGCTCGTGTTTTTGGCGAAACGGTAGATTTCTATTTCGACTATGAATACGACAAAGACGGTAACAGAACAAGAGAAATTACCCGTAATGCAGACGGAAAGGTAAAGAATTATACCGACTTTGAACCCGATAAAGACGGCATCATGACTGGAGTTACCCATAACGCTGACGGAACGGTAAATAACGACAACAAACAAAAAGGAGATGTGATTTCAAATGCGATTTCAAAAGCGGTTTCAAATATGGAAGAGATGATGTGGTGACGTATGGCAGAGCATATTGCAGAAAATAAATAAAAAAACGGGCATTAAAGCCCGTTTTTTTACATAAATAAAGTAGGATGGGTGGAACAATTGTCATTCCACCCATCAATAATTTTTTCTACTATTTTTTGCAAGCAGTGCCATTTAATTTAACCCCTCACCCGAATTTCTAAGTTCACTGCGTTCACTAAGAAATTCTTCCCTCTCCCGCACGAAGGTCAATTCGACGGGGAGAGGGATTTGGTTGCACCCCATCTGTCCTACGGACATCTTCCCCATTTGGGGAAGAAATGTTAGACCCTTAAATATACATTTAGGGTAACAGAAAAGTAAAGTAGGATGGGTGGAACAATTGTCATTCCACCCATCAATCTAAAATATAGTGAAAGGTGAGAAGTTCATTACGACACTATGTGCGAAAAATATAACCCCTCACCCTAGCCCTCTCCCGCAAGAAGGTCAATTCGACAGGGAGAGGGGAAAATCGCGCCCCAGCCATTACAAATGGAGGGGAAAACTACACCCCAACCCTCGCATTGAGGAGGGAATCACCCTCAAATTACCGTTGTATAAAACCCGAAAGCCTCAAGGGTTTCTGAAAAATAATCCTTTCTAAGCCCCGCTTTTTGTTTTAGTTCTTCCATAAATTTTTTCCTGTCAGGCAAGTAAACCCAAACTTCAGGCAAAAACGCAGCCTTATGTAGTCCGTCACGGATAAAAACACCCTGTGCATAAGGTCTTAACTTTTCTTCCAATTCGGTTTCACTTTCAAATAAAATCCGCTCAGGCTTTGTAAGTAATGAAACTTTTATCTCAATTTTTTCAAACTCTTTTTCAGTTAACGGCGGAAATCGGTCATCCATATACGCACATTTATAAGCGTTTTCGTACAAATTTTTAATCAGCGGTTGAGATGAATTAACCGAACCCACGCAACCGCGTAAAATTCCGTCAAGTTCTATCGTTACAAACGATGCTCCGCTTTGCTCAAACACGCAGTCATACTCCGTGATATTGTAAGTTTCAGCCTGAATTGAACCTCTGACAAGAGTTTTTACAAAATCCGAATAATAATTTTTTATGTACCGATTTTTTTCACCCTCGTACAAAAACCAGCTCCCGTAACCCACAACCCTTGAACTGTCACCTGTTACGGCTGATGAATTCATCATTCCGATACGTATAAGAGAGTATTTTTTATTTTTAGCGAAATTAACAAGTCCGCAAATCCCGACAGCTCCGCACGCCATGTCAGCTTCAAAGTTCGCGGTTTCGTTTTCTTCTATCATTTTGGCGGTGTAACTGTCGATTTTCGAGGCTTCTCGCTCGGGATAAAAATGACTTAAATCACTTGAAATTACAAAAACATTTTTATCATCATCAAAAAAATGTTCTATCGTTTCGGTTAAATTAGTAAAATTTTCACATCCGTATATTATGGGTATAACCTTAGCTTCAGGCAGGAAATATTTTATCAGCGGAAGTAAAACGCCGATAGAGTGTTCGTTTTCAAACACAAAATTATTGACAACGCAGTCACACAAGCCTGAAACCTTTTTTGAAAGTTCCGAATTAACTTTGCTATCACCGAGCGGGGTTTGAAAAGCCTCGCAGGATGTACTCACACAGCCAAAAATCCTTTCGTAATGCGACGGAGAAAATATAAAAACATTTTCAGCGTCGCGTTTGAGCCTTTTTATACCGTTTGCACAGAGCTTTCCGGAGTATTTGTAACCTGCATGCGGAACAATTACCGCACGGGTGTAGTATTTCGGCTCGGGTAAATTGCATTCCCTAATAAATTTTTCAAATTCTGTTTTTTCGGCAGGATAAAAAGTTCCCGCACCAAAGGCTTTAATTTTCATAAGATTATTATAATATTTTTTTAATTTTCGGATATGGGGTAACAGGTTAATAGAATATCGGGTGAAAAATTTTCAACAGATGCAATTTCAAATTTCAAACTTTCGTTAATATCGGTGATTTTTCTGAAATCATAGCAGGATTTGCAGGAATTGTCGCCTGTTATTTTCGGAGCTATGAACTGATAAATTTTATCGGCAAATTTCAATACAGAGCCGTTTAAAATTCCTCCGCTTTCGACCAAAACGCTCATAATCCCCATTTCATAAAGCTTTGAAAAAACAAATTCCAAATCCAATTTACCGTCTTTAACGGGAGTTTTTATACAGCGTTCATCATCGGAATTTTTTGCACAAAAGACATAAACTTTGCCGGATTTATAAATTTTTGAATTGAAATCTGTTTTAAGTTCTCTATCCAAGACAATTTTTATTTCATGTTCCATTGAAGGGTTATCGGCAATAACCGTTGAGGATGAAGTCAATATTGCATCGTATCTTTTTCGGATATTTTTGACTTCATTTCGTGCAGACTCGGATGTTATCCATTTTGATGAACCTTGAGCCGTAGCAATTTTTCCGTCAAGCGTAACTGCCGTTTTCAAGGCAACAAAAGTCTTTTTCTCTTTCATATTTTTTATAAAAACTTCATTAAGCCTTTCACATTCTTCTTTCAAGACCCCGTCAATAACTTCAATACCTGCTTTTTTCAGAATTTCGATACCGCTGACTTTCGGGTTAACGTCTTTCATGCCGATTACAACACGTTTTATGCCCCGTTCAATAATCAAATCCGTACATGGCGGAGTTTTTCCCCAATGCGAACAGGGTTCAAGGTTTACGATTAAAGTTCCGCCGAAATCCTCTCCGTTTTTTATTTTTAAAAGTGCATCACGTTCCGCATGGTTTTCACCGCATTTTCTGTGAAATCCTGATGAAATTTCCCTTCCATCTTTGTCCAAGACTACACAACCCACCATCGGATTTGGTGAGGTTTTTCCGTTTCGGGCAAGTTCTATACACTTTTTCATATAATGTTCATAATCCATATTTATATTGTATAATAAAAGAAAAGGAGAAAAAATTATGGATTTAAAGTACATAGGACACAGTGCATTTGAAATAGGGCTTGAAAACAATGCTGTTTTAATTGACCCTTACGTTGCACGGAACAAAAAATATAACTGGCATGACTCAAATATTACGGATATTTTTGTAACTCATGCACACGGCGACCATTTGGGTGACGCGATAGAAATAGCAAAGGAAAAAGACGCTACAATTACCGCAGTCGTTGAGCTTGCCAACTATTGCAGAGAACAGGGCTGCAAAGTTCGTTCGGTAAACTTTGGCGGATGGATTAATTACGACTGGGGCAGAGTGGTTTTTGTTCCGTCTTTCCATACGAGTTCACTACCTGACGGAAGGTACGGCGGTGAAGCCGCAGGCATTATTTTCGATGTCGAAAACGTAAGAATTTATCATGCCGGTGATACTTCTCTTACCTCAGAAATGAAAACAATAAAAGAATTATACAGACCAAACATTGCACTTTTACCGATAGGCGGTAATTATACGATGGATGTTGAACATGCTGCCGTTGCGGCTCAATGGCTCGGAGCACAAACCGTTGTGCCGATGCATTACGGAACTTTCCCTGAAATTCAGGCAGATGTTGAAAAATTCCTCAACCTTATCAAGATGAACAACACAAACTGTATGGTTCTTGACCCTGATAAAATTTAGAAAAATTCAATAATAAAAAAAGACCGATTTGAACTGAAACCATAAAATCGATTTTTTTACTTTGTCCGGTTTTCAGGAGACAGTTCGATTAGTCTTTTTTTTATGCTCCTTTTTTGGTGAAACCCGCTGCAAAATTGAGAACTAACGCCACAGCAGCCGCGATACCGCCGTAAATCAACGCCATTTTTCCTCTTTGACCTTTCGGGAACAGTTTTTTAATTTTTCCGAAAGCCGTTTTGTATTCCTGATCTCCCGCAAGTTCGCTTATCTTTGCGGCTCTTTTGGATTTTACAGTTTCAACGGCTCTATCGTACTCATCCGTAATCTGCTTTAAGTTTTTATCTGTTCTGACCGCTTCTTTAGCAGCTCTGAGTTCATCCTCCGAAGCGTCGGTAAATCTTGTGATTCGTGATGAATTATCTTTTGTTTCATTTATTTTTTTCAAAACTTCCGCATCAAATTTTGAGCTGTCGGCAACAAATTCGCCTTCATTTAAAATATTAATCTTTTCACCGATTTTTGTCGCCGCTTCTTTGACGCTTTTGTCTGTAACATCTTCCACTACTTTGTGAAAAGAATCAGGTTCTAATGCAAATACTTCTTCCAAAGTGGGACGTTTACCTATAACCGCACCGGCTATTGCTCCGACTGTACCTAAACCTGCGGCACTAGCCGTCATACGTATAATCTTATCCTTTGTTGTTTCTCCTACTGCATTAACAGGCATATATTTATCCTTTCGTTTTCTTTAATTTAAGTCACAATAACATGCCAAATATAATACTCCTGAATAAAAAATTTTGCCAATTTAGCTTTAAATATTAAGAATTGTTAAACAATTTATTCGGCTAACTTATTGCTTATTTTTATTCAGCGGATAATCTATAACTTGGAGGGTATATGAACATATTATTTGTAATTGACAGACTTGAACTTAAATATTTTGAATACAACAACCTTGTAACTAATTTTGAACTTATAAAAGAAATGCTTGGAAGAAATGCCGAAGTTTGGATTACGACCATTGATAATCTCGGAGTGAAAGCGAAAAAAGCTTATACAAACTGTTTCAAATCTTTTGAGAAAGAGGGCAATATATTTTATGATAAAACGCAAATTAAAAAAGATATCGAAAGTTTTGATTTGGTAATGTTTCGTCCCGATCCGCCCGTTGATTTGGATTATATAAACGCAACTTACGTATTTGATTTTGTCGACAGGGAAAAAACCGTTATACTGAACGACCCCAAAGCCATTCGCAATTTCAACGAAAAACTTCATGCCTGCCTTTTTAGCGATTTGATGCCCGAGTATATCGTAACAGCTTCAAAGCAGGATATTCTGGAATTTTTAAACCAAAATGAAGAAATTGTTCTGAAGCCTTTAAACAACTGTTTTGGCTCGGGTGTTATGACGTTGAAAAAAGGTGATAAAAATACCGCCGTGATAATAAATTCGATGACCAAAAGCGGTTCTCAAACCGTAATGGTTCAAAAATATATTGAAAAAGCCCGATTTGGCGACAAAAGAGTTTTGTTCCTCGGCGATAAGGTTTTGGATGTCTGCATTCAAAAGCTTCCCTCAAACAATGATTTTAAATTCAACGAACACTGCGACAGCAATATTGTCAAAGCCGAACTGACAAATTCCGAAAAGGAAAAATTTTCACTCGTTGCAAAAGAGTTAAACAAAATGGGTTTGCCAATGGCGGGGCTTGATGTTATTGATGAAAAAATCATCGAAATTAACGTGACAAGCCCGTGTTACTTTATCAAAGAGATAAACAGCCGTCACGGCGTGCATTTGGAAAAAGAAATTACCGATTTTATTTTCTCTAATGTACTCGTGAAAACACTTCAACATTAACATCATCAAAGGTGTTTGTGTTGAAATAGGCACAAGAGGCAACCATTGAGGCATTATCGGTACAGTATTTCATCGGCGGTGCAAAGACTTTATATCCTTCGTTTTCGAGTGAAAAGACTTTTTTGCGAATTTCGGAATTTGCCGCAACTCCGCCTGCAATAACCACCTGTTTATAACCTTTTTCTTCAAGTGCGGATTTTAATTTTTTCAAAAGTGTTGAAGATACCGTTTCCTGAAAACTTGCACAAACATCTTTGACGGGAACTTCATCAAATGATTTTACGAGCCTCAGAACGGCGGTTTTTAAGCCGCTGAAACTGAAATTGTAGCCGTCAACTTTGCCTTCGGGAAGTTTAAACGCAAAAGGATTTCCCTCCTGAGCTAGTTTATCGAGCTTAGGACCTCCCGGATAAGGCAGACCGATAAGCCTTGCAACCTTGTCGTAAGCCTCTCCGACTGCATCATCAATGGTTTCGCCTAAAATTGTCTGTTCGTCATAAGATTTTACGTCGATAATCTGTGTATGTCCGCCACTTACCAGAAGTGCCATAAATGGCGGTTTTAAATCCGTATCTATATAATTTGCACAGATGTGAGCATTCAGGTGATTTACGCCTATAAACGGTTTGTCATAAGTCAAAGCGAGAGTTTTTGCGGCATTAAGTCCGACCAAAAGACAGCCGACTAATCCGGGACCGACAGTTGCCGAAAACGCCGTAATATCTTCGGGGTTAAGGTTTGCATTTTCTTTTGCCTCTCTGAAAGCCTCATCAATAACCACATTAACCGCATCGAGATGCTCTCTTGCCGCAATTTCAGGGATTACACCGCCGAATTTTTCATGGGTTTTTATCTGCGATGCCACTACATTTGCAATAACTTCTCTGCCGTTTTTGACTATTGCACAAGCCGTTTCATCACAACTCGATTCCAATGCCATAATGTAACAGTCCCCGCTTAATTCTACGGGTTCTTTTGAAAACAATTTGTATTTAAGCTTTTTCATAGTACAATCATTATAGAACAAAGTATAAAAAAAATGAAATTTATTGATAAATCAAAAATAAGAGTCGTGTCAGGACGCGGCGGTAACGGAATGGTTGCGTGGCGTCGGGAAAAATATGTTGATAAAGGCGGACCGGCTGGCGGTGACGGCGGTTCAGGCGGTGATGTTTATCTAATTGCCGATGAAAATATGTCAACCCTGATGGATTTCAAGCACAAATCCGTTTTCAAAGCCGAAGCGGGCGAAAACGGCGGAATAAAAAACATGCACGGGCGTTGTGCAAAGGATTTATACATAAAAGTTCCCGTCGGAACGGTTGTCATTGATGTTAAAACAGGCAGCATAATCGCCGATTTAACCCGACATGAACAAAAGGTTCTTGCGGCAAAGGGAGGCAGAGGCGGCAGAGGCAACGCACGATTTGCAACCGCCCAAAAACGAGCTCCTCAATTCTGCGAACCCGGAGAACCGCCGATTGAACGTGAATTATTTCTGGAATTAAAGCTTATAGCCGATGTAGGGCTTTTGGGTATGCCAAACGCAGGTAAATCAACGCTTATAAGCAGAATAAGTTCCGCAAAACCCAAAATTGCGGATTATCCGTTTACAACACTTGTTCCAAACCTCGGTGTAGTAAGGAAACATTCAGGTGACGGGTACGTTGTTGCCGATATTCCGGGGTTAATTGAGGGTGCATCGGAGGGCGTCGGCTTGGGACACGATTTTTTACGGCATGTGGAAAGATGCAGATTTCTCGTTCACCTCGTCGATTTGACGGAAGAAAACCCCATTGAAAATTACAAAAAAATTAATTTTGAGCTGAAAAAATATTCGCAGCATCTTGCAAATCTTTATCAGATAGTCGCACTTAACAAAATTGACGCGGTTAATGATGAGAAAAAAACGAAGCTTCTTGACGAATTTAAAAAACTTAACCCCGGTGTTTTTGAAATTTCCGCCGTAACAGGTGAAAACTTAGACAAATTAACCGATTTTATGGGCTTAAAGGTTGATGAAATTCCCAAACCCGAATATCAGCTTGTCGTTGAAGAAGATTTAGGCGCGTATAACAATGATGACAGTGCATTTGAAATATACAAAGCTGCCAAAGATGTTTACATAATTCAAGGCGGAAAAATTGAGCGAATTGCGGGCGTAACCGATGAACGCAACTCCGAACAGGTAATTCGTTTCCAAAACATTATGAAAGGAATGGGAGTATTTGAGGAGTTATCCAAAAAAGGCATTAAAGACGGCGACACAATTATCATCGGAAATTTGGAATTCGTTTTTTACGCCGATGAAATGTACGGATAAATACTTGTTTTTTCAAATATTATTATCTATAATAGACCTATGAAATGTTACAAGGCTAAATGGATTTTAACATCTGCGGGAAATGTTCTTGAGGATTATGCAGTCGTTGTGGATGAAGGTAAATTCGTCGACATAATTCCGCATTCCGACGTTAATTTTGACGAAAAGTACATCAAAGATTTCGGCAATTCCGTTATAACCGCGGGATTTATTGATTTGCTTACACAATATCAGTATACGGATATTCTTGAAGCCGTACCGCAAGATTTCAAAAGCAAATTAAAAGAATTTTTCAAAATCGTTTCGCTCAAATACACTTTTGCAGGCGTCAGACAGGATAATTATTCCCGCAAATGGGCAGGAATTCTGAGCAGATACTTTGTTCTCGACAGAAATCATAAGATAAATTCCTTTAAACACGGGGTTATTGAAAGTATTAAAGCCGGAACAACTTGTGTTGCACAGGTTTCAAAAGAGTTTAAATATTTTGAAATTATTAACAAACTTCCGATAAAAAATTATCTTTTCTTTGAAGTTTTCGCCGACAGCAAAGACAGCAGCAAAAAAACTTTCAAAAATCTCAGAGCAAAAGTTGAAGATTTAGTTCTTCATAAGGGTGAAAACACTCATATCGGCATAATGATGAATTCGATTTCGGGTGTTCACAGAAAACTCTGGGCATTGTTTTCAAAATACTGCCGTAAGCACAACATGCTTATTATGACTCGCTTTGCGGAATCTCAGGATGAAATGGAGTGGCTGGAACACGGATTTTCCGATATTGATTTACTCCACAAATTTATGGGAATGCACAAAATCAGCCCCTATGAAAAAGACCTTTCGCCCGTTCAGTATTTGAACAATTTGAAAGTCTTATCGAAAAATGTTTTGGCTGCAAATGCTTGTTACGACGCCGATGAACTCAGGGAGCTGGCTCAAACGGGTGCGAAGTTTATCTATCAACCGCACTACAGTGAAGAAATTTGCAACAGAAAACTTGATTTTGAAATGGTTATGAAATGTTTTCCGCAGAATTTCGGATTATCCACCCAAAGTTTTACTAACAACAGAAGTTTCAGCCTGCTAAAACTCGCCGACAGCTTAAACAGCGGACTTCCTATTGAAGAATTAATCAAATATATTACCATCTGTCCCGCAAAAATTTTGCGGTTAGAAAGTTCTACAGGCTCAATAGAAAAGGGCAAAGATGCGGATTTCAACGTATTTAAGCTCTCAGACGGCGAAGATTATAATGCAATACTTAAAAACCCGATACCGTACGCCGTTTACGGCAAAGGCAAAAAACTTGTGAAGGACGGAAATTTAAGGTTCAGCTTATGACAGTAATTAACGATAAATTTACGGTAAATACAAAGGGAAATTCCGATATTACAGACATTACTCAGATGGTTAAACACTCCGTTTACAGCCATTCTCTGCAAAATGCGGTTGTGCATGTTTACGTTGCGGGAAGCACGGTATCTGTTACCAATATTGAATTTGAACCGGGTTTGCTTGTGGACTTGCCCGAAGCACTTGAAAAAATTGCACCGTCGGATGCGGAGTATCATCACGATGCAATGTGGCATGACGGCAACGGTTACGCACATGTAAGAGCTTCTATCATCGGTAATTCAACAATGGTACCGCTAATTGACGGAGCTTTACAGCTCGGACAGTGGCAGCAAATAGTTTTAGTCGATTTTGACAACAAAGCAAGAACAAGAACGGTTTATGTCCAAATTGTGTACTGATATGAATTACGATGACACTTTAAAACTCTTAACCTCAAAGGGTAAATTTTATATAAACCTCGGACTTGAAAGGATTTCCAAAGTCTTAGAGCTTTTGGGCAGTCCGCAGGACGGGCTGAAATGTATTCATGTTGCGGGAACTAACGGTAAAGGTTCAGTTTGTGCAATAATTTCAGCTATTCTTGAAAATGCGGGAATAAAAACCGGACTTTACACAAGCCCGCACATTTTCAAGTACAACGAACGCATAAAAATTAACGGCAAAGACATTTCTGATGAAGATTTTTGCAAATACACAGAAAAAATTTGCAAAATCGCCGATGAAAATGAAATTCATCTGACAGAATTTGAAATTCTTACAGCCGTAATGTTTAAATATTTTTTCGACAATAATGTAGAAGTTGTTGTTCTGGAAACGGGGCTTGGCGGACGATTTGATGCAACAAACGTTATCAAATCAAATCTCTGTGCGATAATTACCCACATAGATTTAGACCACACGGAGCGTTTGGGCAAAACCAAAGGCGAAATAGCGTTTGAAAAAGCGGGAATTATAAAACCGGACTGCCCGATATTCACAAGCGAAGGCTACGAAGAAATTAAGGATAAAGCGGATGAATGTAATTCACTGTTTTCGCTTGTTCCGCTGTTTGAAAACACGGAAAACCTTTCGCTTAAAGGCACATGCCAGACGGAAAACCTTTCGCTCGCACTTGCTGCTGTCAGATTTTTGTTTCCGCAAATAAGCGAGGATTTAATACAGTCGGCTTTAAAAAAAGTTAAACATCCGTGCAGATTTCAGATTTGCCGAAACGACCTGATAGTTGATGCCTCGCACAACCCGAACGGAATTCTCGCACTCAAAGAAAGCTTGGATTTGTATTATCCGAATAAAAAACGCTGTTTTGTTTTCGGATGTTTGAGAAATAAAGATTACACGCAGATGATGAAAATTCTTTTTTCAAAGGGCGATGAAATTTATTTTTATCATTTTGCAAACCCGAATTCATGCACCGTTGACGAACTTCGATCCGCCTGCAAATTCCCGTCAAAAATTTTCAAATCTTTAGACGAGCTTGACAAAGACCGATTAAAGATAGTTTGCGGTTCGTTTTACATGTTGAATGAAATTATTCCGCAATCTCTTGTTCTTTCGTGATTTCATTGATTAAATTAGTCAATTCAGCCGGTTCAAAGTCCGAACATGAATTCCAAATCAAAGTCGCACGGCGTTCCTTGATGGACGGACTCGGATAATCACTGTCACAGAAACCTTTCAAAAGGTTTGAAGAACCGTCAACATCTGTCGTGTAATACTTACAGCAGCTGCAAATCTTCAAAACAAAACCGTAATCGTAAAGTTTCTGTCTGATTTCCTGCAAAGCATCTATCATTCTAAGATATCTGTCGGTGACAAATTTTTTATTTTTATATAAGAATTTTATTTTTGAAAGCCCGCCTTCCGAAATAAATTCCACCGTACAAGGTAATTCTCTGCCTTCGGCATCCGCAACAAACGCATCAATACTGAGTTTTTGGGTATCGTCAGGCAGTTCTTCCCTTTGAGCAATTTTATTTCTGACTAATCTCACAGGCGGAAGGTTTTTCACAATATGGCACAGCGAATATATCGGATACAAGCACAAAAGCCCGACTTCCTTGAGCGTAAGCCTTGAATTTATAATACTTATACCAAATCCCGCAAGCAAAATAAGCAGCGTGAAAACTACAATTTTAAAATCAACAAAGAAATAATATCTGTAAGAGTGCTTAATTATTATTGCGTAAATCAATGCCAAAAGCCAAATATTGGGATTTAAGAGTGAAAATGTGTGTTCCGCAAAAACAAAGTTTTTCGACCAAATCCTTGTAAAACAGTCTTTAAAAAGATTTAATCTTGCAGAAAGCCTAGGTTTGCGAAACTCGTAATTTGCCGTATCCACGTAAGTTTGAATATTCGGATTAAAAATACATGGACATCCGACTTTTGACAAAAGCATGCTGTATTTCAGCTCAGTATTAATGTCTTTAAAATCAACCGCCCCGATTTCATCAACGACATTTTTTTTGATAACAAAAATTCCCGAATCGGCAATAGAAGCCAAACCAAAAAGCGAACGGGATTTTCTGAGAAAATTCATGTGATATTTTTGATATACGGCCTTAATTTTATCAACAAGCCCGAAATTATCGGTAAGCATAAGGGTTTCACCGCTAAGAGCACTGTTTTTGACTAATCCTGCATTAACCGAAGCCAAAAAGTTTGCGGGAATACTTCTGTCAGCATCAGCAAAAACGTAAGCGTCAATAGTGGAATCCTCTTTCAGCCTTTCGACAAGCATGGAAACTGCTTGATCCTTGCCGACGGTTCCGACATCTTTAATGTTTATAAGATTTACAAAACTTTCCTGTTCAAAAAGCTGTTCCGAGCCGTCCGAACAATTATCAAGAATTACAAACACCCTGAAATTGTTTACGGGATAATCCTGCATTTTGAGTTCTTTTATAAGATTTTCCAGCGCAGGCTTGTTGTTTCTCGCATAAATAACGACTGCAAGATTAATTTTATCAGCATATTGAGCGTACCTTTTTTCAATTCTAAAAGGCTTGTCGTTCAAACTTCTCGAAGCTAAAATCATGAAATAAAACGAATAAATCGCAACATATATAAATAAAATATCTAAAATGAATTCCATAACATTCCCCTTCAGGCAACATGTTATAGAAAAAAAGAAAAAAAATCCATTTAATGTAAATAAAGATTAATTTTAAATCATGCTCCGTCACTTTTTTAGCCTGATGACTAATGCGTGAATCAGGCGTAAAATCAGGCTAACTCCTAATTTTCTTTCGTAAATTCAAGAATATCAGAAATATCACAATTAAAATAAATGCATAATTTATTTATAATATCCAAACCAACATTCGTTCTTTTGTTATGAATAATTTCCGAAAGTATTGATGAGCTTATACCCGTAGCGCGATGAACGGCAGCAGCGGTCGTGTCATTATCCCAAAGTAATTGTCTAAGTTTAATTTTAATCATTTATACATTATAAAATGATTATTTATAATATTGACAAATTATTTAATATAATATATTATTATATAAAATATTATATGAATATTTAATATTTTGTATTAATTTGTTAAAGAAAGGATAAAAAAGTATGAAAAACGATAACATGCACAAATCGCAATGAAAATTGCATTCACTTCGCGCAAAGTGCTGCAGACGCAGCCCTGTCGAACAACAAATGTAAACACAAAACAATTTAATAAACATCGGGAGTATATTGTAATAAATCACATGGCGTGCAATGAAGGTAATTGCAGAGAGTATTTATCGTATCGAGTTCAATATTTTTACGTTTTCCGTGAATAATTTCCGAGATGGTAGATGTACTTATGCCTGTATCTTTGCTGAGAGCTTTTGCCGTAACAAATCTATCCCACATTATTTCCCGTAACATAATCTTTATCATAAATTTATTATAATAATTTTCGGCGCGGGGTTGACAAATGGTACTGTATAAAGTATAATAATACTATAAAGAGTAATTATATGTTGTATAAATTAATATGATGAGGTATAAAATGGCAAATAAAACATTCAAAATTTTGAATAGCGGAATAAACAACAATAATTTCACAACTCCTAAAATTAAAGCTTTTACTTTGGCAGAGGTCTTAATCACCCTTGCCATAATAGGTGTGGTTGCCGCATTGACAATTCCGACACTTATACAAAAATACAAAAAACATGAAGTTATTTCCAAATTAAAAAAAATATCTTCAGAAATAAGTCAGGCTTATCAGTTAGGTCTGTTAAATGAAAGTTATATCGGCTCAAATCCCACAGGCGGATTTAAAGGTGATGATCCTGATTTAGCGGAAGAAATGTTTAAAAGATTTTATCCCAATTTAAAAACATTAAAAATAGAAAAGGGCGAAAAGGGTGTGTTCGCCTATTTAACGGATGGAATTGTATTATATTTCAGAAAAACTACGGTGTGCAGTAATAAATCCACGGAAGCATGGGGAGGCTGCGCATATTTCTTTGCTTGTTTAAATAATAAAGCATGTGACAAGATTAAAGAAAATGAATCTTACGCTAATTTATTCAGAATTGTGGGAAAAGACATTTTTGTTTTTTATACAGACGGTTCTTTACCGACTTATTCAATAAAAAATTATGACAGAGATACTTTATTGGATTATTGCAAAAAAAATGAATCTATTGAAGCTTGTTCGTCTTTAATTTATCTTGACGGCTGGGAAATCAAAGACGATTATCCGTTTAAATTCTAATAAAAATCCGTAAATAAACGTGGCTTTACCTAAGGATTAACTGAAATTATTCCTCTTTTTCCTTGAGAACATCTGCAAAATGTTTGAGTTTTTCAAGAACAGGATCAGCTTTTGAGTGAATTTCATGTTTGAATTCGGGGTCGTAATTATGGGCTTTTATTTCAGAATCAATCTTTGATATAAGTGCGTCATGCAAAATTTCGGGAATATTAAGGGCGGTCGGGTTATCACTCGACAGGTTTTCGTAATACTTATCCAAAAAATCGGAACTTATTCTCGCAGTCCAGTTGTCGGCGTTTTCAGTCCCGGGAATATTATAAATTACATCGGTAATTCCCAAAATGTCGTCAAAAGATATCTGAAATTTAGGAGTAGTCAAAAGTTCGGCAAATTTTGCCATAACTATTGCTCTGTCATCATTTTCATACAAATTTTTTTTGTTTTTTCGGATTTCTTCAATATTTTTTTGCGTATCGTCAGGATTCAGATATTTAGCAAGATATTCACTGTTCCATGATGCCTGACCTCTTGTATATTTAATCTCTCTGCCGTTTTCATCAGTTCCTTTTCTGTCAGGGTAGCGTATAACGGGAATATTATCGTGACTTCCCAATATAAACCAGTTGTCAGGCTCTTTATTAACGACATCCGAAGCCTTTGTCCAGTCCAGATTTGTAATTCTCGGCAGGTTTAGTTCATCATAAACCTTTACAAACCGCGAAGGATAAGAACATAAATCTTCCCAAATAGGGTCATTCTTTTCAATTCCGTGTTCTGCAAGCACAGGCAAGACCAATTTTTCGATAAGTTTCGGGTAATCCCAGTAATGGTCATATTCTTCATTCGGATTTTCAGGGTTTCTCAACTCGGAAATATATTTTTCGACATCTTTTCTTTTCAAATACAAAGGATTATTTATCAAGTCTTCATCTTTAGCGTTTTTTGAAATAAGATAAGGTTCAACTAATCCCGCGACATGATCTATCCTGAGGTTTTCGCAAAACTCCAGCGCCGATTCGATTTTTTCTCTGATAAATTGACCGCCGATATTAAGTTCATAATCCGAATTCTTAAAAATCTTTTTCGGGTTAACAACCGGAATATGCCACCTTTGAGAAACTCCGTTTCCTTCATAAGCACCCATCTCCCACTCAGGTAAAAAAGCGTCCCTGTAACGCCATTCATCCATCTTTGAACAACCGACAAGCAAATCATTTATGTACTTAAAACCTTGTTCTTCTCTCCATTTTTTGTGTTCTTTTATCTGTTTTACGGCAAGAAATTGTTCAAATTTGTACCGTTCAATTTCCTCGTTATTGGCAAAATACATTTCGTCGAAACGTTTGCGGGCTGTGGCATCACCCTTGTTCAAATCCGAAATAAGTTCCCCATCCGATTCCCAGCGCGAAAAATCATCAGTTCCGTAAATATCTGACAAAACTTTAAAAACACCTTCTTCATCAAGCCTTTTTTCGTTCTTTTCAACGAATTTTTGAAATTCATCATTCAGTTCAACAGCTTGAGGGTCTTGCATTTTTAAATTAGTTTTAAAATTTTTATAAGCCTCTTTGAGAGCCGTGTCATAGATTTCGGAAGCTTTTTGAAAATCGGTTTTTGAATAATTTTTTTCGGTTTTGCTAAGCGGTCGGGTAATTTTTTCATAAGTTTCATGTGACAATATATTGCCGTATTTTTCCGTTGTAAGTTCATCAAGATTTATAAACAACCGATTTTGAGCAAATGCAGACGACTTATAAGGCGAATTAACATCTTTTTGAAGTTCTCCTCCGGGACCGAGCTGAATTGAATTAAACCCGTATAAAGATAAAAATTTTATATACTCTTTAGCTGAATTACCGTATGGAGAGCCTATAAAAGTTTCTCTCATATACGCAGGAAAACACGACCCGTGCGTAATTGACGAACGTTCCTTTGTCCCCATTAGCTCATAAGCTTTGTCAACTGCAGAAGCAAGTTCAACTTGCTCTTTCCGAGTCGGGCGCCGTTGAAAACTTGTTGTATAACTTATCCCTGATACGCGCATACTTCAGAATTAACTTTCCGTCCTAAAAAAGAACTAAATCTATCCCCATCAAATGAATATTTATATTATTAAACGCTGAAAAACGAAAAACAAGTATTTGCAATCTTTTGTAAAATAAATTCCCTCTCCCCGTCGAATTGACCTTCGTGCGGGAGAAGGTTAGGGGGCAACTCCATCCACAAACAGTGAGGGGAAATTGTCCGTCATTGCGAGCGAATGCGAAGCAATCCAGCTTATTATTTTGCACGAAGTGCCGTAATATTTCTCCCTCCCCAGACGGGGAGGGCAGGGGTGGGGTGCGGTATCCCCATCCCTTTGTAAGACTCTGCCGAGCGGAACAATCCGGTGAATTGTTCCGCGAGAGGGAAATTTCTTAATGAGCATGCGAATTTAGAAATTTCGGATGGGGTGGGTTTGTCCCCTCTCCCGCGGGGGAGAGGGGATTATATTATCTGTACGAAGTGCCGAAACGGTCTGCTTGCTCACTCGCATTAAACGGGTCTGCGGTTGAGTGTTTCAAGAATTTCATTCTTTTCACACTCAAGCCTTCACCCTCTGCTCGTTCACGCCGAACCCACGGACAAGACTTCGTCTTGTGCGAGTTCTTGATGCCTCGTTCCCATGCGATAAAAAAGCCATCCCGAATGGGATAGCTTTTTTATACGGAGAGGGTGGGATTCTGCTTAGTCGTAGGCGAGAATATGAAATTTGAGCCTTACGAATAAGTATGCAGAGCTTACCCTTGTTATTCCGACAACGAGAGGAATAACAAGGGTCGAATCACTCCTCTCCTTACAAAAAAACGGACCAGCACAAGCTAACCCGTTTTAATTCGGAGAGGGTGGGATTCGAACCCACGGTGAGCTTTCGCCCACATAGACTTTCGAGGTCCACACCTTAAACCGCTCGGACACCTCTCCATATCTCCTATTCTATCACAAAAAAAATTTCCCCTAGCTTTTTTTATAAAAAATCTTCAAAAAAACTCCTCTTTTACCTAAATTGTAACGAATTGTAAAGAAATTTACAAACCCCCGAAACCCTTGCTATAATTGCTCATAGCATAGCATAGCATAGCATAGCAAAATTATGCCCTTTTTTAAAAATTCCCCTAAAGTTTTACAAAATTTTGCCGTTATATAACATGAAAGGAAACAAAATACTTTTTTTAAGCACAAAATCTATGGTTTTGTGCTTTTCTTTTGTCTACAAAATATCTCTGTGGCGGAATTTCTTTTTCCCCGACACGTAATCCTCAACTATATTGCCGTTTCCGATAAGTTTATACTTGTAAATGGTTAACCCATCCAAACCCACAGGCCCTCTGGCATGGGTTTTGTTTGTTGAAATGCCGACTTCCGCCCCGAAACCGTATCTGAAACCGTCTGCAAATCGGGTCGAAACGTTAAAATAAACCCCGGCTGAATCCGTTTTGTTCATAAATTTTTCCGCATTTTCAACATTTTGGGTAATTATACAGTCAGTATGCCCCGAACCGTAAGTGTTTATATGCTCTATCGCCTCATCAAGCCCGCTAACAATCTTGTAAGAAAGGATTTTATCGCCGTATTCAAACGCCCAGCTTTCCGGACTATCCGTAAGTTTAATTTCGGATAACTGCAAAGACGCCAAAAGACTGTCTTTTCCCTTGAAATTTTTGTGTATAAGCAGTGTTTCAACGGAATTGCAGGCACTCGGATATTGGGTTTTTGCATCTGTAACAACGTTTATTGCCATATCTAAATCTGCCGTTTCATCGACAAAAATATGGCAAATTCCGTCGGCATGCCCGAGTACGGGGATTTTGGTGTTCTCTTTTACAAATTTAACAAGATTTTTTCCGCCTCTCGGGATAATCAAATTGATATATTTATCGCATTTAAGCATTTCTGCCACATCGTCACGGCTGAAAACCTGTTGTATAACGTTTTTCGGAAAGCCTTTGACCTGTTCCAGTGCGGAATTTATGACGGAAAGGATTTTTTTATTCGTGTTAACGCTTTCTTTTCCGCCTTTTAGTATAACTGCGTTAGCTGATTTTACGGCAAGTGATGAAATCTGTGCGATAACATCGGGGCGAGCCTCAAAAATTATCCCTAAAACTCCGATAGGGCAAGAAACTTTATACAAAGTTAAGCCTTCATCCAGCTCTCTGACGAGCAATTTTCTGTTTACGGGGTCTTGAAGCTTTGCAATATCTCTAATTCCCTGAAGCATGTCACGCATTTTATTTTCGTCAAGTTTCAGACGATTAAATGCCGATTTTGTGAGTTCACCCGACCTCACAAGCTTTTCAGCCTCGGATAAATCCTGTTTATTGGCGTCAAAAACTTCCGTAGAACGGGTTTCAAGCTCATCAGCGATTTTATACAGAGCCTCATTTCTAATCTCTGTCGATAAATCCGAAATTTTCAAGGAAGCTTCTTTTGCGTTTTTTGCTATTTGCGTGAAATCCATATTTCCTCACAGTAAAGTAATATTATCTCTTGTAATTATTGCATCGTAGTTTTTAAATCCGAGAATTTCCATAATGTTGTCGGAGTGGCAACCGATAACTTTTTGGCATGAATCCGAACCGTAATTGACTATTCCGCGTCCGATTTCGTTTTTCTGTTCGTCCAGAATAGAAACGACATCACCTTTTTTAAAGTCGTTAATAACTTCGCAAACACCGATGGGAAGCAGGCTTTTTTGTGCCAAAAGTGCCTGTTTTGCACCATCGTTCACTACGATTTTGCCGATAATGTTTGTTGCATAGCCTATCCAGCGTTTTTTATCCGAAAGTCCTTCGTTTTGCGGTAAAAACATTGTTCCGAGTTCTTCACCGGCAAATATTTTGTTAATTACGTAAGGTATTTTACCGTTTGCGATTAGGACTTTGCCTCCGAAGCGTGTAACCATTCTTGCCGCCTCGAGTTTAGTTCTCATGCCGCCTCTGCCGCCTGCCGATGCGTCTGTTCCGAGTGCTAAAATCTCGTCTGTCACTTCATTAACCGTTCTTATTATGTTTGCATCGGGGTTAACTTTCGGGTTTTCATCGTAAAGTCCCTCAATATCCGAAAGTATTACGAGCAAATCGGCATCAAGTTCGCTCGCAACGAGGGCTGACAGTTTATCATTGTCGGAAAAACATACCTGCATGTGTTCGTACTGAGGGTCGACTTCCACGGTTGAAACGGTGTCATTCTGGTTAATTATCGGCACAACACCGAGTTCCAAAAGCTTGTTTAAAGTCGTTCTAAGGCTCAGATAGCGTTTTCTGAGCGAAAAATCGTCCTCTGTCAAAAGGATTTGCGATGATACAATTCCGTAAGTGTCAAATCCTTCCTCATAAATCGACATTAATTTTCCCTGACCTATTGCCGCACAAGCCTGTTTGAGTGCAACACCTTCCGTACTTTCAAGCCCCAAACGCTTTTTGCCTAATCCGACAGCACCCGAAGTTACAACGATAACTTCTTTTCCTTGTCTTACAAGGCGTGACAAATCCTCAATAAATGAAAACACCCTCGGGAGTGAAACATAGCCGTCATCTCCCCTTAAAATGTTTGTTCCGAACTTAAATACAATTCGTTTTGCGTTTATAAATTCTTCTCTGTTCATAGTTTTATTATATTACAAATTTATGAGATTGAATTAAATTTTTGGTTTTTTCTCGAACAAATTTATCGATTTCAAAAATTTCGTCCAAACTCGGGTTTTTAACGGGTTCGTGTTCATCGCACATTTTTTTGGTAATTTCATAAATATTACACAATTTTATTTCACCTGCAAGAAATGCCATAACTGCTTCTTCGTTGGCGGCGTTCATGCAAACCGTTGCACTTCCGCCGATTTTGCCCATATCGTAAGCAAGCTTAACGGAGGGAAATTTTTCAAAATCGGGTTTTTCAAAATCCAGTCTTGCGATATCGGAGAAACTGAAACTTTTTGATTTAATCCCTTCAAAGCGTTCGGGGTATGTAATTGCGTACTGTATGGGGATGTGCATACTCGGAAGTCCGAGCTGGGCTATTACACTGCCGTCTTTGTACTCGACTGCGGAATGAATAATGCTTTGCGGATGAACAACGACTTCAATGTTATCGTAATCAAATCCGAAAAGGTAATGAGCTTCAATAACTTCAAGTCCTTTATTCATCAATGTTGCGGAGTCAACTGTAATTTTTTTTCCCATATTCCAGCGGGGATGAGCCAGGGTTTGTTCAACGGTTGCACTTTTCATCTCATCTGTTGACTTATGCAGAAAAGGACCTCCCGATGCGGTTATAATGAGTTTGTCGACCTGATTTATGTCTTTAATACATTGGTGGATAGCACAGTGTTCGCTGTCGACGGGAACTATGTTAACGCCGTATTTTTTCGCCTCTGCCATTACCAAATCGCCTGCCATAACAAGAGTTTCCTTGTTTGCAAGTGCAATATCAATTCCGTTTCTTATTGCTTTAAGTGTCGGTTTAAGTCCGATTTTACCCGAGCATGCGACAAGAATTATATCGTTTTCCTTATCGGAGCAGATTTTTTCAAGTCCTTCTTCTCCCAAAACGGTGTAGCGGGGTTTAAATTTTTCCGCCTGTTGTTTTAAAAGTTCCGCATTATGTCCGCAGGCAAGGGCAATAATTTCAAACTTATCGGGAAGTTTTTCAATAACTTCCAAAGCCTGACGCCCGATAGAACCCGTTGAACCTATTATACTGATTTTTCTCATAGAATTATTATATTACAAATTATTTGTTATTAAAACTGTTGCCATAAAAATATTTGTATTATAATATATTTTAAGTGAGGAGATTATGGCAAAAATTAATATAACCGTATGTATGGGAAGTTCATGTTTTGCGAGAGGAAATCAGCAAAACTTGGCATTTATCGAAAATTACATAAAAGAACACGGGCTTGATGCGGATGTTGATTTGGCGGGAAAAAGATGCGAAAACAAATGCGAACATGGTCCGAATATCATAATTAACGGAGTTGAATATAAAGAAGTTACGGAAGAAAAAATCGAAGAAATTTTGAGCGGTCTTGCCGTAAAATAAGTTGGAGTTTAAAAAATGAATAATCAGTATCCGGTCTACACACTTACAAATGAATGTCACGACTGTTACAAGTGCATTAGGGAATGTCCTGTCAAGGCAATTAAAATAGAAAACGGGCATGCCTCGGTTATTCCCGAAAAATGTATTGCCTGCGGAAACTGCGTAAAAGCTTGTCCTTCCAACGCAAAAAGGGTGCGAAGCGACATTGACAAGGTGAAAAACCTTATACTTGCACAGAAAGATGTTTATGTGTCATTAGCACCTTCTTGGAGAGCGTCTTTTGAGAATTCTGCGGAAAAAATGATAGCACTTTTAAAGCGTTTGGGATTTAAAGATGTGTCGGAAACCGCTTTAGGTGCTCAGGAAGTGTCGATTAAGACCGCACAAATTCTTAATAACAGTGAAAAAGGCCTTTTTATATCCAGTGCATGTCCCGTTATTGTGGATTATATAAGGCTTTACATGTCCGATTTTACCAAATATATTACTCCCATTGGCTCGCCTTTAATGACACATGCCAAACTGCTCAAAGAAACTTACGGCGATGATATTGCGATAGTTTTCATCGGGCCTTGTATCGGAAAGAAAAACGAAGCGGCTTATTCCGATTTGATAGATGCGGCGTTGACTTTTGAAGAACTTCGCATGTGGTTTAACGACGAAATCATTGATATTTCAAAAGTTGCGAAGGATGACAAGTTTAAATTTGTTCCTGAATCCGCTTATGAAGGCACTTTGTACCCGATAGACGGCGGAATGAACCAAATTATCAGAAAATCGGGCGTTAATGATAATGTACAGCTTTTGGAGGTTTGCGGTTTAAACTCACTTAAACGTGCTTTGAATAATCTTGATGCGGAAAAGGTTGAAAAAACGATTTTTATTGAGGCTCTGGCATGTGAGGGCGGTTGTGTCGGCGGGCCTTGTATTTCGTCTGAAAAAGCAGGAATTACAATGGTTTCGGATATTCTTACCAAAGAAAAGAAACGTGATAAAATTCCCGAAGAACCTAAAGTTGTTTACGATTACAAAATTGTACCGAAAAGGGTTGTGGATACGGATTATCCGATAGAAGATATCCTGAAAACCTTGAAACGTATCGGTAAACATTCCGTTGATGACGAGTTAAACTGCGGCGGATGCGGTTATGCGACTTGCCGTGATTTGGCAAAGGCTTTACTTGACGGAGAGGCGGAAACTTCGATGTGCGTTTCTTATATGCGTAAAATTGCCGTAAGAAAGGCTGCCGCAATGTTCAGATGTATGCCCGCAGCCGTTGTTATGGTTGATAATAACTTAAACATACTTGAGGCAAACGACAGTTTCATGAAGATGTTTACGGGCGATATGTATGAGGTGTTTAAGGCTCGTCCTGACGGGCTTACCGGTGCGGCACTCGACAGAATTGTGGATTTTTCGGATTTGTTTAAAACAATTCTTAAAACAGGTAAAGACTTACACAAAGAGCGTTTCCACGTTAAAAACAGGCTTTATAACATTTCTGCGTTTACCGTTGAGGAAAACGAAATCGTCGGAGCGGTTATCACTGACGTAACTTCCGCCGAAACTAACAGAGAAAAAATTTCGCAAAAAGCTCATGAAGTTATTTCCAAAAATATTTCCATCGTACAAGAGATCGCATGCCTTCTTGGCGAACACATGGTTGAAACGGAAACTCTGTTAAGCTCTATCGCGGAAGATTACGATGAAAAAGACGGAGAAGTATAAAAATGTTCATTGACATTGACTGCTCTCAGACAAAAAAGTATAACCAAAACGCTTACGGGGATTATTTTGTTTCCAAAAGATATCCCGATGAGGCAAAATTAATTGCCGTTTTATCAGATGGTTTGGGAAGCGGTATTAAGGCAAACATTTTGTCTTGCATGACATCTACCATGCTTTTAAAATTTATTGAGGGTGATCAAATACCTATCGGAAAAGCTGCGGAAATCGTTATGAACTCTCTGCCTGTATGTAAGGTCAGAAAGATTAGTTATTCGACTTTTTCGGCTATAGAGGTTGACGATGAGGGTAATGCAAAAATCGTTGAAGAAGGAAACCCTGAATTTATCTGGATTAGGGGTGGTGAAGTTTTACATCCCGAATATGAATCCGTTCCGTCAAAGACTTTTAAAAACAGATGTATGAAGGTTTATAAAATAAAGCTTAAACTCGGTGACAGACTGATTTTTTGCTCGGACGGAGTTACTCAGTCGGGATTAGGAGGAGGACGGCTTAAACTCGGTTTACGCAGAGAAGGTTTGATTATTCTTTTGAAAGACAAACTCAAAGAATTTCCCGATATTTCAAGCACAGAGCTTTCTCAGTACATTATTAATCAGGCAAGAAATATTGAAACCGACAGGCTTCCGAAAGATGATATTTCGGCATGCGTTCTTTATTTCAGAGAACCTCGCGAGTCTTTGGTGTTCACAGGCCCTCCTTATCATCAGAATAAAGATGCCGAATATGCAAAAATGTTTGATAACTTCAAAGGTAAAAAGGCGATAGCTGGCGGAACTACGGCGAATTTGATTTCAAGAGAATTAAACCGTCCGATTATGATGGATACGACAATAAGTATCGGTAAACTTCCGGCATGCTCGTATATGGATGGTGTAGATTTGGTTACGGAGGGAATTTTAACCCTGACAAAGACTTTGGAGTATCTTGAAAGTAATTCGTATGATATTGACAATGCAGCCGGAAAGTTGGTAAAATTTTTATTAGATAGTGATTGTATATCTTTCATGGTAGGTGCAAAACTTAATCAGGCTCACTATGATCCGGCACTCCCGATTGAAATTGAAATACGTAAAAACATTATCAAGAAAATCGCAAATGTGCTTCAGGACCGATATTTCAAAAAAGTTAGTGTACAGTATATGTAGAAGAGGATATGAAATGGACAAAAAAATTAGTGTTAAAGTTTGTTTAGGTACAACATGTTTCGTAATGGGTTCGTCGAATTTACAGGAATTAATCGAAACCGTTCCCGCAAAATACGGTGACAGAGTGGAGGTTTCAGGTGTTCCCTGCCTCGGATTATGCTCTATTGACTGGGAATTTTCAAAAGCACCTTATGTAAAGGTTGATGACGAGGTTATAAAAGAAGCCACTGTTGAAAAAGTTTTGAAAGCTATTGATGAAAAATTAAAAGCATAAAAAATCGGGAATTTCCCGATTTTTTTATTTATCTTCGACCAAATCTCTCAAAATTTTATAAACCAATTCGAGTGTTTTGGAATCCTTTTTTGCAATGTCAATATAAGAATTTATCCCCTCAATAAGCTCATTATCGGATTTAATATGGTCATTTGCAAATAATTCCTCTGTTGATATTTCCAAAGCATTCAGCAATTTTTCAAGGGTTTCGGTTTTCGGAAAATTTACACCGATTTCTATATTACTGAGATTTCTTGAAGAAATATCAATAATTTCTGCCAGTTTTTCCTGTGTTAAGCCTTTTTTCTTACGTATTCTTTTAATTTTTTCACCTAACTGTTGTTTAATGTTCATAGAATTCCTTAATATATATCAAATTTTGTTTAAAATCAGAACCGCTACATCATAATATATTAACTTTTGTAAACGTGAAATGTCGCTCTACATCTATATAATAAAAAATTTCTATTCTTTACATTGAATTTTTGGCAATTTTTTAGTAGAATATTTTTTTATATAAGAGTGATATGTGCACATCAATATGTTAGAAAGAAAGTATAAAGGAGATCGTATTATGACAGAACCCGTAAAACCGATAGGTAAAAACACGCCTGCAGCACCCGCAGCACCCGCAAAAACTGAAGCGGAAAAAGAAAAATCAAATAAAATAAAGATTGGCGGAGTAATATTTGACAAAAATCAAATAGAAGCCGATAAAACAACTTCTTACACGGAAAACGGCAAAAAGATGAATACCGTTTTTGTAAAGCCCGGTGTACGAATTGATTTTCCCGACCAGAAAAATACGGATAAAAATCCTTCCGTAGAAAGCCGCGGACTTTACGATAAATGGTATAATCCCGACGATTCGTATATTACAATTACTGATATTGAAGATGCAAAAATATACGGAAATCCTAATAAATCAGATTTTATTGATTTAGAGGGAAAATCACGCAATAATGAAGTCTTTGTTGACAAAAAAGAAAGCTGGTATATAAACGGAGATATGCGAAAAGACTATGTTACATTGTATGGTACCACTGAAAATAACACCGTTCACATGGATGAAAAAGACAAAACCGATATCTGGTATAATCAATCGGGAGTCGTAGTGAACGGAGAAACATACAAAGATGAAACAGATGTGATTCAAGTTGAAGGTAAAGGCGAAAGTGCTCAGGAAGAACAGTTAAAAGGGTATTTGGGCGACAACAAATATGACGAGCATAAATTTCGTCAGGAAAGATAATCAATAAAATAATGCGGCTTAAAAATTAAGCCCCTTATTTTGAAAAATTTTATGTTCGTGCCATAATATAACTAAAGGATGAGGTGAATAAATATGGCAATGGACAGCAATACCCCCAAACAGACATCACATATAAAAAGAGAAATACTCGTAAGATTAATAAAAGCATTTTTAAGCGATAATTTTGAAGAAAGAACGAGGCTTATACCTTTTGACATGCGTCCGAAAGGTCATGAAGTGCCTTACAGATGTTGTATATACAAAGAAAGGGCAATTCTTCGCGACAGAACGATAGCGGGTTTGGGTTGTTCCATCGAAGATACGGACGACAGTACACTTTTATCGGAAGTTGCGGCAAAATCTCTTGAACGTGAAAAACCCGATGAAAAACCGCTTACCGTACTTACAACGGCTTGTAAAGGCTGTGTACCCGCAAGAGTTTACGTAACGGATTTGTGTCAGGGGTGTGTTGCAAGACCTTGCGAGAACACTTGTAAATTCGGGGCAATAAAAGTTATTAACGGTAAATCAACTATAGATACCTCAAAGTGCAAAAACTGCGGTATGTGTGCTCAGGTTTGTCCTTATCAGGCTATCCAAAGAATTATTGTTCCTTGCGAAAGTGCCTGCCCTGTCGGTGCAATTCAAAAGGATGACAACGGAAACGCAAAAATTGACTTTGATATGTGTATTTCTTGCGGAAAGTGCGTGGCTGCGTGTCCTTTCGGTGCCGTGCATGAAAAAAGCCAGATTATTGACGTTTTAAAAAGTATTAAGAGTAAGAAAAAAGTTATAGCAATGGTTGCTCCCGCAATAATGGGTCAGCTTCCCTGTACGCCATTGCAGCTTAAAAAAGCAATTCTCGATTTAGGATTTGCCGAAGTGTATGAAGTTGCACAAGGTGCGGATATTACGACCAAAACCGAGGCGAACGAATTTGTCGAAAGACTTGAAAATGGCGAAGAATTCATGACGACTTCATGCTGTGCGGGTTACAACGAGCTTGTAGAAAGACATATTCCCGAGATGAAACCTTTCCGCTCGGATACAAAGACGCCAATGTATTACACGGCAGAAATTGTGAAGCGTGAACATCCCGATGCTGTTACGGTATTTTTCTCACCCTGTGTTGCAAAACGCCGTGAAGCACTGAAAAATCCCAATGTTGATTATGTAATCAATTACGAAGAACTCGGTGCGTGGTTTGTTGCTCTCGGAGTTCAGGTGGCTGAATGCAAGGAAAGCTCGTTTAAAAATGAGGCTTCCGCCGAGGCAAGAAATTATGCGGTAATCGGCGGTGTTGCAAAAGCCGTTCAAACACTTTTGCCCGAAGAAATTCCCGCACATCCCGTTATCATTGACGGATTAAATAAACAGTCCATACGTGATTTGAAACGTTACGCAAAGACAGGCATGTGCGAATTGGGTAATTTAATAGAGGTCATGGCATGTCAGGGCGGTTGTTTAGGTGGTAACGCAACGGTTAACGCATATAAACCAGCCTTAAAACAGCTTACAAACTATGTTAACGGAAGTAAACCGCTTGTTGAACACGAAAAAATTTCGGGCTAACTTCACTGTTCGATAATGTGAAAATCCTTGCCCAAATCGTCTTCAAGCATTTTTATTAACTCCGAAAGCTTTATCCCCAAGGCCTCCGAAACTCTCCAAAGCATGGTTAATTTGGGGTCGATCAGTCCTGTTTCAATTCTGCTTAAATTTCCCGAGTCCAAATCATATTCAAACGCAAGCATTCTTTGGGATTTGTTGAGTTTTTCTCTATTTTTTTTAACCTGCCCGCCGAATGTTTTGATTAAATGTAAAGTTGTTTCGTTTTTGTATTGCATATATACAGTATAAGTTCAATAATGTTATTGCAACTATGTATATATACATAACAAAAACATTTGTCATTGTGAATGAATGCAAAGGAGAAGGTGTGATTTGTCATTGCGAGCGAATGCCTCAGCTAGTCCCCTCTCCCCCTGAGGGAGAGGGAAGAATTTCTTAGTGAACGTAGTGAACTTAGAAATTCGGGTGAGGGGTAGCTCCCTCTCCTAATGGACTCTGCCGAGCAAAACGATTAATTATCGTTTTGCGAGAGGGAAATTTCTTAATGAGCATGCGAATTTAGAAATTTCGGTTAGGGTGGGGTGCAAACCGTCATTGCGAGCGAATGCCTCAGCCTATTATTAGCACGCAGTACCGATTTATTAGACCCCTCACCCGCATTTGTGGTTCGCTTACGCTCACACAACTGCTCCCTCTCCCGCAAGGGGAGAGGGGATTTTTATGCAAGGGGCGAGGAAAAATCTCACGTTAACCCCATATATTGCGTGCAGACTCAGTCTGCCACTTTTCACCTCTCACTTTTTAAAAATTTGTTGGGGTAAAACCCCAACTTACAGTTTTATTAATAAAATTTAACATTGTAACGAATTGTAAATCCATTTTACACATGCCCGAAACCCTTGATATAATTACTCATAGCATAGCATAGCATAGCATAGCAGTAATTTTTCGCCTAATTTCGATTTTTCTGAAAATTTTCCTCGGCGTTTGTTTTTATATAAATAAGAGAGTATAAAAATGAGGAGAACTTTATGTCATCGATTTTGCAACCGTCAATTACCGTAAGTAAAAACCTTGCTTCTTCTATCAGAAATTTTATTAAAGCACGGGGCGGTAAAAATGTCAGTGAAACTCAGATGAATACTATTTTGCAAAAGGTGGCAAAATTTGATGCCGAACGTGATTCGGGAGCTCGTGCCGGTGGTTCAATATTTGACGGCGGAAGTAAATATAAATTTTTGTCATCCGATATGGATGCCGGGTTGAAGGATTTACTTGATAAAGTTAATTCGCAGTCGTCTAAAGCATTTGTTTATAATCAAGATGGAGATATTGTTTTTTATAGCGATTTGACGTGTACTTATGATGAATTTGGTGAGAAAGAATATCATTTTAGAAATGCAAACAATGAAATAATCTCTCTTGAAGATGCTATAAAATTATTCAAAGATAATAATATTCAAAAAATAGAAATGCAAAAAGATTATGATATTGATTATCATAAGGAAAACTGTACGCTAAACAATGTAATAAAACATTAATTCACATCAATAACGCTGACGCCGTCGCCGCCTTCGCTGTCGTTTCCGGGGCGGAATTTGGCGACATAAGGCGATGTGGACAGAAAATCCCTTACGGCTGATTTTAACGCACCCGTGCCGTGTCCGTGAATTACCGTCACGCAAGCAAGATTTGCAAGGCTCGCTTTGTCAAGATAGGATTCAAGGCTGTCTAAAGCTTCTTCAACCTTGTAACCCCTTAAATCAAGCGTGTTTGAGATGTTGACTTTCCTAAGTTCAAAATTTTCAAATGATTTAAGCTGATAAACCTTTGGTTTTTTATCATAAGATGCATCATAAGGTGCAAGTTTTTCGCATTTAATTTTCGTTTTCATATTGCCCATTTGAACGGTTGCATAATGGTTTTTGTCAGGCATGGAAAGCAGAATCACAGGTTGATTTAATTCTTTTAAAATCAATTTGTCGTTAATTTTAACATTTTCCCAATTTATGTCGTCGTATTTTTGTTTTTCATCATATTGGGCTAAATCCGCTCTGAAAGTGCTTTCCGCTTTTGCAAGTCTTGCATAAGACCGTCTTGCAATTTTTTCTGTCTTTTCACGTCTGAGTTCATCAAGAATATCTTTAATTTCTGCTTTAACTTCAAGAAGTTCACCGTCGAATTTATCTTTTATGTTTTTTACCGTTTTTTTCTTGTCTTTTCGGGCATTTTCAAGTGCAATTTCGCATTCCCGCTTGATTTCTTCGGATTTTTCCCTGATTTCTTCGGCTTCTTTAAGCTGTTGGGCAAGTTTTGCCTGTGTTTCCTGAAGTTTTTCGACCACAAGTATTGACGGGTCTTTGGTTGAAACGACAATTTCTTTTGCTTTTTTGGCAAGTTCTTTGTCAAGTCCGAGATTTGAGGCGATAGAAATCGCGTTGCTTAACCCCGGAATGCCGATAAGCAGCTTGTAAGTCGGTTTAAGAGTTTCGGTATCAAATTCGACCGAGGCATTTTTGAAATAAGGGTTTGTGTATTCAAGAGCTTTCAACTCGCCGTAATGAGTCGTAATCGTTGACATTACATCATTTTCGGCAAGTTTTTCCAGTATAACCTGAGCCAAAACTGCGCCTTCGACAGGATCTGTTCCCGCACATATTTCATCAAGAATTACGAAGGTTTTTTGACTGCTTTCCTTTAAAATCTCAATAATATTGGTCATGTGGGACGAAAAAGTCGACAAATTCTGCAATATACTCTGGTCATCGCCGATATCGGCAAAAACATCTTCAAACGGATAAATTTTTGCGTGCGTGCAGGGCAGGAACATTCCCGTTTCCGCCATAAGAATAAATAGCCCGATAGTCTTAATTGTTACGGTTTTTCCGCCGGTGTTTGAGCCTGTAATTATTACGGATTTAAAATCTTTTCCGATTTCAAAATTGTTTGTCACGATGTTTTCCACATTCAAAAGCGGATGACGCATATTTTCAAGCTCAATGAGCCTTCTCGTAACGATTTCGGGTTCAACTGCGTTAAATTTAACCGCATAACGAGCTTTTGCGAAATGATAGTCTATCGTCGCCAAAATCCCTTCACTGTACGACAATTCCTTTATCGAAACTTTCACCATCCCTGTGAGTTCCGTCAAAATCCTGACGATTTCCGAGTGGATTTTTGAATTTATCTCGCGAATTTTGTTATTAAGCGGTACGATTTGAGCAGGCTCAATGTAAAACGTTTTGTTCGTAGCCGAAACATCGTGAACAATGCCGTCAATTTTGCTTTTTGAAGATGCCATTACCTGAAAAACTATTCTGTCATCGCGCGTTGTGTAAATATTTTCCTGAAGATGTTTTGCAAAATCAGGCGTGTTTAAAAGTGCGGAAACGGTGTTTCTCAAGTTTTTTTCGGTGTCTTTCAATGACGAATAAAGCCCTTTAAGCTCGGGAGTTGCATCCTGCCTGATATTCAAATTTTCATCAAATGTTTTGAAAATCTTTTCTTCAAGAATTTTATCCGAAATCAATTCACCCGCAGCCTGGTACAAAATCGCATCTTCGGGAAGATTTTCGTACATAAATTTTTTCACAAGCCTTGAAGATTTGAGGGTTTTTGCAACATCGACAAGCTGTTGTTCCGATAAATAATTTCCGTTCAAATCGTTTTTAATTTTTTCAATATCCGCAAGAAATTCTATCGGAATATCACTCGGCAAATCCAGTATAAACTTCGCCTCACGCGTGCATTGAAGTTCTTTGTTTATCCTTACGATGTCCTCAAACGGCAAAGCTTCAAGGCAAATTCGCCGACTTTGAGGGGTTTTTGCGAAGTTTGCAAGCTGTTCGGTTATTTTATCAAATTCCAATGCTTTTCGGCTTTTTTCGGTTATGTTCATATTGTTAATATAATATAAAAATGTCATGGTATAATTATTTTATGAAGAAATATGTAATTACGGGTTCAACATCAGGTATAGGTAAAGCCTTAACGGAGTTTTTTTCAAAAGAAAATTTTGTTTTTGCAGGCTACAGGAACGAAAAATTTCTTGAAGATTTGAAAAAAAATGAAAATGTAATCCCTTTTTACATTGATATGACGAAAAAAGACACGATTAAGGATGCCGCAGAGCTTATCAAATCGCAAACAGACAGAATTGATACGCTTATAAACGTTGCAGGATGTGTTGCCGCAGGTGTTACGGAAAATATTGACGTCGATAAGGTTCGCACCCAGTTTGAAGTTAACACTTTTTCGCACCTCGATTTTACCCAAAGGCTTTTGAATATTTTAGATGACGGAAAAATTATAAACATAAGTTCAATGGCAAGTTTCGGGATATTCCCTTTTGTCGCACCGTATTGTGCCTCGAAAAGAGCCTTAGACATTCTGTTTAACGCCATGTCCATAGAATCCGGAATTAAAGTCGTGTCGGTGAAACCCGGAGTTATAGCGACACCGCTGTGGGATAAGTCGGTTGAGTTAAACAAAGATTCCATTGAAAATTCGCAAGGTTACGAAAAACAGATGAAATATATGGTTGCAAACGCTCATAAAAACGGTGAAAAAGGTTTGAACGTCAATAAAGTTGTTGATTTAATTGCAAAAATAGACAGACTCGATAACCCCAAACCCTCTTATACCGTCGGAAAGGACGCCATAATTGCCCAATTTATATCGAAATTGCCCTTTGAATTACAAAACAGGCTGATAAAATTCGGATTAAAAAAGAAATTAAGATCTTTTGTATAAGTAAATATCGTATCCCAAAACATCCGCAATTTCAGCAAGTTCGGACACTCTGAAAGTTTTTTTACGCAGTTTGTTACTCAAATTCCTGTTGCTGTCGGTCTTATTGTACTTCTTGTTGACAAGTGATTTGACTTTCGTAATCGTCAAACCCTCCATTGCCGCTAAGTACTTTAATTGCAGAGCTAATTTTTCAGTTTCCAGTTTTATATCTCTATCCATTAGTGTAATCATACTACTTTTTGGTGTATCAGTTAAAGGTATATTGACAAAATTCATTATATAGTGTATAATATGCAATAAACGATGAATAATAATTAATCAAAGGAGGGATGATGAAAGGTTTATCAAATTTTAACACGAGGTTTTTGTGCGGATTTACATTAGCAGAGGTTTTAATTACTTTGGCTGTAATCGGCGTTGTTGCCGCGTTGACAATACCGACACTTATACAAAGCTATCAAAAGAAAGTTACGGCAACAAAACTTGAAAAGGCTTATACTGATATTTATAAGGCAGTTATAGCCGCGCAGGCAGAGCATGGAATGATGAGCGAGTGGAGTGGACTAGACTCTATAGATGGTGCAAAGAATTTTCTTGAAAATTATATAGGAAGTTCTATGAAATTTATAAAAGTTTGTGCTCCTGCGAAAAATGAATGTTTTAAAGAAAATATTACTTATATGAATGGTGAAATAGATTCTTTAATAAAACAAAATTATTCAACTTCTGTTTCTGCGATAACACAAAACGGATATTCAATTTTTCTTTGGGTGAATACTGAATATATAATAGATGGTGTAAGAATCCCTCATGCTCAATTCAGAATTGATTTGGACGGACCGAATAAAGGTGAAAATATGATCGGGAAAGATGTGTTTGGTATGATTTGTTATTTCCAGAAAGTTGGAGATACTAACGCAGGATGCTATCTTTCAGGAGCAGATCAGGGATTTAGTCGAGAAGAACTTTTGAACGATAAAACAAACGGATGTAATAAAAACGGCACCGGACTGTTTTGCGGAGCGTTAATTCAGGCAGACGGCTGGCAAATAAAAGACGATTATCCATGGTAAATTTCCAAGATCTTTTTCATAACATTTAATAAATAAGTCGGGTTGAAACCCGACCTTTTGTTGTATAATGCCTTTCCTAAGAAATGGAGTGCTGGGAGTGCAATTTGTCATTACGAGCGAATGCCTCAGCCTATTATTAGCACGAAGTGCCGATATAAAATTAACCCCTCACCCGAATTTCTAAGTTCACTGTGTTCACTAAGAAATTCTTCCCTCTCCCGCAGGGGGCGAGGGTGAATCTTTTGTTCCCTCCCCTAACGGGGAGGGTTG
>CANQMP010000010.1 GCA_947624975.1 Candidatus Gastranaerophilales bacterium
AGTTCCCTCTCCCCCTGCGGGAGAGGGAAGAATTTCTTAGTGAACGCAGTGAACTTAGAAATTCGGGTGAGGGGTCAATTATATAGGCATTTCGTATAAATAAGCTGAGGCATTCGCTCGCAATTCGCTTTTCACTATATTTTAGATAATTGATGGGTAAAATGAAAATTCTTTCACCCATCTACTTTATTATAGCTTATATGGATAATCATCCTTAAATTCAAAGCTGTCATACATTAATAATCCGGAACAAAAGACAGCATTATTTTTACATTGTTCTAAAAGTTTTTCTCGTGATATAGAGCCGTTATTTGTAATTTTACTTCTCTCTACAAAAGGTTTAAATGTTTGGTTGTCACTTAAACCAAAAACACCACTATATTGTGAAGGACAAATAAGAAAAGCAAATATATCCCTGCCGTCAGTATTAGGTGATTTTCTACCGTTTATATCAAACCTAAAATCCGTACAAGTACCATTATACATCATAAAAGTTGAGCCATCTGAAAGATATATTAAAATGAGTCGAGAAGCATTTCCACTATATTCAAAATCTTCATTAACTACACGCAAATACGGTTTAATATATGTTTTATAAAAAATTATAACATGTTCTCTATCTTTTGCGAGTGTTTCAGCTTTTTTATCTTCATCAGCAGAAGAACTACCAACAGCAGCATATTCATTTTTTTCTTTTTTCCAGCTTTCAACAGGACCGTTGTCTATTTCAGATAACTTTATAGCCTGTTCCATGGAGCTATAAAATTTCTTTAATCTTGTGGATGCAACCTGCTTTTTATAACTTTGAATTAATGTCGGCATAGTTAGAGCTGCGACAACACCGATGACGGCAAGAGTGATGAGAACCTCTGCCAAAGTAAATGCGTAATTTTTGGCTTTTAAGCCTAGAATACCCTTAAAATCCTTACTAGGAGAGAATCCCCCCCCCCCCCCCCGATGTGCCTAATGCGCTAATAATCATCTTTTTCATGTCATTTGTCCTTTCGTTTTTCTATACATTCTCATTATAAACTATTTTCAAAAAAATGCAAGGGGGGAAATGGAAATTTTTTATAAAATTTTAACAAAAATATAAAAAAGTGAGAGGTGAGAGGTGAAAAGTTCATTTAGGCACTGCGTGCAAATAAGCTAGATTGCTTCGCATTCGCTCGCAATGACGGTTTACCCCTCACCCTAGCCCTCTCCCGCACGAAGGTCAATTCGACAGGGAGAGGGAATTAAAATGTAAGTTGGGGTTTCCACCCCAACAAATTTTTAAAAAGTGAACGAAATTAATATTATTCCGCAATAACTTTTGACACTACGTAATTGTCATTAAAAAATTTATTTGCAGTTTGGATTATATCGGATTCTGTTACGCTGTTTATGAGTTTTACATACTCATCCTCAAACCCGTAACCGCGCCCTGAGGACTCAAACCAACCTATCGTGGAGGCTTTATCCAAATTCGTTTCCTGACCGATTATGTATCGTCCCAAAAGCTTATCTTTTGCCTCTTGAAGCTCTTTTGAACCGACAAATTCAGTCTTGAAGCGATAAACTTCCTCTTTAAGTCTTTTTTGTGCATAATCCGTATTTTCGGGATTTGTGCCTATATACACGATAAACGAGCCTTTTAAAACATTAGGTGAAAATTGCGAACCAAGCTGATATGCAAGCCCGTCACGGTCACGCAGATTTTTAAACAAACGTGAACTCATGCCCGAACCCAGCATGGAATCCATAACCTGCAGTGCCGCATAATCCTTTTTGGAAAGCACGCCTGGGGTCTGCCAGCCTAAAATTATCCACGATGTTTTTAAATCTTTGACTTTGTTGATTTTTGTTTTTACACCAGAAAGTGCAGGTATGGAATTTTTTGCATAATCAAACGGTTTGCCTGATTTATCGGAGAATATCTTCGTAAATTCCTCAGCCGAAAACTCATCATCAATATTTCCGTCTATTGATATTACAACATTTTTCGGATAAAAAGCGTTTTTATAATACTCATCAATATCGGATTTTTTTACCTGAGGTAAAGTTTTTTCCAAAACCGAATTTGAGACCGAATATGGTGAATTTTCAAAAATAAGCGTTTTGAAATTGTCGGCAGCAACATTCAGCGGAATATCTCTGCTTTTTTTAATATTTTGGAGCTTTTCAAAACGGGATTTTTCTATCTCATAATCGCTCAATAATGCGTTATTAACAACTTCATTGATTAATTCAAGTGTCTTTTTGTATTCGTTTTTTGTTGTCAAAACGGTTATAATAAAGCTGTCAGAGGAAACCGACGGAACAATTTTTATCCCGTAGTCCTCTAATTCTTTTGCAAACTGAGTTGAGGAGTATTTTTTTGTGCCTTTTGTAAGAACCGATGCGGTTAAGTTAGCCGTACCGCGGATTTTTTCAGTCAACTGACCGCCTTTTGAATAAATACTTATTGCGATAATGTCGTTTGCCTCATTAGGTGTAACAAGCAAAGTCGCACCGTTTGAAAGTTCGTATTTTTTCGTTGTTTTATTTTCACTGATAAGTTTTGCAGGTGCGGGTTTTACGGGCGTGGAAACTTTCACTTCACCGCATTTGGGAAGCACAACGGATACGGCACTTTTTTCAACCCCTAAATACTTGTTTGCAACCCGTTTAACATCCTCTGCCGTAACTTTTTTTATCTCGTTAAGATAATTTTCATAAAGCTCCGTATCATCTGTCGTAACGTAAGTATAGCCGATTTCTCCCGCAATATTTGAAATCGATTCACGCTCATAATAAGTGTTTCTTTCAATAATATTTTGGGCAAGCCTTAATTGTTCCTGCGTTACACCGTTTTTTTGGATATTTGCAATTTCATCAAAAATTGCCTGTTCAAGCGGTTTAAATTTATCGGGCGTGAAATTTGCCGAAATATAGAATATACCGTCATCCCTGAACCCCGAATTTGATGCGGAAATTGAGGTTGCAAGCTGTTTATCTTCTTTTATGTTTTTGTAAAACACCGAAGAACGACCGTCCCCGAGAATTGCTGAAAGTACATCCAGTGCAAATGTATCTTTATCGTCAATTTCAACCCCTCTAAAACCTATTAACATATAACCTGACTGTGTATCAGAGTATTCAACCGTTCTTTTTTGTGCGGTAAGCGGTTTTTCTTGCGGGAAAGAGTTTTTGACAGGTTTTTTATAAGCATGATTAAACTCTTTTTTAACTTTTTCGAGAACGTCTGTTGTGTTAACGTCGCCGACAATTACCGTAACCATGTTTGACGGGTTATAAAATTCGTTGTAATAATCCATAATTTCATCACGCTGAATATTGCTGATAATCTCAGCCGTGCCGATAACCTTTCTTTTATAAGGATGAACACTGTAAAGCATTTTTACAAGATTATCGTAAACAAGAGTGTTCGGAGAGTTCGCATCTTTCATTATTTCTTCGATAACGACTTTTCTTTCTTTTTCAAGCTCTTTTCTCGGTAAAAGCGGGTTTAAGAGCATATCTGCGTGCATTTCAAGTGCAAGATTAAGGTCTTTGGAGGGAATTGTTATATAATAATGCGTAAAATCCTTGCTCGTTGCAGCGTTTGTAACCGCACCTTTTGTTTCAAGAATTTTATCAAATTCTCCGGGGGCATGGTTTGTTGAACCCTTGAAAAATAAATGTTCCAAAAAATGCGAAACTCCGTTATTTTCATCCGTTTCATTTATGGAACCCGTCTTAATCCAGGTGTCAACGGTGACTATAGGATTTGATTTAACCTCCTGAATAATAACCGTCTGACCGTTATCGAGTTTGAACACATTAAAATCAGCGCCATAAACAACATTCGCAAAAAATAATACCGCAATAATTAATATTTTTTTCATTATAACCCTCTCATTTACATTAAACATAATACTATAAATTTTTTAAATGGGTAAACAGGTTTATTAAAAAAATAATGTTAAAAATTGTAAAAAAAATTAAAGTTTTAGGGAGTTTTAGCCGATATAAAATGTAGCGAAAACTAAAGGAATAACTATATGGGAATGTCCGCTTCACAGGCACGGCTGTTGAGTATAACGGCTCGATTAACGAACAACGAGTTCCGTGCCCAGACAATTACAGACAGAAAATTAAGACTTGCAGATGATTCATCATACGCAAGTCAAGAGTATATGGAAGCACTTAATTCCCAAAAACTCGTATTTGGTGACTACTCATCAGGCTCTATTCAGTATAATCCCCTAACCGCAGGGCTTTTGTTTACTTATGCTCCGCTAAAAAACCAATACGGACTTCGTGATGCGGCAGGTAAAGCGCTTGTTACGGCTCTTGATGCCAGAAACTTTGAAGAAACAAATTCACTATCGGAATTTTTGGGAAAATACGGACTTGTCGATTCGTACGTAGATTATACTGAATACAATCGACAAATGGAAATTTATGAGAAGAATTTAACCGAGTACAATCGTAATAAAACTAACTATGATAAAGATATGCTTGAATATCAAAAGAAATTAGAGCAATACAATACAGATTCAGCACAATACAATGCCGATAAGGCAAAATATGATGCCGATTATGAAAAATACATGGAAGAATATCTTGAATGGGTTAAAAATCCTGCCGATAACAGCTTGTATGAATCATTTGTAAATGTTTTAGGTACAAGTGAGAATGCACAGCTTTGTTATCAATGGGGATTTACAAACTCCGGCTGTTATATTCACGTTCTGGCTCATTTATTGGACTGGGAAGGTGGAGATACTGCTTCTAAAGAAAATTATCAAGCCAGTAATGGGAAAACAGTCACTTTAAACGATTCTGATGTTACTGGGGCGGGCATGCACAGCACTGCTCAAGAACATAATTTTAAAGAGATATCTGATGAAATGGACAATGAAGAACGTAAATGCGACGGTGACGATGAATATACTCCGGAATATCAAAATAATGGCATAAAAGATACGGAGCTAAAAAATATTATCCAAGAAGCAATCGATGCCGGCAAAGAACCAACTGAAAAAGAAATATTATATAGTGATTATTTATATGATAAAGATACAAAATCTGTAAAAGGCATAAAAACACTCAAACAAAAAGCAATAGATTTATTATACTTGCTAAAACATAATATGATATCTGGTGATGAACTGAAACAATCATTAATCGGTTTCACTGACGGCGATATGAGAAAATTATCGGAAAAACCCAAAGAACCTGAATTCAACGGTGTAATGCCGACACCGCCGACAATGCCCGAAAAACCAAAAGAACCCGATAAACCCCAACCGCCAAAACCTTCTTTTGCCGTTAAAGACAAAGAAAAATGCCAATGGTACACAAATCTTTGGAACATGATGAACGGCTCGGATTCCGCTAACGTAGTTCAAGATGTCATTGAATTTGAAAATAACAACTCAGGAAGTTCATCCCAAAATGAAGATAGCGAAACGCTTTACAGACTTCATGATCTTGTTAAAAATGCGTCAAAAGCAAATTACAAAGTTCTTGAAGATAATCTTATTTATAACGATGAATGGCTTGAATTCGCACTTGAACACGGAATTGTCACTATGTCGCAAGCGCAATACTACAACCCCGCAGACGACAGCGAAAAAGCGTTAGAAATTACTGCACAAGGCTTTATATGGAATTCAATAATTTATACAAACGCATCTGATATAGTTTCACAGGATGATGATGTTGCAATCGCCCGTGCCGAGGCTAAATACAAAAAAACTATGAACGAAATTGAGGCGCAGGACAATAAATACGACAGAGATTTGAAAAAACTCGATACCGAACACAATGCGTTGCAAACAGAATACGACTCAATTAAAGAAGTAATCAACAAGAACGTCGAACGTTCATTTAAGGCTTTTTCATAATATAGTTCAAAATTTCCAACTATGGTGAGTTAGTCCCCTCTCCCCCTGCGGGAGAGGGCTAGGGTGAGGGGTCTAATAATTAGGCATTTCGTGCAAATTTATAGGCTGGATTGCTTCGCATTCGCTCGCAATGACAGTCTTACTCCCTCCCTATCCCAAGGGATGGGATAGGGAGGGGTTTAATTCCCTCACCTAGAATTGAGTGATGCAGACCGCCAAATTTCAACTAATCCACATCAACGGGTTCACGTAAAATTTTATCAATAGCCTCTCGTGCCGTGAAAGCAAGTGCTTCAGGAACATTCTCAATAGTTGTAAACTGCCTTAAAACATCCACAACACGCTTGAATGAACGCACAATATCACCTTCACCGATGTCAAATTGTTGTGCAATAGTTTCCCACTCTGCTCCCTCAACCCAAAGTTCAATTAACGCACTGAAATACGGGTTTATGTACATCGCATCGTCAATATTATAATGACTTTGGACTTTTTCTATCTTGCGTTTTATATTGCGAATAAGGTTAAGCGTCTTTCTTACTTTTTCCGATAACGGAAGATAAGGAATATCAAGCCTTAAATCCTCGGTCGTAATCGCACAGACAACAGAGGCAAGCTCGGCAGGCGTAAGGTTTTCCAACACGTTTGAAAAAATTATCTGCGCAATAAAAAGTTCATTCTCGGAACGGATTTGAGAAGTCGTAACGCCGAATTCATTGGGATAATCGTCCTTTAAATAACAAAATTCGTTCAATACCGCACGATGAGCGAGAAATTTGTTCCAGAAAATATCACGCTGCCGCTCCATTTCTTTCATAAGTTTCGCCTGTCTGGTGTTAATTCTTGCTATAATTTCAAGGTTTTTTGCGTGTTTTTTGTATCTGTTGCAGGTGTCGCAAGGATAAGAGTGCAATTTTTCAAGCATTGCTTTGTTACTGTCACGGAATGACTGAACTTCAGGCGATAAAGGGCGGTTTTTCTTCTGTTCCTGTTTGCAGATTTTCTTGTAAGTCTGACGATTTTGAACGTATAAATGCCTTAATTTATCATATTTAAGAAATTCTTCATCGGAAATTTTATGCGAACAGGAAAACAACCTTTCGGATTTTTCATGTTCGTTCATTTCGTATTGCTTTAAAAGTGGCTGTAGCCTTGCATCCGATGAATAATAACCAAAACTTTTTAATATAAGTTCTTTCGCCTCATCAAGGGAAAATCTTTGTAATAAATTTAAAACCATCGAATAAGAAGGTGAAAAGCGGCTTTCTAACGGGTTTGCATCGCTTAAAACAAGTTCTGCGACTTCTTCAGGTGTTTGAAACTGTGTTCCTATAATTGTCACATAGCCGATTTCATCCATTCCGCGTCGTCCCGCCCTGCCCGACATCTGTAAAAACTCGCTTGCCGTAAGCATTCTGTGACCGCTGTCAGTGCGTTTACTCGTTGAACTTATAACGGTAGAACGTGCAGGCATATTAATTCCCGCAGCAAGCGTTTCAGTTGCAAATACAACCTTTATCAAACCTTTCTGAAAAAGTTTTTCCACTAAGATTTTCCAGGCGGGCAAAAGTCCTGCATGGTGCGAAGCTACACCGCAAAGCAAATATTCAATATGTTTATTGTTGTAAAGATGCGGGTTTTCAGCAATATATTCATCTATAAACTGTTGAATTTCCGCTCTTTCAGCCTTTGTAATCAAATCCAAAGAGGCACATTTTTCCATTTGCTCGTCGCATTTTTTACGTGAAAAAGTAAAATAGATCGCAGGAAGCATATCACTTGCCTGTAAATTTCTTATAACATCTTTTACATGAGATTTTTTATTCTGAAACTTTCTGCCATACAAGCGTTTTTCGGGTTTAATTTTGTTATTTAGCTGACCGCTCGGAGTTAGCAGAGGTAAAAGTTTTGTCGGTTGAGAGCTGTCAAAATAATAAAATCTCAAAGGAACTGGGCGAAAATCAGTATCCACAAGCTCTGTTTTTGAATGAACGGTGTTAATCCAGTTTGTTAGTTCATCTGCGTTTGCAACGGTTGCCGAAAGCGCAATTATTTGTACATTTGTGGGGCAATAGATTATACTTTCTTCCCAAACCGTGCCTCGCTGTTCGTCATTCATGTAATGAACTTCATCCAAAACAACGTATTTAACATCTTTTAAGTTATCCGCAACCGCACCAAAATTTGTGCCATAAAGCATGTTCCTGAAAACTTCCGTTGTCATTACGACAATTTGTGCGTTTCGGTTAATCGAAGTGTCGCCCGTCAAAAGTCCGACTTTATCATGACCGTATTTTTCACCGAAATCATAGTATTTTTGGTTAGAAAGCGCTTTTAAAGGAGTTGTGTAGAAAATTCTTTTTCCTTCATCTAATGCGCGGTGGATGGCATGCTGTGCGATAACCGTTTTTCCCGCACCCGTCGGAGCACATACCACAACGCTTTTGCCCTCGTCTATATAACGACAGGCATCTTTTTGAAATTCATCCAGTTCAAACGGAAATGTATTCATAATTCTATTATGCCTTAAAAATACAGGCATGTAAAATTTTGTTACACTATGTAGCAAAAAAATATTTAAGGTGTTTAATAAAAAAGAAAAGGAAAACGATATGAAAACAAACTTAAATTGCAACTACCCAAAAACCGCAATTCGGTATGGCAATTCACTACTCAAACAATAGTGTTCAACGCGTAATCAAGTCCAGAATCAAATCTTTAAACGATATTGATAAATTAAACGACATATTAAAAAAGCAAAAAGAAAACTTTAAAGTTGATATAAGTCTTTTTGCCAATGAAAAAACAGGTAAACTGAGCGCTGATGTTTATACGACAAACTACACCATGAGCAATTTTTATAAAAGCTATTCGGAAAATTTCTTCAGCAGATTATTTAACAGCAGCCCCGTGAAGTTTATTGAAAAAATGGCAAATATCGCAGATAAACAAGAAAGTAAGATAAAAAGCGAAGAACTCATAAATAAGATAATTTTCTAAAACCTCGAGAAGATTGTGCCGTCAGTTTGCTGATAGTTTTCAACTATCGTCGCAAAGGTTGTGCAACCCTGAACGAAAATCATGTAAAATTATATTACACAAAGTAGCAAAAAAAATATTTAGGGGTTTTAATAATTGAGAAAGGGAAAACGATATGAAAGCAAACTTAAATTGTAACTGCCCAAAAACTCAATTCGGTATGGCAATACACACAAACGAAAACGTTCAACGTGTACTCAAATCCAGAGTAAAATCTTTAAAGGATGTTGAAAAATTAAACGACATTTTTAAAAAGCAAAAAGAAAACTCTAAAATTGACATAATGCTTTTTGCTGACGAAAAAACGGGTAAACTGAGCGCTAATGTCTATTTGCGAAAACCAGACGCCCAAGATGATTTTTATAAACGCTACTCTGAAGATTTTTTAAGCAGATTATTTAATAGCAGCCCTGTTAAATTTATTAAAAAATTAGCAAAAGTTGCAGATAAAGAAGAAGCCAAAATATTAAAAAAAGAAGAAATTGCAAATAAGTTGAATTTCTAATAAAAATACTCCCGATTGGGAGTATTTTTGTTGATTATAATAACTAAATTTTGTTAAATCCCGTATATTTCCTCAAGACCTCGGGGATAACGATTGTGCCGTCCGCTTGCTGATAGTTTTCGACAATCGCCGCAAAGGTTCTCCCGACAGCGAGTCCCGAACCGTTAATCGTATGCACAAATCTCGTTTTACCCGTTTCTTTGTCACGATATCTTATATTTGCACGTCGTGCCTGATAATCACCGTAATTTGAACAGCTTGAAATTTCTTTATAAGTGCCGTAAGAAGGCATCCAAACTTCCAAATCCCAGCATTTATTCGCACTGAAACCGATATCGCCCGTTGATAAAGCCTCACGGCGGTACGGAAGTTCAAGTAATTGAAGCATTTTTTCGGCGTCTTGAGTTAATTTTTCGTGTTCGTCCCTGCTTGTTTCGGGTGTACAAAGCTTTACAAGCTCAACTTTATTAAACTGATGAACTCTTATCAAGCCTCTTGTATCTTTGCCCGCAGAACCCGCCTCACGTCTAAAACACGGTGTGTAAGCGGCAAAATATTTCGGCAAATCATCCTCCGATAAAATTTCACCCGCATAAATATTTGTAACAGGCACTTCAGCCGTCGGAATTAAATACAAATCCTCGTCAACGCATTTATACATATCTTCCGCAAACTTTGGAAGCTGTCCCGTTCCCGTCATTGTTGCGGCATTCGCCATAAATGGAGGTAAAACTTCCTCGTAACCCTGTTCTTCACAATGATAATCAAGGAAAAAGTTTATTATTGCACGTTCAAGTTTTGCACCTTTTCCTCTGTATAACGTAAAACGACTCTGTGAAAGCTTTACGCCGCGTTCAAAGTCAACAAGATTTTTTTCTTCGCACAAATCCCAGTGAGCTTTAAATTCAAAATCGAATTTTCGAGGCTCGCCCCATTTGTAAACTTCAACGTTATCATCTTCTGATAAGCCAATCGGTGTTGTTTCATCGGGAATATTCGGTATGTGCAGCAAGATATTGCGTTGTTTTTCATCAAGTTCCGATAATTTTTCTTCCAATGCCTTGATATCATCGCCGATTTTACGAACTTCTTCCTGAACAGCATCGGTATTTTCACCGTTTTTCTTCATTAAACCGATTTTTTGCGATTCATCTTTTCTTTTTGCTCTGAGTTCATCCGCCTTAGTTTGAATTTTTCTGCGCTCAAAATCAATATCCAATACTTCGTTAACGGATAATTCCGGATTTCTTCTTTTTAAAAGTTCGTTAATTTTTTCGGGATTTTCCCTAATAAGTTTAATATCAAGCATATTTTTACCTCATCTTCCAGACTATTCTACGCCAAATAAAACTTTTAATCAAGAATATATTAACCAAAATTAAATTGTTAAGATTTATGGATTTTCTTGACACAGGGTGTATAATATAAATTAAGGGGTGATATGATGTTTAAAAAATTAGCACAAAGGCTTAGTGAAGAAAGAAAATTACGGGCAAGTAATGCGATAAACCCCATTGACTCAGATTTTGATAACCGCAAAAATTTGTTTCTTAACAAATTGAGCCGTGAGGCGCTTAATATTTACGAAAGAAGCCATGACATAAAGAATTTTTCAAAATTGGTTTTGTCCGACCCCGAAAATACTTCGCATAATGAAATTGTTGATCAGCTTTTCTCTGACGGGATTATCGACCCGCTTGAAGATGAAAAACTTATGCAGTTATCCGATAACCGAAGATTTTTAAGAGATTTGGGGCTTACTGACGAAGATTTTTAATAACAGCTTCCGTAAATTCAGTTGTTGAAAGATTTCCGCCCAAATCAGCGGTAAATTTATTCTGCTTAAAAGTACTGTACAAAGCTTTTTCGATTTTGTCCGCATAACCGTTTTCGCCGATAAATTTAAGCATTTCAACGGCAGAAAGCAAAAGAGCGGTCGGATTAGCTTTATTTTGACCTTTTATGTCGGGTGCAGAGCCATGAACCGGTTCAAATACCGCATAATTTTCACCTATATTTGCCCCTTGAGTCACACCGAGTCCGCCTATTAATCCCGCACACAAATCCGATACAATATCTCCGTACAAATTCGGAAGAACCAAAACGTCAAACTGTTCAGGCTTTTGGACTAATTGCATGCATAAATTATCAACAAGAATTTCTCTTACCTTTATTTGCGGAAAATTTTGCGAAACATTTCTGAAACTATCCAAAAACAGACCGTCCGAAAGCTTCATGATATTTGCCTTTGTGACTGCACACACCTCTTTGCGATTATTTTTTACCGCATAATCGAAAGCAAATTTACAAATACGCTCTGATGCACTGCGGGTAATGAGTTTGATACTCTCTGCGGTATTTTCGTCAACCTGTCTTTCAATTCCTGCGTATAAATCCTCCGTATTTTCCCTGACAACAACGATATCTACGTTATCAAACCTCGTTTTTATGTTCAAAAGATTTTTACACGGGCGAACATTTGCATATAAATCAAGTTCTTTGCGAAGTTTTACGTTTATGGAGCGAAAACCTTTTCCGATAGGTGTCGTAACAGGTGCTTTTAGTGCGATTTTATTGCGTTTGACAGAATTTATAACTCTGTCAGGCAGCGGAGAACCTTCTTTTTCAATAACATCCGCTCCCGCCGTTTGAATTTCCCAGTCAATTTTTAGTGCGCATGCGTCAATAATTTTTACAACCGCATCGGAAATCTCAGGCCCGATACCGTCGCCGTTAATCAGAGTTATCGTTCTCATCATCCCTCACAATATGTAAATGCCGTTCAAATTTCTCAAAAAAACCGCAATTTGCAACGGTTAAGCTGTCCTCAATATATACAACACCGAGTCCCAGAGCGGTTAAAAGCGGACAGGAAACACCTTCAGCATAATTTTTACACTCAATACACTGATCTTCTTCTTCTATAAAAATTCTTCCGCCATCACTATACATATTTTGATTATACTACCCACTATTGTAAATATAAAATAATGTTAACATAACTTAACATAAATTATAAAATAACGCAATTTTTTTGCACAAAATTTTTTTATATAGGTAAGGTAGTTATTAAATTAATGTAGGTGGTAATTATGGTTAGTATTATGCCGTATGTTAGTCGTATTGCAAAAGCGTATCCGGGATTTGTACTCGGAACGGGCAACGAAGCATTTTCAAAAGTTCTTAAAGAAAGTTTGAAAAACAGGGCTGCGAATAATCAAACTTATTGGCAGGCGTTTAAAAGCGGTTCTAAAAACGGTTTTAAAGCTGTAGAAGCACACAATGCAAAAATGGTTGCAAGGCATAACGGAAGTTTTTGGAAAGCAACATGGGATGCAATAAAAACAACACCTAATGTAATCAAAGCAGGCTGGCGTTTAGGCGGAATTAAAGCTGCAGGCAAAAGCGGTTTGACAAAATTTTTCTCACAATTTAAAGGTGCATTAAAAGGTGTCGGAAAAAGAATGCCGTTATTAGGAACACTTCTTATAGCGGGTGATGCACTTACAAATGTATTTTCGGCATTTATGGATAAAGGTTTGGCAGGCGGTACGATTGAGGCAGGAAAATCCGCGGTAAGACTCGGAGCTGCAACAACAGGTGCGGCAATAGGCTCGGCTATACTTTCACCAATTCCCGTAGTCGGCCCGTTAGTCGGATGTATAGCAGGTTGGGCATTGGGTGAAGGCGTTGCTAATATATTCGTCGGAAAAAGCCACAGGGAGAAAAAAGCGGAACAAAAGGCTTTAGCAATGGCAAATCAAAATGTACCCTTTATGGGCGGCGGTATGCAGCCGACCTTAACCCCCGAGCAGATTACAGCCTTAGCTCAACAGTTATACGGCGGAGGTCTTACAAATCCTGCGGAAGAAGATTTTATGCAGCTTGCGGCATCAAATCAAAAGATCGATTATAAAGTTTAATTAACATTTTGTAATATTTTCGTTATAAAAAAGCAATTTTTTATAACGAAAATTTTTTATATAAATACACGGGGAAAAAATTTATAGGGGAAAACACATGGTCGATGCAGTCGAAAATGCTTGCAGGCAGCTATCTTATCTTGCAAGCGGGGTATCAACGGAGAAAGTAAATTATTTTAGCGAGTTGCCATCAGAAATAATAATGGCAGCTCCAATGGTGACATTATTTTCATTACCATATAAAAATTGGTATGGTGGTGCAAAAGCATTTTACAACGCTCCGAAAGGCGGAGGTTCAAGTGCTTGGAAAGCTTATTGGGACGGAATTAAACAACAAAAAGCCCATCTGACAGACAATTCAAGCAAATTTAATACAATACTTAATAAGGGCAGGTATAAAGAAGTAATGATGTATAATTCTCAGTTTATACCGCAAAACAAAGCAATTACACCGGAGAAATTTGCCGAGCTTTCCGCTAAACAACAGGCTAAATATTTACTTACGGAAACAAGAAAAGGATTTTATTCTGAAGTTCAAAGATTAGCAGATGAAGCCAAAACTTTAAAAGGTGATGCACTGAAAAGTAAGCTGGAAGAAATAAGAAAGGCATACGCTAATGCAAAATTAGCCGAGCATAATGCAAATTTAACACCTGTGACAAAAAGAGGAAAAATCGCAAAATTAATAAAAGATAAATCAGGATATAACAAAGTTAAGGGAAAACTTCTTGAAACAGCAACTAAATCTACCAAAACGGGTAAATTTTTAAGAGGTGCAGGCAAACAGCTCCATATTCACGGAAAGGGAATGGGAATTTGGGCGGCAATAGCTGCAATATCAGAGATAAAACCCATTATGGAAGCATATTCAATAGATAAGGAATTAAAAGCTGAAGGCAAAAAATCAAATAGAGGAACAAAACAGCTTGTAAAATCGGCAACGAAGGTCGGAACGGGTATTTTAGGATATGCAGCAGGTGCGGCTGCAGCAGGAGCAATAGCAGGCAGCGTTGTTCCGGGAATAGGAAACGTTGCAGGAGCAATAGTCGGTTTCATCGGAGGTTGTATCGGCGGTGCAATAGCAAACTTTACAGTAAGTAAAGTTTGGAACGCATGCACTAAAGAGGACGATTTTGAGAAAAATGAAAGCGAAATTTATGCAAAGGAAGTTGCTGATGATTATGTTAAAGAAATGATGAAAAGCGGTAAAGAACGAGATAAGTTCCTTGAAGAAATATCGCAAGAATTATACGATGAAGAAGGAAACTTCCTCGGCGATGAAGAAATAGCCAAATATCTTGAAACAATGCTTCAAGACAAGGAAATGAGATTAACTAAAAAAGAAGAAATAATTAAAAGAGCACAGGCAACCTGTGACAGACTGAGTAATCTTTCAAATTTTGCAACAACAATATAAAAAAAGACCTTTTAAAGGTCTTTTTTTTTACATCTGCAGTGCATTCAAATCGCGTTCGGCTCTAAATGCCGATGATTCAAAAAAGCAGTTTAAAAAATGCTCAATTTTACTTTCCATTGCGGAAATTTCATCTTTTAAAGCTTTGTAACTTTCTTCTTTCACGCTTTTTAGAGCATTTTCAAAAATTTCGTCGTGATACATAAAAACACATCTCCTTATATTCTTCACATACAAAATAACGGCAATTTTAAGAAAAAACTTTAATAAAAATAACAAAATCTTTACAAAAATTATAATTAAATGCAAAAAAATTTTGTTTTAATGTAAAATATTGCAATAAGGGGTACGAGAATGGCAACCGATTTACTAACAAGTTACGATTATTATTCCAGCAGACGCGATATGGAAGTTATATCAACGATAGTTGATGCTCTGAACAAAATTTTGGAGGAAGATAAACTTCAACCTCAACCGCTGTTTTTGAAAATATCGGAAAATCTTATTCTAAACATCGCAAGAAAAGTCGTTCAGGAAAAGAAAAAAACTTTCTTAATAGGAATTACGGGTGAAAGCGCATCAGGTAAAACAGTTTTTGTTGATAACACCATAAAAGCTTGCGTAAAGAAAAAAACAGAAGGTATTTATACCGTAATCCGCTGTGATGACTACTACAAAGACACATCAAAAGAACTTAAAGAAGCAGGAAGTTATGAAGCACTCTTTAAAACAGGTTTCAGCTTTGATACACCCGACGTTATTGATTTGGACTTGATGAAATATCATTTGAGCGAACTCAAAAAAGGACATCAAATAACTTCTCCGAGTTATGATTTTGTAACTTGTGTGTCAAATCCCGATGGCGAAGTTAAAAAGCCCGCAAAAGTTATTCTCACGGAAGGACTTTATGTGCTAAACGAAGGCGTCAGAGATGTAATGGATGTTAAAGTTTATGTATTCACGCCATTGGAGGTTATAAAAGAAAGATGGTACAAACGTGCGGCATTGCGCGGTAAAACAGGTGCCGCTGCCGATTTGCAATTTCAGGACGTAAACAAAACGGCACAACAGTACATAAGACCCGCTTATCAGATATCCGATGCGGTTATAAACGGGTTGGTTTCACAAGAATATATACAGGAAATTACGGACAAAATATTCAATACTCTCAGAGAGATTGTTTAACGAAATATTAAACTTGTATAAAGATTGTAAAAAATACACTTGCTTTTGTTTATTATTTGTTTTATAATTGAATTGTGAAATAAATCACGAATACATTTACTAATAGGAGAAATAAAAATATGACAACAAAGAGCAAAAAGACAGTTGAAAATTTAGAAAAAACTCTGAACAAATCAACACTCGTCGATAACGCGGAACAGTTAGAACTTCTTATCGAACGTGTTAAAAAAGCTCAGAAAATTTATTCCACATTTACTCAGGAAAAAGTTGATGCAATCTTTAAAGCAGCAGCGACAGCCGCTGACAAAGCCCGTATTCCTCTTGCAAAAATGGCGGTTGAAGATACGGGAATGGGCGTAGTTGAAGATAAAATTATCAAAAACCACTTTGCGTCCGAATACATTTACAACAAACACAAAAACGCAAAAACTTGCGGTGTAATATCTTATGACAAAGCTAACGGTATTAAAATTGTAGCAGAGCCTCTCGGAGTAATTGCAGGTATCGTTCCTACTACAAACCCGACTTCTACGGCGATTTTTAAATCATTAATCGCATTAAAAACAAGAAATGCAATAATCTTTTCACCCCACCCGAGAGCAAAGAATTCGACAATAGCAGCTGCAAGATTAGTTCTTGAGGCAGCCGTTAAAGCAGGAGCTCCCGAAGATATTATCGGATGGATTGATGTTCCTTCCATTGAACTTTCAAATCAGTTGATGAAACACCCGTCAGTTGACTGTATATTGGCTACAGGCGGCCCCGGAATGGTTAAAGCTGCTTATTCATCAGGCAAACCGGCACTCGGTGTCGGCCCCGGAAACACTCCTGCTATTATCGATGAAACAGCTGATATTCAAACGGCGGTTTCTTCAATTCTTCTTTCAAAAACTTTCGACAACGGCATGATTTGTGCATCTGAACAAGCTGTCGTTTGCGTTAAAGATGTTTATGAAAATGTTAAAAAAGAACTTGAATTCAGAGGTGCTTACATTTTAAATGCTAAGGAAGCCGAAAAAGTTGCGAATATAATCTTAACCGAAGCAGGTTCTGTTAACCCGAAAATTGTCGGTCAGCCCGCACACAAAATTGCGGAACTTGCAGGAATTGAAGTTGACGAATCAATAAAAGTTCTTGTCGGTGAAGAAAAAGAAGTTGACGCTGCAAATCCGTTTGCACACGAAAAACTTTCACCTGTTTTGGCTTTATACAAAGCAAAAGATTTTAAAAATGCCGTTGATATGGCTTATGACTTAGTTATACTCGGCGGTGCGGGACATACTTCCGTATTGTATACTGATGAAAGAACTCAAGAAAGAATTAACTATTTTGCGGAAAAACTTCCGACTTGCAGATTGTTAATAAATTCACCTTCATCACAAGGCGGTATCGGTGATTTATATAACTTCAAATTAGAACCGTCGTTAACACTCGGCTGCGGCTCTTGGGGCGGTAACTCCGTTTCAGGTAACGTAGGTGTAGAACACTTATTAAATTACAAAACAGTTGCAGAAAGGAGAGAAAATATGCTCTGGTTTAAAGTTCCGCCTAAAGTTTACTTCAAAAGAGGTGCTCTTGACTTGGCACTCCGTGAGCTTCAAGGTAAAAAACGTGCGTTCATCGTTACCGACAGATTTTTATTCAATTCGGGTGCGGTTGACAGCATAGTTAATGTTTTGGATGAAATCGGAATTGATCACCAAATTTTCTTTGATGTTAAACCCGATCCGACATTGTCGACCATTAATCAAGCTATGGAAATCATAAGACCTTACGAACCGGATGTAATTATCTCTCTGGGCGGAGGTTCACCGATGGATGCCGCTAAAATTATGTGGCTGCTTTACGAACAACCCGATACGGTATTTGAAGATATCGCTATGAGATTTATGGATATCAGAAAACGTATCTGCCGTATTCCCGATTTAGGTAAGAAAGCTACAATGGTTGCTATTCCGACGACATCAGGTACGGGTTCAGAAGTTACTCCGTTTGCAATTATTACGGATGATGAAACACACGTTAAGTATGCTATAGCGGATTACGCACTGACTCCGAACATGTCAATTATTGACCCGAACTTTGTTGACGGTATGCCCAAAGGTCTAACCGCAGCATCAGGTATTGACGCATTGGTTCACTCTTTGGAAGCTTATGTTTCCGCTATGGCAACAAACTTTACAAATTCAAACGCACTTGAAGCTACAAAACTTGTGTTCAAGTACCTTGAACGTTCTTGGCGCGAAGGTGCAAATGACCCTGTAGCAAGAGAAAAAATGCATTATGCGGCAACAATAGCAGGCATGGCGTTTGCAAACTCATTCTTGGGATTATGTCACTCTATGGCACACAAACTCGGTGCAATGTTTAACATTCCTCACGGTGTTGCTAACGCTCTGTTAATCAGACAGGTTATCAAATACAACGCCGTTGACTGCCCGAAAAAACAATGTATCTTCCCGCAGTATAAGTTCCCGAACGCTAAGGCTAAATACGGTCAGATAGCTGATGAACTTAAACTCGGCGGAAAAAATGACGATGAAAAAGTTGCACTGTTAATTGATGCTATTGATAAATTGATGAAAGCAATTAATCTCCCGAATTCCATCAAAGATTTTGGTGTTACGGAAGCAGATTTTAACGCGAAACTTGATGAAATGGTCGAACTCGCATTCGACGATCAATGTACGGGTGCTAACCCCGCATATCCTTTAATGAAAGACATTAGAGCAATTTACGAAGATGCTTACAAGGGTATTGTCAGGGATTATTATCCGACAAAAAAATAAGCTCCTTTCATACTATAAAATAATAAAAGAACCGTTTTATGGTACGGTTCTTTTTCTTTTTCCTCTTGCTTACGACCTGCGATAGTGGTATAATTCTGTTATGAATCAGGTTAGCTTAACAACACAGAACAGACTTATTATCTCGGGTCTTGTACTCAGCACTGTTTTGACCGTTGCGATAGCTGTGTTTGCTATATTCAATATTCAGAAAAATCTTAACGAGGGCTATCAAAACTTCGGTCAAATTGTTTCAAGGGCTTTGGCTATTGAATCTGCGGAATTACAACAGAGCGAAAATTACGATACATTAAAAGAACATGCCGACACAATAGTTAAATCTCACAACGATATTACTTTTATAGAATTCAGAAATAAAGACGGAAAACTTATCTATAAAACCGACAATTCATCGGGCAAAAATGTTTCAAGCATTACGGTTAATTCACCCATGGTAACTCAAAGCGGGAAAAACACTGGTTCTGTCACAGTCGGACTGTCAGGAAATATTATAAATCGGATTTCATCAACCACCAGAGCATCGCTTTTGTTTGTATTTACGGTGGCGTGGATTGTATTTGCGTTTGTAATTCTTATAAATACTTACCTTATCACACGTGAATTAAGGATTTTACACAACGGTGTCAAAAAAATTTCAAGCGGTGAATTCGGTTTTGAGATTAAGGATAAAGAGGTCAGTTCGGAAGTCAAAGAACTGTTTGGTTCTTTTAATAATATGTCTAACAGACTTCATCTCTACGAAGAACAAAATATAGAACAGCTTACGCTCGAAAGAAACAAGCTTGAAGCGGTGTTAATGAGCATTGCAAACGGTGTTGTGGTATGTGATAACAATGATAACGTGGTTCTTGTCAACGACCATGCCAACAAACTTCTTGAACTTGAAGAAAATCAAATGCTTGATATGAAAATTCAGCAGTACACCGATACCGAAGGAAATTTCTGTTTTAAAGATAAAATCGAAGAATTCAAAGACACTCCGTTGGAGGTTATGGAGAATAAACCGCTTGAATTTAATATTCAGGTTGATAAAAAAACAATTAAATCAATAATTTCTCCCATGTTTACGAGAAACAAGGATTACGTCGGCTACATCATTGTGCTTATTGATATGACAAAAGAAGCCGAAATGGATAAAATGCGTTCGACGTTCATTTCAAATGTTTCACATGAGTTGAGAACGCCTGTTACGGTTTTGAGAAGCTACATTGATACTTTATACAATTACGGTAACGATTTTGACTATGACACTCAAAAAGAGTTTATCGGAACGATTAATCAGGAAATTATCAGGCTTAACGGCATGGTCAATGATATTCTGGATTTTTCAAGAATGGAAGCCAATGCTCAAATGGAAAAATCCTTAAACAGTATTTATGAAGTAGTTGATACTTGTGTTTCAAGGGTTAATGCGCTTACAAAAGAACACGGACTTTCGATAAGCGTGAACAAGGAAGAAAATATTCCGGAATTTTTGTTTAATTATGACGGAATAGAAAGGGCACTCACAAACCTTTTGTCAAATGCTATCAAATATTCGCCCGATAATGCGGAAATAAAAGTTGAACTTCACAAGGTTAATAACGATGTTGAAATTTCCGTAACCGACTTAGGATGCGGTATTGCACCGGAATTTCACAAGAAAATTTTTGACAGATTTTACAGGGTTGAAAACAATACTCATACCGTAAAAGGAACGGGACTCGGACTCCACCTGGTTAAACAGACAATAGAAAAATATCATAACGGAAAAGTCACGGTTCATTCTCAAGTCGGCAAAGGTTCAACCTTTGTGATTTCACTTCCTATTGTGTTTATTGAGGACGAAGTTTACACTTCAAAGGTTTAAAATTATGGATAAAAATCAGTTAATAGAGTTATGCCGATACGATAAGGACGGCATTTCAACAAATCCGTTCAAGGATTATCCGGACATGGTTGTTATGCGGCACAAAAGCAATAATAAATGGTTTGCATTAATATTTGAGCTTGAAAACGAACTTATGATAAATCTGAAATGTAATCCCGTTGAGGCATCAATTTTACGTGACGAATACCCATACGTAAAACCGGCATGGCACATGAATAAAGTTCATTGGAATACGGTTTTGGTCAACAAAGCTGACAGAGAGGTTTTGCAAGGCATGATTAAAGTCAGTTTTAAACTTACCAAAAGCCGAAAAGCTAATTAAACAAATCGTTAATTTTGTCTAAGATGTCCTGCGGGTCAATTTCGTTTGTAATTTTATTTATATCCTGAGCGATTTGATAGAGTTTTGCCGCTTCGATTTTATCACCCGTAATCGAAATTGCACGGGCAAGGTTAAAGTGAGCAAGTGCATAATTCGGGTTGCACTCAACGGATTTTATGAATAAATCTTTTGCCTCTTTGACTCGTCCCAAATCGTCGAGATAAATTACGCCCATGTTGTTGTAAGCAATATCGTAATTAGGGTCATATTTTATCGCAAGCTGATATTCTTTAATTGCTTCGTCCAAATCACCTTTACCCCAGTATAAAAATCCGAGGTTACAGTGAATTTTAGCATTTTCAGGGTCTAAATCGAGTGCATTTTTATAAATTTGCAAAGCGTTATCAATATCGTCTTTATCATAAAAAGCACTGCCCAAATTTACGTAAATATCAATATCCTGCGGGGTTTGGAGATAAGCACTTTGATAAGAACTTATCGCCGCATCGTAATCCTGTTTTGCCTCCTGATAAACAAATCCTAAAGTTTGGTTAACAATACTTGTCCACTGTTTTTTAGGATTTAAAGTTACGGCGGTTTGAAAATGAGAAATCGCACCGTCAATATCACCTTTAACGTAAAGAATATTCGCAAGATTTGAGTGAACATCGGGCATGTTCGGCATAATTTTAATAAGTTTTTCATAAATATCAACGGCACTGTCATAGTCGCCCTGTTCTTCGTAAGCCGAACATAAATGACGATAAGCGGGAATATTCAAACTGTCAAGCCAAATTGCCATTTTATATTCGGTTATTGCATCGTCAAAACGTCCGAGCATTCTGTAAACATCGCCCAAAAGGCAATAGAGCGGAAGAAATCCCGGAGCTTTTTCCAAAGCCGCATTATAAATTTCAATAGCCTCATCGGGTTTGTTAACTTGAACCAAATAATTTCCTTTTAAAATTATCGGTAAAAACTTAACGTAAGAAAGCGTTTTACAGACATTTCCCATTGCAATTTTATCAAACGGCAGAGTTAAAACAGACAAAATGAATTCAAACCTTGCCAAAAACCAATTTTTGAAACTTCTTGCAGACGATACATGATAAAGTGCCGAAAGCAGAAAATGTGCACAGGAGTTCGCAAACGGCATGGCTTTAATCGCTTTTTTCGCATTAATTGCAGCTTCCAAAAATCTTGCTTTTTTAGTATAAGTTTCAGCGAGAAGATAATACGCTTTTCCGCACTTGCTGTCTTTGGAAATTGCGGAATCAAAATAATTAATCGCTTTATCCAAATCACCCTTAAAATAATGTGCCTGACCTATTTTAAAATAGATTTCAGCAGAATCAATATAAGTTTCAAGTGCAAGCTGATATTCTGTCACCGCCTCATCGATGTAGCGGCATGAATTGTGAATATCCAAATGCCACGCCAAATACAAGTCCCCCAGTCTTACATGCAAATCCGCATTCGACGGATCATCCTGCAAACCTATCTGGCAAAGCTCGATCGCCTGCTTTAAATTTCCCGTTTTATAAACTTTATTAATCTTTTTTTCCAGTTGTTTTGTATCAGTCATAATTCTTTACTTGACAGAAAAGTTATTAAATACTATAAACATTGTAATTAATATCACAGTGCAAGTCAAGGAGTAGACATGAAAGAAAATAAAATATATTTTGTGGATGTAACAAACAGGGACGGTGTACAGACCTCCAGACTGGGGCTTGCAAAGCTTCAAAAAACAATTATTAACCTCATGCTTGATGATATGGGGATAACTCAGTCTGAATTCGGTTTCCCGGCAACAAAACACGAGATAAACTATCTTAACGGCAATTTGGAACTCGTTGAACGCAACGTAATTTCAAGAACAAAACTATCGGGATGGATGCGTGCAATAGTGTCAGATGTTGAACTTTCGTTCAAAAATGTGCCTAAGCTCAAAAATATTAACCTTTCCCAATCCACATCGGAACAAATGATTAACGGGAAATACTCAGGCAAAAAGACTCCTCAAGACATAATAAATATGACATGTGAAGCCGTTGAGTGTGCAATATCTCTGGGTGCGGAAAATGTCGGGGTTAATGCCGAGGACGCATCAAGAAGTGATATTGAATTTTTAATCCGCTACGCAACGGAAACAAAAAAGTGCGGTGCAAAGCGTTTCAGATATTGCGATACACTCGGATTTGAAGATCCGCAGACAACTTACGAAAGAATTTATAAAATAGCAAAAGAAGTTCAAATGCCGATAGAATTGCATTTTCATAACGATTTGGGAATGGCTGCGGCATGTTCCGTTATGGGAGCAAGAGCCGCTATTGACGCGGGAGTTGACGCCTATATAAACACAGCCATTAACGGCATGGGCGAGCGTGCGGGAAATGCCGATTTGGTTTCCTGTTTGCTTGCCGTTTTAAAATCGGCAGGATTCAGGCACAGATATAAAATAGACCCGAATATTGATTTAAGCAAAGCATGGAAACTTGCGAAATATACATCTTACGCATTCGGAGTTCCCATTCCGATAAACCAGCCCGCTGTCGGTGATAACGCTTTTGCCCACGAATCGGGAATTCATGCCGACGGTGCATTGAAAGACAGACGAAATTACGAACTGTACGACTTTGAAGAACTAGGCAGAGGCGAACCTGAAATTATCGAAACGGGAAGAATGATTACAACGGGTGAATACGGCGGAATTAAAGGTTTCAGAAATGTTTACGATAATCTTGAAATTGAGTTTAAAGATGAACACGAGGCTCGAAATATTCTTGAACTCGCGCGTTACGCAAACGTTCATACTCAAAAACCTTTAACATCAAGCGAATTAAGGTTTATTTATCACTATCCCGATATTGCCGCAAAGATTATGACAGTATCGCCATACTTTGAGCCGGAAGGTGCAATAAAAGAACGTGTCGATGCAAAAGTTCTCACAAAACCGCACAGAATTATCTAGCAAAATTTTTTTTTCAGGTGTTTTACAAAGAAAAAGGAGAATTTTATGATTACATCAATTAATGGTAATTTATCATTTACAAGTGTAGTTCCCGTAAGGGTTTTTGTTGACGGTATGGAAACTTTTAATCAAAAATTAATCAAATCTTCCTGCCATCAGTTGAATAACGTTTTAAAAGGGCCGTCGAACTCGGGTCATAAACTTTCCATAATTAAAAAATTTGCACAGCACGACCCCGATTACAATTTACAAATGGGATATTACGGACATGATTCAATAGCTTCCGATTATTTCAGATGTATTACAAAAAATAATAAATCGTACATTTTTACGGGCGCTCAAGCGGAAGTTATGAAAAAAACAGGCAAATTAATCGGACTGGAAAGAAAAAATTGCAAAGAAAAAAATTACGCAACGAACTTTGATTTAATGTTTGCCAGAAAAAGTTATGAAAACAATATCATAAATTTTTTAAAAAATCCTAATTTGCGCATAAAAGAATTTCTTAACCCGAATACTTTGCAAAAATCAGGCAGGCCCGTGCATTTAAACATACTCATGTCAAGCAATAAAAAGTACGGTTTAGCGTCTTTTAAAACGCATTTGGATGATATTTCATTTTCCGTATAAAAAAAACGACTTAAAGCAAGTCGTTAGTTTAAAAAGGGGAAAGGAAACAAATTTTTATTACAGGCACGGTAGTGCCTAAATTATCTATCGTATTTTTGAGATTAACCGAATGTTTTAAAGGTAGATTCAGTGTTCTTTTGGATAACTTTTTCTACCGCATCCATTTCGTTTGAAATAGCATCCTGTTCGGTGTCTAACTGTTTTAATCTCAATTCTAAGTTTTTATCTTCTGACTGTATTATTTCTATTTTTGCGTTAATTTCCTGTATTGCCTGATCGTATTGATACTTGTCGTATTCATACTGGTTCATTGCATCATCGTATTTTGCCTGATCGGTAAGGGTGTTGGTTGTTACGGCATAAGTTACTTCGTTTTCTTTTCCGGGGTTAAGAGTGATGTTGATAATTCTTCCCGTTGCATCCTGTTCCATTCTGGCTGTTACATTCTTTATTTCTTCGGTTTTTTGTGCAGAACCTATTGTATAAGCCTCAATATTGCTCAAAGATGAACCGTTATCCGAATAAACAGCACTCTCAAGGTCTGATTTTTTGTAAAAATACGGACTCCAAGTGCCGGTTGTGGTATTTTGTACATATCTTACATACCAGGAGGAATCATCACCAGTACCGCCATATTGTGCTTGCAATATTTTCAAATATTCTTCTTCTTCTTTTTTCAATTGTTCTAACTGATCATCAGAAAGTGTTTTTAAATACGGATCATTTTTATCCATATCGTCTTTGCTGCAATTTTTACATAAACATCTGAGTTTTTGAGAGCCTACATAATAATCACCGCCAGCTTTTGTTACGATTGAACTTGCAGTTTTTACCGCTGCAAAATCATCCATCCAAGAGGATACGTAGCTTATCATATAATTGCCGCTTCCTTTGGCTATCATACTTGTTATTGAATTAGACAAAGAACCGTCTTGGAAGGTATATACCGTTTTGGTATAATCGGCAACAGAAGGAGGAACAGGAACAGACATACCTAACAACTGATTATAATAATTTGCTGACTGATTTGACAAAGTTGTCCTTTGCTGGTTAATCTGTTGTCCTTCATATTCTACGTTTGTTTTCCTTGCAGTAAGACCTAAAAATCTCGCCTGCGATGCTGCCATACCCATGACGTGTTCCCTTTCGTTTTGTTTTTGTTCCTTTGTATTTTCTTTTACGGCAGCTTTTTATTTTTTCTTTAATTTTTTGTACACTTTTGTTAAGATTTCGTTACAATAAAGCTGAAAAAGCCCAATATAACAGGATTTTTCAAAAACATAAAAATAACATTATTCAGCCATAAAAAGTCTTGCAAAGAAACAAGCAACGTGCTGAACGGAATCCACTCTGACCCATTGCCGAGTAGCTTTAAAGCGGATAGAACGCACGGAACGCAGAGAATTCAGGTGAGAATAGGTATTTTCTTCGCTGTTATAAAGATGAAAGAGGCAGGTTGCAACTTTTTTGCACGCATTAAGTATGTTTTGAGCAAGTTCATCTCTGCCAAGCTCTTTTGCCAGATAATATGCGGCGATAAGTCCTTCCGAGCGTGCGCCGTCAGGGTAAAAATGGTCGCCGTAATTGTAGTAATAACCGCCTTCAAAATCAATATAGGGCGAATTATTTGCGGTATAAGTCTTTTTAATCATGGTATTTGCGTCGCCAAACACAAAGTTCAGATAATTTTCTTTTCTGAAATGTTCATCCTTTGCCCATTCTTCAACAGCCTGCATAAGCCAGGCATCGGATGGCAAAGCGGTAAACAAATCCGCATAAATCTTAGGACGTTCGTCAATAATCCAGTCGAGTGCAATTTCAGACATTCTGCGAACTTCGTTTACCAAATCATTATCTTCTTTAAAATTGTTTGCAAAAAGTCCGAGCCCTAAAAGTGCCTCTCCGGGGTAATAGAAAGAAAAAGTTTCTTTACGTTCCGCATCACTCATTGAAATAAGCGGATTTCCATCCTGATATAACGGGTGAATATAGTACCCCAAGAATTCACCGTTATCATAAATTCGGCTCAATAAATGTCTGACATAACCTTTAATATATTCATCATAAGACTTATCGCCCGAAATATTTCTGTACTGCATTAAAGCGGTAAGCAAAACTCCAGTGCCGCCAAGTTTTGCTTTCTGATTATAAAAAGCATAATAACCCGTTCCCCATCGGGTTTCATGCTCTTTTGTAATCGAAATATTCCAATTTATAGCCTTTTTAGCGGACTGAATAAATTTATCATCTTTTGTAAGCTGAAAAGCTCTCAAAAGCGTTATAATTCCTCCGCAATGCCTTAAATCGTTATAATAAAGGTTATCCGAATGTCTTGAAGGATGTTCATGGTCGACAAAATTATCATCCGTGCAGTTGTAATAGTAGAGAAATCTTCCGTCATCGTACATATTATCAATAAGCCACTCTGATGAATTGACAACCTGATTATACATTACATCCCTGTCAAACTCCGTAAATCTTATATTTCCGCGGTACAAGGGTAAAACTTTATCCTTAAAAGTAATGAAAGCCCTGCTTTTAAACAAATAATACTCATAATCTTTTGAGGATAAAAGGATTTTTACACGCTCTGAAATCTTATTCGTAAGTTTTCCTATTGGCGAACGTTTTGCAAGAGTTTCAACGGCTTTATTAAGTCCCATGTGGCTTAGCAAAATCGCATCGGTCGGCATATAATAGTAAGAAATGCCGTCTTTTCTAAGCTCAAGCCCTGAAACTCCGGGTTCAAAACGTCCGTTGTCAAATCTTTCGGTGTTTAAAAATTTTCGTTTAATCGGCACTCTGTCGTAACCGCATTCAATCATTATACGGCAGGAATTTTCATTCACTATGTCAAAATCTTTGATACGTTTGCTCGTTAAAAGCATTTCGATATCTCGGTTTAATGTAGCTTCAAAAGTCGAACGCTTGCTCCCGTAACGATTATATCTGTTGCCTGTTTGAAAAAGAGTTATATAAACAATGGTTTCATTCGGAATAAATTCAAATATTTCGAAAAGTTCCAAATCGTTGATATTAAGCTTTTCATGCGAAATCAGGGCTTTTCTGATACGCCTCAAAAGCTCATTTACGGGAGAAAAATCCTGATTATAATACGCTCTTTCCTTATCATTCGATTTTGTAAAATCCATAACCCCTATTTTAGCATTAACCGTATAAAATATCAAACGTAAAGATTTATTTAACATTTTGACATAACCGCAAACTTATTGTTCAATTATAATAGGACTTTGTAGGATGTACATAAAACAGCTTGAAATAGATAATTTTAAATCATTTGCCAATAAATCGGAAATCCCTTTGTTAAAAGGGTTTACAGCCGTGTCAGGCCCAAACGGTTCAGGGAAAAGCAACATTATTGACAGCGTGCTTTTCGCACTGGGACTTGCCAACGCGGGCGAACTCCGTGCCGAAAACCTTTCACACTTTATTTCTACATACACAAAAAGGAACGATGCCTCGGTTAAAGTTACGTTCGGCGACATGGATGAAGGCGAGGACTTAACCATCGAACGTAAAATCAAAAAAACTTCGCAAGGCTACGCAAGCACCTATTACGTAAACAATTCCGTAACAACTCACACCAATGTCCTTGCTCTGCTTGAAAAATACAACGTTACCCCGAACAGTTACAACGTCATGATGCAGGGCGACGTTATGGGAATTACAAACTGTTCTCCCAAAAGCCGCAGAAAAATTATTGACGAAATCGCAGGAATTGCAGATTTTGATAGAAGAATTGAACAGGCAACCTCAGAACTTGAAACCGTAGAACAGCGGGTTGAACGCTCAACGGTTATCTTGGGCGAAGTCGATAACAGGCTTGAACAACTTAAAGAAGAAAGAGAAGCAGCTCTCAAATACCAAAAACTTCGCGAAGAAAAAACAGGTCTTGAAAGCCAAATTAATACGGTTAAATTCTTCGATATTAAAAGAAAACTCGAAAATGCACACGAAAATATCCTTGAATTTACCAAAAAGAAAAAAGAAGAAGAAATAAAAAATAAAGATACAGACGAACGCTTAAAGCTCATAAAGCAGAAATATCAAGAAGTTTCCGAACTTGTGAAAGAAAAAGGCGAAGCCGAACAAATTGAACTGAAAAAACGTGAAGAAGCTATCAAAGGCGACATTGACAGAAAAAATATGGCGATGAATTATGCCGAAAAACAAATTCACGACGGACTTCGCACGATAGAGAATTCCAAAAACGGCATCGAAAATCGCAAAAAAGATAACGACTCACTTAACCTTAAAATTAAAATGAAAGAGGATGAAGCAGCCGTTATTAAAAACAGTATAACAGAGCGTAATGCCGAGTTGAAAAAAATTCTAGAAGATATGACAGGGCTTAACGCAACAGCAGATGAGCATATCGAAAAACGGAATAATTTGAGGAAAAAATTGGAAAACCTCAAAGATTCCGAAACATCGCTTATTCAAGAAAAAATTCCGCTTGAAAACGACCTAAAATATCTCAAAAAAGAACTTGAAAACGCTAAAAGTAAGCTTGACGAACTTAATGAACTTAAAGCGAATTACAACTCCGATTTCAGTCTGAAACAAACCCTTGTGAACCAGCTTCAGCAGGAAATGGAAGATTTCAAAAATATTCAACATACCGTCATGAACGACTATGACACAACAAATAATGAAATAAACGATTTGAATTATAACATTCAAATGGCTTTCAGGAAGATTTCCGCAATAGAAGGTAAAATTGATGCCGCAAAAGAAGCAAACTTCGGGCATGCGGTGGATTTTGTCATGAGAGCAAAAGTAAAAGGCGTTCATGCACCGCTTGCACAGCTCGGTTCGGTCGATAAAGAGTATTCAACCGCTTTGGAAGTTGCATTCGGCGGAAGAATGGCTCACATCGTCGTGGATGATGAGCATACGGCATCGGTTGTAATCGAACTTTTAAAATCTTCAAATGCGGGCAGAGCAACATTTATTCCGCTGAACAAAATTAAAAAAGCTCCGTCAAAATTACCTCTGCCAAAGGATAAAGGCGTAATTGATTATGCAATTAATCTCGTGGATTTTGAGGATGAATATATTGATGCGTTTTTCTACGCAGTCGGCGACACAATAGTTGTTGAAGATATTGAATGTGCAAAAAAATTAATCGGCAAGTACAGAATGGTTACTCTGCAAGGCGAATTACTCGAAAAATCAGGTTCCATGACCGGAGGTTCAAAGCTCAAAACAGGTTTAAGCTTTACTCAAAACGATGACGAGGAACTGAATAAATTCAAAGAACGATTAAAAGATATGGAAAAGAAGCTCGCACAACTTCAGGATAAAAAAGCTTCGCTTGAAGAAAAACTTAAAGACGTAAGACAAAAATACAGCGACTCTACTGGCGAATATTCAAAATCCAAATCCGAGCTTGACAGTATGAAAAAGAATTACGAAAAAAGCGAGGAAATTTTACGGGAGCAGAGTGAATTTATCTCCCAAACCGAACCGAAAATCGCTGAATTAAACAAAAAACTTGACAAGCTTGAAGAAAAAAACGTTAAATTGTACGACGAAATTTCAACCTGCACCTCAGAAATTGAAGAAGTTGAAAAATTTATTAACAATGAAGATTTGAAAGAGCTTAAAGAAAAAACTGAAGGCGTGGAAAATGAAATAAAAAGACTTCAAGCCAAACTAACAGCCGCAGAAAGCGATAAAAACGAATTCCTTCGACAAATTTCTTTCAACAATAATGTTAATGAAACCAAAATTGAAGAAATTAAATCAATAGAAAAAAATAACGAAAAACTTAACGAAGATAAAATTCGCTTTAAATCTGAAATTGAAGCTTTAAATAAAAATATCGAAGAACTTCATGAACAGATTTCGCAAATCGAAGAAAAGCTCGGCGAGCTTATAAAAGAGCGTGACAATATCAATGCCGAATTAATTGAACTTGAAAAACAAAAACACCTGAGAACGGCGGATATTGAACGTATGGAAGAACAAATCGAATCGTTTAAGACACGCAGACGCGAACTTGACACGGAACTTGAAAATGCTACAAAAGAGCTTATTGAAGGCGGTGTGGAGATAAATAAACTTGAGCCGGTTACAATTTCCATTGAAGAAATTACCGCAAAAATTCAGCGTCTTGAAAAACGTATGACCGAGATGGGCGATGTTAACATGCGTGCTTTGAGTGCTTACGATGAAGTTCTTGCAAGGCAGCAGGAATTGAAAGAACGCATTGAAACACTTTCCAAAGAACGAAAAGAGATTTTAGAGAGAATGCAGGGTTACGAAAAACTTAAAAAAGAAACATTTATGAAAACTTACAACAACATAAATGAGAATTTTAAAGAAGTTTTCCACCAGCTTTCGGAGGGTGAAGGCGAACTTAAACTGGAATGTCCCGATGATCCTTTGTCAGGCGGGCTTACGATTGAGGCTCAACCCAGAGATAAGAAACTTCAAAGACTTGAAAGTATGTCGGGCGGTGAAAAATCTCTCACGGCACTCGCTTTTGTGTTTGCTATTCAAAGATATATGCCCTCACCTTTTTATGCGTTTGACGAAGTCGATGCAAGCCTTGATGCAATTAATGTCGACCGCATAGCCCAAATGCTTCAAAAGCAAGCAAAAAATACGCAATTTATAGTAGTTAGTCACAAACGAACTATGGTAAAATCATCTGATCATATAATAGGTGTAACTCAAAAAGAAAAAGGTATCACAAAAGTTACAGGTATAGAAGTAAATAACGAAGGATAGTTTATGGTGCTTAATTACAATTTGAATTTACCCGAAAATACATCAGACGGCATAGGTATCCTTGTCGATATGGCAAAATCAGGCAAAATCGACCCCTGGAATATCAATATCGTTGATGTTACCGATAAATATCTTTCGCACATGGTTGAAATGCAGTCGCAAAACCTAAGAATAACAGGCCGAACTTTACTTTTTGCGGCAATACTTTTAAAGCTTAAATCAAATATTCTTGACGGAATTGATGTTATACAATTTGACCCTCCGGAACCCGAAGTTCAATACGATGATGACGGTTTTATTGTCGATTACACGGAAGAAGATGATTATATCCCGTCTAACAATGTTATTTCTATCGATGAAGTCTTGCAAAGGCGTACAAGCGTAAGACTTAATCATAACCGTGTCGTAACATTGAAAGACTTAATCAGACAGCTTGAATTTTACGAAAAACTTGACAAAACGCAATCTCTTAAAGAAAAACACGAAAGAGCAAAACGCCGTGTTCAGTCGTATTCACGTTTAACCTCAAACGATATAGTAAATCTTTCGCAGGAAGAATACATTGAAGCCAATATCGTTACGCTGAAAGAAAATTTGGAACAGATTTTTGAAAACAACGAGAAAATTGAGCTTAACGAGCTTACACTTTTGGGGATGGACAAAGTCGGAGCTTATATCGCAATGCTTTTCTTATCAGTCGACAGCGATTATGATTTGCAGCAGGATAAATTTTATTCGGATGTTTTTGTAACGAAAGGTAGTATAAATGCGGATTGAACAGCTTAAATCGAGAATAGAGGCGGTTTTGTTTATAACTTCAAGAGCTGTAAGCCTTGATGAAATTGCCGTAATTCTGAACGAGGACACCGAAGCTATTGAAGAAGCAGTTCTTGAACTTATTATGGACTATTCTTCACGTGACGGAGCGTTGGAAATCGACGATGAAAACGGTTATATTTTACAGGTTAAAGAGGAATATATTGATTTGGTTGAACTTCTTTGCCCCGTTGATTTAAAGCCGTCTGTTTTGCGAACACTTTCGGTTATTGCTATAAAAGAGCCTATGCGTCAGACCGAGTTGAAAGATTTACGAGGCTCATCAGCTTATGAACATGTTCAGGAGCTTGTCGATAAAGGCTTGATTTCCAAAACACGCGATAAAAACGGCAGAAGTTTTAACCTTAAAACAACACCAAAATTTAAAGAATACTTTAAACTAAAAGGAGATACGCGTTCGCTTTCAAAAATTCTTGAAAACGGTATAAAAGATAATGAAGAATAAAACCATACTATTATTATTTTTGTTACTGATTTTTTCCGTTTGTTTGAAATTTGTTCCGGATTTTTACTATCACAGAGGGATGGGCGAATTAAACAGAAAGGATTATGTTTCCGCGTACAAAAATCTTAAAAAAGCCTATTCATTAAACGATAAAAACAAAGATTACCGTTACGGATTTGTTGAGGCGCTTTCGCACCTTGCCCCGTCAATAACCGTTCAGAAACAGGTTTTTGAAATTGCAAACGACAGCTACAACGACAGTGCACATCAAAAAGCTCTGAATATTATCGGGCAGTGGAGAGAAAAAATTACGATTGATTTCGGTGACAACTACATTGAGCAAGTTCCGACAGATACACAAATTATACGCTGGGATGAAAGTAAATTTCCGATAAAAACGGCAATTACAAGCGACAGCAAAGAAGTTTTGCCCGAATATTACAAAACGGAAATTTTAAAAGCTTTGAGCCAATGGCAGGCATCGACGGGTTTTATAAAATTTCAAACGGTTGATAACGTCAAAAACGCAAACATTGTGATAAAAATTACCCCAACGCCCGCAAATATTTGTAATGAAAGCATTTGCAGGTACGTTGTCGGATACACAACGCCTGATTACAGCGGAAAAAAGCTTAATCAAATGGTTATAACCTTATACGACAAGGACGCAAACGGAAACTTCTTCTCGGATAAAGAACTTTATAACACGATATTGCACGAAACAGGCCATGCACTCGGGATTATGGGACACAGTTACAGCAGTGAAGACTTGATGTATATGGATAATACGGAGAATAAAACTTTCTATGCACCTTACAGAAGCTCTTTTCAGTATCTTTCATCCAAAGACATTAACACTATAAAGCTTTTGTATAAACTTTTGCCCGACATAACAAATTCCGACAAAGTCGATTACACAAACCTGATTTACCCGCCGATAGTGCTTGGGACTTCCGAACAAATCAACAATAGAAAGATTAACGAGGCAAAAAATTACATAAGAAAAAATCCCAAATTGATGATGGGATATATTGATTTGGCATCAGCTTACTCAACAGCGGGAAAAGATAAAGAGTCATTGAAAATTTTGCATAAAGCATTATCTCTTGCAAATACCGAAAATGAAAAGTATATTTGCTTTTATAATATTGCGGTCGTCTATCTTAACCTGAATAATCCCGATAAAGCTTTAACTTACGCAAATAAAGCTAAAGAAATATCGGATGACAACAGCGTAAAAGATTTGATTATGAACATAACGCATTTACGTACGAAAAAATAAAAAAAAACGACTTAATAGCAAGTCGTTAGTTAAAAAAGGGGAAAGGAAACAAATTCTTATTACAGGCACAGTAGTGCCTAAATTATCTATCGTGTTTTTGAGATTAACCGAATGTTTTAAAGGTAGATTCAGTGTTCTTTTCAATAACTTTCTGAACCGCATCCATTTCGTTTGAAATAGCATCCTGTTCGGTGTCTAACTGTTTTAATCTCAATTCTAAGTTTTTATCTTCTGACTGTATTATTTCTATTTTTGCGTTAATTTCCTGTATTGCCTGATCGTATTGATACTTGTCGTATTCATACTGGTTCATTGCATCATCGTATTTTGCCTGATCTGTCAGGGTGTTGGTTGTTACGGCATAAGTAACTTCGTTTTCATCTCCGGGGTTAAGAGTGATGTTGATAATTCTTCCCGTTGCATCCTGTTCAAATCTTGCATTAACATTCTTTATTTCTTCGGTTTTTTGTGCTGAACCGATTGTATACATATCTATGTGGCTTAATGATGAACCGTTTTCATTGTAGATAGAAGCATCCAATACCGATTTTCTGCAGAAATATGGACTCCAAGTACCTGTTGATGTGTTTTGAACATATCTTACATACCAATCCTCATCACTTCCGCCGTATTGAGCTTTTAGGATTTTTACGTATTCTTCTTCCTCTTTTTTTAACTGTTTTAATTGATCTTCAGAAAGTGTTTTTAAATACGGATCATTTTTATCCATATCGTTTTTGCTGCAATTTTTACATAAACATCTGAGTTTTTGAGAGCCTACATAATAATCGCTACCTGATTTTGTTACGATTGAACTTGCAGTTTTTACCGCTGCAAAATCATCCGTCCAAGAGGATACGTAGCTTATCATATAATTGCCGCTTCCTTTGGCTATCATACTTGTTATCGAATTAGACAAAGAACCGTCTTGGAATGTATATACCGTTTTAGTATAATCGGCAACAGAAGGTGGAACAGGAACAGACATACCCAATAATTGATTGTAATAATTTGCAGTTTGGTTGGACAAAGTTGTCCTTTGCTGGTTAATCTGTTGTCCTTCATATTCTACGTTTGTTTTCCTTGCAGTTAGACCTAAGAATCTCGCCTGCGATGCTGCCATACCCATGACGTGTTCCCTTTCGTTTTGTTTTTGTTCCTTTGTATTTTCTTTTACGGCAGCTTTTTATTTTTTCTTTAATTTTTTGTACACTTTTGTTAAGATTTTGTTACAATAAGAGCGGAAACACAGATATAGCTTAAATTTTTTCGTCCGATGTTTTTTCAATTTTAGCGAGCAGAATTTGCGCGGCGTTAAGCAAAGGATCTATCGTCGGTGAAAACGGCGGAGCATAAGTTATGTCGTTTTTATAAAATTCATCAACCGTCATGCCTGCAAGCAGTGCGGATGTAACCGTATTAACCCGTTTATCGGCATCACCCGAGCCTATCGCCTGACAACCCAAAAGTAAGCCCGTTTTCTTATCGGCGACAAGTTTTAAGGTAATATTGTTTGCATCAGGCATAAATCCGACTTTATCGTTTTTGGTAACTTTCGCAAAAACGGCGTCATATCCGAGCTGTAAAGCTCTTTTCTCGGTTAATCCCGTCATTGACATCGTGAGTGAAAGACACCTTGTAACGGATGAACCCAATACCCCGTGAAAATGTTCCTCGCCACCGCAAGCGTTTATTGCAGCCGTTCTGCCTTCCTTGTTGGCGTTCGCACCCAAAGGCATCCAAATTTTTGTGTTTGAAATGATAAGATTTTCTTCTACACAGTCCCCACAAGCATATATATCTTCAAAATTTGTCTGCATACGGTCGTTAACCTTAATTGCACCTGTTTCACCGATAGCAATTCCCGCTTCTCTTGCGATTTCCACATTAGGAACGGCACCTGCAGCGACAATTACCATATCCGTTTTTATTTCTTTGCCCGAACCCGTTCTGACAGTGTGGACACCCGAATTATCCCCTGAAAATTCCGTCACAAGCTCAGATGTATAAATTTCAAAACGCCCGTTACTTATTGACATTAACTGTTCATAAATAAGTTTGGACATATCCTCGTCAAATATTGTCATAATGTTTTCGGCATATTCAAATAAAGTTACGTGCAAATTCTGCCTTACAAGTGCTTCCAAAAGTTCTATACCGACATAACCGCCCCCGACTATTACGGCTGACTTTGAATTTAAAACCTTCTCTTTTATGGCAATTCCGTCCTCAAGCTTTCTTAACGTAAATATGTTTTTTAAATCAATATTTGTTATGTTCGGCACAACCGCTCTTGCACCCGTAGCGATAATTAACTTGTCATAATTTATCAAATAAGCCTGTTTTGTGACAAGATTTTCTATTAAAATCTGTTTTGAATAGGGTAAAATTTTTGCGGCTCTGTTTTGCAGAAAGATTTTCACACCGCTTTTTTCAAATTCTTCAGGAGAACGAACAAGCAAAAGCCTGTAATCTTCAAAATTTCCCTCAATATAATAAGGAAGTCCGCACGCAGAATACGATATATGCGTGTCATCGGTATACAATTCAATTTCAACATCGGCGGACATTCTTCGAGCCTTTGCGGCAGCCTTTGCACCTGCTGCAACCCCGCCTAAAATTACAATTTTCATAAGATTAATATAATCTTATGTATAAATTTTTACATCGGTATTCAGTTTAATCCCGAAGTGTTCAGGATTACTCCCTTCATAAATTCACAATAAACATCAACCTCATCCTTTACGTTCTCTGCGTTTTCAATGAGATTAGTAATTTCAACAATTAATTTTTCGTTTTTTAATTCGTTAAACATAAAAACACACTCCCTATATTTTTTATTACGGGAGCATGAACAAAAAACTTTAATAAAGTAATAATTTTTGTAACAAAAATTTATAAAACGGCAAAAAAAATAATTTACGGTTTTTTAACAGAAAAAAGAGGTAAATACTATGCAAATTCAACAAACTAACTTAAATCAAACAGCTTTCGGAATGAAATTTATTCACAACGCAAATTTTATTGATACCGTTAAATACGCTGAAAAAACAGGAAAACTTTTACAGCTTGATACAGCGTTAAATACTCTTAAAAATATAAACAAAGGCGATATATTTATTGTTCACGGTAAAATGGGTCAAACCCCGTTTTCAAACTTTACCATCGGTAAAAAAAGTGCCCCTGTACAAGCTAATTCTGCAACTACAGCAGAAGAAGTTACCCTGAACGGAATTTTGGATTTATCAAAACTTTCGGAAAGCAAGTTATTCCAAAGACTTATGGGCACTCAAAAAATAAAAAGCAGAATTACCGCACAAGATATATTGGAAAAATACTAATTTTCATTATAAACAAGTTTCTTTCTCAAATTCCACTGGATAAGAGTTAAAACAAGAATTACCGTAAATAAAACGTAGGCAATGGCTGATGCTTTGCCTGCGTTGAAGTATTCAAACGCGTTTTTATAAATTGCGTAAACAAGAACGTTTGTGCTGTCCAAAGGCCCGCCCTGTGTCATTAAATAGATTAAATCAAACACCTGAAACGAACTTATTGCCGTAATTATTACGACAAAAAATATCGACGGAGATAAAAGCGGTACGGTAACATTTTTGAATGTTTGAAACGAATTCGCACCGTCAATTTTCGCAGCCTCAAACATACTTTGAGAAATTCCGCTTAATGCTGAAAGAAAAATTACCATATTGTACCCGATAAGTTTCCAAACAGAAACGATTATCATCGCAAACATCGCATAACGCGGGTCGTATAACCAGTTTATATGAATGTGCAAAATATTATTCAAAAGTCCGATGTTCGGGTCAAATATCCACTCCCAAATTACTCCTATAACAATCATCGGAGTGATAAACGGCAAAAAATACGCCGTTTTATAAAATTCAGAACCCCTGATTTTTGAATTCAATATACATGCAAGCACAAGCGGAATTATTACCCCGAACACGGAAGTCGAAACCGCAAAAACAATCGTATTCCAAAATATTTTATAAAACAAAGGCTCGGAAAAAATTTCTCTGTAGTTTGCAAGCCCAACAAATTCCATAGGGTTAAGCAAATCCCATTTCACAAAACTCAACCCGAACGAACATATTACGGGAATTATAATAAAAATAACAGTTCCCGCAAGAGCAGGCAGAATAAAAAGCCACCCCGCAAATTTTTGATTATCGGACAAGTTTTCAAGAAATTTGTTCATGATATTATTAATTATACAGGGAGAGAAAATAATATGCAAAAATACGAACACGCTTTCGGAAAAAACGATATCAGAGGGATTTACGGGGACGACATAACCGAAGAATTATACTATAACACCGGCAGAGGCTTTGTTGCATGGCTTAAACAAAAGTCGGGCAAAAAAGAAAGTGAAATGTGGATTACAATAACCCGTGATGCAAGACTGCATTCACCTTCGCTTGAAACAGCACTCAAAAACGGAATAGCTTCAACGGGTGCAAACGTTGTTCTGCTCGGACTTGCTCCGACACCTTTAGGATATTATTCCGAAGTCGTCGGACTTCCCAAAGACGTAACGGAAGGCGAAAAAGTTATTGCGGCGGCAATTATTACCGCAAGCCATAACCCCTCCGAATACAACGGTCTTAAAATGACTTACGACAAAAGAACGCTGACAGAAGAACAAATCAAAGAAGTTAAACAAATGACTTTTAAAAATTGGACTTGCGATATAAAAACTTTTCCGGAGGCTAAAAAATACGATATAATTCCGCAATACATTGCTGAAATGAAAGAAAAATTTAAAAATACGGGCGACGGCATAAAAGTTGTTGTTGACAGTGCAAACGCCACAGGCGGCGTCGTTGCGCCCGAACTTTACAGAGATTTGGGATGTGAAGTTATTGAGCTTTTCTCCGAGCCCGACGGGAATTTTCCAAACCATCACCCTAATCCGAGCGTTGAAAAAACTCTCGATACCCTTAAAAAAACCGTTATTGACAATAATGCCGATATCGGAATAGCTTTTGACGGCGATTCCGACAGAATTGGAGTCGTAACCTCGCAGGGAAAATACCTTACAGGTGATAAACTGCTTTTGATTTACGCAAAAGATTTACTCGAAAATCCCAAAATAAAAAATCCCGCTATCGTCAGCGAAGTCAAATGCTCTCAAGTTCTTTACGATGAAATTAACAAATCGGGCGGTAAAGCCGTTATGTGCAAAACCGGACACGGATATATTAAAGACAAAATGAAAGAAACAAACGCACTTCTAGCAGGCGAAATGAGCGGTCATACATTCTTTAAAGACAGATATTACGGATATGACGATGCTATTTATGCAGGATGCAGAATTATTGAAATTATCGCAAAACATAAAAAATTAAACAAAAACTTTAAAATATCCGATATGCTTGAACCGTTCGACAAAATTTGTTCGTCGGATGAAGTTCGCTTTCCCTGCCCGAACGAGAAGAAAAAATTCGCACTCGACAAATTCAAACAACTTGTTGATGAAAATCCCGAAATGTTTGGCTCAAAGATAAAAGATATTATTACTCTTGACGGGATGCGGATAGTTTTTGACGGCGGGTTTGCCTTAATCCGTCAGAGTAACACCGAACCTGTGTTTACACTGCGATTTGAGGCAAAAACAAAAGAACAATGCGAACATTTTAAAACAGTTATGTTAAAATTCTTAACAAAAATCTTGGAAAATTAAACTGATTTTGACTAAGTCCTTTTAAAATTTCAGCAACTCGAAAGGCTCTACGTTTAGGGCTTTTGCTATCATTCTTATGCGTGAAAGCGGTATATCCCTGTGAGCGTTTTCAATGTTTGCGATATATGAATTATCCGCACCGATTTCAAAACTGAGTTGTTCCTGCGTCATTCCTCTTTCACGGCGGAGTTCACGGACTCGCTGACCGAATTTTTTATGAAAGACTTTACTCATTTTTTTACCCATAAATAAAGATATAGCAAATAATTTTAATAAAAGTATTGCTATTTTGGAGATTATTTGTTATAATGTTTATGTAGCATTAATTTAGAGGATATTTTTTTATGAAAAAAGGTTTTACTTTAGCGGAAATTTTGATTACTATCGCAATTATCGGAGTTGTTGCGGCAATGACAATGCCTGTACTAATAAATGATATCAGGAACAAAGAAATTGTTGTCGGACTTAAAAAAGCATATTCAGCCCTGTCTAAAGCAAATGCGATGGTACAATGGGAAAACCCCGTCAGCGGATGGAACATAAAAGACGGTAATGTCGAATCCGTAAAAAGTATCTATGAAATGTACAAGCCTTACTTAAAAATTACAAAAGACTGCGGGTGCGGAGATACCGTTAAAGGTTGTTGGACAAGCGATGTAACAAAAGCTTTAAACGGGGAAAACGGAAAGTGGGCAAATGCAGGCACTTTCGGATCCCATATATGCTCCGTAAGATTGGCAGACGGAATGAACTTGGAATTTGATGTTTGGAGCGGCAGCAAACCATATTTAGTTTTTTATGTTGATATAAACGGGTATAAAGGACCGAATATGTTCGGCAGAGATGTGTTTCAATTTGACGTTGACTCTGAAAAAGGTACAATTATCCCGCACAGCGGTATTGAAGGCTGCGATAAGACATCTACAGCTGTAACTGCAGGTCTTGGATGTGCCGAAAAAGTTTTAAAAGAAGAAAAAATTGATTATTAATAAAACTTGATTGTTAAAATTTTTAACAAAAATGCTAAATAAATAGCAAAAAATTTCCTTTACGGGATTTTTATTTAGCAGAGGGAATTATGAAAATAAACAATATTAATTACAACAATCAAGCATTTAACGGCAAATACAAAATTCTGTTAAATGAAAAAGAATTTGATTATTTTGAAAAAAAAATTGTGCCGAAACTTGATAAAAAATTTCACGAAGAAATTGACTATATGTGGGGTAAAACACCTTTTGAAGATGATTTTATTGAAGCACTGGATTATGTAGCCGAGCAAAATCAGGCTGGGCGTGAGTGGGCTATAGAGTATGCAAAACGACACGGAATAAAATTTGACAATTCTCCAAACACAGTTTTATGGCTTACTACAGGTAAAAAAGATTCGTCACTTATTGAAAAATATATAAAAAAACACGAAATTTCGTACGCCTTGCGTAAACTTTTTTACGTTATAAGAGAAAAAATAAAAAATGACTCAAATAACAACAGCTTTGAAGCTATATACTTAAAAGGCACCGATTATGCTTTAAACAAACAGGCAAGAATATTCAACAAATTTGCTAATAGAAAAAAATTCCAAAAATTGAGAAATATTCAGGAATTGGAAGATTTAGCTCAAATATAAATCAGGCAAAACGCAAACATTATTTAAAATTTCAAAAAAATTTTCGAAGAACACTTGATTTTTATTTTTGTTTTTGCGATAATAACACTTGTCAGAAAAGTTACCCGCGAATATTTTACCAATAGCTTTGAATTAAGCTTGTTTTTGGTGTATTCGTAAACAGAAGAAATAAGTAAAATGAAAGGTAAAATTAATGGATTTAGAAGAAAACAAAGACGAAATGAATGTTGAAGCTGCTGCAGGCAATGTAGTTGACAGCGAAGAAAAAGCCGTTGTTGAAGAAACTGCTGATGTGCAAACTTCAACCGAAGAAGTTGTTGAAGAAGAACTTCAACCCGAGCCGGAAAGACCTTCCAAGAGAAGATCTCGCGGAACTAAAAAACAAAAAATCGAAACAACGGATGAAAAACCTCAGTCGGAATGGATTGAACGTGTTGTTCAAATCAGCCGTGTAACAAAAGTTGTAAAAGGCGGTAAAAAATTGAGTTTCCGTGCTATCGTTATCGTAGGTAACAAAAAAGGTCAGGTCGGCGTCGGATGTGCGAAGGCTTCCGAAGTTATTATCGCAATTCAAAAAGCCATTGCAGACGGAAGAAAAAATCTTATCACCGTACCTATTTTCAAAACAACTATTCCGCACCCCATCACGGGACGTTCGGGAGCAGGTTCGGTTATGTTAAGACCGGCTTCACAAGGTACGGGTATTATCGCAGGCGGTGCGGTACGTTTGGTGCTTGAACTTGCAGGTATAGAAAACATTCTTGCAAAATCATTAGGTTCAAAAGCTCCTCTTAACGCAGCCAACGCAACCTTAGAAGCGTTAAAAGCTCTCACTCCGTTCAATGAAGTTGCTAAAAAACGCGGACTTACAATGGCAGAATTGTTAAATTAATAATTATAAAGGAAAATAAAAATGGCTAAAAAACAATTAAAACAAATAAAAATCAAACTCGTAAAAAGCCTTATCGGTGCGTCCGAATCACAGCGTAAAGTTGTTAGAGGTCTGGGTTTGACAAAACAAAATCAGGTAGTTGAACACTACAACAGCGACACTATTTTGGGTATGGTTAACAAAGTCCCCCATTTAGTTCAAGTCGTTGACTAATCCGGTAACATAAAATTTAATGAAAGGTATAATAATGACGATTACATTAGAAGATTTAAGACCTGCAGAAGGTTCAACACACAAAATAAAAAGAGTAGGCAGAGGCCGTTCATCAGGCAGAGGTAAAACATCTTGCCGCGGACATAACGGTGAAGGACAACGTTCCGGAAGTTCCGCTAAAAGAGGTTTTGAAGGCGGACAGATGCCCGGTTACAGACAAATGCCGAAATTAAAAGGTTTCAAACTTATTAATCAGTTGAAATATGCTGAAATCAATGTCGGCAGAATTTCACAATACGGTTTGAAAGAAGTATCACTTGAAGGCTTGAAAGAAGCCGGCAGAGTTCACCCGTCTTGCGTAGGATTAAGAGTATTGGGCAACGGTGAATTAAAAGGTGCTGTTACAGTAAAAGCCTGCTATGTAACGCCTTCTGCAAAAGAAAAAATTGAAAAAGCAGGCGGAAAGGTTGAATTGGTATAATGGCTCAACAGGGAATGAGAATGCCGACAACCAATGATTTGATGTCGATGTGGAACGCATCGGGACTGAAAGAAAAGATTTTATTCACTTTCCTGATGATTGCCGCATTCAGATTTGGTGTACAGTTACCGTTATTCGGGATAAACAACCAAATTTTCAGCAATATTGCTCAAGGCAACAATATTATCGGATTTTTGGATTTATTCTCGGGCGGTGCTTTGGGTAAAGTTTCTATCTTTGCCCTCGGTATCGGGCCTTACATCACATCATCTATCATAATTCAGCTTGTTTCTGTTGTAATTCCGTCTTTGGAAAAACTTCAGAAAGAAGAAGGAGAAGCCGGCAGAAGGAAACTTTCGCAATACACACGTGTATTTACGGTTGTGCTTGCGGTATTTCAGTCACTGATTTTTATGCTTTATTTGCATCATTTACCGGGAGCGGTACTTCCGAACGTTAATCCTTTAATGTTCTTTATAAGTTCAATAGTGGTATTAACATCCGGCTCGGTACTTGTTATGTGGATTTCCGAACTTATAACGGAAAAAGGTATAGGAAACGGCGGTTCGTTAATAATCTTTATCGGCATTCTTTCGGGAATTCCGATATACGCATCAAGAACTGCACAAATCGTTGCGAATAACCCGATGATGCAAATGGGATTAGCGGTTTTGCTGTTAATCTTCTTTGCGGCAATGATATTTATTGTAATTATGCAGGAAGCAGTCAGAAAAGTTATTATTGTAAACCCGAAAAGACAGGTAGGAAACAAAGTTTACGGCGGTATGAACTCTTTTATTCCGTTCAAGCTTAACCCCGGCGGCGTTATGCCTATCATCTTTGCGATAGCAATATTACTTTTCCCGTCTACGGTTTTGAGTTTGGTCGGACAGGCTAACTTCAGAAGCGAAGCGGTTAAATCCGTGGTTGTTCACCTTAATCAAATCTTAAACCCCGGAGATATCACATATTATATTCTGTATTTCTTGTTAATCGTTGCATTGACGTTCTTTTACGCATCAATTATGCCGAACATGCAGCCTAAAGATATTGCAGACAATCTTAAAAAATACGGTTCATCAATTCCCGGAATTAAACCCGGAAAACCGACAGCCGAAGCACTTGATACAATTCTTACGAGAACAACATTTATCGGTGCAATGGGACTCGGTATTATCGCACTTGTTCCGTCACTTGCAAGTTACATCACAAATATTAAAACCCTGCAAGGTATCGGAGCAACGTCATTAATAATCATGGTCGGTGTCGCACTTGATTTGATAAATCAGGTCAAGACGCACCTGCTCGCAAGAAATTATGAATCGTTCTTAAAAGAATAAAAAAATTCCCCTGAAAGGGGAATTTTTTTTGCCTATATTTTTTAATCACCGTTTTGTGCATCATTAGAACCTTATTCATCCCTTGGAATATTTACGTTATACCTCACATCATCAAATTCATCAAAACCTTCATCTTCAACATCTTCACGGATAAGTTTTTTCGCCGTGCAAACTCCGAAATTCTTCATAATAGCCTTATCCATATCATCCGAGTAAACAATTCTGCCGTTAACGTAAGTCAACTGGGAATTATCGGACTCATCATCATAAATTTGTTCAATAAGTTCGTTGTCGGCACTTGCGAGAATAGTTCTCGTAACGTCATTCATAACATCAAATATGTAACGCTGTCTTGACGAAACTCCGGTATTTGTAACGAGTGTTGTCGCTTTTTTGAGTTCGTCAAGCGATTCTTTATAATATTTCAGATGCCTCAAAAGCACAGCCAAATTGTAATGAGCCTCATAATTCATCGGGTCGAGTTCAATGGCACGACAATATTCCAAACCTGCCTCTCTGAAATTTCCCAAAATATGGTTTGTCAAAGCCAAATTGTAATGTGCATCATAATCCTTTTTCAAAATTTTGCATGCTTGTTTGTAGGCTTCCAAAGCTTTTATAAGATAATCTCTGCGGGTTTCGTAGCGGTCGTCAAGATAAACGGATTTTTGCTTTAAAGCAACCCCTTTATTGTAAAACGCCAGACCTTTATTGAGCTTATAACTTCTTCTGTTGCTGTAAACAAACGGGATAGAAACCAAATGGCGTTTTGTATTGATAATTTCATCATACTGATTAATCGCCCCGTCAAAATCCCCGAGTCTGACGGATGATACTATTCCGTAATTCATTCTTGCGATAATCATTTTTGGGTTAATTTCAAAAGCACGTTCATAAGAATCAACCGCCGAATAATAATCTTCATAAACGACGTAAATATTTCCGAGATTATACCATGCCCCGTAGTGTTCGGGATAAAGTTGAACCGCTTTATTATAATACTTAATAGCTTTATTAAGCTCTAATTTTCTGTAAGCCTTGTCGCCTTTATAAACAAGATAAACGGCATGAACTTTATCAATTTGCCTTTGAAAATACGGCGGACGGGTATAAAAAAGCCAAACAATTCCACCCAGAATTGCCACGGTAAACAAAAATGAGAAAAGCTTTTTAATAAACCTCATAATTAATATATTACATAGATACACGGGAATATGCAATACATCAAATAATATAGTTTGTTAAGATTTCTTAACAATTTTTTTATAAAAAGGCAATTTATGAATAAAAAATGTTTTTATATAAGTAAGGTAGGTTAGAAAAACTCAAATTGGAGGTTAGGTCATGTTCAACATAGCTGGTAATATGTACGGAATGTTTCCGAGTATGTATGACAACCAAATAGCGATGGCTGATTATATGGGGCTTGACGACTACTGTTCACCGATGATGGGAATGAACGGCAGTATATTTCCGATGATGCCGTTTATGGGTGGAATGAATTCTGACAACTACTTCCAAAACTATCAACAATATCAAGATTTTATGACCGACAGTATGGTAAGACAACAGGAAAATTACCGTAATGCAGAATTAAGATTAAATTCACCGCAGGAAGGAGTATCTGTACGTGCATCGTTTTTACACGAAAAAGTTATGAAAAACGAACAGGATCAAATCCAAAAAGCATACGCGGCTTTTAAAGAAAGTGTAAGAAATTTATATCCTAACGCAACGGAAAGGCAGATATCCGATATTGCGCCTAAGTATTATGCGCAGGTTGTAGGACATTCGCTTATAGATGATATCAGAGAACACGGCAGAGATTCGTTTACGCAAGGTTTGTATCAGATATTATCGTTAGGTATAGCAGACGGCAAAACAAAAGAAGAAAATATTTCTGAAATTACAGGATTTGAAATAGGCAGATCCGAAAAAATAAAGAAAGTTTTAGGAAACGCAACTGGCGGAGCAATACTTGGCTCAGGCTCAGCGATATTGTTAAGTTCATTATGGAAGATTAAATCTCCGATATTAAAAGCATTGTGTAAAATCCCCGTACTCGCCGGAATAGGTGGTGTGATAGCAAGTGTGTTAGCTTACTCAAATAAAGATTAGTGTGTAGTGAAAATGTGATAAGAGGCTCAAAAGAGCCTCTTTTTTTTTGATTAACATATTTGCTAGAACTTGTAAGGATAATCGTCTTTTATTTCCCAACCATCACGCTCAATAAGGGTTGAACAATATCCGGGGGATGTTTTACCGCATAGTTCAAGCAAATATTCACGACTATAATTATTATTGTAAGTAAGTGCATGGCTAGGAGTATTTCCAGCGGAGGAATAAAAAACAAAAATTTTTGTTCCGTCAGAATAATTTTCACCTGGGGTACTACAGTTGAGATTAAGTTTTTTGCAGTCATTATAATAAGGGCAAAATAACAAATAAGACAAAAAAGTATTTATTGTTGGTACATTTGCAGGATTTTCTACACCGTGACAGCTTCTACCGTACATATACACAGCAGAGCCATTGGAAAATGTAGCTATAACACCGCACTTTGATTTTTCCAAATTAACAGTTTTTATATAAGGCATTAAATAATCTTCATAGCATTTTATCGCATCATCAGGCCCTATTCCCATATCGGAATTATTTGCTGAACAAGTCATGATTCCACTATGTTCAAAACGTGACAACTGAATAGCTTGACGATATATCGATACAAAATGTTTTAACCGAACAGATACAACCTTCTTTTTGTAACTTTGGATTAATATCGGCATGGTTAGTGCTGCAACAACACCAATGACGGCTAAGGTGATGAGAACCTCGGCAAGGGTAAACGCGAATTTTTTGTTTTCTAAGGTTAAATTGCCCTTAAAATCCTTGCTATGAGAGGAATCCCCCCCCCCCCCGATGGGTTAAATACACTAATAGTAATCTTCTTCATAGTTTTTTCCTTTCGTTTTTCTATACATTCTCATTATAAACGATTTTTCAAAAAATGCAAGGGGGGAAGTTAAAATTTTTTAAAAAAATTTAACAAAAATATAAAAAAGTGAGAAGTGAGAGGTGAGAAGTGAAAAGACCTTTACGGCACTTCGTGCGGATTTATAAGCTGGATTGCTTCGCATTCGCTCGCAATGACAATTTACCCCTCACCCTAGCCCTCTCCCGCAGGGGGAGAGGGGACTGACTAAGGCATTCGCTTACAATGACGACCTATTTTTATGTTTCACACAAAGAATTAAACCCACCCCTACCCCCTCACTTACAAAGGGAGGGGAAAACCGCACCCGATAAAGTTTTAAACAAAAAAAGAAGCTGTACTTTTGTACAGCTTGAATAATAATCTTGGGAGGAGATTTGGGGATAGTTGTACATGCATGATAATTCAAGCATGCCAAAATTGTTACACATGAATTCAAAAAGTTAATAAAAATTTACAATTCCTTGATTTTATATTATAATAGTACTAGAGGACAGAGCATGAAAATATTGGTTATAAACGGCGTAAATATGAATATGCTTGGGTTTCGAGAACCCGAGAAATACGGAAGCATGACATTAAAGGATTTGGAAAAAGAACTTTATGCATACTCATTTGAACTCGGTGTTGATATCGAAACTTTTCAAAGCAACCACGAAGGCGAAATCGTTGAAAAAATTCAACAGGCAAAAGATAATTCAGACGCAATTATTATTAATGCAGGCGCTTACACGCACACAAGCATTGCAATACGTGATGCAATAGCATCAATAACCGTTCCCGTCATCGAAATTCACATGACAAACATATACAAACGCGAAGAATTCAGGCATAATTCATACCTTGCACCCGTTTGTATCGGACAAATCTCGGGGTTCGGTATAAATTCTTATAAACTCGCTCTTAAAGCCGCAGTCGACTTTTTATCGACAGAACAAAAATAACAATTATTTTTGAAATTCTTCCACAAATGTTTTACTAACCGCTAAAGCCTTTGCTTCGGGGTTTTCAAGTCCTGCTTCTTCGTATTTTTTCTTTGCAAAATCAGCAACAAGACAAGCTTTTTCAACTAAATCAGGATTTGCCGTGAAAATTTTGATATCATTTTCAAGGTTATCCGCTTTTACGGCAGCTCTGTTTGCGGGATTATCGGGAATTTCTTTAATTTCCTTTGCAAGGGTTTCCACAGTTTGGGGTTTAACCGCCTCTTGCTCGGGCTTAACAGGCTGTTCAACTTTGGTAGAAGGAATGTTTAAGGTATTTTTTGGTATCTCGTTGTTCATGATTTCATCCTCTTGTTTTTTTGTATTAAAACACCTAAAAAAATTTTTTTGCTAGTTTGTAAAAAAAAAATTACAAAATTTAATATTTTCACAAACTTTATGATATATTGATAATATACGCATTATACAATATTGCGGGAAGTATTGCAACTATGAATTTTACCGATTTATTTAATAATATAAATCCTCGGGAGGTCATAAATAATCTCCCTGACGGAGTAATAGTAACCGATTCGTACGGTCGAATTATTTGGGTAAATGAAAAAGCTTCAATAATTTTTCAAACGGAAAGGCACATTCTAAAGTTTCTTCATTTTGACAGCCTGATAGAAAACGGCATGGCACTGGCATGCACTGCGGCTGCCAAAAGAGAGTCTATCGTTACTAAAACAAGAACTTTTGACGGTAATGAAATTTACGTTGAAATCAATGCAAAAAGCTTTGTTGACCAATATTTTATTACGCTTAGAAATACCACGGAAATTACCAAAATATACGAACAGGCAGACAAAAACTATTTATTAAACAAAGAAAAAAATGTCATGCTTTCAAACCTTTCAAGCGAATTAAAATCTCCCGTTCAGTCGATTACAGGCTTTTCTCAGGCACTTTTATATGATGATAATATTAATGAAAAACAAAGTCGATATCTGAAAATAATAAACAAGAATGCGACCGAATTAATGGATTTTTTGTGTAAATTCATTGAATTTTCGCAAGCCGAATCGGATTTGTTTGACTCGCAGCTATCAGAATTCAACCCGATAAAGGCAATACAGGAAATTATAGAGAACAAATTTCGTGATAAGAAGGCGGTTATTGGGTTTGACAAAAGTGCTTTTAATGAAACGGTGATATACGGTGATGAAAATCTGTTCAAACTTGTTATCACCAACGTTATCGGGACTTCGCTGGAGCAGGCGGGAAAAATTAATATTGTAATTTCTTATCCGAACACAAAAGAAATTACCGCAAATGCGCTTGATGAGCTTACGCCGTACTGGAAAATTTCCGTAAATGACAACGGGATAGGATTTAGCGACTCGGAGATTAAAGAAATATTTAATCCGTACGCACAGATAAAAAATTTACACAAAAAAACTTTAATGCGTGCATTTTCTTTGGGAACAGCGTATAATATAATCAGAAATTCGGGCGGTTTATTCAAGATAGAATCATCATTGATGAAAGGTTCACAATTTGTTATAATACTGCCTATAAGGAAAACCGATGAGTAATGTAATTTTAAAAAACGTAACAAAAGTATATGACAACAAAAATAAAGTCATTAACAATATTGATTTAACGATCAATGACAAGGAATTTGCGGTGCTTGTCGGAGCATCGGGATGCGGAAAATCAACGCTTTTGAGAATGATCGCAGGACTTGAAGACATAACCGACGGCGAAATTTATATCGGTGATACTAAAGTTAACAATGTTCACCCCAAAGACCGCGATATAGCTTTTGTTTTCCAAAGTTACGCACTTTATCCGCACATGACGGTCAGAGAAAATATAGCTTTCGGGCTTAAAATGCGAAAAGTTGCTAAGGCTGAAATTGAAAAGAAAGTTCAGGAAGCTGCGGAAATACTTAACCTGACAGAGCTTTTAGACAGGAAACCCAAACAGCTTTCAGGCGGACAAAGACAGCGTGTGGCACTTGGCAGAGCGATAGTCAGAAACCCGAAAGTATTTCTCATGGACGAACCTTTATCAAATCTCGATGCGAAACTTCGTGTTCAAATGCGTTCCGAATTAAAAAAATTGCACGAAAAACTTCAAACGACCTTTATTTACGTAACTCATGACCAAACAGAAGCTTTAACAATGGGCGACAGAGTCGTTGTGCTTGATAAAGGGGTAATTCAGCAAGCAGAGACGCCCGAAAATATCTATAACAACCCCGCAAATACTTTTGTTGCAGGCTTTGTAGGCTCTCCGCAGATGAATTTTATCGACGGCAAAGATTTATTACCCGATAAAGATTGCATTGTAGGCGTAAGACCGGAAAAAATGATTTGCGGCGGACAAATTAAACTTACGGTTAACGTTGATATTACAGAGCTTCTCGGCAGTGAAAAGATAGCTTATTTTAATATCGGCGATAAAAAATGTTGTGCAAAACTTCCTGCTGATTACAATATCGGAAAAACCCTTGATTTAAGCATTAACAGCAATGATTTATATTATTTTGACCGACAAACCGGCAAAAGGATTTAGTCTTCGTCCTGAATCCAAATAATCGTCACAGCCTGCGGAATTGCAAAGGGATTTTGGATATTTGAGTAATTGATTTTTGCGATCGAGTCGTATAATTTTATTTTTTCGGTTAATTTTTTCGTATAATCTAGCAAGTTCATAATTCCTCCCAAAAACATTATGCGGATTTTTAAACAACTTATAATCCCTATAAAGTGCTATATAGGCTAATTTAAAATTGCCCGCAAGGGTAATATCAAATTTCGATAAAAATAACGAAAATAATTTCGGAGGGATTTATGACAGAAAATAAAATCAGAGGAACGAAAACCGAACAGATATTGATAAACGCTTACGCAGGCGAATCAATGGCAAGAAACAGATATACATACTTCGCAGAACAAGCAAAAGATGACGGTTACGAGCAAATCGCAGAAATATTTTGTTCTACTGCAGACAACGAAAAAGAACACGCAAAATTGTTTTACGATTTTATAGGAGATACAAGAGGAAATGTTGAAGCAGCTTATCCTTTTGAATTGGGAACAACTGAGGAAAACCTCAAAAGTGCAGCAGAAGGCGAAAAGGAAGAATGGTCCGTTCTCTATGCAGATGGAGAAAAAGTCGCAAAAGAAGAAGGTTTTGACGATATTGCAGAAACTTTTCATTACGTAATCGAAGCCGAAAAGCACCATGAACAAAGATTTCTAAAACTTCTCGAAAACGTAAAAAACGACACTGTTTTTGAAAAAGAAAAGGAAATCAAATGGATGTGCAGAGAATGCGGATATGTATGCACCTCAAAAAAAGCACCCGCAAAATGTCCGAACTGCCATCACCCGAGAGCATATTTTCAGGTATTTTGCGAAAACTATTAAAAAAAGCGGGATTTAAAACCCCGCCTTACTCTTTTTCATCTTCATTACCGTGTTCGTGAGTTTTTTCTTCTTTAACTGTAAGAGCGATACGTTTATCTGTCGGGTTAAACTTGAGGATGAACGTATCGACCTTGTCACCGACCTGAAGAATGCAATCTTTTTCATTTTGAAGTTCAACGACTTCAGAATGCGGTAAAAGAGCCTCAACACCTGGGAAAACTTCCACAAAAGCACCGAAATGCCTGATTCTTGTGACAGTTCCCTGAACTTTGTCACCTTCTTTAATATTTTTTTCTGCTTCAACCCACGGATCGGGTTCAAGGTTTTTAAGGCTTAATGACACACGCTGTTTATCGTGGTCAACCGCAATAACTTCAACGTCAATTTTATCGCCGACATTGAGGATATCCGTCGGATGGTCTATCCATCTCCACGAAAGCTGTGAAAGCGGAAGCAAACCGTCAATTCCGCCCAAATCAATAAACGCACCGAAATCGGTAATTCTCACAACATCGCCTTTTACAACCTGTCCCGGTTCAATTTGAGAAAATACCAATTTTCTTGCCTCAACTGCACTGTCATCAAAGACTTTTTTATTGGACAAGATAAAATTATTCTGTTGAGCATCGAGAGTAAGAATTTTCAATTCTAACTTACCGCCGACTTCAAGTTCGCTTTCCTTAACTCTGAGCTGGGATGAGGGAACAAACCCTCTAACTCCCGAAATATCAACGAGAACACCGCCTTTAACAATTCCTGCAACAGTTCCGAGAATCGTTTGGTCGGCTTCTTTTGCTTTTTCAAGTTCTTTCCAAGCGTAAGCAAAATCGACTTTTTTACGTGAAAGAAGGAATTTTCCGTCCTCATCTTCTTCACGAATAATCAAAAATTCGTACTCTTTGCCTTTTTCATACTTTACTTCAATAGCTTCACTGTTGTCAACGGCTTCACGGGCAGGCATAACGGCTATTGTCTTTGCGCCTATATCAACCATAACTCCTTGACTGTCGTAACCGCAAACAATACCTTTTACTAAATCGCCTTTTCGGAAATTATAGTCGTACTTTTTAAGCAGTTCTTCAAAATCATTATCCTTTGATGTCATTTTTCACTCCAACTGTCCTAAGACACTTAGCTTCACTTTAGACAAATTGTAACAAATTATAAAAAATTTGTAAAGGTTTTGTAAACTTCCGTAACAACTCTTTAAAATTATTGCAATAAATTTGTTAAGAATTTAATGATTTTATTAAATCCGTAATATTTTTCTCTTGAATTTCAATTTCAGCAATTCTTGTTTTGGTTTGCTGAATTAATTCTTGAGGTGCATTTGCAACGAATTTCGGATTATTAATTCTGCCTTCAAGCGATTTTTTCTCCGATAAAAGTTTGTCCAATTTCTTTTGTTGACGGGCGGTTTCGGCGTCCAAATCAATTAAATCCGCAAGCGGAATAACGATTTTTGAAGCAGAAACCACAGCAGATGCCGATTTTGGCGGAACAGGTGCTGATCCATCGGCATAAGAGATGTTTTCAACACGTGCAAGACGTTTTATATAAGCTTCAATAGCCTCAAACACCACTTTTTCTTTTAAAGCCGCTCTTATTTCTATGTCACATTTTACCGCAGGTGATATGTTAAAACTCTGTCGAATGTTTCTTAAAGATGTTATTGTTTCAAACACAAGCTCCATTTCCTGCGCCTCTTTCGGGAAGTCAAAAGTGTCTGAATATACGGGGAAATCCGAAACAATAATTGCATCACCGCTCGTTTTCGGGATAAGCTGCCAAACACGCTCCGTAATATGAGGCATAATTGGATGAAGCATTCTCAACGCCATATCAAGAACATATTTCAAAACTCTTTGCGTGTTAAGTTTTAAAGAGCCGTCCTGAAGTTGAATTTTAGCTATTTCCACATACCAGTCACAGTATGAATTCCAGAAGAAATCATAAAGTATATGGGCAACTTCGCCTATTCTGAAATCTTTAATATTTTCGTTAACTTCTTTTGCGGTTTTATTTAATTTATCCAAAATCCACTTATCGGCTATTGTAAGCTTATCGAAATCAATATCTTTGTCATCAACGCCGTCAAGGTTCATAAGCACAAATCTTGAGGCGTTCCAGATTTTGTTTGCGAAATTTCTTCCGTATTCAAATCTTTCCTCACTCATCTTAATATCCTGACCGCCGTATGTGCAAAGCGATGTCATGGTAAATCTCAAAGCATCACAGCCGTATTTGTCGATAATTTTAACAGGATCAATGGTATTACCTTTGGATTTGGACATTTTCTGACCTTTTTCATCCCTGATAAGCCCGTGGATAAACACGGTCGAGAAAGGTGCTTTTCCCGTAAATTCAAGTCCCATCGTAATCATTCGGGCAACCCAGAAGAAAATTATATCAAAGCCCGTAACAAGAGTGGATGTCGGGTAAAACTTTTTAAAATCATCGCTATCAGTATCCGGCCAGCCCATGGTTGAAAACGGCCATAATCCCGAAGAAAACCACGTATCAAGGCAGTCGGTATCCTGAACATAATTTTCGGGATCGGGATTTTCTTTTGCAACAACCATTTCACCCGTAACTTTATGATAATAAGCCGGAATTTGATGTCCCCACCAGATTTGACGGGAAATACACCAATCTCTAATATTTTCCATCCATCCGAGGTAATTTTTCTCCCATCTGTCGGGAATAAACTTAATTCTGCCGTCTTTAACTGCTTTAATTGCTTCACGTGCAAGCGGTTCCATTTTAACAAACCACTGTTCGGACAAAAGCGGTTCAATAGTGGTTCCGCATCTTTGGCATTTACCGACGTTGTGTTCGTGTTCTCTTGTTCTTAAAAGAAAATTTTCGTAAGAGAGCAGACCGACGATTTTTTCACGAGCCTCATACCTGTCAAGTCCGTGGAATTGTTGCGGAACTTCACCGCAAGCCTTCATTTTGCCTTCCGTGTCAATTACCCAAATCGGTTTAAGATTATGTCTTTTACCTACTTCAAAGTCGTTCGGATCGTGAGCAGGTGTAATTTTAACCGCACCCGTTCCAAAGTTTTTGTCAACGTATTCATCTGCAATAATAGGAATTTCTCTGCCCGAAAGCGGAATTATAACCGTTTTTCCTATAAGTTCAGAATATTTATGGTCCGAAGGGTGAACGGCAATAGCAACATCACCGAACATCGTTTCGGGACGGGTAGTTGCAACAATTATCGCACCTGATTCGCCTTTGAGCGCATAAGAAATTTCCCACATGTGACCTTGTTCGGTTGCGTATTCGGTTTCAACATCAGAAATCGCACTGTTACAACGAGGACACCAGTTTACGATATATTTACCTTTATAGATAAGTCCTTTTTCGTAAAGTCTGACAAAAACTTCTTTAACAGCATCAGAACATCCTTTATCGAAAGTAAATCTTTCTCTTGAGCGGTCAAAAGATGCACCGAGTCGTTTGCACTGGTCAAGAATAGCACCTTTATGCTTGTTAGTCCACTCCCAGGTTTTTTCGATAAATTTTTCTCTGCCCAAATCGTAACGGCTAAGCCCTTCTTTTGCAAGATTTTTTTCAACGACGTTTTGTGTAGCGAGTCCGGCATGGTCTGTTCCCGGAACCCAGAGGGTTTCATAACCTGACATTCTGTGATAGCGAATTAAAATATCCTGCAAAGTTTCATCAAGAGCATGCCCCATGTGAAGCACACCTGTAACATTCGGGGGCGGAATTACAATAGAGTAAGCAGGTTTTTTGCTTTTTGCATTGGCTTTAAAGTAACCGCCTTCTTCCCAAAATTTATAAATATCTTCTTCGGTTGCTTTTGCATCGTAAACCGTAGGTAAATCATTAATTTTAGTCGCTGTCATAAAATCCTCTTTTCGGCAATATTTTAGCACAAACAAAAGAAAATTAAAAGCATTTGCCCCCAAAACCTGCGTGCAAATTATTTGACTAAGAGTGAGGAGAAATGGCAGACTGAGTCTGTACGCAATATTTAAATGAAAAGTGAGAAGTGAAAGGTGAGAGGTTCTTTTCGGCACTGCGTGCGAAAATAATATAAATTCCCTCCCCTAATTGGGAGGGAGTCTATCCACAGAGTCCATTTGGGGAGGGAACTTTTCTATTACCCTAAATTTATATTTAAGGGACTTTACATATCTTCCCATAATGGGGAAGATGTCCTAAGGGCAGATGGGGTACGGTTTTTGTTTGGGTCGAAACCCCAACTTACAGTTTTACTCCTCACCCTAACCCTCTCCCGCAGGGGGAGAGGGAAATATTACGGCACTTCGTGCGAAATAATTAGCTGAGGCATTCGCTCGCAATGACGGACTGCACCACCACATCAGAATTTTCTAAAATGTATGTTGGGGGTTTCGCCCCCAACAAATTTTTAATTCTTTTCTCGCTGTTCTTCTTCTTTTACAAATTTTGCGAGCTGTTCAAGATGTTTGTCCTCGATAGCTTCTATTAACTCGTTTACCGATTTAATTTTCCCGAGTGCAAAACCTGTTTCTGCCAAAAGTACACAGTCATTGCAAAGTCTGTAACCTTCATATTCTATTGAGCCTGCAAGACATTTTGTTTCTCCGCAACAATCACATTCAAATGTTTCATCAACAATATTCGGATTATCTTCAATGTCGTCAAGCCTCATCTGCTCTACAACCTGCTGCATTTCTTCTATAATCTCTTTTTCCGATTTCATTCGATTAACCCTTTCATATCGCTAACAGCTTGTCCAAGTCCCGTAAAAACAGCCCGTGAAATTATGCTGTGTCCGATATTCAGTTCACACAAACCCTTTATCTCGTGCATTCTGTGAACATTTTCATAATTAAGTCCGTGTCCTGCGTTAACTTTTAGTCCCAAACTTTGAGCAAGTTCAGCGGATTTTTTGAGTTTTTGAAATTCCTGTTCTTCCTCCGCATACCCGAAACACTCGGAATAACAGCCTGTGTGCATTTCTATAAATTGAGCACCCGTTTTTGCAGAAGCCTTAACCTGATTTTCGTCAGGATCGATAAACAAACTCACGATTATACCCGCATCAAGCATCGGTTTAATAAATTCCGCAACCTTTTCCGTCTGTCCCGTAACGTCAAGTCCGCCTTCTGTCGTGACTTCCTGCCTGCGTTCAGGCACAAGGCAGATGGAATAAGGTTTTATATCAAGTGCAATTTCTCTGATATCGTCTGCCATTGCCATTTCAAGGTTAAGACGGGTTTTTAAAATTTTAATCAGTGAATACACATCTTCGTCTTTAATATGGCGTCTGTCCTCCCTTAAATGCGTAGTAATTGATTTTGCGCCGTTTTCTTCGGCAATTTGAGCCGCTTTAATTACATCCGGCTCAACTCCGCCCCTTGCATTTCGTAATGTCGCCACATGATCTATATTTACGCCTAATAACATTTTTTATTTCTCCTTTATTTCTAATAACGCCGTATATGACGGCAAAATCGTTGTTTTACCCGCTTTTGAAGCTTTATTTATCGCTGATTTTATGTTCGGTTCGGTTAAAATCTTTTCTTGCGGAATTCCTGCGTATTTGAGCCGTAATGCCATGTCACAGGCACGTGTGCCTGATGCTATGACAAGTTTTTGGGCATTTTTTAGCTGTTCAAAATCACTGTCCCAAAGCCATGAGATATCTCTGCCGTCAGCATAATTATCGTTAATCGCTATAACTATGTTGGAATTGAGGTCTACGGTTTTTAAAACTTCGCTTGCCCCCGTGGGGTTTTTTATAAGCTGGATTAAGACAGGATTTCCGTTTATCGTCCGTTTTTCGGTACGTCCGAAAATCGCTCTGTAAGTATCGAGTGCCGACTGAATTTTTTCTTCGCCAAATCCGATTTCAAGATTCAAGGCGACTGCGGCAAGTGCATTGTAGGCATTGTATAAGCCTGTCAGGTTGATTTTGAAATCTTTTCCGTTAACTTTTATGTTAGAACAGTCATTGTAAACTTTTACCTCTGCCTTGTAATCGCAGTCGGGACGCTTGTAACCGCAGGTAGGACAGTAATAATGACCCTGTTGTGCAAAAAATTGTTTTGAGTATTTAAGCGGTTCTCCGCAAGAGCAGTTGAAAGCTTCGGACGGTGCATTTGACTTGTGTTCATAGGTACAGTCGTATTCAACGTTTTCAAAACCGTAATAAATTGCGTGTTTTTTTCTGTTAAATGTTGAAACTATCGGGTCATCAGCGTTTAAAACCAGCTTTAAATCAGGGTTTTTATCTATCGCTTTTTTGATAAATTCCGCTGTTGTATTTAATTCACCGTATCTGTCGAGCTGATCTCTAAAAAGGTTTGTCACAACAAGGTAATCCGATTTCATAAAATCGTAAAGCTTTGTCAGATAAGCTTCATCGCTTTCGATAACCGCATAATCATATTTTTTAAAAGGACAGATTTTCAACGCAAAGACATTTGCAACGCCTGTGAGCATGTTTGCACCTTCAAGGTTGTGGATAACCTTTTGTCCCGAGTTTTCAAGGATGTGTGCCAGAATTCCCGAAGTCGTTGACTTTCCGTTAGTTCCCGTAACGGTTATTATGCCTTTTGTAATGTATTTTGAACAGTATTTAAGAAAATCGGGACAGATTTTTAGTGCAAGCATTCCGCAAAAAGATGTTCCCGAAGATTTTCCGAGAAGTCTGATACCTGCATGTGCAAGTCTTGCTAAAATTATTGCCGTATAAAATCTGATTTTCATAAATAGTCCTGTGGATGTATTCCAATTCGTTACTTTATATATTAATATAAGAAAAAGAATATGTACATACTTATTGCAATAGTTTTTATAGCTGAACTAATCATCGCATTGACATTGATTTTATTAATCGTCAAGGCGGACAGATATGTTTGTGCGTTAAACGACTGTGTTCAGGCATTTAATCCGCTTGCCCAAACATGGCTTCAATATGCAAGATGTTTGGTAAGTTCTTTTAATAAATCATTTAATAAGGTTTATAAATTCTTCAAAAAGAAACAGGAACAGGTTCTTTTCAGGATAGTTCTAATTCTTTCAATTTATGCGATATTGATAGTGTTCAGAATTAAAATGAAAAAAGTTTCAAAAATTTACGGGTTAATCGGTGCAATCCGTGATGCAGCTATCGAATTGATGATTTGACTTGTAATTAAATAAAAAATATGATAGAATAATTCACGAAAGATGAGGTTATATTATGAGTAAAAACAAATCGCTAATGTTTGGAATGGGCTTGTTAGCAGGCGTTGTAGGCGGGCTTATCGCAGGTGTTTTATACGCTCCGAAATCGGGTGAAGAATCAAGACGTCAACTGAAAGATGCAGCTTGCGAATTGTACGAAAAACATTCCCCCGCTATCTCCGAAGCTAAAAAACAGGCTCTTGAAAGCGTTGATTTAATGAAATATAAGCTGGAAAGGCAATTAAGAAAATTTACAAATATGGTAAAATCAAAGAAACTTCTTAAAGCAAAAGAGCTTGAAGAAATGGACGATGAATACAACAACTATTAAAGGAAATCAGTAAATGGAAATGTCACAAATCGCTTTAAATCAAGGTTTGACTTTTTTAGTCTGGGCTACGGGCATTGTTTTAATCGTGGTTGCCGGATTTTTGGTTAAACTGTTGATAGATATTTCAAAATTGGCAAACAGCCTTAACGAAACCTCAAATATTGTTAATACGGAGTTAAAGCCGACTTTGAACGAATTAAATCAAACATTGAGTTCAATTAATGAAATTGTAAAAAATACGGATAAAGGTGTTTTGGACTTCAAAACGGCTGTCGGAAAGTTTTTTGACAGGACGAAAATTGTTTCCGGAACTTTGCTCGGCGGTTTGTTTAAAGGTTTTTCAACAGCCTATAATTTGTTTAAAAAATAGCCGTTTACGGTGATTAAACCGTAAGACAAAATTGTTAGAATATAAATTAGTAAAGGAGTGATACTTATGTCAGCAACAAAATTTTTAGCGGGTTTTATAGTCGGCGGTGCCATCGGTGCCGTTGCGGGAATACTTTTAGCCCCCAAATCAGGTGAAGAAACCCGTGCTATGTTAAAAGACGGTGCAAAAGATGCACTGAAAAGAGCGGATGAAACAGTAAAAGAAATTCAATCCAAAGCGGACGATGTAGTTTCGGATATGCAAAGAAAGGGCGAAGAAATTAAAGAAAAACTTCAAAACCTTATTAATCAGCAAAAGGAAACTAAACAGGAAGCATAAAAAAAGAGCCGAAAGGCTCTTTTTTTAGGTTCTTAAATCTTTATAACATATTTCATAATCCAATATTTCAAAAATTTGTTGAACTTCATTGAATCTGATGGTATCTCTGTGGATTTTGTTGGCTATATTGTTGTATGAATAGTATTTACCGGTCTTTTCCGACAATAATTCGCATATTTTCTTTAATGTCGTGCCTCTGCGGGCTGCGATAACCTTTATTTCTTCTTTAATGTTCATAACTTAATTATAATTTATGTAATTTTTTTCAGTTGACAATTTACAAAAATTATGATTAAATAACTATAGGGTTATAATAATAATTATATAGTTATATTTAATTAAGGAGGTAAAATGAGAAAGTTCGGATTTACTTTGGCTGAAGTCTTAATTACTCTCGCTGTCATCGGTATTGTTGCCGCATTGACTATACCGACACTGCTTAACAAATACAATCAAACCGTAGCGGAAACAAGATTGAAACAGTTTTATAGTGATATAAATCAAGCCGTACAACTTTCGGAAATAGACAACGGGGATAAAAAAACATGGAATTTAGATAACTGTTCGGAAGAAGATTCTAACTCCGAAGAATGTTTAACTAAAAATTTTGAAAAATTCTTTAAACCGTACTTAAAAATATCAAGTTATGAATATATTAAGCCTGTCTATGCTAGTGACAAGCGTTTAGCAGTATACTTTCCAAATGGCTCTGCTGCGGTATTTAGTTATCGTGCCCATGACTTAGTTTTTTTCCCTGTTAGTTCACATGTTACTGATGAAAAATATAATACTAGGAATAAGGAATGGTTCTCTTTTGGTTTTTATCCCAAAACAGCGTGGAGTCCACTAAAAAATAAATATTTTTACAATAAAGGTTTTGAACCGCAAATCCCTAACCAATATGACGGTAATGAAGAAAATCTTCCATGTATAAAGAAAGTACAGCTTAACGGCTGGAAATTCCCTGATGAGTGTAACCCGTGGAAGTAATAGTTTCTTACTCCCCCTAGCCTACAAAATTAGGGTGCAATTATTTTGGTGCTTTAGCACCCGATACGGTCTGCTTGGTTGCTCGCGTTTAACGGGTCTGCGATTGACGTCTGCAATGACTTAGTCATTTCGCCGTCAAGCCTCGCCCTCAGCTCGCAATCCGCTTTTCACTTTTTAAAAATTTGTTGGGGTGGAAACCCCCAACTTACATTTTTCCTCATAAAAAAGTAGGATGGGTGGAACAAGTGCCATTCCACCCATCAATAATTTATTTTACTGATTTTCGCTCGACTCTGACGGCGCAGTTTCGGGATAATTCATGTTATCATGCTCAAGTATCCATTTTGAACATCCCCAACCTCTTCTGTTCAAATAACAGTTTTGAGCAGCGTATGGATAAACTCCCGACGGACGAAGGAAATAAGCAAAAATATCTTTTGCCATCGTGTTTGGTTTTGCACTACCGTTTACATCATACCAGAGCAGTCCGCACACATCAGTATAACCGCTATCTGTATCTGTACAACCTTCTGTGCCGGCAGATCTAAACCAAATTAAACTTCCATCAGAAAGAATAAGTCTTACATAATATTTATTACCATAACCAGACTCGGAATTTGGGCTACCCCATTCCATGCCGTTTAAATAGTAATAATCTGTATTTGTATCAAGACAATTACCCGAGTTATCTTCAACACATTCTTTTGCAACTCTTAAATACGGTTTTAAGTAACTGTATAACTCTTGACTTCCGCCATTTAAGCATGTCGGCAAATTCCACGTATTTACCGGCCCGTTATCTACTTCGGCAAGCTTAACGGCTTGATTTAACGTGGAATACATCTTTTTAACTTTAGTTATCGTGACTCTTTCCTGATATTTATTTATAAGTACAGGCATGGTCAACGCTGCAACAACACCGATGACAGCGAGGGTAATGAGAACTTCCGCCAAAGTAAAGGCGAAGCTATTGGTTTTTGGAGTTAGAACACCCTCAAAACCCTTGCTAGGAAAAAATCCCCCCCCCCCCCC
>CANQMP010000011.1 GCA_947624975.1 Candidatus Gastranaerophilales bacterium
TCATAAACCTTTTGATTTACATTCGTAAACAATGTCGGTAACATCAACGCCGCGACAACGCCGATAATAGTAAGGGTAATTAAAACTTCCGCTAATGTAAATCCTTGCCTATGCCTCGTCATCATAATATACCTCCAAAATAACGACTGTCTATCAATATTATATACCTATTAAGCAAATTTGTCAATACTCATTATGCTTATTAATCTATTTAATTTTTTGTTTATTCTAATTAAATTAATTGTATGAACTTGAAACAAAAATTAGGAAAAAGAATTCAGGAACTGAGAAAATCACAGAACATGACACAAGAAAAACTTGCGGAAAAGATAAATCTTGATATTACAAGTCTTAGCAAAATCGAAACAGGCAGAAATTATCCCCAGCCCGACACTTTGGAAAAATTATCCGACGCTTTGGGGATAGATGTTGAACATTTTTTCTGTTTTAATGCTTTTTCAAGTAAAGAATACTATCTCACGGAAATTAACAAAAATATGTCTTTAATTCAAAATGATACGGAAAAATTAAGAATTCTCTATTCGGTTTCATCCGCTCTTATATAAATCCATATAAAAAAAAGCTATGTACAAAGTCCATAGCTGTTGATTAGGGATATGTGTATCTTAGTTCTCTAAGGAGTATGGTTAAATATTAGCAGAGGACTGCAAAAATAAAATCATACATTTTATTGATGTTTTGAATAAAATTAGAATCGGGGGTTCAAAAAGATTATAAAGAATTTATTTTTTTAACGGTATCTTTTATATACTGTTTAACTGCTGTCGTAATCAGAAGGTCAGGTTCTGACATGGTAAATTCATCAAGAATAATTACACCGCGTTTCAAATCGCCTTTTTCAATGTATAAAAGTCCGAGCATAACTTTGTTTAACGGGTTGCCTGCTTTGCTGTATTCGGCTATTTTAGCGGGAATAAGTCCGAGTTTGCCGTAACATTTTACTAAATCTTCGTAATATTGAAAATTCAGGCTGTACTGCTTTACTGCATCCTCATAAGGCTGTTGTGCCATATTGGGATAACCGATTAGCATATAAGCATCGCCGATATTGTTGTAATAAACCGCTGTCGCCTGTGTGTTGGGGTTTAAACTTATTGCAATTTTAAATTCCTGTATGGCGGCATAATAACAGCGTTCATTCATGTAATTCAAGCCCAAATTGTTATGGAAATAGGCGTTTTTCGTCGCATCTATTACCGTAACTTCGGGTTTTTTGTAGCCCGAAACCAAAAAACTTGTAAATATCAACAATATAATTATTTTCTTCATTATAATTCTATTTCAAGTCCTTCGTACGCAAGAATTACATCATCGGATGAATACCGCTCTTTTATTCCATTTAATTTATTATCGTCATAACACGGGTCATAATGGAAGAACACGAGTTTTTTCGCATTGGACTGATTTTTGCATTCTATCGCCATTTCAAAGGTGGAATGTCCGTATCCCTGTTTCGGTGCGAAGGAGTCTAAGTAATCTTCCGTTGTGTATTGTGCATCGTGGATTATCAAATCACATCCGTGTGCGAAGGCACTAAGCTTTTTGTCGCCGCCCTCGTAACTTTCTTTGTCGGTAGCGTAAACAAGTGATTTATCTTTATAAGAAATTTTGAAAACAAGCACGCCTTCTTGCGGATGAGCGTATGAACGGTAGCAGGTAATTAGTACGTCATCGTTTTCGGGAACTGCATCTTTTTCACACTCAATACGCTTGATTATCGGCGGTTCGCCCTGACGTAAAATTATCCCTTCTGTTTCGTTTATATCTCTGATGTTAAGGTTTCCGGCAATATCTCCGAGGTCAAGCGGAAAAGATTTGCCGAATAACAACTGAGCAAGTTCATCGGACAAACTTTCGTTATAATTTACGTTGCCGAAAACATTTATTATTGATGATGGGATATGGAGGGGTCTGAAAAACGTAAAACCTTGCAGGTGGTCTTGATGAATATGCGAAATTAAAACGGTTGCGTTTATCGGGGTTCTGTCGCAAGCGTTTATGCCCGAGGAGATGTATTTTCCCATAAGTTCGTTTCCGATGTTAATCAACCCCGTTCCGGCATCAAGAATTATCAAATGCCCGCCGACATTGACTTCCACGCAAGATGTGTTTCCGCCGTATTCAAGATAATCCCTGTCAGCTATCGGGTAACTGCCTCTTACACCTCTGAATTTTACGTTAAATTCGCCCATATATTTATCCTCATTTTTTTATCGTTATTGTATTGTTTTGGTCTTTTTCCGTACCTGTGTAAATGCTTGAGCCAAAGACCAGTAATTTCGCAAGTTTTTGCACATTTTTAAGGTTTGTTTCTTTGTTTTCTATGTTAAACACTGTTTTAGTGCGGTAATTTGTTACGGTTATCATCCTGAAAGCGTTCGGATAAGAAACCAAAGCCGGACAACTTACGTATAAAACATTGCCTTTTTGCGTAATTTTTGCACTGTGATAGTGACCTTGAAATATTGCTATCGGGTTTTTATATTTATTAATGATTTCTTCGACTTTGTCAGCATCCTCTAATCTGTGATTAGGACTGTTAAACGGCTCTAAAACGGGTACATGCATAAAGATTAAAACAGTATCTTTCTTTGAATTTGCAAGTTCATTGTCAAGCCATGCGAGCTGTTCTTTGCCCAGACGACCTTCGGAAGTCAGTCTGTCACGTATTATTGAGTCAAGAACAATTACCCTGTAACCTTTTTGGGGGGTGAATGCGTAAAACGATTTTTCAAATTTATAGTTTTTGTTGTATTTGTTCACCATGTCCATATAAACACGAGGGGTTAAATATCCGCCAAACATTGTGTCATGGTTTCCGAATGCAAAATACCACGGATATTTCAGCTTTTCAGTGTGCGGTAAAAACGCACTAAGCTCTTTTTCAAAAGGTTTGTCAATCAAATCTCCCGTAAACATTACAAATGAAACGTCAGGAACGGAATTTATCTGTTCAATAGCATCATCCAAAAGTTTTGGAGATTCGGCAACCATTTTATACGTTGTGTTATTTGCACCAGTGTAGTAATGAACATCACTTACCTGTGCGAATTTGAGGCTGTTCGTTCCGCAATAGCACTGAAGCCCGAATAACATTAATCCCGAAAGTGTTACTGTTATTATAAAATTTTTGATTTTACCTGATGTCGTTTCCTTTTTCATTTTCTCCCAACTTTCCTTTTACTTTATTATATATTACCGCTAAATCTTTGTCGTCATCAGATAAGATGATTGCTTTATCAAGGTTAATTAAAGCGTTTGCATAATCGTTCAGTGCATAGTCACATAAACCGATGTATTTGTAAACCTCAGATGTTTGAACATTTCTTGAAAGTTTGTTCAGAATTTCTATTGCGGAATTGTAATCTCCTTTTTTGTATAAAATTTTACCTTTTGTAAGCAAATAGGCGATATTTTCATCAATTTTAACCGCTTTTTCAATATCGTTTTCCGCATTGTTAACGTCGTTCAAATTTAAGTACGTTTCTGCACGCAAAGCGTAAGCTATATCGGAATTCGGGTTTTTGCCCAAGTATGTATTTAATGCCGTAAGTGCATTGTTATAATCCGATATGCCGATATAGGCTTCGGCAAGTCCCAGATAGGGTTGAGAGTTTTCGGGATTTGTTTCGATTGCTTTTTTGTAACTCGATATCGCATTTGTATAATCACCGTTTTCCGAATAAATTCTTCCGAGCAGAAAATATGACCAGTAGTTGTTTCCCGAAGTTAAAGAAGAAATTTCTCCGCTTCTGTTTCCTTCATTTTTATAGTCAACCGATTTTTTTATGTTCGGATAAGTTCTTGTTAAATAAGATTTTGAATAAGGATTTATGACCCTAAGAATTGTGTTTTTCAATTCCAAAGCGTCAGTGTTTGAAGGTTCTGCCGCAATAATTTTTTCCACATATTCCAAAGCTTGCCTGTATTTTCCACATGTGCAATAGTCCGAGGCGATGTCAAAATAGTCCTCCGTCAACTCACTTGCACTCACAGACAGGCATGGAAGTATTAAAAATAATGAAACTAATTTTTTCATGTCTTTATTATAACATAGTTTAAATGAATGATGATATAAATTGCCCGATATATTATCTTGACATTATGGAGAATTTTATAGATAAGCTGTTCGGTAACAGACTGTTTGGAAACAAACAGCCTCCTGAGCCTGACCCTCTAAAACCCAAGTACATCAAGCATGACGGGACAAGGGTTATCGAACAGTATTCGGACATCGGTAAAGTCGTACATGAGATTAACAAACCCGCAGGATTACTGATTTCCAGATATTATGTAGGCGAAAATATACTTTTTGCAGACTATGCAAGAAAGAAAAATCTCGAAATAGGTCACAGATACGACCAATACGAACAAATGCTTTATGAATTTAATTCTCTTTATGATGAACACAACGTACTTGCCAAAAAAATCGAAATTTATTACGAATACCACGGAAACGGTATTCGCTCAAAGGAACTTACTATAATAACTCCGGGGGATGTGAAAACAGAAATTCAATATGACGAAAACGGTAAACGAACAGCAAAAATTGAAATCAGGGGGGCAGTGAAAACTTGGTTTGATGAAAACGACAAACCATACAAACGAGAAATAGACAGAGGTTCGGGAGGTATTATTAAGGAAGATTTATAGTTGATTTAATTTCAAAACGCTTTGACATTTGAAAGCTATTTCAAATAAATCTCTTTTTCTTATTGCAGGTGTTATATCGGGTAAGAATTCGGGATTTGTCGGCGTTATTATGAATTGTGCAATATTGTTTACTTCATCGTAGTCAATACGAATATCTTTTATTAAGTGCATGTGTCCGTCGTCAAGTCCGTCGGCAATTTTTAAAATTCCCGCAAGCCTTTTCACGGCTTTTCTTTCCTTTTTGTCAAGCGTGTTGTAAATTTCATGCTCGATTTTGTCGGGAAGCCCGCCCCTGTGGTATCTGCAAATGCATGCCGATATTTTTTCTTCGGTTTCGCTAAATCCGTCTAATCCGAATTCCAAAAGCATTTCCATGCTGTGTTTGTTGTGTGCCTTTGAATTTCTGTAATAACCTATGTCATGAAGTAATGCACCCGCTTGTAAATATTTCTTGTATTTGTCGGGCATTTCCTTGATTTTGGAATTTACTTCCTCAAAAATTATCATCGAAAGTCTGCTAACTTCGTTTGCATGTGATGAATTTTTTGAAAATTTGTTAAGTATCTCTATTGCGGACAGTTTAACCATTACGGATAATTTTAACAAAAAAATGGATAGATGACAAGATTTTTGTTATTATAAAGTTATGGAAAATAAAAATAATGTTTCTGATTTTGAAATACCCTCTGCGGTTTTGGATGAAATTCAAAACAATATTCAGTGTATTATTGAAAGTTTTGATATTCCGGACGCAAATAAAATTGAAGTCATAAAGAAAATCAATTTTATGTACACGCAGACAAAAAATATGTCTATAACCGACGCTCTTACAAGATTATATAACCGCCGTCATTTTGAATTGGAGTTCAATAAAGAATACAAACGTTCAAAACGTTACGGCTGCGATTTGAGTCTTGCAATTATTGACATAGATTATTTCAAAAAAATCAATGATGAATACGGGCATTTGTGCGGTGATTACATATTGAAGGAAATTGCCTTCATCATAAAAGATAATTTCAGACAGACCGATACATTATTCCGCTACGGCGGTGAAGAATTTGCGGTGATTTTAACGGAAACTTCGGCTCAAAACGCACCCGTTCCTTTGGAAAGACTTCGTAAACGCATAGAAAAAAATGTTTTCAAATTTGACGGGCAGAGTTTGAATATTACGGTAAGCATAGGCGTAAGCTCAAAAACGGATTTTGAAAATCCCGACGGAATGTTTGCGGATGCGGACAAAGCACTTTATGAGGCAAAAAATGACGGACGCAACAGAGTTAGGTCTGCAAGGTAATGGATTTATAATAAAAATTAAGGCAGGATAAAATTATGATTAAAAATTTATGTAAACTTTTTGTAATGGTATTTTTATTGGTCGGTGCGGTTAAAGCTGAAGAATATACAAGCGTGCATGCCGAACATATTCTTGTAAAAACGGCTGGTGAGGCTCAACAAATTAAAAAAGCGATAGATGAAGGCGGAGATTTTGAATATTATGCAAGAGCATATTCAATTTGCCCGTCAGCACGTAACAACGGGGATTTGGGCTACTTCGGACGCGGTCAGATGGTAAAAGAATTTGAACGTGCGGCATTTGCAACGCCTGTCGGTGAGGTTTCAAATCCTGTTTATACTCAATTCGGGTGGCATTTGATTAAAGTTTTGGATAAAAAATAAAGTCAGGGAAATTACCTGACTTTACTTTTATTATTTTTCCGGATTTGGAGCTGTAGGATTAGCTTCCGGAGCTTTTTGTTCTTCTGCTCTGTTTTGCTGTTTTTGAAGATTAACCATCTTCAAAACTGCTCTTGCTTCACCTATCGGCTTGTTAAACATTTCGGGATTAATTGTAATCATTTTTTCCCAGCATCCCGGAATATTTGAATTTTCTCCGCAGATACAGTTTCTCCAGGTTTCACCCGTTTTCTTGTCAACAAGAATTGTTAACATGTTAGAACCCGTTACAACTTCATACCTGTTACAGCATGGCTGAAACATTGTTGCTGCAAGGATTAGTAACAATAAAACGATTAAAATGTTTTCTTTCATAACAAATACCTCTCTTTCGATTTGATTATATAAGTAAATTAAATTTTTTGCAAGATATTATACATTTTGGTGATGAAAAATTATTAATCAGATAGTAAAATTAACATTGAAAGGAAGGTGCTATGATATTACTTTTAAGATGGCTGTTGTTCACTCTTGCCATAATGTTTACCGCATGGCTTGTTCCGGGTATTGGTGTGGAAAACTTTCAAAGTGCTATGCTTGTTACGGTAATAATGGCTCTTATAAACATTTTTGTAAGACCATTAATTGTTTTGATTACTTTACCGATTAACATTTTAACTCTGGGAATTTTTACGCTGATAATCAACGCTCTTTTGTTCATGCTTGCCGGTTATCTTGCTCCGGGATTTGAAGTTGACGGCTTTATTAGTGCATTTTTAGGCTCTGTGGTGCTGTCGTTTCTTGGGCTTATTATCAATATGGTTACGATAAACAAAGCAGATTAAAAAAACAAATTAAAAAAACAGGTTGGATTTTCCAACCTGTTTGTGTTATAATAATTCTTGTAAAAATAGCGGTATCGTCTAGGGGTTAGGATAGCAGATTCTCATTCTGTTGACACGGGTTCAATTCCCGTTACCGCCGTTTTTTTGTGGGATTTGTTATTTTCAAAAATTATTTTTAGTATGTCATGTGATATCAGACTGTTTATTCTAAAACTTTCTAAAGTGCGGCATTTCCTTAATTCGCCAGCCCAATTTCCGTTTTCGTTTATTTTTTGAAAATCTTTAAAATAGTTTGAATTATTGATTACCCTCACAAGTTTTGATTTCCCGTTATAAAAAAATTTATCTTCAGATTCATTAATGATTACAATTTTGTAATTAACAACATTTAAAGAATTTATACTGTTAATCAAATTATCTGTCTGAACTTCATTTATTTTAGATGCCGTCATTAAAAATATTTTTTTGATATGTGGGTTTTCTGCATAGGTGTAAAAATTTTTTATGCGATTATTGTACCTTTTAATAAACTCGCTTTTTGTCAGTTTTTTGTCGTGATTAAAAACGGCGTTTATATTGTTGTTGACATAATATTTTTTCTCCTCATCATAAGTTAATCCCTCATAAAATTTATCAAACCTATTCCCTATTAACCGTGTGACAGCATCCGTGTCATAAAAAAAGCCTAAATCAAACGGACAGCTTAATTCACCTTTGCGCTTTTTAGGTTTTAAATTATTGAATGTACATATACATCTTGGAAGGCAATATGAACCGATCGGGATAATTTTGTATTTTTTGTAATAAAATGTTAATCTTATTTTAATGAACAGTCTGAATAAAATTATCAAAAACTGATAAATAATGCCGTAAAAATCGGATAATTCAAAATTAATTCTAAAAAAATAAAAATCCAGGTAGCACTTCTTGGTTTTACTTGTCATTTTAGTATAATTTCATCCTTTTAACTCTTAAAAATCAATTTACATAAACGGATTAATGAAAGATTTGAATACATAGTAACATGAAAAGGGAATACATGTATATCTATTTAATTAATTGTAACATATATATAGTTAATAATTTATCGAATGTATATTAATTTTATATTGAATAGCGGGGTATTTATGACATATTGTGACAAGCAATTTATTGGAACGAAACTAAAACAATACAGAAAAAAGGCAGGATATACGCAAGAAAAATTATCCGAAAAGCTGGGGATCGCCGAGAAACATTACGGCAAACTTGAAAGAGGTGCTTTTGTCCCGAGCCTTCAAACATTTTTTAAAATAGTAGAAACTTTAAATATTCCGCTTGCAGATTTTGGGATTAACGTCCAAAATTCGGATAATAAAGCCAGAGATAAAATTTTAAAAGAGATATATTCGTTATCAAATGATGAAATAGAATTGTATTTAAAGTTAATTCAGGATATAAAGCAATATAGCAGCAGGAATAAATTAGGAGGTCGGATTTATTAATCCGACCGACTTATATCTTTATAACAAAGAATTTACTGTCTTTTAGGGCGACGGCTTTGTGTTCTTTGTCTTTTTTGAACATGAGAATTTCACCTTTTTCAATTTTGAATTTTTCGGCATCGAAGTGAATTTCGATTTCTCCTTCAAGAACATACACGGCAGCGTCGCAAACGGATGTATGCGTGTCAATAATTTCGTTTTTCTTTAGTGCAATTATACTAAAACTACTTTCATTTCTTTCAAGAAGCATTTCTTTTTCAAAACTGCCCTCTTTCAATTCGACAATATCTTTTGCTTTTAATACGTTAAAAAACATAGTTTTTCCCTCCTTATAAAAAAATTTAAAAACACTTTAAAAATTTTTACATCGGTAAATCGGTTTTTTATAATATAATATTAACGAGGGAAATATTATGAAAAAAATTAAAATTACTAAAATGCAAGGGTGCGGAAATGATTTTGTCATAACTGATTATGATGAATATCAAAAAACAGGATTAAAAATGGCTGAATTTGCCCGAAAAATTTGTAACAGAAATTTTGGTGTAGGGGCAGACGGTTTGATTATTCCGAAACTCGATGAAGAAAATGCCGACATAGGCTGGTATTTCTTTAACTCTGACGGTACAAGCGCTCAGATGTGCGGAAACGGTATGAGATGTTTTGCAAAATACGCTTACGATAAAAAACTCGTAAACAGTAAATCATTTAGCGTCCAAACACTCGCAGGAATAATAAAACCCGAACTTTTGGAAAACGGTCTTGTCAAAGTTAATATGGGAAAACCGATTTTTGAAGATAAAAAAATTCCGTTTTTCGGTGAAAGAAAAATTAATGTGCTTGACAGGGAATTTGAGATATTTCCCGTGTCTATGGGTAATCCGCATTGCGTAATTTTTACTGACGAAAATCCGATGGATTTGGCGGTGAAATACGGGCCGGAAATTGAAAAACACGAATATTTCCCCGAAAAAACGAATGTGGAATTTGTAAAAGTAAAATCAAGAATGGAAATAGATATGCGTGTGTTTGAACGCGGCTGCGGAATTACTCTTGCCTGCGGAACAGGTGCTTGTGCAAGCGTTACGGCTTGTGTTTTAAATAACTTAACAGAAAATAGAGCTAAAGTTAATCTTCTCGGAGGCCCTGTTTTTGTTGAATGGCAAGGTTCTTCGGATGATGTGCGGCAGGATATTTTCTTAATAGGTTCGGCAGATTATGTCTTTTTTGCCGAATACATGTTGTAAAAAAAATTATTTCCATGATATGATTTATACATTAGAAATAGGAGAAATATTAAATGAAAACTTACGAATTATTAACTGTATTTAAACCGAATTTAGATGCAGAAGAAGTAGATAAAGCACTTGATTCATTTGCAAAAATCATTAAAGATTTTGGCGGAAAAGTCGAATCTACAGACAAAACAGGCAGAAAAAAATTGGCTTACGAAATCCAAAATTTCAGGGACGGATTTTTTGTAACGACCGTTATGAATTTGCCTGAAGAAAGTGTTGCGGAATTCAAACGTCAATTAAGACTTAGCGACAACATTTTAAGAACAATGTTTTTGGAAGTATCAAAAGCGGGAGTGTAGACTATGAGTTTAGCAAAAGCTGTAGTAACCGGAACAGTATACAGAGCACCGGAAAAACGTTTTACTCAAAACAATATTGCGGTGTCCGCATTTATTCTTAATATCGGCGAACGAGAAGAAACACTTTTAAGAGTCGTTTCAAAAAGAAATGTTCTGGATGAAGTTGTTTCGTCTTTGAAAAAAAATGACAGAGTTCTTGTAGAAGGCAGACTTCAGATTACTATTGCCAAAATGGATGACGGTAATGAAAGAAAAATTTATGAAATTGATGCAAATACCGTCGAAAAAATGGGCAGTTCAAGTATTTCGGATTACGGAACCGAAGAAATCGTTAAATTTGAATCGGCTGAAACGGCGGATGAACTTATTAACGAGGACGAAATTCCGTTTTAGTAAACAAACAGGCTAGAAAGGCTAAAAAATCAATGGCAAGACAAAACACAGACGAGAAGAAAAAACGTAAAAATTGCAGTCTTTGTGCGGATAAAGTTGAATCAATCGATTACAAAGATGCGGCAAAGTTAAAAAGATTTTTAACTGAAGCAGGCAAAATTATCCCCAGAAGAATTACGGGAAATTGTGCAAAGCACCAAAGAATGATTGCAACGGCAATTAAACGTGCAAGAGAAGCTGCAATTATAGATTATGTTTTTGACTAATCTTTGCTTAAAAAAAAATAACCTGTCGGATGGCAGGTTATTTTTTTATGTGTAAAAAATCTATTTCAAAGCGAAAGTCATGTCGGCTTCAACGCAGACTTTTCCGTCGACTTTTCCGACACCGTGAGCTTTGCATATAGGGCCTTTGACCTTAACAAGTTCTACTTCCATATCAAATCTGTCGCCGGGTCTTACGATATTTTTAAACCTTACTCCGTCGACTCCCGCATAAAGTGTTAATTTACCTTCAAATTCAGGCATGGTCATCAAAATCGGAGCTGAACACTGTGCCATAGCTTCAAGCTGTAAAACCCCGGGCATTATGGGATTATTCGGAAAATGTCCTTGGAAAAACGCTTCATTCATTGTCATGTTTTTGTAGCCTTTTGCGTATTTACCCGGAACGCATTCCGTTATTCTGTCTACGAGTAAGAAAGGATAACGGTGAGGTATCATCTTCATAATCTCCGTTACATCAAAGTTTAATACTTTAGTTTCTTCTGTCATTTTTTCTCTCCTTATTTTTCGATTAACTTATCTTTCAAAAGTTTTGCTGTTTTAATATGAACTGCATGACCTGCCTCTTTTACGAGAATTTGGCATTTAAGATTTAGCGGATTTACGCCTGTCAGGTAGAAATCTCCGATTAAGTCCAAAATTTTATGTTTAATCGGTTCGTTTTCAAAACGAGGGTCTGAGGTGTATCCATCATCTGTCAAGCCCAGAGTGTTTTCAATGGTAACTCCGTTTGCAAACCCGAGCATCTGATATTTTTTCAAATCTTTGTAAAACCCGAAAGTCCTTGCAGAAATTACTTCTTCTATATTTTTACGGTTGTATGCGGCCCATTTTCTTGTCAAATCCGGATGATTATAGTTAACGGCGTAGGAAATATAGAATTCTTCCGAGGGTAGAACAACAAGGCTTGTTTTGCCGTTCAGGTAATAAACGGGTTCTGAAACGGTGTAACATTTGGCTTTTTGGAACAAGTGTTTTTCAATGCCCGCTTTTTTAAAGAGTTCGACCCACTGTTTAGAGCTTCCGTCGAGTGCAGGAACTTCTTCTTCATCCATATAGATATCTATGCTGTCAATAGAGCAGAATGCCAATGCTGCTGTCAGGTGTTCCGTCAGCATAGCGGATGACTTTTTATTTCCTAAGACTACGCAATGGTCTGTAGATAATACATTATCCAAACTTGCGTCGAAAGAATTACCTTTGACAAAATATCTTATTTTCCCTTCTTTTGACGGGCAAAATCTGACATTACAAGGTTTATTCTTCATCAAGCCGTTGCCGGATATTGAAATTTCTTTAAGAATTGTGGTCATCGGTTATGCTGTCCTCAAATTCTTTCAACATAGGCTCATATTTTCTGAATTTAGAAATAATTTCCTGAGCGTCTTTCAGAGTTTTAAGCTGTTTAATGAAATCTTTTCTCGGCATAGCTGGAATTCCCACGACAATGGATTTTTCGGGGAATGATTTTGTAACCCCTGCTTTTGCCGTAATAATTGTATCCGAGCCGATTTCGATGTGGTCTGCGAGTCCTGCCTGACCTGCGATAACGACTCTGTCGCCGATTACGCAGCTTCCTGCAATACCTGCTTGTGAAACGATTAAACAGCCTTCACCGATTTTACAGTTATGTCCTATCATAACCAAATCGTCGATTTTTGTATTATCTCCGACGGTTGTGTTTTCGATAGTTCCTCTGTCGATGGTTGTGTTTGCACCGATTTCCACGTTATTGCCTATAACAACGGAACCGATAGACGGGATTTTGAATATTACCTGTTTTTTGTTTGCTTCTTTAATTTCGCCGTCTTTTCTTGCCTGTTCGATGTTGTCGGGGTTTTCGGTTACAAAGCTGAAACCGTCTGCACCTAAAGACACTCCGTGGTGAAGGATTACGTCATTTCCTACTTTAACTCTGTCACCGATGTTAACTCCTGCGTGGAACAAGCAGTTTTTGCCTATTATTGCGGCATTTCCGATGTATGTGTTAGCAAGAATTTTTGTATTATCCCCTATAACTGCATTTTCGCAAATAACGACATTCGGACCGATTTGAACATTTTCGCCGAGTTTAACGCTTTCATGAACCGTTGCTGTCGGATGAACTCCTTTATTAACGTTTGGTGCGACGTAGAACATGTTTAAGAGTTTCATCATAGCGAGTCTTGGTCTTTCGACCTCGATAGTTGTCAGGTTAGGAATTTGAACTCCTAAAGGTACGAGTGCGGCTTTCGCGTTTGATTTTGCGAGGTTTGCGATTTCATCTTCGCCGAGAGCCAGTGCGAGGGTGTTTTCATCCGCAAGCAAAGGCGGTGCGATTTGCGAAATTTTGGTATCTTGAACTTTTGTAAGCATACCGTCTGTGATATGTGTAATTTCCTCTAATGTAAATGTTGGCATGTTTTTGTTACTCCTTATTTTTTTTATGATTGTGTAATTTTCAATGGTGTCTTTTAAACTGTCATTGCGAGCGTATGCTCGTAAGACAAAAGTCTTTTCACTTTTCACTTCTCACTTTATTAATTATCCCAGTTGTTGATTTCCCTTTCACAAAGTCTATAAACTCGACCCTTGTATTATTTTTCCTCATAATATCCGCTTCGGGCAAGGTTTCCATCGTGTAATCCGCTCCTTTTGTATAAACATCAGGTTTCATTTCGTCTAAAAGATTTTTAGGACTGTCCTCATCAAATAATACCACATAATCAACACATCTCAAAGCACTTAATATTTCCGCACGATCGTTTTCGTTGTTTATCGGTCTGGAAGGCCCTTTGATAGATTTTACCGACTTGTCCGAATTTAACAATATAATTGAAACATCAGCAAAACTTTTGGTTTTTTCAAGATAACGTACATGCCCGACATGCAGAATGTCAAAACAGCCGTTCGTCGCAACAACGGTCTTGCCCTCACTGTGGATTTTGTCAACTAAAGCCCTAATCTCGTTTCTGTCAATTAACATACAATTAATGATAACAAAAAAGGCTTAAAAAAGTAATAAAAAGTTACCTTTTGTTAAGCTAATACAAACCCTTTTCAATAACCTTTTGACAAATTCTCACGGTATTTAAAGCTGCACCTATTCTGAGATTGTCAGCCACACACCACAAGGAAATCCCGTTTTCAAACGCAAGGTTCTTTCTTATACGTCCCGCAAATACGGGGTTTACTCCCGATGCGTCACGTGTTGTAGGGTATTCGTAATTTTCGGGGTTGTCGATAACTTTTACCCCGTAAGAATTTTTAAGAATTTCTCTGACCTCATCGGGAGTAATTTTTTCTTCAAATTCGATATCAACAGCCTCAGAATGCCCGTTAAACACGGGAACTCGTGCCGCCGTGCAAGAAATCGGCAAATCATCAGGCAAATGAAGAATTTTTTTCGTTTCGTTAACGACTTTCATTTCCTCTTTTGTGTAACCGTTTTCGCAAAATACGTCTATTTGCGGAATAACATTGAACGAAATCGGTTTTTTGAAACATTTATTTTCAAATTTTTCACCCCCAAGATTTGCATTTGTGTCGTCACGAAGTTCGTTTATTGCAGCGAGTCCCGCACCCGATACCGCCTGATAGGTTGATACAATAAGCCTTTTTATTTTCGCTTTGTCGTGCAAAGGTTTTAAAACAAGCATTAATTGCGATGTTGAACAGTTCGGATTTGCGATAATTCCTTTGTGTTTCTCCAAATCATTATCGTTAACCCCCGCAATTACAAGCGGAACATCTTTTTCCATCCTGAACGCAGAAGAATTGTCTATCAAAACTCCGCCACGTTTAACAATTTCAGGTGCAAACTTTTGAGAAGTCGAACCGCCTGCGGATGCAAGCACAATATTAACCCCGTCAAAACTTTCGGGTTTTGCTTCTTCAACCGTATAAGTTCTGCCTTGAAATTCGTATTTTGTACCTGCCGATTTCGCACTTGAAAGGAATTTAATCTCCTCAAACTCAATTTTCAATTCATCGACAATTTTTGTAATTTCTCTGCCGACAACACCTGTTGCCCCGAGAACTGCTATTTTTGGCTTTTTCATGACTTCTCCTTTTGGAGAAAATTATATCATAAAAATTTGAATATTACATTTATCCCGATGTAAAGGACTTTAATATTATTTACTAAATATTTTTTTAAAATAATCCTTATCATTTAGTGCTTTATAAGTACAGTAGATACCGTTAAATTTTGAACGGCTTGTTTCATTGCAAAGGTTATCGTCGTTATTAAAGTCATTTTCTTTTTGATTTACATATTCATTGTATTCAAAAAGATTATTTTTTGCACCCAGCGGAATAAGTCTGCTGTCGTTTGTAATCTGAAATCCGAATAAATCTTTACCCGCAGTATTCGGTTGTTTGATTCCGTTAATATCTACGAAAATAAAGACACGATATTGAATTCCATTAGCATCAGGATTTTCAATATAAATTATAGTTCCGTCAGCCAGACGTAATGTCCCGTCGTCAAGTATATTTTTATAGAAATTCGCATTTCCCGCAAAATTTTTGTAAGTTGGCAAATCCGCATCATAAATTGCGCTCCCTGTATGTGCCTTTACAATTCTAAAATACTGTTGGAAAACCGGAGCAAATTTACCAGCGCTATAACTGCTTCCGTCTATATATCCGCCGTTATCTATTTTCATAAGTTCAAATGCCTGACTGATAGTTGAATAAGCTTTGTCAAATCTCGTTTTCATTTCAACAGCACGATATTTATTAATCAATGTCGGGATGGTCAAAGCCGCAACGACACCGATTATTCCCAACGTGATTAAAATTTCCGCCATCGTAAAACCTTTTTTCATTAAAACCTCCTTAAATATTTATAATGATATCGTTATTTTTTATTTATTATATGAATATAATATATTATATTTGAATAAATAAGTCAATAGTGGTTATACTGAAAGGATGAATGAAAACCTGTTTTGGCAAAAAATTACCGATTTGGATAACCGTTCGATATTGAAGTTGTTGACGGCTCGTGACTGCACAACACAATTAAGTATAATAAATCGACTGCGGGAAGAACGTAACGTGATAATACCTCAACCCACTTTTTCAAACAAGATTAAACGCAACGGGTTGAAAGTAACCGAATTACAAGAAATATGCGAATTGTACGGTTATGATATTATGCTATGCAAAAAAGCGTAAATTCTTGTCTTTCGGGTTTCTGTCATACCAAAATTCTATAAGGTTAAACACCAAATTTAATCTGTAAGTGACAAATAGGCAGACTCTAAGTAAATAAAATATAGTTATGATAAATAATCGTTTAAAAGCACTAGGCTTGAATATTAAATTTGCCAGAATGCGTAAGGGAATTTCGCAGGAAGAACTTGCAGAACTTGTTGATACGTCAAGAACTACGATTAGTTTTATTGAAACGGCACGCCAAAATCCCACAGTTTTGAAAGTTATTGATATTGCCAAAGCTCTCGATATTGATATTAACGAACTTACAAAATCAGTTTAATAATATTTCCAAAAAATTTGACACAATGACCTTGTTGTTGGTATAATAACTCGTGAGGGTAGACCATATCACTCCGACTACACGCCAAAACTTTACTGTATAAAAGGTGGAAAGGAGGTGATAACATGGATAGGCTGATATTAAAAAAAGCCCTACTCGGAGTAAGGCTTTTTATAGATTTTTTAGTCTATATCATTTAGGGTCTGTATAGGCTGTTCCCGCAGAACAGCCACCCTTATATTTATTATAACTCTCTTTAGGTAATTTGTCAAGATATTATAAAATATTTTCCAGCCCGTAAACAAAGCTGTTCTTGTTATAAACGTATTTTACGGCAAGTAAAACACCCTGCATATAACATTTTCTGTCCATTGTGTCATGGCGAATTGTCATTATCTGCCCTGATGAACCCAAAATTACCTCCTGAGAAGCTATGTAACCCGGCATTCTCACGGAATGTATATGAATATTTGAGTAAGATGTTCCGCCTCTTGAACCTTCTATGGTTTCTTTTTCGGGACAATTTCCTTTCGTAAAATCCGATTTAGCTTCAGCCATAAGGTTTGCGGTTTTTATAGCCGTACCCGATGGGGCATCTTTCTTTTGATTATGGTGAAATTCCACGATTTCCGCATTATCAAAATACTTTGCCGCAAGCTTTGAAAACATCATCATTAAAACCGCTCCCGTTGAAAAATTCGGTGCGATAAAACAGCCCGTGCTTTTTTCTTTTGACAAATTTTCAAGCTCATTAATTTGTTCGTCTGTAAGACCTGTTGTTCCGATTACGATTTTTATCCCGTTATTTAAACAGAATTTAGCGTTTTCAAAAATTGACGCAGGCTGTGTAAAATCGATTAAAACGTCAATATCTTCGACCCTGTGAGCTTCTTCTATGGTGTGATACATGCTCTCTGATGCTATGTCAATTTTGGCGGTCAATTCGGTATCGGGACAGTCCGTAACTGCTTGGCAAACCTCTTTTCCCATTTTTCCCATTGCTCCGCAAACTGCAATTCTTATCATAAATTTTTCTCCTTGTTTTTTTATTTTAGCATAAATAAATATCTGTGGTATAATTAGAAAAAAAGGAGAGAATACATGGCAGAAGCAAAAATTTTAGCGGTAATTGAAAGATCTGATACGGAACAACTGCAAATTTCTATCAGCGAGTACAAGGGAAAAAGCTACTTAAACTTGAGAATTTTTTACACAACCGACGGTGGAGAATCTTGGCTTCCGACGAAAAAGGGTGTAACATTCTCGCCCGATCAAATTGATTTGCTCGAAGAAGCTATTCAGGAAGCTAAAAAAGAATTTATGGAAGTTGAATAATGAAATATGCTTTGGCTCTTGTAAACATAAAGGGTTTGGGCGTTAAAACATTCAGTTACTTAATACCTGATGAGATGAAGGAAAAAATCAAAATCGGGCAAGCTATTCTTGTGCCTTTTGGCAGACAAGGACTGATAAATGCTTTTTGTGTTGGGTTTTCGGATTATTTACCCGAGGAGATTAAGGTAAAAAAGATTAATAAAATTCTTGATGAAACCCCGCTTTTTTCCGTCGAGTATTTAAAGCTTTTGGAATGGGTTGCGAACTATTATTGCTGTGATTTGGTAACGGTTTTGAATGCGGCAATTCCGTTAAAACTAATTGAAAAGGCGTCAAAAACCGAGTTTTCAGTTGAATTTGTAAAATATGACGGAGCAACGAAAAGGCAGATAGAAGTTTTGGAAAAGCTTGAGAAATCGGGTAAAATGCCTTTAATTATGTTTGAAAAGTATGCAAAAACGACTCGTGCGACGGTAAAAAAGCTTGAGCAGTCGGGTTGTATAAAGCTTATTCAGGAGGAATTATACAGAAATCCGCTTGATATATTGAACATAACCGAGCGAGAACCGCTTTTCGAGCTTACAGGCGAACAAAGAGCGGTTTATGAGGGTATAAAATCCAAAATCGACCCCTCACCCCAACCCTCTCCCGCAAGGGGAGAGGGGGTAGATGCCAAGCACTTTTATTCTGTTGCCGCTATGCAATATTCAAAGGATTTACGAAAAAATACAACTGATGCAGAGAATATCTTATGGTATTACTTGAGAAACAGGCAGCTCGGCGGAAACAAATTCAGAAGGCAGGAAGCTATTGATAACTATATTGTAGATTTTGTTTGTTATGAACAAAAGTTGATTATAGAACTTGACGGGGGACAGCATAACGATGATGTATACATTAAAAAAGATAACATCAGAACCAAGCATTTTGAAAAAAGAGGATTTAAAGTTTTAAGGTACTGGGACAATGATGTTATTAACAGTACAGAAGATGTATTGAACAATATTTATGAAAATCTTGAAAACATACCCTCTCCCCTTGCGGGAGAGGGCAGGGTGAGGGGTTCAAAAACTATTCTTCTTCACGGGGTTACGGCATCAGGGAAAACGGAAGTTTATTTTAAACTTATCGACGATACAATAAAATCCGGTAAAAATGTGCTTTTTCTCGCCCCTGAAATCGCTCTTGCATCACAGTTAACAAAGCGTTTGGCAAAAAAATTCGGCACGGATGACGTCGCAATTTGGCACAGCAGTATTTCTGACGGCGAAAGATACGATGTTTGGCAAAAACTTTATAAAAATGAGATAAAAATTCTTGCGGGAGCTCGTTCTGCCGTGTTCGCACCGCTCCAAAACATCGGACTTATAATAATTGATGAGGAGCATGAAGGTGCTTATAAGCAGACAACGCCTGCACCACGCTACGATGCAAGACTTGTGGCAAGGAAACTGTCCGAATTTTACAACTGCCCGTTACTTTTGGGTTCGGCTACGCCTGATATTTCGTCGTATTACCGTGCGATTAACGAAGGAAATCTTTTTGAGCTTAAACACCGTTACAACAATGCGAAAGTTCCGCCTGTTTTTGTGATAAATATGCAGGAACACGGTCGTGCGGCTTATAAAAGTATTATTTCCGTTCCAATGCAGACGGAGATTAAACAAACATTGGACAGCGGAAAACAGGTAATTTTGCTTATAAATCGCCGCGGGTTCTCGACTTTTACCCAGTGTCAGGCATGCGGGCATGTTATAGAATGTCCGAACTGTGCAATTCCGATGATTTGGCATGCCAAAGACGGGATGTTAAAGTGCCATTACTGCAACCATATCGAGTATTTTCCCGATGTGTGTCCCGAATGCGGTTCGGATGCTTTGAAAAACAGCGGAACAGGTACGCAAAAAATTGAACAGTATGTCAAAGAACTTTTTCCCGATAATGTTGTCGAGCGAATTGACAGCGATATATTAGTCAGAAAAGGCGAACATATAAGGCTTTTGGAACGCTTTCAACGGAAAGAAATTGATATATTGGTCGGCACTCAAATGATTGCTAAGGGGCTTGATAATCCAAACGTTACTCTTGTGGGTGTGATATCGGCTGATGCAAGCTTTAATCTGCCTGATTTCAGGGCGTCTGAACGTGGTTTTCAACTTTTAACGCAGGTTGCGGGACGTGCGGGCAGAGGTGAATTTGCGGGAAAAGTCTTATTTCAGACTTATAACCCCGATTATTACGCACTGGCAAGTGCAAAATCTCAAAATTACAAAGAATTTTTCGATACGGAGATAGAGGCCCGAAAAGAGTTTGACTATCCGCCTTACAGTAATATAATTCGTCTGGTTTTAAGCTCGGCAAATAACTTTCGTGCGGAAAAAGCTTCGCAAGAAATTGCATTAAGGCTATGTACGATGATAGAAAAATTCGGAATATCCGAAAGACTTGAAATTTTAGGCCCAACACCATGCGTAATTGAAAGAATTCAAGGCATGTATCGTTTTCAAATACTTATAAAAAACAAAATGGCGGAAAAAGGTCATGCTTTTGTTTCGGGATTTCTCGGAAAAATAACCTTGCCAAAAGATATAAAAATGATAGTAGATGTTGATCCGCTTGATATTTTATAAAAAAGCCCTCAAGGTTGAGGGCTTTTTTTGTTAACCTATAACGGGTTGAACGAATGTTCTTGCCGCAAGTTCTTTATCGAGCATTAACAAAGCTTTTTTGTCATCGCCGATAAGTTTTAAAGTAGCTAAAACACCGCCGACGTTTGATTCTTCTTCGACCTGTTCTTTAAGATACCAGTCTAAGAATGACAAAGCCGCACGGTCTTTAACTTCATCAGCCGTGTCCATCAACGCATTAATTCTTGAAGTAACGAATTGTTCGTGTTCAAGAACCTGTTCAAAGCAGGCAATCGGTGATGCCCATTTTGTCTGCGGTTTTTCGATAGCTTCAAGTTCGACTTCTCCGCCTCTTTCATGAACATAGTTAAACATGCCCATCGCATGTGCGTGTTCTTCCTGAACCTGTACCGTGAACCAGTTTACAAATCCTTTCAAATTCAGTCTTTCAAAATAAGCTTGCATAGCGAGATACAAGTATTCCGAGTAAAGTTCTTTGTTAATCTGGTCGTTAAATGCTTTTTCCATTTTTTCACTAATCATAATACTTCCTCCACAAACTATTTTAGCACTAAAATTTTTTTGTAAAGTTTTTAACAAAGTTGTTTACAATTTTTGATAATTTTAATTATCGTTTCGGGTAATGAAAAAATTATCTGCTTTTCATAAATTGTTGCTATGAATTGCGTAAACAAACTTTTAAAATCTCTTGGTGAAAAAACCACTCTTGAAAAAGACGAATTTTCGGAATATATAGCTTTTCACGGTATCGGAAACGCATATTCAAAACGCTGGCTTGCGAATATAGTTCCCGCTGATTTGCTCAAACTTTCCGTAAAAGATGCGGTAAATATTATTGCAACGCTTTGCGAAAGCACAATATTTTACAAAAAATTTCCCGATAATATTGAAACTCCGAATTACGGGGACAAATGGGGCAGACTCGCAAATTACATCGAAATTAACGACAGGGCGATAGCTTATATGGATTACGGCTGTACCTGCAAGGGAATTTTGAGTTGTATAAAACTTCTACCCGCAATTCCGCCGTCTGCAAAAAGTTGGGCAAACTGTATCATTTTATCGCAAATTTGGCAGAATATTTTTGGTGACGCCTACGAAAAAGGTCCTTTTGAAGAAAATTCAATTTACGGAATAAGACTGAATGCACCTTACAGCGACAATATTATTGATTATTCAATTACGAAAAAGATTTCACCTGAAGAACAGCTTAAAGCGTTTGTTGATTTGGCTCATTTCAGAGGTTTAAAGGCGGGTTTCAGGCATGTAATTTCCGCCGATCAAATAAAAGTTTCAACAAAAGACGGTGACGTTACTTTTGACTGGTGCAACCCCGAACATCAGGAATTGTATATTCAAGAGTGCGTAAAACTGGTTAATCTCGGGTTTGAATGTATGTTTATAGATTCCGCAAAACACATCGGCGGTTATGACTGTGAAAATTACACAGGTGTCGGAAGCTTGCCCGAATATCCGCAAATGCAATACATTCTGAACGAAATTCGACTCAGAACGGGCAGAAGCGATTTGAGCTTTGTCGGTGAAAAAAGTTCCGACGACTTTGAACGTTACAGAAATCTGGGTTTGACTGCAGGAACGGATTTTATAACCGGTGATAACTTTGATGCCGTGCGGGATTTGTCTGAACGGCTTAAATATTCAAGGGATTATGCGCCGGGGGTTGAAATTACAAATGACAATTATTGCGGAGGTTTGAGCTACGAACAAAAACTGAACAGAATTAACACGGCTTTGTTCGGCTACTACCTCGCAAGCGACAAATTACCGAGTTTTATGCAGACGGATGACTTATTCCCTCTGCGTTACGATACAAATACTCACCATATTATGATGACTAACCCGTCTTATTCAACGGACGGCACGGCTTTAAGCCATTGGGAAAATCTTTTCGCCAAAGATGACGGAAGGGATTACAACAGACGTACGGGTGAGCTGTTTGCATGGGCACTTGAAAGATGATAAGCCCGAATAATTAAAAAAAGGAGAAAAAAACTATGACATTTAATCCATTGGAAGAAAAAGGCATTCCCTTAGAAAAACAGGTCAGAAGCTGGCATGATATTGTCAAAAGACCTTTTGACAAACATTCGGTTGACTGTTATTCAAGAACAAGACAAATTTTAATGAACGGTATCGAAGTTGAAGCATGGAACTTCAAGCATAATTTTGCAAGATGCTGTCCCGATGCGGATTTGAGAAGAACGGTTGCTCTGACAAGACGTATTGAAGATATGCAGCAAACAACGGTTAACTGGCTTACTCCGGCATGCCAGACGGTTTTGGAAACAACGCTCGGCTATGAACAGGTTGCGGTCGATTTAACCGCATGGCTTGCCCAAAACGAACCCGATGAATACGTTAAAGCTACATTTGATATGGGCTTGCTTGAAGATTTTGACCACCTCTACAGATACAGTCAGTGGGCTTACATGATTGACGGAATTGACCCTGACGATATTTTGCAGGGCATGACCGATGTCGTTATCGGACGTCCGACACAAAATCACCATAATTGCAGCGGTGTAAGACTTCTTAAACATTATGATAAAGAATCAGCTTCACCGCAGACTAAAGTTAATATTTACACCCTCGTTTCGGGCGAACAGCAAACACATAACTTTTACGCCGAACATGGCATGATGTATCCGAACGATGATTTGAGAAAAACTTACGGCGAAATCTGCGACGTCGAAGAAGAACACGTTACCATGTACGAATCCTTAATCGACCCGAACGAAACTCCGCTTGAAAAACTTCTTCTCCACGAATTCACCGAAGTTTGTACGTATTACAACTGCTACAAAGATGAACCCGATGAAAAATTGAAACAAATTTGGGAAGAATTTATGGGCTTTGAACTCGGGCATCTTCAAATTGCTGCCGATTTGATTAAGAATTACGAAGACCGTGACCCCGAAGAAATTATCGGTAACAAGGTCGTCTTGCCATGCCATTTTGAAGAACAAAAAGAGTACGTTACAAATATTCTTGAAAATGAAATCGACAAACGCCACGACGGAGAAGGCGGTTACACTACTATCGACGAACTTCCCGAAGATTGGGCAAGCTTCAGAATTCAGGAAATCGTTAACGGCGAAGGAGCTCCTTCGGAAAAAACCATTGAATTAATCAATACCACAATGGATTGCGATATCGTTACCGCAGATGCAAAACTTCGCAAAAAAGAACCCTCACTTCTGGAACGGGGACTTGAAGAAACAGCTCAGGCTCCTAATACCGTAACCGTTGAAGAATACGAAGAAATGGTTAAGGTTAAACCTCAACGCCCCGCAGAAATGCAATAAAGGGAGGTATTATGAACGATAAACTTCTTAAAATTCTTAAATTTACGGCATACACAGGAATTATTGCGGCAAGTATATTCGTTATAGTTCGAGGCTGCATCGAAAGCCGTAAAAGAAAAACCAAAGAAAAAATGATTTTAATCGCAAAAAAAATTAATACCGATATTAAAAATACGGAACGAAAAACATCATCAGCCTATCACGATAAAAATCAGGAAAAATATGATGAACTCTGGGGCGAATCATGTAATTAAACAAACGGGAGAAATTCTCCCGTTTGTTTTTTAAATTAAGAAACAGCTCTTTTTAAAAGAGCTGTTTTTCGCATTATGGATTTATTGATTCATTGCAAGTGAATTATTTTTAATTTCTTTAGCAATATTCTGTTCATCTTTTTGAGTTAAACTCAAATATAGTAACTTATTTGCTGTTGCTTTGTCTAAGTTTATGAACTGACCTCCGGCAATTACATCGTTAGCTGAAACAATTTTTACATCGGCATTTACAAGGACGTCACCGTATTGAATGTGGACAGGGATGGAATCTCCGACTTTAAGGTTGCCGTTGTGTTTGAGTGAAACTCCGCCTCTTGAAATGTCTGTGAGGGCAACGACATCTTGAGTAGATTCAAATGATATAAGGTTTTGATTTTCTGCCGAGCTGAATCTCATATATTGACGTTTGTCTATCGAGTCTACTCTGTCGGTTACGACACGCTGTTTGTATGTATCTTTGAAGTCTAAGTTCGGAAGAATACGTTCAGTGGTGTCATTATCGGTGTCAGTATCCGTGTCGGTATCTGTATCTGTATCTGTGTCGGTATCAGTGTCTGTGTCTGTATCAGTGTCAGTATCTGTATCGGTGTCCATATCTGTATCCGTATCCGTGTCCATATCGGTATCGGTATCAGTATCAGTATCTTCATTGTCCTTTTCGGATTCAGGAACTACAAGGTTATCGTCATCGTTACGCTGTGGGTTATCCGGATCACCGGGGTCATCAGGGTCAACGCCGTCGTAATGAGGATCATCACCTTGTTCGCTTCCGCCGTAATAGTAATTACGTCCGTCATCATTGGGTTCATCCATATCTTCAGGGTCGCCGCCGACTTCTTCAATATCTTCGGGTCTTACGGCTTTACCTCTAATTGATGCGTCAACATCGGGGTCTTCGGTGTCAATGGGGTTTGTTCTGTCGTCTTTTGTAACGGTTGATTTACCGTCTTGACCTCTGTGTTTACCCATATTGAAGTAGTAACCGCCTGCGTAAGCGTTATCTGCAGTCATTTCCAAATCCTGATCGTGGTTGGTTGTACCATCCGGATTTTCTCTGCCGATACCTTTACCGTTGATTTTACCATTTTTTACAACGATTGTGGAATCTGCGGCGTGCTCATATTTCGGAGCTTCTTTTTCATCCCGATAGCTGCCCATATCAAGGGCTTTTAATGAAGCTTTTTCGGGAACTACATTTTTATTTTCGCCGTAATAATCGGTCGGATAATCAGGAACAATTCCGAGGTTTTCAATATAAAGGTTCTTACCGCGGGTTGTCATATTAATCTGTTTTTGTGCAGTTGTTTGCTTAACATAAGTATCACCTGAAAACTCTGCGTTAATCGTGCCTTCTCTTGAAATTATAGCACATACGTTAGTGTCAAGTCTTTCACCGTTTTCGCCGTCCATACCTTTGACATTGATATCGCCCTGCGCAAGCATATCTACGCCCTGTTCAGGTTGATTTATATGGAATACGTGAGCATGCGTAGCATCATCGCCGTCAAATATTTTTCCTGCACTGTTCTGTCTGAATGTTAAAGCTTTTTGGGTTTCGCCGATCTCTCCGCTTGCGATGATAGAAATTCCCGTACCTTCAACGTTCGGATTTTTCTCATTAGTGCTTCTGTTAACGATGTTGTAGCGTTTTGCACCGTTAGTTTTAACCGAGCCGTCAGCTCTAACGGTTTCACCTTCTGTTGTATCAGCAAGAAGGATTACACGTCCGTCGGCCTTAATTTGGTCAACATTCATATCGTGGTCTAAACTTGCCATATTAACAAGTGAATGATTTCTGTTGCCTTTTGTGCTTATTGCTTTAATATTGCCGTCAACGTTAACGTTAATTGATTTTTTCAAATCTCTTGCGGGTTGTCCGATACCTGTGCAGACTCCGCCTTCACAAGGGCCGACTTCTTCACCGATTTGACCGTTTGTTGCTTGAATATTTAAATCAGCTCCGTTTGTTGCTTTAACATGGGTTTTTGCAACTCCGTTGTTAAGTAAATCGCCGTTTTCAACTGTAATATTAACGTCTGCATTAGATGTAATGTTATTATCGACACTTTCATGTCCTATTCTCATATTGGAATTTTTGTTTGTGAATTGAACGGAATTTTTCTTTTGGTTGTGGTCGATATTTACTCTGCCTTGAATATTCATACCATTTGAACCTTCGTTGTAAATATTAAGAGTGTTATCTTTTGAATTAATAACACCTGTGTTTGTTACAAGAAGTTCGCCGCCCTTGTTTGTAATATTTAATTTATCACCTCGGCTGGAAACTGTGCCGGAGATTTTAATACCGTTCGCACCGGTATTAGTAATAGATGTATCACCTTTTTGAGCCTGATTTATCACTTTACCGCTAATATCAGTACCTACGGTAGAAGAAATTACGATTTTGCCGTTAGACACCGAGAATTGAGTCCCGAAATTTTCATTATCATTTACGAGTTTTTTGAATAATTCATCAGCACCGTTTTTCTTCAAAATAGTTTTTTCTTCAGCACCGATCCCTGCGAGTAAAGTTCCCGCAACATCAACTGTTCCGCCGTATAATCCGACATTTCCTCTTGCTGCAACTCTGCCTTGAATATCAATTTTGCCGGAAGTTCCGTCAACTTTTAAAGTAGAACCGACAATGTTTTTATCTACATTTGTTTGAACAGATGTATTTTTGGTATAATCATAAGTATATGTGACTTTACTAGCATCTTGTGCCTCATGTGCTTCTGAAATCCAATAGTTTGTTGTAGTAAAATTATTTTTCAATTTATCGTAAGAATCTTGAGTAGGTGTTACAACGGATAAAGAACCAACATTCAAAACGCCTGTAGAACCGACAACCATGCCTCCGGGGGTTACGAATACCAAATGTCCGTTAGTGGCTAAACTACCATCGCTCAAAGCTGTAAGTGCGTTCACAATACCATTTATGGTAGCTTGTTTGTCGACAAGGGCGAAGAATGTATCAATATCGCCTTTTGTAATTTCATATTTACTGTCTACACCCGGTGTATGTTTTTGTTGTAACCATTGGAAAATAAAGTTTGCGATATCACCATTTTCCAGATAAAAATCCTGAAATCTTTTAAAACCTACGTTATCTTTAAATGCATCAGGTCTGAAATTCCATTCGCCATTGTTTCCGGGTATTTCTTTTCCTGCACTGTCGGTAATATGTGTTGCCGCTATGGCTTGATACACTAAAGACTGCTGCATTACCAGTAAAAAACTTAATGCAAAAGCTGTAATTTTTTTAGTTTTGAACTTTGAATCCATAATTCACCTCTGTTTTTTTTGCACATCTTTTATTAACATCATCTATATATTCTTAAACAAACATTAATACAAAAAATTAACAAATTTTGGAAAAAATTTTACAAAAATTTACAATTAATTTCAGAAAAGAAAAAAAATGCATTTTTTAGATGATTTTTTATTTTGCATAATTATATATAGTTAAGTAATATTAGTTTAATGTTGAGAATTAATGTAAATTTTTGTAAAAATTTTCGAAAATACACGCAATTTTTACAAAAAAAATGTTTTTACATTTACATAGAGAAGTATAATTAGATAAAAAAGAAAGGACTTAACTATGTGTGCAAACGAAGTTGACAAGGTGACGTTTAGATCGGCTGTTAAAGTTGATGAAACCGAATTAAAGAAGGTTTCTACAAAGTCGAAGAAATCTGACAATGCTGTTGTTAAGACGCAAGTTTCTACCTTAGGTGTAGGTACTGAGGTTCAACACAACGGTGCTGTTTCTGATAAGGATGAAAATGCTCCTGTTGTTACAAACAATTTGGACGAATTTATAAAATCTGATTCGGCATTAAAAGGTTATTTGTTTGCTGCGGGATTAATTGATGCAAACAACAATTTAAAGAAACCCGTAAAAGAGGTTGCGGCGGAGATTTCTAAATATTACAGCGAACCTTCCAACATGACTCATTTGCGTGTAACGGAAGAAAATCGAGAAGAAATGCTCAAACAATTTGACGGGTTGGTTGAAAAAACTCCGGAAAAAGATGACCCGAATTCGTTTAAAATCATAGATAAAACAGGTTTTGTGGCGAAATTGAAAGAGTTGAAAAAAGCAGGTATTGAAATTTCACCTGATGACGGTCGTGAAATGGGTGTCCTTACGGAAACTACCGAAACTCCTGCTGAAGAAACCGCACCGCAGTATGGTTTAGTTGACCCGAATTATTTTGACAAAATAAAAAGTAATTTTGTCAAAAAATTTGGTGCAGAACAGGCTGAAGATATGTTCAGTGAATGGATTAAAACCAATTCTAAATCCGGAATGATTACAAAAATCGGTGATAAATTTTATTCATCAAAGGTAAATTCCGGTATTCCCACGATTGAAGCAGAAGATGAAGATGATAAGACAGCCGTAAGATTTTTGGACATTTATGATACAAATCGTGCGGATGCAAAGAGTGCTTTGGCAAGAACAAAATATTTTAAAGATATCAGTAATGTTAAGGCTTCATTAAGCGGTATGGATGCTTCCGATACATTGAATTTAACCGATGATTTAGGTACAAGACCTATCGGAAAACTTGATGAAGAATACTATTCGGTAATTATAACACAAGCAAACGACGGCACTTATAATACTAAACCGAAATATTTTGATGAAAACGATCCGCAATGGCAAGCTTACACGAAAGAGCAGCAGAAATGGGAAGCGGAATTCGCCAAAATAATGTCAGATGACAATGCAGAAGGAGTTGTATTAACTGATGAGCAGTTAAAAACCAAACATTTGATGATGAAATTGCAGGCATACAGCAACATGACTACTCGTGATGCATCATCGAGAACCAAGGAAGAAATTTTAGGTTTAAGCAAACCTTGGGAAGCGATGTCAGATTCTGCTAAACAGGAAGTAAGAGATCGTAATTTGCAAGGTGTTGATATTTCGCGTCTTGCACGTATATACGCCGCATCACAAATGAAAGCGGAAAAATCCGATGATGCGGCAAATCCGCATCCTGCATACGAAATCAATTACGATAAAATGGCTGAAAAACTTGTAACTGACAGATTTGACCATGAAAGGTCGAATGTTGAAGTTGAATTTCAGGTTAAATTATCTCAATGTAAAGACGCTAAGGAAGCTGATAAGATTCTTAATGAAAGGCTTGAAAAACTTGAAAAAATCGATGCCGAAGAACAAAAAACCGAAATTCAAGACAGAGAAGACTATGCGATATTGATGACGGACGGAAAACTTGAACGTGATGCAGGTAAAGCTCACTTTGAAAACACCGTTCCGCATTGGGATTCAAAATCCAAGAATGCGGCAAAAGGTGATGGCAAGAACCACACTGACATTGGTAAAACAGGTCGTAAGTTTGTTGAAGGTAACGGATTTAAGTTTGCCATGAAAGCGGAAGTTACGGATAAAGATGATTATGATTATTCCGAAAAAGATAAAAACACCGGAAAAATTCATTATTACAAAATAGCAAACTCCGGTAAAGATGATTATGATTTTGTGGTTAACGATGCAAACGGCAAACAGGTTTACTGTAAATTTGACGGAAACGAATGGAAAGATTACTGGAGCAAACAGGCTGATACGGTTTCATTTGGATTTGATGATGATACAAACGACTTTTACTTAAACCTTGATGAAGCAAGGAATAAAGCGCAGTCATTACTTCATGCAAAAGGCAAAGAATCGGAAAAATATGACAAACATCGTTACAGATCACAGGTCAAAGATTTGGCAGAATCTGCGGGTTTAACGTCTGAAACGGATAATACTCTCGGCTTACAGGCAGCACATATACTTAAAGGTGCGGCAGTTGGTGCAGCCGGTGCTGTTGGTGCTACTGTCATCGGAAACCTCGCAAACCAATTTAGCGGAATCGGTTATACTGCAAAGGCTATGGCATATTTCAATGCTGTTGTTCCTTACCAGCAGGTTGTTCATGTAAAACAATATTTCGAAGGCGAAGTAGGCTGGAGTGCATCAGGAGACCAGGATGTTACATTAGGTTATAAAGGCACTGTCGGTTATAGCGGTCAAGTCGGTTATAACGGACAAGTTGGTTATAATGGTCAAGTCGGCTATAGCGGACAAGTCGGCTATAACGGCACAGTCGGATATGGCGGTGGTACAGTTCAATATGGCGGCGGAACATTCACCTATGGCGGTACGGTCGATTACAGCGGCATGGCTAATTACAGCGGAACTTTGAATTACAGCGGTTCAACTTCGTATAGCGGGTATATTAATGAATCTACTCAGGTAACTACTCCTGAAGGTTCATTCACTGAACACAAAAATTTACCGTATTCCGGTGATGCTTCATTTAGCGGTTCGGCAAATTATAGCGGAGCGGTCAGTTATAGCGGTCGTGCAACGTATGGCGGAACATTCAATTACGGCGGTGGTACCGTAGAATACAGCGGTGGCACAGTCGGTTACAACGGCACAGTCGGTTATAGCGGACAAGTCGATTACAACGGCACAGTCGGATATAGCGGACAAGTCGGTTATGAAGGACAAGTCGGTTATGAAGGCGAAGTATCCGGCAAGGCACACTACGAGACTAGCGGTACAGCAGAATATTCCGGCGAAGTCGAAAAGGATGTTGAAGTCAAAGGCGAAGAAGAAGTTCATGAAGAACAAGAGGTTGAAACTCAAGGCAAAACCAAACCCGGATTACTTGACGGTGCAATACCTGCGGCAATTATGGGTGCTACTCTTGGCGCTTTAGGCTCTTTAAGAACTCTCAAATATGTTCGTGATAAAGTTGATGCGAAATCGAATCAGCGTGCGATAGCTATGGAGCAGTTAAAGAACAACCCTGAAAAACAGGCTCCCGAACCTACGGTAACAAAAGATGAAGCACCTGTTCGCAGCGGTGTTATAAAGATTAACGGTAAAGTCGGCACTCCGGACAAAGAAATTCCGAACGTAGCGCACAAGATAAAAGTAAAATCGCAAACGAAACATACTGATGACGGTAAGGAAGTCAAGGTTAACATAGCTGAGGACAAGGAAGATTTAGTATCTAAGGCTTATAACATACCGACAAGCGATCCGAGGTTCAAAGCGTTGTACAAATACATAATGGAGGACATCAACCATTTGAAACCTAATCAATACGGGCGTGAGCAGTACTTAAAAACTGATTTAACGTGGTATTTACCATCTGCGATACCTGCGGGACTAATCGGTAATGATGAGGAAATACCTTTCACCGAGCCGAAGAATGTCAAGACGGTTGAGATTAGGGTTGCAAATGAGGGTAAACTCTCTTATGTAGACGGCAATTCCAACTTACACCGACCGGGAGACAAGCGTAATCTCGAAGGTGAGGCATACAGGAAACGTTAAAAAATAAAATAAAAAAACTCCCTTAAAACGGGAGTTTTTTTTATTAAGAATGTTACAATTCATACTTTTGTATGTATATTTTTCGGTGATTTTGGTATAAAGTTAAATCATTAGAATTAAGGATACAATGGAGAAAAGGCATGTTTAGAAAAGCGTTAATGCTTGCAGGACTTTTGTCCTTAGTATCGATTTCCGCACAGGCACAAGAAATACAAGATAATGGCAGCTCCAGAGTAATCGTTGACAAAGTGTTAACAGTTGACGGAATTCATGATGTCAAAACTACTGAAGATAATGCCCGTGGTGGTGCGATACAAAATGCAAACGGATTCGATTTAACAGTTAAAGGTACAATAGAAAAAAATACTCTTACAGCCCAATCAAAAGGTCAAATTTCACTTGGCGGTGCTATATTTCAGCAAGGCGGAACTTTGACGGTTGAAGATGGTACGACTTTTAACGGTAACACAGCAAACGGTTATCAACAATCATATTCCGATTATCCTCAAGATGACTATCCCGCAGGTGGTGCTATCTATATGACTGGTGCTAATGCTGTTTTTACGGCTAACGGTGAAGTCAATTTTACGGATAACAAAACCGTTTCAAACAGTGAGTCTAAATACTCCACGGGTGGTGCTATTCACTTTGAAAGTATAAAGAGTGCCACTTTCAATCAGGCGAATTTTTCAAATAATCAATCAGGTGCAATGGGTGGTGCGATTTATGACGGCAACACCGATTTGAAGTTCAATCAGGTTACGTTTGAGAACAATCAGTCAGGTATGGGCGGTGCAATTTATATGCTTGAATATCAGCCTGGTACTGATGCTGAAGTTGACCCGGTAGAGTGGCAATCAGATAAAGTTACCACAAAGGTTAGCACAGGTGATAATGCCCAATTTACGGGAAACACAGCTAAATGGAACGGCGGTGCTATTGCAAACTTTGACGGTAAACTCACGGTAGGGCAGAACAGCACTTTTAGCGGTAATAAAGCAGGTACGGACGGTTCAGAGGATGACGGCATGGGCGGTGCGATATACAATGCCAAATGGGTAGGCACGCCCGAAGTTGTGATAAAGGGTGGAACACGCTTTGAAAACAACTCTGCTACCGAAAAAGGCGGTGCGATTTATAACGCTGGTAAACTGGTTCTTGACACAACCGCAGGTGATATAACTTTCTCGGGCAACACTGCAAAAGAAGGTGCGGATATCTACCTTGCAGAGGGTTCAACCCTTACAATTCAAGATAATGATGAGCATTTCTCGGGTCATAAGGTAAATTTTGAGTCTGACAACTCGCTTGCAGGTTCAGGCAAGGTCACAAACAAAGGTATTGTGCATTTTAAAGGCAAAGACCCCATAAAAGATTTTACGGGCGAATTCGTTCAGGAAGGCAAACACGCAAAAACCATTTTGGATGACACAAGCACATCCTTCAAAATGGATATAGAAGATGGTGAACTTGACGTCAGCAACGGCGCAAATGTTACTTTGGACGGCGAAAATGTCAAATTCAACGGCGATACACTCTCTGTAGGTAATGTACTACAAGAAGAAGAAAGTAAAGACGCAACTTTAAAAATAGGCAGTGATTCAAAAAGTGTCGAAATCGGCAAAAATGTTACCGTAAATGTTGAAAATAACGGCGAAATTGATATTGTTAACGGCAAATTGACCTTAGATGACAAAGACAAATGGGAGGGCGGTACGATTAAACTCGCCTCTCAAGAAGGTGCAACTTCTGCATTGGTTGTTGACGGTTTCACGACAGAATCAGGTCAAACATATATTCAAGAAGGCGGCAGCCTCACACTGCAAAACAATGCAGATGTTGAAATTAGCGGTCAAACTTCGGTCGTTTCGGGTGGTACGGTTGACATTGAGCAAGGTTCAACATTCAGTGTAAGCAATCAGGCTGATATTAAACAAGATGCGGAAGTTGATGTTAAAGGTACTTTAAACCTTAAAGACGGCGGTACAATCTCAGGCGGTAAGTTTAATGTATCAAATCCCGAATCGGCTATTGCAATTAGAAGTGCAGGCATAAGCCCCATCGGAATTGCAGTCGGCGGAACGGTTAACGTAAACGGCGGTACATTGTCAGGTGGTACTTGGGATTTTAATAATAACGCTAAATTAAATGTTACTAATAACGGGACTATAAACGGCGGTACATATAATTTTAACGATAGCAGTAAAGGTGATTTTAATGGTACGGTTAGCGGGACAAGCAAATTTAATTTAAAAGACCAATCAGAATTTGACATAAAAGGCGGAACATTCGGCGGTGAAATCGTACTCGGCGAAGGTGAAGGCGAACAAACAGGCTCTCCTAAGTTGACGGTTGAAAAAGAGGCAACCCTGAGCGGTAAACTTGATGCTAAAAAGGGTTCGCAAACGGATGTCAGCGGTACATTAACAGGTAGAGTAGACTTAAAAGGCAATCTTAATGTTAAAGAAGGCGGACAGTTCAAAAGTTCACAAAGTTTTATAGGTCCAGGCGGTACATTGACGGTTGAAAGCGGTGGCGCAATCTCAGGTGGTATTACTCAACTCAACAGTGGTGATTCTAAATTAGATGTTCAGCAGGGCGGTAACATCAATGGTAATGCCCAGTTAACAGTAAACAGGGGCGGTACTTTGAATGTTGATGGTACGGTTAATACTACAGGCAAAGTTGATTTACAAGCAGGTTCTAACACGACCGTTGGACAAAATGGAAGTCTGACTCTTAACCATGAAAGTAAAATGAACGGTAACGTTACAAATAAAGGTAACGTTACTCTGGATAATTATTTGGGTTCCGAACCCTCAACGGGTACATATACTCAGGATGGCGACAATGCAAAACTTGATTTGAAAAATAATTCAAGCTTTGAACTCGGCGGCAGTGGTGAAGAAAACAACAGTTCTATTACCAAAGGAAGTGTTACGGTTGAGGGCGGTTCAAGCCTTACCGTAAAAGATAACGGTTCTATCGGTGGTGAAAAGGGAACCGATGACAACGTTAAAGTCGATGTCAAAGGCGGTTCGAGCTTGACCGTTCAAGGTAAAGGTGAAATTAAAAACAGCGATATCACGGTAGAAGGTGATAAAAGCGGTGAAAATGAAGAAGGTAAACAAAGCAGTAAACTTGAAGTTAAAGACGGCGGAAAAGTTTCCGGCGGGAAAGTTGATGTTAAGCAAGGCGGCGAACTTGTTGTAGGCGAAGGCGGTGAGGTTAAAGATTCTAATATTACCGCTGATAATGGCAAGATTACTGTTAAAGACGGTGAAGGCGGCAAAACTAAGAGCGGCGGCAAGATTTCCGGAGGTAATATCACTGCAAAAAATGGTTCAACACTTGACGTTCAAAAGGGCGGCACAATCGAGAACGGTAAAATAGAAGTAGAAAGTTCAACTTTTACCGTTGAAGAAGGCGGAAAAGTTACAGGGGGAGAAATAACACTTGGTGAAGGTTCTAACTTCAGTATGGAAGAAGGCTCTGATGTATCAGGCGGTAAATTCCATTTTGAAGGCAAAATGGAAGGTGATATTGAAATCAAAGGTGAAATCGGAGAAGAAGCCGAATATAACTTTGAGGGCGGAAACACTTTCGTTATAAAAGACGGTGGTAATGTTACCACAACAAACGATGATAAAGCAAATTTGTGGGATGATGACACAACAATTCAACTGGGTCAGGCTGAAACTGAGGAAACAAAGCAAAAAAGAAGTGCAGAAGGGGTTTCTGACCCTACCCTTGACTGGAAAGGAAATAAACAAAGCGAAGGGCATAACGAACACGGAAATGGTATTTTTAAAGGTGTTAAAGGTAAATTGACCGTTGAAGCTAAAGACCAAACATTTAATGTTTGGGGCAGTGAAGACGACTCAAAAGGATTTATAAACGAAGATGTTCAAGTTGATTTGAAAGAAGGTTCGTCTATTGATGTACAGGAAAACGGTGAAGTTACTTTAAACGGTAACGGAGAAATTAAATCGAGAGCCTTAGCTGCAAGCAATGACACAACCGACACATGGGAAGGTGAAATTAAGGTTTCAGGCGGAAAACTTACTGTTAATAATATGAAAAAAAATGAAAAAGGTAAGTATACGCAAACAGGCGGTGAACTTGTTGTTAAAAACTCATTCGATATGAACAACGATGAGGACTCTATTACAGAAGGCAAAGTTACCATTGACAGTGACGGAAACAAAGCTACACTTAAACAAAGTAAAGGCAGGATTGACAGAAAAGCCGATATACATATTGGTTCACAAGGTAAACTTGAGCTATCCGGCGGTACAACAGAACTTGACGGAAAAGATGAATGGGAAGGTACTGTACTTGTTGAAGATAACGGAAATCTAACACTTTCCAACGTCGGTGGAAGTACAAGTCAGGCTAAATCGGGAAAACTTAGACAAAAAGGCGGCAATATTACAGTCCGCGGAACTTTCGATATGAATAACGATAATGACAGTATCGAAGGCGGTAAATTTAATATCGGGAATAAAAATAAAGCCGGTATAGTTAATCAAAGCAAAGGTAAAATCAAGAAAAATGCCGAAGTAACAATTGAAGAAAACAGTGAATTGAATATTACAGGCGGCAGTACAGTATTAAACGGCAACGGAAAGGAAGCGGTAAATACTCTTGAAGAAAGCGGCAGTTCAGGCATTGACACCTGGAAAGGCAAAATAACTCTGTCAGACAAAGGCAAATTGACACTTGATAGTATCGTAAATCCCGATGAACGCAGCTCTGAATCTGATAAAAACCACGGACATCTTGAGGCTAAAGACGGTGAGCTTATTATTAAAGGTTCAAGTGATATAACCTTTAATGAAGAAGATTCTGTTGATTCTGCAGTTAAATTTACCCTCAAAAAAGGCAGTTCAATTACTATCGATGGCGGAGAAGTTACATTTGATACCGTTGGAGATAGCAGCGAAAATGCAACAGCAGAAAAACAAACATTAAGTGAAGACAGCACCGGCGATGGTGATACATGGGGCGGTGATGTAACTTTAAAAGACGGTAAGTTAACCTATGGGCTTCAAAAAAACGGAAATCTTTTCGCAGAAAGCGGTGAGCTTGAAACAAAAACAGATAGTAAGCTTGTAATAAACTCGGATAGTTACATTGAAGATGATGTCAAAGCAAATATTCAAGGAAAACTTGTCATAAAAGGTTCTTCTAATGGTGGTGGCGATGATGACGACAGCGATGTTGAAAAGAAAGGCGGTACGGTTACTCTCGGCTCCGGTGACTCTATTACAGGCGATATAAGTATAAAGGAATATGGACATCTTAATGTCAGTGACGGTGTTTCATTCAAAACCGGTTCAGAAGGAACTGAATCAAATAATAATCAGAAAATCAGTATCAGTGAAAACGGCGAACTTGATTTAAATGGAAATGAACATTTGAGTTTAGAGGCTAATATCAACGGTAAAGGCAAAATTAACAAAAACGGAAACGGTGATATTGATTTTAAAGGTAAAACTCATAACTTTACAGGTGATTTAACGGTTAACAATTCCGGTACACTTGATTTCTACGACTCAGAAGGTCTGGGCGGTCATCTTAAATTCGGTGATGATATTGAAGGCAAGGATATTACAATAAAATCCGATAAAATCATGGGTAAAACAACCCTTGATAAAAAAGCTACAATTACTTTTGAAACTCACACTGACGGCAATGAAATGGTTTTAGGAAACGGTCAATCAGGAGAAGATAACGGCGATGATGTCAGTGTATCAGACGGCGGTACATTAAACTTTAACGCCGGTTCAGGAAAATTGACTTTCAAGCACAAAGTCAAGGCTAGTAAATCTGAAAGCGGACAAGAAGGCGGGCATATCGGTGCTTACGGAAGTAAGGTAACATTTGAATCTTCTGTTGAAGCAAAAGATGAAAGCTCAATAACTGTCGGTTCATCTGAACAAGTAAGTTTTAAAAATGTCGACCTTGAACATTCAACTCTTAATGTCGCAGGCGGAGGTTTTAAAGCAGAATCATTTAATTTTAAAGATGAAAGTACCGTTAACGTTATGGACTGGAATCTTACCGATAACGACTTCGGTAAGGTATCATTCGGCACTCAGCCGGCAGTCAAAGCAGCAGCAGAAAATACTGATAAAGACAAAGCTAATACCGCTATTGATATTGCACCGCGTCAGTGGAAATCAGATACATTCTCTGTTAAAGCTAATGATACCAACACCGTAGAAACAGAGGCGGCAATTGGAGCTGCAACAGAACAGATGCTTCAAAACGGATATTTTAATGTCAGTGATTTCCAATTCATAGGCAAAGCCCCGATAGATAGGCATATTTATCTTAGAATATTTAAAGGTGTAGTTAACGAAGATTCTGAAACTGACAAACAATTCGGTGACGAAGTTACTTTTGATGCAACGGATAAAACAGTATTTTCACCTATCGGTTACTACGGACTTAATTCTTTAGGCGACGGTGTTTATGACGCTTATCTTGCAAGATACAATAATCAGGTGTTCAGAGGTCAGGTCGCTACGGTTGCAAACTGGCAAAATCAGTTGACGATCGATAACATGTTGTTCGGCCACATGCAAGAAATCAACATGCAATATCTGACTCAGGAAAACCCGAACAGATATGCGGCAGCGTTCCCGCAGTTCGCACCTTATCAATACAACAAACGTGAAGGAAGTTTATGGTTCAAGCCTTTCGGAAACTTTGAAAACTTGAGCTTGGGTCGCGGAATTAAAGCTGAAAACAACTTCTACGGTGCTTTGGTAGGTGCTGACTTCCCCGCTATCGAATTGAAACGCGGATGGACGTTTATGCCGTCGGCTTACATCGGTTATACGGGTGCTCATCAAAACTTCTCGCATGTCGGTATGACACAAAACGGCGGACAAGGCGGCGTTATGGGTTCGTTTATGCATAAAGACTTTATCGGTACTGTCTTGGCATACGGCGGCGGATACGGCAACGAAATGGATGTTACGGGCTTGTATAACTACGCAGGCAGCTACAACGATAAGAACGGAAACTGGTACGTAGGTGCGGCAACTAAAGCGGCTTACAACTTCCACCCGTCAAAACATTTCATAGTTCAACCGAACTTCCTTGCAGCTTGGAATTTGTCAGGTGAACAAAGATGGCACACTAATTACGGCGATATGAATATGAATACAGGCATGTTCAACGGCGTTGCGGTAGCTCCGGGATTAAACTTAATCTACGGCAGAGAAACTTGGAGTATGTATTTCACAATTCAATACTTCTACAACGTCATGAGCTCTGTTAACGGTCGTGCAGGAAACGTTAATCTTCCGTCTATCGGTATGAGGCACGGTTTCTTGGAATACGGCGTCGGTGCTACAAAAACTTGGAAAGACAGACTCAGCGGATACTTACAGTTCGTCGTAAGAAACGTCGGCAGAACAGGTGTCGGCTTCCAGGGCGGATTAATGTACAAACTCTAATCAATAATAAAATAAAAAAAAGACAGATCGCTTTTATGCGGTCTGTTTTTTTAGCTAAATTATATAAAACACGAGGTTAATTAAAAAATCCGCACATAAAATATATACCGTGGATAAAATCGCCGCCTGTGTGGTTGAAATTCCGACCTCTTTTGCACCGCCATGTGTGTTATAACCTTGAGTTGCACATACAAGAGAAATTAAAATCCCGAAAACAGAGGCTTTAAGCAAACTTATATAAATATCTCTCGTGGATGTCCAAAGAAGTGCCGAAGTTATATATCTTGAAGGGTGAAGGTCAATAGTAGCGTTAGAAACAAGCATTCCGCCCGCAACTCCGACATATTCCGCCAGCAAAACAACCATCGGAACGGTTACGGCAGCCGCTAAAATTCTCGGCGTAAAATAGTAACCCACAGGGTCAACTTTTAAAGTTTTTATCGCATCAACCTGACTTGTTACCTGCATATTGGCTATTTCAGCCGAAATCGCAGTCCCCGCCCTTGCTCCGATAGCTAATGCCACAAATCCCGGAGCTATTTCCCTTATCATTATGATAGCTATACTTCCGCCTATATAGGTTTCCGCACCGCTCATTAAAAATTGCTTCGATACCTGTATAGCTATCACCGCAGCCGATATGAACGCTATTATAAGCGATATAGGAAGAGAATCATAACTTATCGCAGCCGCCTGCTCTATGACGGATTTGAAACGTACCGAAAATAAATACTTTATACATCTTATAAAATTCTGTACACAAAGTCCCAAAAATTCTATCATAAAATATTTATAACATAAAAACCTACTTTTGTGCAAACCGTTTTTTATTTATGCTCCCGTCAAGGTTTGCGGTTTCGATGAATTTTTTCGCCTCGTTAATCGGAATTGCAAAGCCTATTCCGATGTTTGAAATGTTGTTATCAGGGTTATAAATTGACTGAGAAATCCCTATAACCTCGCCTTGCGAATTTAAAAGCGGGCCGCCCGAACATCCGGGGTTTATTGCGGCGTCCGTTTGTATTCTGCCTTTAGCATAATCAATTCTGGAAACTATTCCGGAAGTTAAAGTTCCCGCAAAACCAAACGGATTACCTATTGCAAGAACTTTCTGTCCGACTTTAACCTGCTCGGAATCCCCAAATGATATCGTTTTTAAATTTTGTTTTGAATCGATTTTTAAAAGTGCCAAATCTTTATTCTTTCCCATTTTTGCAAGCACGGATGCCTTATAAACCTTTCCGTTTGAAGTTGTGACTTCTATATCTTTTGCCCCGTCTATAACATGCGAACCTGTCAGAATTACACCGTCACGCCTTACAATACAGCCCGTTCCCGCCGAAAATCCGTCCGATAAATTCGCATCTATCGAAACTATCGCAGGGTTGATTTTTTCGTAAACACTTATGTTAACCATCTCATCCGCACTGTAATTTTGTGCCGAAACAGGCGAAATAAGACAAAATGTAAAGATTATATATGAAATTATTCTTTTAATCATAGTACTCCCCTTTGTTACTATTATCCACTATTTTACGGCTTATTCATTACCCTTGAAAATTTTTTTGCGGTTAGTTATTGTAATTATTACAATTTTAATGTATAATTCAGTAAAAAAGAAAGGACAAAATCATGAGCAGAATTGAATTATTTAAACAACACTTAACTGAAAAAAGAGCAGTGAAAATTATTGCAGGTATCGACAATTTTGATATTGAAAATATCAAAAAAGTTGTTACTTCTGCAGAAAATGCAGGTGCTTCAGCAGTTGACATCTGTGCAAAACCTGAAATCATTTCAGAAATCAGAGAAATGACCGATATGCCGATTTTCGTTTCATCAGTCGTTCCGTCAGAACTCGTTAAAGCGGTTGAGCTCGGAGCTGATGCTATTGAACTCGGAAACTTCGACGCTTTGTACAAAAAAGGCATGTCATTCAACGCTGAAAAGGTGCTTTCTCTTGTTAACGAAACTTTGGAATTACTCGGCGATACAAGGGTATTTTTCTGTGTAACTATCCCGGGTGAAATGTCTGTAACCGAACAAATTGAACTTGCCAGAAAACTTGAGACAATGGGTATTGACTTAATCCAAACAGAAGGTCACTACAGTGCAAACGCTCAGTCGGACGGCGTTAGAGGATTAATGGAAAAAGCCGAATTGACTCTGTCAAACACCATCGAACTTTCCAGAAACGTTGATTTACCGATAATGACAGCTACCGCTATCAACCCGACAACGGCTCCGTTTGCGTTCGCCGCAGGTGCATCGGCTGTAGGATGCGGTTCTTGCATTAACAAAATGGATTCAGAACTTTCTATGATAGCAACTGCAAAAAGCTTGGTTGAAATAGCTTCAAGAAACGCTTTGAAAGTTGTTGAATTGGTATAAGTTAAAAATAATCAATAAAAAAAGAGGTTTTTTCAAAAAACCTCTTTTTTTTTATTATACTTTTCTTTTACGAGCTGCTTCAGATTTGCGTTTTCTTTTTACGCTCGGTTTTTCGTATCTTTCGCGTTTTTTAACTTCCGAAAGAATACCGGCTTTTTGAATTTTTTTCTTGAAACGACGTAATGCGCTTTCAATAGATTCGTTTTCGCCGACCTTAACTTCTGCCATTTATATTTTCACCACCTTTACTACTTTTTTTGTACAAGATTAATTATACACAAAAAAAAAAATATTTCAAGTCTTGTCGATGTCTTTGACGAGTTCTTCCAATTTTATGTTTAAGGCATTGGCGATTTTGCAAAGAGTAATAATTGTTGGAGATTTCTCGGCACGCTCAATACAGCCGACAAAATTTCGTGCGGAATTAATTTTGAACGCAAGTTCCTCCTGCGAAATATTCAAAGCATTACGGGATTTTCTGATATTATTGCCGAGATTTTTTAGTATTTTTTGTTTATTAATGTCTTGACTCATACCACCTATTGTGGTACATTATAACCAAGTTAACTACCACCTATAGGTGGCGAAAGGAGAAAATATGAAAAATAGTGCATTTACGTTGGCGGAAGTTCTTATCACCCTCGCCGTCATCGGCATTGTTGCCGCAATGACTATTCCGACACTTATAAACAAATATCAAGAAAAAGTCACAGTTACAAAGGTCAAAAAGATGTATTCAACACTTAATCAAGCCGTCAAACTCGCTGAAGTTGATAATGGGCCTGTCGCTACTTGGAATTTACCTGGTTATACTAATGGCGGAAGTCAAATGTTTTACAGTTATTTAAAACCATATTTAAGAGTTACAAAAGAATGTGTATATGATAATTCTGCCAACTGTTTAGATACAAAGGCAAAATTTACGTATCTGAATGGCGAGGCTTGGACTGGCTTTAGTGATACTGCTACTGGATATGGTTCTAATCGTTATGTAAGAATTATCCTTGCAGACGGTTCTCTTGTTTGGTTCAGAGTACCACCGTCTGACAAGGATTGGTGTACACATCCGGATGGCGGTGATGGCGGAACTCCAATATGTGCAATATTTTGGTATGATATTAACGGCAACTACAGACCTCCTAATAGCTTAGGGAAAGATATTTTTTCTTTCTATTTGACTTCTAAGGGAATCACTCCTCATGAGATTTATAATGCTGAGGGTTGGGGCTGCTCTAAGTGGATATTGGAACACGACAACATGGATTACCCTAAAACTAAGCAGTAAGAGTAAATATTTCGTAAATTTCCTCGTCTGAAAGCTCTGTGATAATCTTTTCGCCTTCGTAAACCGCCAAATCCGCAAGTTCTTTTTTGGATTTTAACATCTCGTCAATTTTTTCTTCAAAAGTTCCGAGTGTTATCATCCTGTGAACCATAACGTTTTTGTCCTGTCCGATGCGGTAAGTTCTGTCGGTTGCCTGATCTTCAACGGCAGGATTCCACCACAAGTCGTAATGAATAACGTTTGTCGCACTTGTAAGGTTTAAGCCCGTTCCGCCCGCTTTCAGCGAAAGAACCATTATCTTAGAATTTTCTTCATTCTGGAATTTATTTATAATTTCTTCACGCTGAGGAACTGTTAGTGAGCCGTGGAAGAATAAAGGTTCGGTGTTGCATTCTTGTGATATAACTCTGCATAAAATATCGCCCATTTCCTTATATTGAGTGAATATAAGGGTTTTTTCACCGCGGTCTAAAATGCTTTGAACCGTTGAGATACATTTTTCCATTTTGCCCGACAATTCTTTGCCCGTTTCGCCCGCTTTAAGGAACTGGTAAGGGTGATTACAGATTTGTTTTAATGCGGTAATAAGTTTGAATATATTTCCGCGTCTGTTTACGCCCGTAAAGCTTGAAATCTTATCCATCATCTCGTTAAGCGTTTTTTCATAAAGCACCGCTTGAGGTTTAGCGAGGTAACAATAATCATTAAGCACCATTTTTTCGGGAAGGTCTGTTATAACCGACTTATCGGTTTTCAAACGCCTTAAAACAAACGGAGATACCGACATTTTTAACTTTGCGGCACGGGAATTTTCCTTAAACCGCTCAATAGGAATTGCGTAACTTTTCTGGAATTCTCTGAGTGAACCCAAATATCCGTGGTTTATGAAATCAAATATTGACCAAAGCTCTGTTAACCTGTTTTCAACCGGAGTACCTGTCATTGCGATTTTTATGTGTGATTTAAGCATTTTAACCGCAAGAGTTTGTGCCGTGTCGGGGTTTTTAATGTTTTGGGCTTCATCAATAATGACCATTCCCCAGTCGTTTTTCTTTAATTCCTCAATATCTATACGCATAATCGCATAAGTCGTAAGAATTATGTCGTGTTTAATGTCAAGTTTGCGTTCCGCACCGTGATAGATTACCGCATCAAGTGACGGTGCAAACATTTGCAATTCTTTCATCCAGTTACCGATTAAGGTTGTCGGACAAACTACCAAAACGGGTTTTTCAAGTTTATTTTCTTCTTTAAGCTTTAGAATAAGGCTGATTACCTGAATAGTTTTACCGAGTCCCATATCGTCAGCCATACAAACACCAAAACCTTTTGATATGTTAGTCCAAAGCCATTTCAAACCTGTTTGTTGATAGGTTCTTAATTTACCGTTTAAGTTCTCAGGTACAGTGACTTCAACAGGCTTGTTAAAGTCTTGAATTACCCGTGCAAAAGCGTCATCATAATCAAAATCATACTTATCGAATTGTCCTGACATAGCCGCATGAATTAACTCCATCCTTGACATGGATTTCAGATTAGATTTTGCAACCTGTTCAAAGATTTTTTTAGTATCCTCCTGATCGACAAGAACGTATTTGTTTTTGTACTTGATTAAGCCGTTTTGCCCCTCAATGAGCTTGTTAAATTCTTCAACGGTAAGTTTTTCGTTGCCGATAGCGATTTTGTATGAAAAATCAAGAATATCATCAAGCGAAATTTTGCCCGAAGTCGAGTTGTTAAAGATATCCGCAAGCTCTTTTGAGCGAGAAGTTTTAACTTTTGCATTGATAGAGGCACGGGGAACGACTATATTGGTAAGTTCTTTCGGCAAAACAACTTCAATTTGAGCTTTTTGAAGATAGTAAGCCGTTTGAGTGATAATTTTATAAACTTCGTTAAGATTTAGGTCAAGTGCAAGTTTTGTTTCATCTTCAAAGAGATTTTCAAGTTCAGGCATGTATCGAATTGCGTAATTGAGCTGTTTTTCGACAATTCTTGCGATGTCGGACGAGTTTGCCCCGAAAACTTCTTCATCCGTGTAAAGCCTGTCTATTAAAACATCCTCATCGGTTTTTCGATTTTTAATATGTACTTTAAGCCTGAATATTTCTTCGTTTTCGAGTTTCGTAATTTTAAAGAAAGGAATTACGTCATATTTGCCCAGATAAAGTTCATCAAACCACTGTGTAAGGTTTTCGGCGATATCCATGCCTTTCATAACGGCACGCTGTTCCAAATCTTTAAGCATGTAAGTTCCCGATTTAACGTCTTTAAATTTGTAAGCCTTAATGCTGAGGAATTTATACAAAACGTAATTCAGGTAGTTGTAAATAAAGTCATAGACGAAATTTTGTGGTTTTTCGCCTTTAATAAACAAGTCAGGAGGCATGTTTTCTTCAAACTGATTAATAATTCTTGCAAGCTGGTTTGAATTTACAATAGGTTCATACACTATTCGGAACATGTTTCCCTGTTTTTTTATTGTCGGGATAAAATAAAGTTTTTCAATAAGCTTCATAACAAAGTAGGTAAGCTTATTCAGATAGATGAATGTCGGTGTCATATCATCAATGTCAACCACATTACCGAATCCGCCGAAATAATCCATTACCAAATCAAGACTCATCGCATATCCGACGTATTGCCCCATAACTTCGGATTTAAAGCGGAACAGCGACCCTTTTGTCTTTAGATAATATTGAAAATTATTTGTCGGAGTAACAAAGAACGACAATTTTTCATTTGAATTAACCAGATAAAAGTTTGTGTTTCTTGCAGGCGGATTTGGGCTTAAAAATATTCCCGCAAATTCATCTTCAACCGTCTGATAAATAAGACTTAACGTATAGCGAAAATCCTTATTCTTAAACCCTTCGGGATTTTCCGAAAGGTTAAAAAATAATTCATCCACATCGTTCTTTTTAAATGAAAAATCTATATCTAATGTCATTTCCTTATTTCCTGATAAGCGACTCGCAATCCATTTCTTTGGGGATTTGAATATTCATCAAATCAAGGATTGTCGGAGCGATGTTACACAAAGCACCTTGTTCTTTAAGTTCGATATTTTCAGGTGCATTAATTAAAACAAACGGAACTTCGTTTGTCGTATGTGCGGTTTGCGGTTTTCCCGTTTCTGCGTTAACCATAACTTCGGAGTTTCCGTGGTCTGCTGTCAAAAGCATGATGACGTCGTTCTTTTTGCATTCGTCTGCGATTTTGCCGACACACTCATCAACCGTATGGCAAGCCTTAATTGCCGCTTCAATTACGCCTGTATGACCTACCATATCGGGGTTTGCAAAGTTTACAAGAATAAATCCGTATTCGGGATTTTTAACCGCTTTCAAAACGTTTTCACAAACTTCCGGTGCACTCATTTCGGGCTGCATATCGTAAGTTGCAACTTTTGGCGATGCGACAAGCACTCTTGTTTCATCGGGTTGAGGTTCTTCAACACCGCCGTTAAAGAAGAACGTAACATGGGCATATTTTTCGGTTTCCGCCGTTCTGAACTGCTTTATGCCGTTAGATTGCAAAACATCTCCAAGAATATTTTCGAGGTGTTCTTTTCCGTAAGCGACGGGGAATGTGAATGTTTCATCATAAGGCGTCATACATACGTAGAATATGTTTTTGAGCACTTTTTTGCGTTTAAAACCGTCGAAGTTCTCAAAATTTATTGCCCTTGTAATTTCTCTTGCTCTGTCAGGGCGGAAGTTAAAGAATATAATCGCGTCATTGTCGTGAATTCTTGATTCTTCACCGCCTGTAACAGTCGGAAGTACAAATTCATCGTTGTCACCTCGTTCGTAGGAAGCTTTTACACCTTCGATAGCGGAATTTGCCTTTTCGCCTTCGCCTAAAAGCAAAGCGTTATAACCTTTTTCAACACGTTCCCAGCGGTTATCCCTGTCCATAATGTAGTATCTGCCGATAACCGTTGCAACGGGCGGAAAATTATATTTTTTAAGTTCATCTTCGACTTTCTGCAAGAATGTGCAGGCACTTTGCGGAGGCGTGTCACGACCGTCTAAAAATGCGTGTACGTAAAAGTTTTTGATACCTTCATCAGCCGCAAACTTAATCAGGGCAAGCACATGTTCTAATGATGAATGCACACCGCCCGTTGATACAAGTCCGTAAATGTGCAGAGAAGAATTATTTTTTCTCACATGTTCGACGGCTTGTAAAAATTTCTCGTTTTTGAAAAACGAACCGTCTTTAATAGCGTTGTTAATCCTTGATAAATCTTGATAAACAACCCTTCCCGCACCCAAATTCAGATGTCCGACTTCGCTGTTTCCCATTTGTCCTGCCGGAAGTCCGACGTATTCACCGTCTGCGTGAAGTTTTATAAATTTGCCTTCTTTTTCAAGCCTTTCGACATTAAGCGGCTTGGAAAGCGATGTAGCGTCAAATTCGGGGTGATTTTTGCTTATTCCCCAACCGTCCATAATACATAGTAATACTCTTTGTGTCATAATTTTCCCTTCTCTATATTAGGAATAATTTTAACAGGAACATAAATTAATTACAATAGAGAATTAAATTTTTTGAAGTAGAACTGAGTAAATTCCCTCTCCCATACGGGAGAGGGAAGAATGTCTTAGCGAACGCAGTGAACTTAGAAATTCGGGTGAGGGGTAAATCCCGTCAAAATTTGAAAGGATAGTCATCAGGAATTTTCCAATTATTTTGGTATATTATTTCTGTGCAATATACTCCACCAAATTCAGAAGTTTTATTGCAACCGTAATATTTATTGTTCATCAATTCTTCACGACTTAATTCGGGACACACTAATTTACCTTCCGTGTCCTTCTCACACTTGCTATATTTGTACGGTCTAAATCCGTATGAATTGTTATAATTATTATCAGAATAATTTCCACTCATGAACTGTGGCGAAAATGTAAAGGGAAAAGAGCTTATTCCACGACGAGTCATATCAATTCCCTGAGAAATATCAAAATCCTTTGCATTCGGGTAAAATTCCCACGTTAAACCTTTACCATCATTTTTGACTAATGCCAAACTCCCGTCATTAAAATATAACACTAGATAATCCTTATCATCATTCATATGCTCTTTTTTTAAAGTTTTAATATATTTATCAAAATATTCATTATAATAATCTTCCGGAGGAAGAGCCTCGGAGGTAAGTCCCCAAGTGTCATGTTGACCGTTGTCCACCTCTGATAATTTAATTGCGTTGCTTATTGTACTGTAAAATTTGACAAGCTTTGTCTCAACAACTTTCTTTTTATAGCTTTGCACCAATGTCGGAATTGTCAATGCCGCGACAACACCGATGATGGCTAGTGTGATTAAAACCTCTGCCAGAGTAAATGCATATTTTTGTGAAAAATTGCATGCAAAAATATGACCCCTCACCCTGGCCCTCTCCCGCAGGGGGCGAGGGAACAAGCATTTTGCCAATGTGAATTCGAGTTTTTTGAGAATTTTTTTCTCTTGTACAGCCTTTGATTTTGTAAAGTTTGTTTTGTTTTCCATAATTTCCTTGCCTTTCCATTTCATGTATGAAATAACTACTTGTTATTATAACACATATAATTCATGTATGCAATGGAAAAATGAAAAAAGTTCAAAACTTATTAAAGAACTCGGAAAAATTATCAGAGAAGAACGCAAAAAAATGTCCGACAAGTCCTTAACTCTTTTTGCGTATGAATTTGACCTTAATCCGGGAAACCTTTGTAAAATCGAAAATAGCAAAATAGAGCCTAAAATAACAATGCTCTGGCGTATCGCTGAAGCACTTAACATGCCGCTTTCAAAATTGATTAAAAAGCTGGAAAAAGCTTTGGGGAAGGATTTTAACCTTATAGAAAAATAAGTTATACTTTTACTTTTTCTCTGAATTTTTTAACTTTGTTTTTTTCTTCTAATCTTTTTTGTCTATAGCCGTAACCTGCGTATATTGCAAATCCGATTAACAGCCAAAGCGGAAAATACAGGGAAGATGTTGTTAAAAACTTCATTGAATAAACCATTAACCCGCCGCAAGTGATTATACCGAGTGTCGGGAAAAGCGGTGAAAACGGGACTTTGAACGGACGTACTCTGTCAGGCTCGGTTTTCCGTAAGATTAATACAGCAATACAAATTATTATAAACGAAGTGAATGTCCCGAAATTGCAAAGTTCTGCGGATATATTCAAATCCATAAATAATGCACAGCCGATTACAACCGCACCGGAAATCCACGTCAAAATATGCGGTGTTCTGTATTTTCTGTGGATAAGTCTTAATGATTTAGGCAAAAATCTGTCCCTGCTCATTGCGTATAAAATTCTTGTCGTACCTAACTGGTAAATGAGCAAAACCGAGGTTAACGCACACAACGCACCGACTGAAATTAAGCCCGCAAACCAATCCTTACCTATTACTCTCATCGCATGTGCAATGGGAGCTTGAATATCTATCTGTCCGAGCGAAACATTACCCGTCAAGACAAGTGCCACGCAAATATAAAGAATTGTACAAATGATAAGTGTTCCGAGTATCGCAATGGGCAAATCTCTCTGCGGATTTTTGGTTTCCTCCGCAGTGGTTGAAATCGCATCAAATCCGATGTACGCAAAAAATATCAAAAACGCACCCATAAAAACGCCCTCAAACCCGTTCGGGGCAAACGGTGTCCAGTTTTCGGGCTTAATATAAAACGCACCGACAACGATAAACGAAATTATCATAAACATATTCACGCCGACCATAACGCTTGCAAATCTCGTTGATTCCTTTACTCCTTTTATCAAAAGAATTGTGAGTAAAAATACTATTACCATTGCGGGTAAATTCATTGCAAACGGGATTTTATCAAACAAGAACGGCATCTGTGAATGCGGGTCGAGTCCGAATTTGTCACAGTAAGAAAGCATGTAACGGTAATCGTTTCTCAACCACATCGGAAAATTTGTCACAAACGCAGGCAAAATATGCTTAAATCCTTTCAAAAACTGCACAAAATACCCTGTCCAGGCACATGCTACCGTAATATTTCCTATTGCATATTCAAGCATTAAAATCCAGCCGACCATCCATGCCATAAATTCACCCATAGTTGCGTAAGTGTAAGTATAAGCACTTCCCGCAACAGGTATCATAGATGCGATTTCACTGTAACATAATGCCGAAAATACGCATGCAACAGCCGCTAAAACCATTGAAATTATAATCGCAGGCCCTGCACCGACACTTTCCGGCCCGCCCTGTATTGCCGTTCCGATAATCGTGAAAATTCCCGTTCCGACAACCGCACCGATGCCAAGAACAATTAAATCAAAGACATTCAATGTCTTTTTTAATTCCGATTTTTTGCTGACAGCTATCAATTCATCGGGGCTTTTCTTTTTTAGAGCGTTTGTAACTATTTCTTTTATCATTATTTTTTCATTAATTCCATTTTCTTACGTTCTACAATTTCGTTGTGAACTTTGTTTTCGTTAAGTCTGTTTTTTACAAATCCGTACAGCAAATAAATCATCGCACCGAACCCGAGCCAAACAGGGAAAAGTAATGCCGAACCCGACGGCTGCATTGATTTATATATCATTAATCCGCCGCAGCAAATAATTCCGAGTGCAGGCGTAATCGGTGAAAACGGAACTTTAAACGGACGGGGTCTGTCAGGATCAGTTTTTCTCAAAATAAGTATTGCGATACAAACAATTATAAATGATGTAAATGTTCCGTAATTGCAAAGTTCTGCGGCTACGTTCAGGTTTAAAGTCAAAATACCGATAACCGCAAGAATTCCGACTGTCCATGTCAACAATGCAGGAGTTTTGAATTTCGGGTGTAATCTCAAAAACCTTTGAGAAATGAAATGATCTCTGCTCATTGCGTACAAAATTCTTGTTGCAGCCATTTCCAAAACCAAAAGAACTGACGTTAAACCCGCAAGCGAACCGATAGAAATTAATCCTGCCGCCCAGTTCATGTTATGCAAAGACATACAGTATGCCATCGGAGCTTTTAAAAATGCTGACGGAACAACGCCTGAAGTATCCTGCAACCCTGTTAACACAAGTGCAACAAGCACATAAACTATAGTTGTGATTATTAAAGAGCCTATAATTCCGACAGGCAAATCTTTTTGCGGATTTTTACATTCTTCGGCGGCTGTTGCGATTGCATCAAAACCGATATACGCAAAGAAAATTAAAAACGCACCCGCAAAAATCCCTTCAACACCGTTAGTTGCAAACGGTGTCCAATTTTCGGGTCTTACATAAAACGCACCTGCAATTACAAACAGAGCAATAACAGCCATCTTTATAACAACCATTAATCCTGCCATTTTAGCGGAATCTTTCGTTCCTTTTACAAGAATTGCAGTCATAAGAATGACTATAAGAATTGCCGGAAGGTTTATACAAACGGGGACTCCGAATATTTGCGGAAAATAGGTATCGGGGTTTTCGGCGGCAATTTTTGATGCGCTAAAAACATCGTTTACAAGCCAGGCGGGAGGATGAGCAAGCCAAGACGGCAAAATATGTTCAAATCCCGCAAGAAATTGCACAAAGTGATTTGACCATGCACACGCAACGGCTATAAATCCTATTGCATATTCAAGCATCAATACCCAACCGACCATCCATGCCGCAAACTCACCCAGTGTTGCAAATGTGTAAGTATAAGCACCGCCCGCAACAGGTATCATTGTAGCAAATTCGCTGTAGCATAATGCTGAAAATATACATGCAATCGCCGCAATTATCATCGAAACGGTTAACGCAGGCCCCGCACCGAGGCTTGAACCGTCCGCACTGCCTGCTGCGGCTATACCGACTATCGCAAAAATTCCCGAGCCGATAATTGCACCGACACCAAGAATTATCAAATCCCAAACGCCGAGAGTTTTTTCTAACCCTCCCGCCTCTGCAAGCATTTCGTCAGGATTTTTAATTCGTGTAATAGTTTTTAAAAAATTGCGGGATAAAGTCGCACGATGAAATTTTTCTGCCATTTATTTTCCTTTATTTACAAAGAGGGAAACCCATTTCCTCTCTTTGAGCTACGTATAATCTTGCTACTGCCGAAGCCATTGTTCTGACTCTGTTAATAAAGTTTATTCGCTCGTCCTTGCTGATAACCCCTCTTGCATCAAGAAGATTAAAAGTATGCGAGCATTTAAGAACATAATCGTAAGCAGGCAGAACAAGTTTCGCATTAATACAATTATCAACTTCTTTTTGGAATAAATCAAACATCGTGAACAGAGATTTTGCATCACTGACTTCAAAATTGTATTTAGACTGTTCAATTTCGTTTTGGTGGAAGATTTCCCCGTATTTCAAGCTGTTATTCCACATAATGTCAAAAACGGATTCTTTGTTTTGCAAATACATTGCGATACGTTCAAGTCCGTAAGTCAATTCGAGTGCAACGGGTTTAACTTCCACACCGCCGACCTGTTGAAAATACGTAAACTGAGTAATTTCCATACCGTCAAGCCAAACTTCCCAGCCGACACCTGCCGCCCCCAGAGTCGGTGATTCCCAGTTATCTTCAACAAATCTTACATCGTGTTCCTTCAAATCAATGCCCATAGCCTCAAGACTCTTGAGGTAAAGTTCCTGAGCGTTATCGGGAGAGGGTTTCAATATAACCTGAAACTGATAATAATGTCCCAGTCTGTTCGGGTTTTCTCCGTAACGGGCATCTGTCGGACGTCTGCAAGGTTCAATCATTGCCGTATTCCACGGTTCGGGCCCTAACGAACGCAAAAATGTCGCAGGGTTCATTGTAGATGCACCTTTTTCTATGTCGTAAGGCTGTTGGATTATACAGCCGTAATCCGACCAAAATTTTTGTAAATTAAAAACAAGTTCCTGAAAATTTAAAGCCATAAACCTACCATAATTGTATATTTTACACTTGTCAGTTCATAATATTACAAATATAGCAAAATTGCAAATATTATGTTTAAAAATGTTACGTTATTAAATCAATAAAAAGACCTCTAAAAAGAGGTCTTTTTATAAAAAATTTCTGTTGACTATTTAATTTCAACAGTAGCACCTGCTGCTTCAAGCTGTTTTTTAATAGCTTCGGCATCTTCTTTCTTAACGCCTTCTTTAACAGGTTTGGGAGCTCCGTCAACCAAATCTTTAGCTTCTTTCAAGCCAAGACCCGTGATAGCTCTGACTTCCTTCAATACAGCGATTTTGTTAGCGCCTGCTGCTGCTAAAACAACGGTTACTTCAGAAGCTTCATCAGCTGCAGCTGCTGCTTCACCTGCTGCTGCGGGAGCTGCTGCTACTGCTACCGGTGCTGCTGCGGATACGCCGAATTTTTCTTCCATTGCTTTTACTAATTCTGCTGCTTCAAGCAAAGTTAATTTTTCGATTGATTCCAAAATAGTTTCTACATTACTCATTTTTATTTTTCTCCTTTTGTTTTTTTGTACGTTAAATTCTAAGCTGCTTTAGAATCCCTGACTGCAGCCATAGTTCTTGTAAGCTGTGACATAACAGCATTGACAGAGTTTGCAATGCCTGATGCCGGTGAATTGATAGAACCGAGCAATTTTGCAATAAGTTCTTCTTTTGAAGGCATTTTTGCCAAAGCTTCCGCTTCTTTAGCGGTAAGAAGTTTTCCGTCCAAAGCACCGCCTAAGATTACGCCTTTTTTGGTTTCTTTAATAAAGTTAGAAACGATTTTAGCGGGGCTTACCTGATCTTGAAAACCGAAAGCTATAGCAATAGGCCCTGTCATAGACTCTGAGAGAACTTCAAAATCAGTTCCTTTAAGTGCAATTTTCGCGAGGGTATTTTTTGTTACCATGTAATCACCGCCGTCTTTTTGAAGATTTCTTCTGAGTTTGGTGATTTCTTCAACCGAATATCCTTTATATTCCGTTAAAATTGCGACTTGAGCCTTTTGAACTTTTGCTTTTATTGCTTCAATTTTTTCTGATTTAAAAGCTTTTGTTGCCATGTTTGCTCCTTTTGTTTTGTTTGTTCGACCCGAAAAATACAAAAAATTTTGCATTCTTCACATAAAAGACCGCAAAATTTCACAGGTTTACATATCAATATTTCGACTGTTTGACCTCGGTCAGCTTGTGTATTAAGGGGATAGTCCGAAAGGTTTTTCCCCGCTGACTGTCTGCGGTTGTGAGAAAATTTTATTATAAAATAAAAATAAAATCAATACCTTTGTTAATCTTTCTTAACTATCGCCCAGACTTCTTGAATTCCGTCGATGTCGTAAGACCCTCTCAAGTGCATTGTAAAAGCTCTTTGCGGGTTTATGTCGTATCTCAAACGGAAATCGCTCATACATATTATTTCATTTTTCATGCGAAGTCCGATTAATTTTTCCAAAGCAGGGTAAACGGCAGTTTTAACATCTTTGGTGCTTTCATACGCCATAATTGCAGTATAACATTGAAGGAGCCATTTTTTCTCTTTATAATTTTGTTTTAATTTTTCGGTTGCTAACAGAATGTAGTTCAAAAGATTATCTGTTTTGTCAAAATTGTTAATTGTAATCAGCATTTTGCCGTTAACCTTTGCAAATTTGCACTCCGTCATGTTTTTAAGTACCGAATATAAAGAGTTGTAAGCCTCATTAACTTTTGCTTTTTCGGCTTGTTCCAAATCCTCTTTTGCTGTAAATTCGGGGAAAAGATTTTTCATTTGAAAAAGTATTAAAACCGCACCGGAATCCGTCTTTCTTAACTTCTCCTCTACTTCGTTTTGAAGTTCCGCGTTAAAGTTTTTTTCGACATTGTCTTTGACCAAATTAATTGCCACATTATTTGTTGCAATAAATAAATTCAAATAATACTTAAACTTAGCAATAAAAAAGACGATTAAGGCAGCGCACAAATCAAATACCAAAAAGCTTCCGTCGGTATAAATTCCGCCGATTTGCACATCAGTCGAGTGAATATTTCTTATTATATTTGCACAAGCATCCGCAACAGGTTGAGCAAACTGCATTATATCAACATTCAAAAGCTCGCAAAACCAGTACGATGCCGTTATAAAAATAAGAATCATAAGCACGATTTGAACAAAAAACATTAAATTTAATATAAATTTCAGGATACAGTTAATGATTTGAAAAATTTTTACAACCATAATTTCACCTCAGAGATATATTATCAATAAGTCGCACACCGTTTAATTTCAGGGCAATAAACACAACGGTTGACTCATCAGCCGTTTGTTTTTCTTCGAGATTATTTTCGTCGCGAAATTCCAAATATTCAAGCGAATGATGTTCGTTGAGGAACGAATAAGCGGTTTCTGACAGTGCCTGAACATCCGTGACACCTTTTTTGTAACAATTCTTTATATTAAACAAAATTTTACTTAAAGCGAGAGCGTGAATTTTGTCGTCTTCAGACAGGTATTTGTTTCTCGACGATAGTGCAAGTCCGCTTTCTTCACGTACTATGGGGCATGGAACTATTTCAACGGGAATATTCAAATCCCGCACCATTTTCTGAATAATAATCAACTGTTGACGGTCTTTTTCGCCGAAAAATGCGAAATCAGGCTGAACAATGTTAAACAGTTTATTTACAACCGTGCAAACACCGTCAAAGTGTCCCACTCTTGATTTTCCGCATAACTTATCGGTGTAAAAATAAGGCGGAACAACGTATGTCAAAAAATCGTTGGAAAGAATATGTCCTTCGCCGTACATTTCTTTTGGTGATGGTGCAAAAACTATGTCTACACCTGCATTTTCGCAAAGTTTTACATCCTCTTGCAAAGTTCTCGGGTACTTGTCTAAATCCTCGCCTGCACAGAATTGTATAGGGTTTACGAATATGGAAACAACGGTTTTGTCACAAGTTTGAACGGATTTTTCAATAAGACTCTTGTGTCCGTTGTGTAAAGCGCCCATCGTAGGTACTAAACCCACTTTCAGACCTTGTTTTTTCCACTCTTTTATATGCTCTCTAACTTGTGAAATTTCATGAACCAACATACTGAATTTATAACATAAAAAGAAAGCATATTCAAATTTTTTTATGCTGATGAAAAGTCGTGTTAAACATTAGCTTCCTCCCTGCCAGGGGAAGGGGCTGGGGTGCATCCCGTCATTGCGAGTGAATGCTCCGGCTTATTGACTCCCTCCCCAATGGACTCTGCCGAGCGAATTTATTCCCTCCCCTAATGGGGAGGGCAGGGGTGGGGTGCAATTATTTCGGTGCTTTAGCACCCGTAACGAACTTCTCACCTTTCACTATTCACTATAAAACATTTTTTATCTACCCCTCTTGCATTTTTTGAAGAATCAGGTATAATAAAGATGTAAAAAAATAGAAAGGGGAAAAAATATGAAAAAGAAGATAACAACAGTATTTAGCACATCGGGGGGGGGGGGGATTCGCTCCTAGTAAGGGTTTTAGCGGTATCCTAGCTCCAAAAGACAAGAAATTATCAAAAATTTTTCGGGTTGAGGGAAATTCCCTCATGGAAAAACCCACTCAAACAAACCTTTTCAAAGGAGAAAGAAATAGATATATTCCTTTTCTCAAAAAAGGAATATTTATATGGGGTAAAACTAAAAAAGCTGCCTTCACTCTCGCCGAGGTTCTAATCACCCTAGCTATTATCGGTGTTGTTGCAGCGATGACCTTGCCTGTGCTTATAAATAAATATCAGGAAAGAGTTACCATAACGAAAGTCAAAAAAATGTATTCAACACTTGCTAACGCTTATGAGCTTTACAAGGTTGAAAACAGTGATCCCGGAATGATACCTTTCAATGAAGAAGGTGCAATCCAAGTTGCTGAAATTTTTAAACCTTATTTAAAAATTGCCAAAGACTGCGGTACAAGAGGTACAGGCTGTATTAAAGGCACAAAACTTAACAAAGACGGTTCTTTAGCTGGCGACGAAAACAATCCTTACGAACAATCTTATATTTATTATGTTATGACCTTAAATGACGGCTCACAGTTGGTATTCAGAGGCGGAAGTGAGACAGCGACTTTAGATTTTGAAATCATGTATGATGCTAATTCCAATAACAATATTATGCAATTTGCACATGACTTATTTGAATTTGACGGATATGACGGCAAAATTGCTCCAAACGGAATTAAAGATGAAAAATACAAAAATTGTCCAAGTGATGTTAATGGTTGGACTTGTACTGCTTGGGTTGTAATGTTCGGCAATATGGATTATTTGCATTGTCCTGAAATTCTTGACGGTGAAACAAAAACTTCGTGCAACTAATCATTTGAGGGGATTTATGGATTGCTGCGTCGGGCTGCGCCTCGCATTAAACGGGCACGGCTCCGTCATCCTCACAATGACGGTTTGCACCCCATCTGTCCTCCGGACATCTTCCCCATTAGGGGAAGAAATGTTAAGACCCTTAAATATAAATTTAGGATAATAGAAAAGTTCCCTCCCCGGATGAACCCTACCAAGCAAAACGATTAAGTATCGTTTTGCGAGAGGAAAATTTCTTAATAAGCCATGCGAATTTAAAAATTTCGGTTGGGGTGGGGTGCAATTATTTCGGTGCTTTAGCACACGAAACGAACCTCTCACTTCTCACCTTTCACTTTTCACCTTTTTAAAATTTGTTGAGGTAGAAACCCCCAACTTACAGTTTCTCACTATATTTTAGGTTGATGGGTGAAATAAAAATTGTTTCACCCATCCTGCTTTACTCAGTCAATAAAAAGTCATTTCCAAGTTCAGTTTCACAAATAGCAATTAATTCGGATAATTTAATGTTCAAGCCTTCTGACATTCTTTTAATAGTAGATATTTGAGGGTCTTTTATCCCTTTTTCCATATCTGCCCACATTGATTTTGTCATGCCTATTTCTGCCGATATAAGACTTATTGATTTATTTTGTTTAAGCCTGATTTCTTTAATCTT
>CANQMP010000012.1 GCA_947624975.1 Candidatus Gastranaerophilales bacterium
GAGATGTTAAAGATTTCTCTTGACCTTTTATTCTACAAAGACTTTATCCTTAATGCAATGAAAAGTTGACAATCCCCCCCCTGCGGGAGAGGGCTAGGGTTGAGGGGTCATATTTTTGCACGAAGTGCCGTAATATTTCTCCCTCCCCTGATGGGGAGGGTTAGGGTGGGGTGCAATTCTGGTGCTTTAGCACACGATATGAACCTCTCACCTTTCACCCAAAGAATAACGTGCAGACTCAACCTGCCACTTTTCACCTCTCACTTTTCACTTGTAAAAAATTTGTTGGGGTAGAAACCCCAACTTACATTTTAGGCATTCGCTCGTAATGACGGTTTATCCCCTTATAGTTAACAATTTTTCAACATCCAATATGGTTTGAAGTTTCAGGGCATAAATGTCATTACGGCTAAATTCGTTCATCTTTACTGCATCCTTTTCTGTCGTTACAACTATCCCTTCAGGAATTTCACTCTCTTTAAATCTGTGATGATCGTCAAATGTTACCGTTTTATTCAACATATAATCTTTCAAAAACCCGTAAAACTGCTCGGGCTGACCTATTCCCGATACCGCCGTGATTTCCGAACCCACATCCAACTGCTCGTTTGATTTTATATTATATATGTAAAAAGGCTCGATACGACACAATAAAGTTTCAATTCCCGTTTTCTTTTCGGTTATTTTTGCAAGCTTTTCAGCCCTGCTGTGGTCAGTGTTTTTACTTACGATAATAAATTTATCAATACGCGAAAACGCCTCTTTACCCTCTCTTAAAGGCCCTGCGGGCAGAAGTTTTTCGTTGCCGAAACCTTTTTCACTGTCAGTTAAAACAATATCCAAATCCCTGTGAAGTTTTCGGTGCTGAAAACCGTCGTCAAGTATGATTTTTGTCGCCGAAAAATTCTCTATTGCGTATTTTGATGCCTTGTAACGGTTTTTTGAGGTTATTACAATTACGCCTTTTATGTTATTTGCAAGCCAAAAGGGTTCATCTCCCGCCATTTGCGAATTGTAGTAAATATTTTCACCGTCAGAAATTACGTTGATGTTCTTGTTTGAAAGTTTTCCGCCGTAACCTCGTGAAACTATCGCAACTTTTTCGCCTTTAGCGATTAGATATTTGGCAATTTCAGCCGTTACTGGAGTTTTTCCGACTCCGCCCGTTGTAAGATTTCCCACGGATATTACATAAGCATCAACCCTTTTCGGCTTGATTATGTTTTTGTCGTAAAGCATGTTCTTTAATCCGCTGCCTAAACCGTAAAACAAAGACAATATTTCAAGAATTTTTACAAAAATCCCTTTTGCATTTTTGTCATAATGAATTTTAGTTATGCGTGATTTAAGGTTTTTCATACTTCTTTAGAACATTAACCTGAACAGTAAAAATCTCTTATTGAGTTTTTCCGAGAATTTTCTGAGGTTGCAGGTCGTAACTTTTGTATCCTCGATTATGGTTTGTAATTCCGTTTTCTTTTCGGGCGTAAGTCTGTTTACGGTATCAAGAGTTGTTGAAATATCCGTCATTGCAGTGTTTACGCTCGATACTGCTCTGTTAATATCTTTTTTAAGCTGTTCGTCTTTGGTTAAGGAATTTACATAACCGCTTATTTCGTTTACGTTGTGCGTAATTGCTCTTAAATCTTCCGCCATAACTTTTGACTGTTCCTCATCACCGAGAATTTTGTTTATGTTTTGAGTAAGTCTGTCAAACGAATCTGCCGAAGAATAAAGCGTAGTTTTGAATTTCGGGTCGCCTATAATGCTGTTAATGTTATAGGAAAGCATGTTGAAATCGGTCGTCGCCTTATCCATCATAACCATTAACTGACGAATATCGCCTTTTGACATGTCAAGCATATCGTTAAGTTTCACCATTGTTGAACTTGTTTGACCCGTCAGAGCGTTAATATTTTGGACGGACATTTTGAGTTCCGCAATAACTTTATCGGATAACAAATCGTTAATTTTTTTATTGGTTTCGGTAAGTGATTCTGCCGCTCTGTATTGCCAATCCAAGAAGTCCGCAATTCTCATCGGCTCAATTATTGTATATGGCGAGTTTTGAACGGGATAAGGCAAAATTACACCGTCCAATGTCGAAATTCTTAGGATATCTTTGCCGTCATACTTAACAATTTGACCTTTGAGGAATTCAGGAAGAATTAACCCCGGAAGATTAACGACATAGTCAACTTTATAGGCATAATTTGTTGTTATGGTTTCTTTAACCGTGTAAGGTACGATATCTCTGGAAACTACTTCAACATCTTTAATTTTGCCGACATTATGGAATGTTTTGTCCAGTTTCATCTGAACATCGTCATCTTTGTAGATAATATCTTTTGTTTCCATCGGAATATAGACGGTTCTTGTTTTTGGCGGGGTAATTTCGAGGAAAAGTTCGCCAATAAGCCCCGACTGCTGAATAGAAAGTGCGGAAGCTTTTGGAATTTCTATATTCGGCTCGGTTATTACGAATTTTACTTTAACATAGCTGTTTTCACCGTCAACAACGGGTGTAATTTCTTCAACCTGACCGACACGAAGTCCCATCATTTGAACGCCTGCACCGGGACGCATGCCGTTTACGTCTTTAAAAATTACCTCTGTTCTGCCCGCAGCGGAAAACGTTCTGCCTTTTACCTTGAATACTACTCCGATGAGCAGTACAATGGCTATCAGTGCTAAAAGTCCTACCTTAAAAGATGACGAAAATTTCATATATTCTTCCTCTTAATTATTATTGTATCAAAAATAACAAAAAAAGGGAATATATTAACAAAAAAAAAGAGGTCAGAAAACCTCTTTGGAGTTTAAATATTATTAGTTGCCTACAAGTCTTAATGCTTCTTCAAGAAGTTCTTTGTTTGATGAAATTAACTTGTTGGAAACTTCCATCTGAAGTTTTGCCATCTGGTAGTAAGAAATATTTGCTTTAAAATCAGCATTGGACATTTCGAGTAAGCCTGAGCGGATTTCGCCGACACCGATTAGGGGTTTGCCTGATTCTTCGGTTTCCAAAAACTGTCCTTCTTTAAATTCGTATAAAGCTGCCGCATTATGGAAATTTCTTGTGGTTATGCGGTAAAGCGGTACGGAACGTTTTCCTCCGTCGGCTTTTCCGTAAATTGTACCGTCGCCTTTTATCTCGTAATCGTCATATTTACCTAAAAATTTACCGTTATTCGGGTCTATCCAGAGTTTAATATTTGTTGTCGGAATATCAACGGCACCGCCTTTTGTTGCAGTTTCCTGATACAAGTCAGAGGTTATGGATTTTGTTCCCTGCATAATTTCGCCTTTGTCGTTCAGTATGTAGCCTTGAACGGTGTTTCCGCTTCTGTCACGATAAACGCCTTCGCTGTCAAACTTGAATTCGCCGAGTCTTGTATAAATACTTTTTCCTTCGGCATTTTTTACAAGGAAAAACCCTTTGCCTTCAAGGAATAAGTTTTCTTTTGAAGTTCCGGGGGTTGATTTGCCCTGATCGATTTTTTTATCGTAATCGTCTGCAATCGCACCTCCTAAGAATGTTTTGAAGTTTACCTGCTGTTCTCTGAAACCGGGGGTATAAATGTTTGTCATGTTATGTGCGATGACATCCATCCAGTTTACTGTTGATTTTTGAGTGTTAAGTGCCGTAATAAACGAATCATTCATTGTCGTTCTCCTTTTTACGTCTTTGCTGCTGCTGTTTATCCCGCTGATTTGAGTAAGTCAGCTCGCTGTAGGGAAGATTTTCATCATCAAAACGCTGTTTTAATGACGAAATGTTGTTCCTCAAATACTGTTCGACGGCTTTGTCGCCGGGAATGAAATTCGCGGATAAACTTCCGTCTTTATTTACTTTTATAATGACGGATATGTCTTTGTCAAAATCTATTCTGAAAGGTTGATTTGTTTTCATTGACGAGGCAAGTTTTTCCATCAAAACCGAAGATATTTGCACACTTGATGTAATATTTTTGTTTGCGGAATTTGTAATTTGTTCCGTCAGACTTTGCATTGACATGTCGGTGTGTTGAACTAGATTTGCGAAGAAATTTGCGTCGCTGTCGGACATGTTTATAACGTCATAATCAAATGTTGATGCGGAATTTATCGTGCTTATGAGTGATTTTGTATCAAGAAGGCTTTGAATATTTTGAGAAAGCAGGTTTTGGCTTTCACCGTTGTATTTAAAATCGGTGAAATTTACCGTACCGTTAAGTATTTCAGCCGTCATAATATTTTCATCCGTTGTATTTTTTTTATCGTTTGTGTTTTCTTTTTCGTTAACTTTTTTGTTTGCATCTTTGGAAGTTTCTTTTGATTCTTTGAGGTCTTTAGATGATTTACTTTCATCGGTTTCTTTGGTTTCTTTTGTTTCTTTTGCCTCTTGAGATTTCATTTCTTTATCAAAAGAAGAATCGGAAGTTTTCGATTTCGACTGAGTTTGCGAAGTCGAGTTCATCTCCGATATTGAACTTGTTACCGATATTGTTGATGTGCTGCCGAAATCCATTTAACCTCCGTCTATTTCTTCAAGTTGTTTCATAATAGCTTCGTCTTCTTCGATTTTTTCCTGACTTTGTCTGAAAAATCTTGTGATACCGAGTTCCGAAAAGTTTTTCAGTTCTGCGGCTTTTTCTTCTGCGATGTAAGCTTCCCGATTTTTTTCTTTGTGTTTTTCAAGGACTTTTACACCTTGTTCGAGTTTTACAAGAATTGCCGTTTCTTCATCAAGCTTGCGTTGTGCTTCTTTTCGGATTTCTTCCAGTTCGTCGGCTTTATCGTACAGATGTATAAGATATTTGTCGTAAGCATCATACATCATCGGGTCAGCCGTTCGCATATTCACTTTTGTCGTCCGAATTTCCTCATCATTTTTTCTTATGTTTTCTTCCGCGATATAAACCGCTTGCTGTGCTCTTTGAACAACCATGAGCTGTTCGTCTTTTTTGTGAATGCGGAATTCGAGAACCTTCTGCAACCTGTATCTGAAAGGCATTTTGTTCCACTCTTGCATGTATTATCACTTATTTTAAGAGTGTTTTAAACATCTATATGTATGATATTAATGACGATTTTAAAAAAGTCAATCTAAAATTCTGACGCCTGTTCCCGCACCTCTTTGCGTATTTGAATATCCCCAGCCGTGATTGCTTCCGTAAATCGCACCGTTATCAGAGTTCATCATTGCTCTTTCGGCTTCAAAGTAATCCATATAGGCAGGGTCCATTGCGGGTGTAAAACCTGTAGGCATGCCCATCATTTGGTTTTTTAAATTTCCGAGTAAATTTCTTTTCCAGCTCGTTCCCGTTGAACCCGTTATTATCGGTGGTCTGTAACCGTTGTACGAATGCGGTAATTCATATTCCGTGTCGGGGTTAAATGACATGTAATTTTTTGATGCACTTTTTAATACTGTCAGTCTTTCCGATAAATCCCCGCTCTGCACCGTCCCGAACATTTTTTGCTCAAGCCTTTCTATTCTGTTTTTGGTTAAATCGTATTCAAAACTTTGACCTAAAACTTTTTTCTCAAGTCTTTCAAGTCCCGTAAATTCATTTGATATATTTTTAATTTGATTTTCAAGCGAACTTCTTCTGACTCTGTTTCTGTAAATTATTGGCTGATTGTAATAGTTGTAGGGTCTTAATTTACGTGGTGAATAATATCTTCTGCCGTAATATCTGTTTGGATAACGTGTATTGTTGTACTTTACGGCATTGTTATAATATGCGTTTGAAAGCACGGATGAAATAATTCCCGCATCTGCCGTTTGTAAAAATAATAATAAAATTCCCGTTAATATAATCAATTTTTTCATAAAATAAATCCTCTGTTATAAGGATTTATTAAGTAAAAGGACAATACATTCCCCAATAAGCTATATGCGAGGTTAAAACTTTTTGTTTAAATCATTTGAATGTCCAAATCCCAAAACATCTTTAAAAAACTTGACGACGGCGTAAATTCCGAGTCCTATTGTACTGCCTTTTGCAATAATACCTTTGCCTAAAAGTCCGCCAAGACCCAGAGTCAACGGAACCGCACCGTCAATAAGCATTGAGCCGAAACCTCTTATATAACCGATTCCGCTGTTTATGAAGTGTCTTAAATTGTTGTCCGCTTCAAGTTTATATACGCTGTCTTTTAATTTTGCCGTTGTTTGGACTGGGCCTGCAAGAACTCTTGTGTTGTTGTATGCTGCAGCCATGGCATCGGCATCTTTGGTTTTGGAATACGTGTCCGATTGAATTTTACCGATTACGTGTGCATCGTATCCGACTACACCCAATGCACCTATTCCCAAAGCTTTTGGACCGTATTTAACTATTGTATTTTTTATTGATGATGTAATACTCATTATTCTGCCTTTTTATCGGTTTTGTTTTCTTTTTTGTCAGAGTCTTTTACTTCAAATTCTTTTTCAACGGTTTGACCTGACATCTTCAAGAGAATGTTGGTTGCTTGAAGTGCGTCTTGACCATATGCTGCTGTGGAGTTTTGCATTTGTTTTAATAATTGAACGGTGAAATCGTCACCAGTTGCAATTCTTGAATCGAGAGCACTCATTGCAAGCAGTCTGACAGGTGTTGAGGGGTCTTGTAGCATTTTATTTACGAGTGCGTTTAATGCTCTGTCGTCACATCTTGAATGATCCTCATCAAGTCTTGCAAATACTTCTTTTGCACCCATTAATCTGACTTCTTTATCCTGACTGTTCAGATAATTTTCAAGATTTCTTATGTAATCATCCGTGAGCTGTACAATTTTTCTTTTTTCGGTTTTCTTAGAATTGTCTTTTCCGTCAGTCCCATTTGCTCCGTTAGTTCCGTTTAATCCGTTTTGCTGATTATTACACATACATTTTGTGTAATATTCGCTCGGATAGCAGCCTTTTGAATAATTCGGTGCGTTAACGTTATAAACTGGTGCAGCAGCTCCCGGAGGCGTAACGGAAGGGTTAAATATTTGAATATTAACACCCGAATATCCCGCAGGAACATTTACGGCAGACTGTCCGGAAACATAAGGCTGTGCATAAGGCTGTCCGTAGTATTGTACGGGCGGTTGTGCCGATGCTTGCATATTTACGGGCTGAGCCTGAATATTCTGTTGTCCAAGCGTATTTTGCATAATACTACCTACTTATATTTATATAAAGTATAACAAGCAAAATTTATTGCCATTTTGTTAAGAAATATTAAAAGATTTTTATATTTTTCTTTGGTGAATATAATTAAATTATGTCAAGTTATGAAGAAAATTATTTGGCTTCTCGTCCTCAATCTCTTTGCAAAATGTGCGGTAAATGTTGCCGTGTGGTTACGACATCTTTGCCTTACGAAAAATTATGCAAAATGAGGGATGAAAATGATTCGGGAGCCTGTGATTTTCTGTCACTTTTTGAACCGTTTGATTCTGTTGAGTCCGCAAGAAAAGTCGATGAGGAAACCGTTGATAATATTATCAATTTGCTTGAACAGGACGGAAATTTTCCCGATGAAGGCATAACCTTTTACACCTGCAAATACTTGCGGGATGATAATTTGTGCTCAAATTATGAAAATCGTCCCAGACTTTGCAGGTACTGCCCTTCAACCCCATGGTCCATAGTCCCTCCGGGGTGCGGTTTTGAAGGCTGGCTGTTTTGGAAACGTGAAGAAGTTAAACAAAAAATCCGCAAAGCAAAAGAAGAATTAATTGAACTAAAACTGTTGAAGAAAAAATCCATCAATGACGATATGTTGAAAAAAATCACAACGGTTGAACAAAAACTTCAAAAAAACATTGATGCTTACGCAAAATACGGCTCGTATATGTGGTAAAATCAGCTTTGTACAAGTAATTTGTCGAGTTTTTTTCTGTAAAATTCCGTGTTAATATTCAATTTTTCACCGATATCAAGCAGCATTTCAATAAAGTGCATATTTGATTTCGTTGAATTTTCAATGATATCGCCTATACGATGATATATTTTTGTGAAATAAATATTCTGAGCTTCGGAAATATCCACTTCGAGATGAAGTTTTTCAATATTGTCAAAAATTTCAAGAATCGCGTCAGCTTGCCTTATTTCAAGGCTGTGAACTAATCTGTTAATGTTTTGGAGAATTTTTCTTCCGAAAATTATGCTTGCCTGAGATTTGTCGAGTTTAATTCCTATTGTGTCGGCTTCATAATTTATGTCGGATGCACTCTGAATTATTTCCTCGTCAATAAATCCGCCCGAATGGATAACGGTGTCGTTAAATCTTCGGCTTAAAGCGTAACCTGCCGAAAGCTTGAATTCATCGGGGATTTTTAACCCGAGTCCCTGCAAATGGTAAATTGAACCCTTGCTTTCATCATATATATCCTGATAAATCTGTGAAAATTTCGCCAATTTGCCTTTCAAAAGTATCTGCAAAATTTTTCTTCTTTCTTCAATGAATATATCTTTGAGCGTGAAATATTCTTTTCCGAAATATTCGTCCAATGAACGTATAATCTCCGTTAACGGACTCATAAGGTATGATTTTATAAGATTTGTTTTTATGGTGTTAAATTCGGCTTCATCCGAATATTCTTTGATTGCACAGTGGAAATCTCCGCCTGAATACTGCATTAATGCGAAAATTAAGTCTGATTTTTGTAGAGTTATTTTTGAACGGATTTCGATGTGTCCGATTATAAATACTGATGAGCCTTTTTCAACTTTTTTGTACGATTTTCTGTTAATCGTATAGCAATAAACGCTTTCTTCATCCTCAAAATCCTGATACAGTGACGATAATGCCCAAAGGCTCGCAATTTGTTTAACCGTTACAATAGAAGGTTTTACAAAGCGTTCAAATATATCTTTGCCCGTGCCGTATTCCGAAATGTTGCTTTTCGCCTCGGAAAGAATATTCAGGAAATTTTCTTCAAGATTTTTATTTGTAAACTTGCAGGCAAGCTGCATCGCACGTGCTGCGTATTTCATAATTTGAACGGTTTCAATTCCCGATATTTCGGAGAAGAACCAGCCGCAGCTTGTGTACATCAAAAGGGTTTGACGTTGAATTTCCAACAATTCCATAGCGGAAACGATTTGAGCTTCACTCAATTCTTCTTTAAAATTCTCCTGCTGGAATTTCTTGACATTCATTTCTCCTCGGTCAAGAATAACGTTAATATAGTTATTTCGGACTTCCCAAACGTTTTTGTTAAAGAGTTTTTTACCTTCTTTTTCATAAACCGAAATCAACTCATCTCTGAGGTAATCGAGAGCGTTTCTCAATGGTTTCCGCCATTTTTGATTCCAACCGGGGTGTCCGCCCGTTGAACATCCGCAATCTTCTTTCCATCTGCCGACACCGTGGAAACAACTCCAGCTCGATGCCTGCTTAATCTCAACCTCATAATCACTTCTGTATTTTTCAAGATATTCGGCATAATTCGTTATCGTGAAGCCTTCATCTTTTGCCTTGATTTTCAGGACGTAAGAAAGTGCCATGTCGCCGAATTTTGTATGATGACCGTAACTTTCGCCGTCCGTTGCGATATTTACAAGCTGCGGGTAATCTCTGCACTCGGAAACTCCTTCTTTTAATCTCTTTATGAATTTGTTTCCGTCTTTCAAAAGCTCATCAAATGCTACAGAACGTGAAATTGCACCGTCATAGAAAAATAAATCAATATATTTTCCTGGGGCGGATTTTATGTAATATCTGTAAGAGCGTGCAGGGTCAATGTTTCCCCAGCTTGCGTCAGTCCAATCTTTATCGTCTTTGTGTTTAAATTTTTCCGCCTGATACGGAGAAAGCACGGTAAATTTAATCCCGTTTTCCTCCAAAACCCTCAATGTGTCATCGTCAACGGCAGTTTCCGCAAGCCACATGCCTTCCGGTTTTCTTCCGAAACGGTATTCAAAATCTTTTATCCCCCAGATAACCTGCGTGCGTTTGTCGTTTTCGTTTGCAAGCGGCATTATCATGTGGTTATAAACCTGTGCCATGGCGTTTCCGTGTCCGTTGTGTTCTGAAATACTTTCAATATCGGCTTTTATAATTCTTTCGTAAGTCAGAGGTGCAAAATGTTCCATCCAAGAAAGCAGTGTCGGCCCGAAATTAAAGCTTATGTGTTCATAGTTGTTAACCATGTCAAGAATTTTGTTCCTGCTGTCAACGATTTTGGAAACGGAATTAGGGTTGTAGCATTCTCTGTTAATCCTTTCGTTCCAGTCGTGGAAAGGCAATGCACTGTCTTGCAGCTCTATTGCTTCCAGCCATGGGTTTTCCCGAGGGGGCTGGTAAAAATGTCCGTGAATTGTCAAAAATACTTCGTTTTTGCTCATCTCTTAACTCCGTTTTTGAAAAAGCTACTTATCTTCTTTACTTATAACAGTAAAGTTTTCCGCATCCATCCAGGGGTCGCCGAGTGCCGTTGAAAAGACTTTACCCGAAAACTCCACAATATCTCCGGAATTCAAATCAATATATTTTTCGGCTTTTGTTCTTTCCAAAAATATTTTCAGCTCGGAAAGCGGTATGTTATGGTTTGTTACGTCGGGACGTTGAATTAAAAATGAGATATACTTTTCCGAACTCCTCATTGCAGGTTTGTAATCCAAACCGAGAGTGGAAAATTTATCAAATTTTGCCTTGATTTTAACGTCTTTGTTGAGGTAAAAGTTCGGTCTGGCAACCAGATCAAGCGGACTTACGCTCTGATAAGTTTTTTCAGCCTTTGTAATCGGTGCAATATCAATGTTGGACGGAACTTGCTGCGTTACCGCAAAAACATTTAATCCGACTGCAACTGTTAATACCAAAATTATATTTTTCAATTTATTCATATTATTATCCCCTTTCAATAATATATTATCACAAGTTTAATATTTTTGTAACTACCCTAATAATATAATTATAACTAATAATAAAAAAAGCACCAAAGGTGCTTTTTTAAAAAACTAAATATTGAGGATAAATCCGCCCGAATCGGCATTTTCAAGTTTATCGCCTTCAATTTTAGCCCTGAGATTTTTTATGTACTTGTAAACATAATCTCTGGGTAATTCCAAAATTTCTGCGAGTTCTTTTGCGTAAACGATTTTTCCTCTGTTTTGAGCAAAGTGGTCAAAAACTTTTTGTTCTCTGTCGGTGAGAGCCTTTTTGAACACTACTCTTACTTCTTCTCTCAAATCTGCGGGTTCTGTCTTTTTAACAGGTTTTGGTGCAGCTTTTTTGAGAGCCGGTTTCTTTTCTGTTTTGGCGGGTTTTGCGGGTTTCGCTTCACTTTTGTGAATAGAAAAAGGTGTGGGTGCGATAATTTGTTCACGTTCGTACGCACGTTCCGCGATAGTGCTTAACCTTTCCGCATGCGATTGTTTGTAATCGCTTTCGGTCGAAATCACCGGTTTACCCTTCAAAACGATGTCAACCAAATCGTTTGTTGGTTTTGATTCTTCAATTTTCTTCCCTAATCTGGCAGCGTATTCTTCAAGCGTAATTTTTTCTAATGAACTTCTCCACTGCTTAATCTCTTCTTTGCTCAAATATTCCGACATTCATTAATCTCCTATAATCTTTTTAACATATTCTAATTTATCATAAACCATGCCAAATGGTTCAAAATGTTTCATAACGTAAATTTTTGTGTAAATACGTTACAATTTTTTTATCGCCGCATCTATCAAGCCTTTGAAAAGCGGATGCGGTTTTTCGGGACGGGACTTGAATTCCGGATGGAACTGTGATGCCACAAACCAGTCAAGTTTGGGAAGTTCAATAACTTCCGCAAGCATTCCGTCAGGCGACATGCCTGAAAATACAAGTCCCGCATCAGAAATTTGTTTAAGATATTCGTTGTTAACTTCATATCTGTGCCTGTGGCGTTCGGATATTTTCTCTTTTCCGTAAGCTTTTGCGGCTTTTGAACCTTTTTTCAATATGCATTCATAAGCTCCGAGCCTCATTGTACCGCCGTATGCGTTGACATTTTTTTGTTCAAGCATTAAATCTATAACGGGATATGCCGCATGTTCGTCAAATTCCGAGGAATTCGCACCTTTTAAACCCACGACATTTCTTGCATACTCAATTACGGCACACTGCATTCCGAGGCAAAGTCCTAAAAACGGTACATTGTTTTCTCTTGCGTATTTAATTACGTTCAATTTGCCTTCAATACCTCTGATTCCGAATCCGCCGGGAACAACTACCGCATGCACATCTTTCAGAAGTTCTTTGCACTTCTTATCATCAATACATTCTTCCGAATTTATCCACTTAATGTCGATAGAAGCATCGTTTGCATATCCGGCATGTTTAAGTGATTCAACAACCGATATATAAGCATCCGAAAGTTTTGTATATTTTCCTGCAATAGCTACTCTAACGACTTTTTTCGGATTTTTAATTCTTTCGACAAGTTTTTCCCAGTCCTTCAAATCAGCTTTTCTGTCGGGAACTCTAAGCATGTCAAGAACGACTTTTGCCATATTTTGTGTTTCAAGAGCCAGAGGAACTTCGTAAATGCTTTTCATATCACGACATTCGATAACCGCTTCTTTGGGAACGGAGCAGAAAAGTGCAAGTTTTTCTTTTTCCGTTTTAGGAATCGGTTTTGTCGTTCTGCAAACCAGAATTTCAGGCTGAATACCGTAACTCCTCAAAACGTTAACGCTGTGTTGTGACGGTTTCGTTTTCAATTCGCCCGATGTAGGCAGATAAGGCAAAAGCGTACAGTGGACGGATATTGCGTTTCCGATTCCTGCTTCCGCTTTAAACTGTCTTATTGCCTCCACAAACGGCAAACTTTCGATGTCGCCGACTGTTCCGCCGATTTCTATAAGCTGAAAATCAGGTTTAAACTGTTTTGATGCCCCGTTAATACGTGATTTAATTTCATTTGTAATATGCGGGATAACCTGAACTGTTGCCCCGAGATAATCTCCGCGTCTTTCCTTTTTAATAACGTGGCTGTAAACGCTTCCTGAAGTTACGTTGTTAAGTTTCCCGAGCGAAGTATCCGTAAATCTTTCGTAATGCCCCAAATCAAGGTCTGTTTCCGCACCGTCGTCGGTCACAAAGACTTCGCCGTGCTGAAACGGGCTCATTGTACCGGGGTCAACATTTATGTAAGGGTCAAATTTCTGATTAATTACGGAAAATCCCCTTGCTCTTAATAATCTTCCTAAAGATGCCGCTATTATACCTTTTCCGAGCGAACTGACAACACCTCCGGTTATAAATATATATTTAGTCATTTTTGTTTACCCCTAATTGATTTTCGGCACCTTGAAAAATCCGTTTTCTTCTTCGGGTGCGTTAGCCATTAAATCTTCTTTGCTGATTTCCTGAACGACTTTATCTTCTCTCATTACGTTAACAAAATCTATAACCTGAGTCATGGGTTTAACCTTTGAGGTGTCAACTTCGTTCATCTGATCAACGTACTTCAAAACATCGCCGAGCTGTTTGGTGTAAAGCTCTTTTTCTTCTTCCGTTAATTCCAGTCTGGCAAGTTTTGCTACATGTTCAACATCTTTAATTGTTATCATATTTTACTCCATTTATTCTTGAATAATATCACAGACAAATTTTAAATGTTGGAATTATTACGTAAATTTAACCATATTAAATAAAATAAAATTTATGATATAATATAAATATTATGGATGAGAGAGTGAACGATTTAGAGGGGCTTGATGATATGCTTTTGGCTTACAAAAGCTGTTCTGATGCAAAAAAGAAACGTATGATTCATATCGAAATTGTTCAAAAAGGTATGGGGCTTGTAAAACGTATTGCAGGTTCAATCGCTTCTCAGTCTGGAATTTCGGTCGAAGATTTGGTTCAGGTGGGTTCAATAGGACTTATTAAGGCTGTCGAATTTTTTAACCCCGAAAAAAATACAAGGTTCAGAACTTATGCAACATATTTTATAAAAGGTGAAATTAAACATTATCTGCGGGATAAGGCGTCAATAATTAAAGCCCCGAGAGAACTTCACGAGCTCGTGTTTAAAATCGGCAATACCGTTAAACGCTTAAAGGAAAGCGGTATTGATGAGCCGACGGAAGAACAGATTTCCAAATTATCGTCAATTCCCGAAAAAAAAGTTCATGAAGTTATGGAAATAGAGCTTTACAAAACTACTCTGTCACTTGATCAGGCGATTTCTTCGGTCGATGATGAGGATTTGACGTTGATAGACCGAATTCCGTCGGGTGATTATCAGGAATTTATGAATTCTTATGAAAACAAAATCATGCTTGAACAGGCGATAGAAAGACTTCCTGCCGAACTGAAAGAGATTTTGGAATTGAGTTATTACCATGATTTAAACCAGCGGGAAATATCCGAAAAAATAAATATTTCTCAAATGCAGGTTTCCCGAAGGTTGAAAAAAGCTTTGAATAAGATGTATGAAATTATAAAGAAAGAGTAAAGGAGAAAAAATGGGTGCTTATATTGCGATTTTTGCATTAATTTTTATTGTCGGAATTTGTATCGGCAGTTTTTTAAATGTTGTGATATTAAGGAGTTTAAGCGAGGAATCAATAGTGTTTCCGGCATCGAAGTGCCCGAAATGTCAAACACCGCTTAAATGGTGGCATAATATACCGATTATTTCTTATATATTTTTAAAAGGAAAATGTGCATTCTGCAAAGAGCCGATAAGCATTCAATATCCTATAATCGAACTTTTTACGGGTATAATTTTTACATTAATCTTTTGGAAATACGGTTTTTCTTTTGACACTTTGTTCTTATGGGCAATATCGTCGATGTTTGTTGTAATTGCGGGAACCGACATAAAAGAAAAGGTTGTATTTGATGTTCATACGTATATTTTAATGGGTTTGGGCTTTGCCTATGCAATTTATAAAACGGCATTAATTCTGATAAATATGAATAATGCGGGAATTCCGTTTGTATTAACGGGAGAATTTTTAATGGATAATCCCATAACGCTTTCGATATTCGGTGCGTTGGCGGGTGCTTTAATTTTGGAAATTTTTGCAAGGTTCGGGTATGTGGTTGCGGGAACGAGAGCATTCGGCGAAGGTGACACGCTTATTGCCGCAGGTTTGGGTGCGGTTTTCGGATGGAAAAGCTTATTGTGGGTGCTTGTTTTAAGCGTTGTAATTCAGGTTATAATGTTCTTTCCGTTCTTTATCAAGCGTCTTATCGAGGATAAGGAGTGGAAAACTCTTGTAACATTTACGGGATTTGTTGTTTATGCAATAGCGTTTTATGTTATACAGAAGCTTGAATTATTGTCGGGAAGAAGTGTCCTGCTGTCGTTGATTTTATCGTTAATTCTTGCTTTTCTCGGAATTTTGTCTTGTATAATGATACTTCGCGGTATGAAAAACAAATCAAAGACTTATATTCCGTTTGGGCCTGCACTTGTTCTTGCGGCGCTGGTTTTTCTTCTGTGGTAAAAAATTATCGGGCTAAAACTTTCGATTTCATATACTGTTAAAATATTAATGAAAAATGTCGAGGCTTTGGATAACCAAAAATTAAGAAATGTTTACAAAATTCTTCGGGCATTGATTAATTAGTTATAATAACAAGGTTTCGAGCAAAATTTTCCTCTGTTGGAAGCTCATATTCAATGATATCAATAATTTTTGCATTGTGCTTTTTTAAAACTTTTTGTGCGTTTTGAATTTCTTCGTTAACTTTTACGGACTTATAAGCGATGAAATAACCGCCTTTTTTAAGCAGGGGAAGGGCAAAATCAAGAATTTTATCAAGCGATGATACCGCACGTGCGGTGATAATATCATATTTCCCAGTAAGATTTTCCGCCCTTGAGCAAAGCGGATGAAGGTTTTTTATATTTAATTCGGCTTTAATATTTTCAAGTGCGTTTATTTTTTTCCTGATGCTGTCAAGTGCCGTAACTTCGATTTCTGGATATGCAAGGGCGGTCGGAATTGACGGGAAACCTCCGCCTGTACCGATATCAAGCAGTGTTTTAAAGCTTTTTTGAGGATATTTTTTGAAAAAATTTTCTATGGAAAGGCTGTCAAAAATGTGTTTTTCCCATAAATATTTCTCGTCGTTTTTTGATATTAAGTTCAGCTTTGAATTCTGCTCCAAAAATACTCTTATGTAGTCTTTAAAAAATTCTTTATCCTTCATTATAAACCTTTTTTATGTCGTTAATTCGGGCTTCAATTTTTTCAATATTGTCTTTGGTAAAGTTTTCTATTGCGGATTTGTGAGCTTTTTCAAAGTAGGAAAGAGCGGTTTTGTAATCCTGTTTATTGTAATAGTAGTCGCCGAATTCCAAATCCGCGGAGGCAATATAGAATGTTTCATTGAGTTCTTCGGCACAGGTTTTTGCTTTTTCAAGGTAAGTAAGTGCTTTTTCCTGCGGCTGATAGTGTTCGGCAAGCTTCATTGAGGAAATGTAAATTCCGTTGTAATTATTCGACAGTTCGTCAAGCCTTAAACTTTCTTTCAAATATTTTATTGCGGTGTCTGATTTGCCGTTTTCGTCGTATATTGAGGCAAGATTTGAAAGTGCGGATGAAAGATATTCGTTAACTTTTATGTCTTGCGAAGTTTCGACGCATTTTTTGTAATATTTCACGGCATCGGGAATTTTTCCCTGTTCGTCGCAGTTGAGTGCGTATTTGAAGTACAATTCGGCAAGAACGGGTTTTTCTATTTCGCTGACATCGTCAGGAAGCGTATCTTTCACGGAATTTCCGGTTATCGTGCAAAGTAAAAGCTCCGATTTGATTTTTAAATTCATTGAAATATCTTCTTCAATAATTTCGTTCAACAATTTTTCGGATTTATCACGTTTGAAGGTTATATAATAAATATTTGCAATTTCATATTTGCATTCGTTGATTTTTTCCGTATCACCCGTTGATTGAAAAAATTCCTGTGCAAGTTCAAAGTATTTCAGCGAATTGAACCAGTCTTTCATATTTTTGAAACTTTGTGCAAGTTTTGTGTACAAAGTTGGTAAAAATGTGTAATAATCATCGTCTGTATTCATTGTAAGAGCTTTTTGATAAATCATTACGGCTTTGAGATATTCAAAATTTTCCTCCTCTTTTTTGGCAAGATTAATCAAATTTACAAGCGATAAATCCTTGATTTCTTCAAGCGTTTCGGATTTTTTATCAGATATGTCGACAAATTTGTTTATGGAATTGGCAATTTTATTCATTATAGCCATTTCATTTGCCTCGGATTCAAACACAAACGAAATATTTTTGATTTGTTCGTCTTTTTCTTTAATAGTAGCCGGTGGTGCGGATTTCGTCTGAATTTGAATGTCTGAAACTTCGACTTTCGGAACAATTACGGGCTTTTTGGGGATAAAAAGACTGTGATACTCTATTTCTTTACGCATCGTCTGACGAGAAATCAAAAGATCTCTTTCAAGCGGTTTCAAAGGAAGTTGAGTTTCGTACAAATCCACACAGCTTTTGTGAATTTTTACGGCGATGTTTTCGGCAATAGAATTTTCCGCAATAACCTTGTAATAGTCTTGGAGATAAATCAAAGAACCTTCTTTTGTCAAAACCATGTTATCGGTAAAAAACGCTATTCTGTCGGCATCATAAAGGTTAATTGCCTGTAAAAGTTTTACGTTAACGGGATGACGCATTATTGTCAAAAACCTGAATAAATGCCCGCTCACAGGGTCAACCAGCGATAAGGCTTCACGAAGAATGAAGTCGTTAAACGACAAAAAGCTTTTTGTGTAGCCTGATAAAAAGTCGGCAAGCGAAAGATGCCGTTCGCTCATGATTTTCATTGAAAGGAATGTGTAAAAATAGTAGCCTCTTGTGTGTTTGTAAAGTTCGTCGGATACAGGCCCTATTTGTTTAAAACCTTCCGAACGTAAATATTTCTCAAAAATACCTTTTTCTAACGCGCCGATTGATACCCGCTCAAAATTCTGTCTGAAATCTTCATAAGAAAATTTCCTTGAAATAATAATCGTTTTTATTTTATAAGATTTTGAAAGATGAAACAAAAAGTCCAAAATTTCCGCTTTGTTGTCCTTCAAGACCTGTTCAAACGAATTTATTACTATAACAACGGGCTTTTCAACCGACTCAAAATAGGCGTTAATCTTTTGGGTAAAGTTTTCCGTTCTTGCTTTCGGCATAGAGATAACATTTTGGGCGGTAAGTTTTTTGAACGTATCAAAAAATTCAAGCAAAATATCATCAAGAATTGTAGTTTCAAAACAGTTGTAACGAAGTTTTATTACATCTTCGTTTAAAAAAGAAAGTGCCTGATTTACGGCAAAAACCTTCCCGGTTCCCATAAAACCGTTTACAAGAAGCAAAGGAACTTGTGAATTTAAAAAGTTTACGATTTTTTCGATTTTATCGGCGTTGTTTTCTATAAGTAAAGGATTTATTCCTATGTCCCGTTTCAAAATTAATTTTTTGTCGATGTTTTCAACCGTGAATTCCATAAAGCTATATTAATTGATTTTTTAAAATTTTGCAAATCAAAAATTTTTATAGTAAAATGAAATTATAGCAATTAAGGGGAATAAAATGGAATTTTTCAGGAAACACCAAAGAGCAATAATTGCAATAATAGCAGTCACTTTCATTGCATGGACTGTCGGCTTAATGCTCCTCCCGATTCTGGTAAAATAATGTATATAAAAAGAAATTTAAAAAAAATATTTATATTCTTTATAGTGATGCTTGTCGGAAATATGAGCTTGCTTTGTTCTGCGGATCAGCTCAAAAATATTCAGCAGAAACAGAAAGCTGCTCATGAAAAGATTAACAAACTTAAAAATTTGGAAAAACTTGAAAAAAGCAAACTTTCCAAAAATCAGAGAAAGTATGAACAGGCATCGACAAGTTTACAGCGGTACAAAAACCAGAAAGTGACTCTGGAATACCAGCTTGCACAACTTGAAAAAGATTTGAATTCTTCCGTTGCGGAACTTAACAATTCTACAATTCAGATGAGAAAGAGAATAAGACAGGTGTTTAAAAATCAGAGAACAGGCATGTTTGAACTGATTTTGACCGCAAAAGATTTGAATTCGCTTTTGGATGTCGTTTACTTTGAAAAAATCGTGCTCAAAAAAGATTACGCAAAGATTGCGGCAATTCGAGTCAAGTCACAAAAAATTGCGGCAATGAAACGCGAACTTGAACAGAAAAAAATTGCTCTTGCTCAATCCATTCAGGATATGGACGCACAGCAGAAAAATATTAAAAATGCTATCGCTCAAAATCAAAATATGATTAACAAATACAAAACCGACAGAAGAAGTTACGAAAAAGCCGAACGGGAACTGGCTCGACAATCGGCAAGTTTACAGAGTATGATAGCGAGAAACAGTTCATCCGATGTAAGAATTTCTTCTTCGGGATTTTTGCGTCCGATAGGAGGAAGAATTACTTCGCCTTTCGGATGGAGAACACACCCGATATTCAACAGCAGAACATTTCACTCAGGTGTTGATATCGCAGGGCCTAACCGCGGAAGCATAAAAGCATCAAACTCCGGCAAAGTTATATATTCGGGCTGGTACGGAGGTTACGGTAAGGTCGTAATTGTCGATCACGGTAAGGTTAACGGACAGCCGACAACAACTCTTTATGCCCACATGTCATCCATAAAAGTCGGAAACGGACAGTACGTAAACAAAGGTGATGTGTTGGGTTATGAAGGTACAACGGGTTACAGCACGGGCCCGCACGTTCACTTTGAAGTAAGAATTAACGGAAAACCGAATAATCCGCTTAATTACATTTAAGAAGGTATAACTTGAAAAAATATATTATAACAACATTATTAATACTTTTATCTTCTCCCTGTCTTGCACAGGAGCTTTTTGAAACTCCGGAAGATTTGGAAAAAATGCAGGAGATTTTTTATGAAGCTCCGTTCAGCCCGATTCCGGAGGTTAAATACGTTGACGGAAGCACGCAAAAAGAAGTTCAAGGAATGCCGCTTTTCAAAAAAACTCGTGTTAAAATAACCAATTTCTTCCGTGAACGTGACTATAACAAAGCTCAAAAACTTATCGAGAAAGAAAAACAGGAGCAGGAAAAACTTGAAGCCCAAGAAAAAGAAGAAATGGATAAGGTTTTTAATGTGAATTTCAAACCCGATAAAAAATCAAATTCCGAAGATGTAAAAAAGTCCGAGGATGAAAGTTCCGATTCTTTGGAGTTGGAAGGCGGAGTCAGAGAACATGTTACGGCTGACGATATTTTGCTTGATGCCGAAAACATAGATTTTGACGAAAATACGTTGGATTTTACGGCGACAGGTTCTCCCGTTTTGGTCTTTCCGCCTCAGGGGGTTACGATTAAAGCCGAAAAAATGGTTTATAACAAGGCGTCAAATATATTGAAAGCTTTCGGAAGCGTTGAGGTTATCAAAGACGGCAACAGCATGTTCGGAGATTATATGCAGGTTAACATGAACGAAGAAAATGCGTTTATTGACAACCTCTCAACCAAAGAATCCGTTGTGAAAATCGATGCAAAAAAAGCCGATATGGAAGATGATAAAATCACTTTACATAACGGTAAAATGGTTTCGGAAGAAGATTATGTAATGAATTTCCACACCAGAATGATAGGCGGAAACATGTTTAACAACTTAATTCTGGATGATGACGAAAAATCTTCAATTTCGAATGAAATCGGCGATACCACGGTTAACATAAAAGCCAAAGAAATATACGTAAATGCAAAGAAAAGTAATGACGTTATAACTCTCAAAAAAGCAAAAATAGACTACGGCGGTTTTGATTTGCTGAATATACCGAGTTTCACCGTTCACACGAACAAAAAACGTGAGTTTTTTGATGCGAATTATCCCGAATTGGGTTCTCGAGCTCAGCTGGGTATGTTTGCAGGTCCGGGTTTTGTTTTTGATACACCGCTTCAAAACGGTTCTACGGTCAAACTTTTACCTATAATTAACAACAAAAGCGGTATAGGATTTGGCGGAATGCTTAAATATCGCAGTGCGACAAACTTTACCGATATGGGTTACGGTTCATCCGCTGACATTTTTATTTTAAAAGGCCGTCAATATCTCGATGATAAACTGTATATGCAATATGGTGTTAACTCCTATATGGATGAATGGTTTATGGGTCCGAGAATGTCAAAATATAATGCCGAATTGATTTATCACGACGATGCCGTTATACATTCGACAATAGGTAAAGATTTGAACTTGAATTTCCGTCATCGTTTCGGATTCGGTTATATGCAAAATCCTGATTTTAACAGGCATGACGAAAACCTTCCGACGGATAATCTCGGAACTACAAGAACACGATATATGGCTCAGGTTTCACAAACTTTGTTTAATTATCGGGATTTGGAAAATAAAAAACTCTTAAATTTATCTCTTGTTATGCAGGGAAGTGCCGCTTTATACGGAACGGGTGATACACAGTTTATCGGACGGGTAGGCCCTGCATTGCATACTCAATATAAGCACTGGATGCAGGATTTGATGTTTTTCCAGGGTGCATATCAGGACGGTACTCCAATGCAAGCGTATGATATTTACAGATACGGTCATTCTACACTTCACATAAGAGAATCTTTGCGTCTTTGCAAGTATCTGACCGTTGCATGGTCGGGAACGTTAAACCTGTCCGATGATTCGCCAAACGGTGATGTTTTTCAGGAAAATTCGTTTATTGTAGCTATCGGTCCCGATGATTTGAAATTCAACATCGGCTATGACTGGGTAAGACGTCAGACATATTTCGGTTGTATTATTGCGATGAACACGAAAGGTTCATCACTTGAATATGAAAAAATGGTAATAAAAAATCCCGATAAACTTTCCCGTGACAACACGGAAATAATTGAACCGAAAGTGTTTGAGCAGGAAAATGAACCGACAGTTCCCAAAAAGATGATTTATGCCGAAGTTATTGATATGGAAGATCCTGATAAGGAGCAGATATAATGCTTGACGAATTGAAATCCGAAATAATCGAATACGGAAAACTTTTGGGCGGTAAAAATTATTCTCCCGGAACTTCAGGCAATATTTCCATGAGATTTGAAGATAAAATTCTTATTACATCATCAGGTTCGGCTAATTCTTTTTTGAATAAAGACGATATTGTTTTGATTGATTTTGACGGTAATCTTGTTGACGGTAACAAAAAACCGTCGTCTGAAAAAATGCTTCATGCAAGTTTTTACAAGCAAAGAGCGGATGTAAATTGCATTATTCACGTTCATTCGCCCTATTTGAGTACGTTTGCCTGCATGAGAAAAGCACTCGATGAACCCGTAATGGCGGAGAATGTTTTTTATTTCGGACAAATTCCGCTTGCAAACTACGGTCTGCCTTCATCTGATGATTTGGTTGAAAAAACCTCAATTTATTTCAAGGATTACGATGTGGTTTTGATGGCAAATCACGGAGTTATAGCAGGTGCGGATTCGATGAAAAACGCTTATTTAAAACTTGAACTTGCGGAATCTTATGCGCAAGTTGTTTTTAACACAAAACTGCTTGGCGGTGCGGTTTTGCTAAACGGCAGAGAGGTAGAGGAGATTAACTCTTTAAAATAGTTGTGATATAATTGGTAAGGAGATATGATGTCTTTAATGTTGGAAAATAAACAGGGATTAATAGCGGGCGACGGAATTTTGCCCGTTGAGATGGCTCGTCATGCAAAAGAGAACGGGTTTGAAGTGATTTGTGTTTCTCTCGCTAACGATAATTTCAAAGAATTGAAAAAATATTGCTCAAAAATCTATTCCTGCCACCCCGGTGAAATGTCGCGAATTGAGAAGATATTCACGGATAATGAAATTAAACAGGTTACTTTTTTGGGAAAAGTTCATAAACGTGTTCTTTTGCAGCCGTATAAGTTTGATAAAAAGGCTTTGGAAATTCTGAAATCAGTTAAAAGACTTAACGATGATGAAGTCATGCTGCTTATCGTTAATGAGTTTGAAAAGCGTGATATAAAAGTTCTTGACCAGACTATATTTATCAAAAATCTGATGATACCATCAGGTGTGCTGGGTAAACTGAAACCCACGGAAAACCAGATGCAGGACGTAAATTACGGTTTTTGGCTTGCCAAAGAGATGGGAAAAATTGATGTCGGGCAATCGGTAGTGATAAAAGACAAAATGGCGATGGCGGTTGAGGCTATTGAAGGTACTGATATGTGTATCAAACGCGGTTCAAAGTTTGCAAAAAAGGGTGCGGTTGTGGTTAAAGTTTCAAAGCCGTCGCAGGATAAGAGGTTTGATATTCCCGCAATCGGGCTGAGAACTTTAAAAACGATGAAAAAATACAAAGCGTCCCTGATTGCCGTCGAGGCTAACGAAACAATTATCGTAAATCAGGAAGAAGTTATAAAATTTGCGGATAACAACAACATAGTGATAATGGCAGTATGAAGAAACTTTTTATTGTAACCGGCGAATATTCGGGTGATATTCACGCATCGCATGTCGTGAATGCTTTGCACGGCATTAATGCTGATATTGAAATAGAGGGTGTAGGCGGCGAAAATATGGAAAGAGCCGGCGTTAAACTCTTTGCAAATCACAGTAAAATGGCGTCAGTCGGGCTTTCTTTACAAATAATAGTAAATCACTTTTTGCTCGGGAAAAAGCTTTTGGATTACCTTGTTAACGATTATAAGCCCGATGCGGTGCTTTTGATTGATTACGGCGGATTTAATCTTCGTATTGCGGGATTTTTGAAAAAACACGGAATAAAGGTCATTTATTACATCCCTCCGCAAGTTTGGGCGAGCCGTAAGGGCAGGATAAACAAAATTAAGAAAAATATTGATGAGGTTTTGTGTATATTTCCGTTTGAAAAAGAGTTGTATGAAACACATGGTATAAAGACGCATTACTGCGGTCATCCGCTTGTGTCGCAGCTTCCCGAAAAAGTCGAAAGAAAAGAATTTTTTGAAAAACACGGTTTGGATTTAAACAAGAAACTCGTTTCAATTTTTCCGGGTTCAAGGGAGTTTGAGCTGAAATATTTGATGAATGTGTTTATAAAAACGGCTCAATATTTACGGAAAAAACATCCCGAATTGCAATTTTGTATTTCCCATGCGCCGAATTTGTCGGATAAGGCTTACGAAAAATATATTAAAAAAACTGATTTCAAGGTTATAAAAGGCGAAAATCAAGCGTTGTTAAGTGCTTCTGATGCTTTGATTTTGGCTTCGGGAACTGTTGCACTTGAGGCTTGCCTTTATCAAACCCCTATGATTATTGCATATCGCGGTCCATGGCTATTCTATTTCATCTATCTTATTGTACGATGCATAAAGCGAGTTTCGTTGCCGAACATTATTGCGGATAAATCAATCGTTCCCGAGATAATTCAGGGTGATGTCCGAGTTTCTAAAATTGCCTATGAAATTGAAAAATTGCTTTATGACACTTCGTACAGAGAATGGAATATAAAAGAGCTGGGGGCTGTTAAAAACATGCTTTCCGACAAAGTTTCTTCAAACGAGGCAGCCAAAGAAATTGCTCAAAATCTTTCTGATTAACAATTCTTTACAAATAAGCAAATTATTTTATTTATTTTTGTTTATATAAATGTAGTGTTTTATGATTAATCCGACGTTACCGATAAATAACGCACAGTCAGATGCGTTTAAAGATTTTCGACAACCGGCTGATAACCGTTATATTTTGCTGCCTCAACAGAATGATAAGAAAAATAATTCATCCAAAGCCGGCAGAATAATTGTATTTTCTGCTTTGGGAGTGGCTTTTGCGACTATCGCACTGTTGAAAGGTGGATTTTCAAAAACTTTTACCAAATATTTAAATAATTGGAAAATCGCATTGGAAAATAAAGAATTCAGCGAAGGGAAACTCAGCGGTTTTTACAGATATTGTTTAAGCAAGGTAAATTTGTTTTTAGATAAATCTCAAAGCATTAACAATTTAACTTCTTTGAAAGATATTCTTGTGCAGAAGTTTATGTGGGGTAAAAACGGTAATCGTAAATTTACAAAGAAAATTCATCAGGGTATAACGGCTCTTTTCGACAGAATAGGAAGAAATACCGTAAATTCATCTTATGCGGGAACAAATAAAAAATTCGCCTCATTAAATGAGTATATTTTAAATCTTAATCGTAAAATATCCGATAAAAACCCGTCAGATGAAAGGGTTGCGTCGATACTTCAAAATATAAATTCCCGTTTGAAAAATGTTAATATAAATTACGAAAAAGGTTTCGGCATTAATGCGAGAAATAATCGTTTAAAACAGATAAGAGAAACTGCTGACGGGCTTTATGATTATTTTTGGAACGTAAGTTTTAAAGATATCAAAAATTTCAAATCCAAAAACATGTATCAGTCATTTATTGCCGATGATTATATTCTTCCCGCCAAAATGAAGATGGCACGGGAGGTCGGAGAGTTAAGGACGGCTGTTACTCACGATATTACGGATAATTTCAATGCTGTTACGGGTCTGCTTGACCAGCTTCAAAAATGCGTTAACCCTTACGATGCGGAAATTAACAAAATAATGGGTTCGCTGAGAAAAAATATGAGCAAATATAAACACCTCTCGGGTAACGGGGAAGTCGCACAAAGAGTGGTTCTGAACAAGGAAATCATTGAGTCTTTGAACGGTCTGAAAAGTATTTTTGCTAATTCAAATTCTCCCTCAAAAGATGTCATTTTGAAGTCGGCAGAAGATATTGAAAAAATTATTTCATCAAGCTCAAAAGGTGAATTGCAGGAGATTTTGACATTATATAAACAGGTTTTACCGAGAGAAGAATATATTAAAGTCAAAAACAAAATACAGTCTGCGGTGAAATCACTTGATAAATCTATCGAAACGGAAACAACACGTTATTTTGAAAAAGCCAGAGATTTAAGATTAGGTTCTGCTCCGACAGATATTATAACTATTTTGACAGCAGGCGGAACAGTCGGCTGGTATATCCAAAAATCCAAAAACAAAGATGAGAAAATTTCGGCTTCTTTAAAATACGGTATTCCTGCTATAGGAACGGTTGCTACGGCACTTTACTGCACGGCAAGATTAGTTTCGGGTGTTAAATCAATGGCATTAGGTATGGTCAGCGGTTTTCTTATCAATAAATTAGGTGTGTATGTCGATAATACACGGAAAAAATATTCTTTGAATTTTTCCGTACAAAACAGATTATCCGAGAAAGCTCAATCGGATAGTGTATAACATTTTTTATTATTTTTGATAAAATGCACTTATGGTAAAGACGGGTGAAACAATAAAATATAAACTTGAACAGCGTGAAATTGATAATCTAAGTGAATTTGCGACGAAAAGCAGGTTTACCAAAGGCAGAAAAAAACTTGAGGACAGCTGCCCTTTAAGGACAGAATTTCAGCGTGACAGAGATAGAATATTGCATTCAAAAGCTTTCAGAAGGCTCAAACACAAAACGCAGGTATTTTTATCTCCGTTTGATGACCATTTCAGAACACGTTTGACGCATACTCTTGAAGTGTCGCAAATAGGTAGAACAATAGCCCGTGCACTGGACATGAACGAAGATTTGGTCGAGGCAATAGCTTTGGGACACGATTTGGGGCATACTCCTTTCGGACATTGCGGAGAAGGTGTGTTAAACGAACTTGTCAAAGGCGGTTTTCATCATAATGTTCAAAGTGTCAGAGTTGTGGAAGTTCTTGAAGATTTGAATTTGTGTCAGGAAACTATAGACGGTATATTAACCCACAGCTGGGGCTACAAACCCAAAACTCCCGAGGCTCAAATCGTACAGCTTGCCGATAAAATAGCTTACATCAACCATGACATTGAAGATTCCATTCGTGCGGGAATTATTGCGGAAAGCGATTTGCCAAAGGACTGCATAAAGTATTTTTCATCAGTTCAAAGCAAGCGTCTGAACAAGATGATTAACGAAATAGTAAATAATTCGATAGGGAAACCGAATGTTTCCATGAGCGAAGAAGGCTGGCATTATACGACACTTCTCAGACAGTGGATGTTTGATAATGTCTATATAGATTCACCTGCAAAGATGGAGGAAAAGAAAGCCCGCAATGTTATCCGCGAACTTTTCTTCTTGTATGTCGATATGTTAAAAAATGTTTGCGAAGAAAACAAAATAGAACGTATAGTAACCGACTATATATCAGGTATGACGGACAGATATGCGGTCGAAAAGTATAAAGAAAACTTTATCCCGAAAGGTTTGCAGTCAGGGGCTAAAGAAGATTATTTGTTTAAACTTGCAAAAATTATTGATTAAAACTATAATACACTTATGGCAAAAGTTAGTTTACTCGGTTATGATATAGATTCTTTAAGTTTTGAGGGTGCAGTTGCACGGGCGAAAGAGATTTCGGGGCAGGTTGTGACTATTAATCCAGAAATGATTTCAAATCCCGATTTGCTGGAGGTTATAAATTCCTCGGAACTCGTTATTCCTGACGGTATCGGTGTTGAAATCGGGTTGAAAATTATGGGACGCAGGTTAAGACGTATTCCCGGTGTTGAGTTCGCTCACAGAATGATAGAAGAATGTGCAAGTGAAGGGAAAACGGTTGCGTTAGTCGGTGCAAAACCCGAAATCGTTCAAAAAACCGTTGAAAATTTGAAAGCAGAATATCAAAATCTTGACATAGTCTATGTTCATGACGGTTATTTTAAAAATGATGAAGAAATATTCAAAAGTTTGACAGACTTACAGCCGAGGCTTGTTTTGTGTGCTTTGGGTTCTCCGAAACAAGAATTTTTTATAAATAAAGTTAAAAAAGATTTGCCGAACAGTCTTTTAATAGGAGTCGGCGGAAGTTTTGATGTTTGGGCGGGTGAAGTTTGCAGAGCACCTGAGATTTGGCAGAAAGCAGGACTTGAATGGCTTTACAGAGCAATTAAAGAGCCTGAAAGATTTAAAAGGATTTTTCCCGCTTTACCGCTTTTTGTTTGGAGAGTTTTGAAAGAAAGATATATACCGAGAGGAGTTTAAATGTTATCCGATAATGAAGTAAAAAATTTGGAAAATTTGTGCAAATCAACAAGACGTAATATTGTAAAAATGGTCTATAATGCTCAGTCGGGACACATCGGCGGAGCTCTTTCAGCCGTCGAGATTATGACCGTGCTTTATCACAAAATCATGAAGGTTTGTCCGAAATGGACCGAAGATAAAGAGTTTCAAAATCGTGACAGATTTGTTCTGTCAAAGGGGCATGCATCTTCAGTTTTGTATTGTGTGTTATCTCAGCTCGGATTTTTTCCCGAAAAAGAGTTAATGACATTCAGGCTTTTCGGCTCACGGCTGCAGGGACATCCCGTTCCGATATGTCCTGGGGTGGATGTTGCAACAGGTTCGTTGGGACAGGGTTTGTCGATAGCCTGCGGGATGGCACTCGGGCTGCGTATTGACAAAAACGATGCAAGAGTCTACTGTCTTTTAGGTGACGGAGAATTGCAGGAAGGCAGTGTTTGGGAAGCTTTTATGCACGGAGCTCACGAAAAACTTTCAAATCTTACCGCCATAATCGACAGAAACAGACTTCAAATTGACGGATGTACCGAAAATGTTAAGTCACTTGATAATTTAGCGGAAAAAATAAAAGCTTTTAACTGGAATGTTATTGAAATTGACGGTCACAATATCAGAGAAATTTATTCGGCATTTGAAAAGGCAAAATCTTCTGATGCTCCGACCGCAATTATAGCGAATACTATTAAAGGAAAAGGTGTTTCATTTATGGAAAATAATGCAGGCTGGCATGGTAAAGCTCCGAAATCCGAGGATTATGAGCGTGCCATGCTTGAATTGGAGAAATAATATGAGAAAGAGAGCATACACACTTGCGGAAGTTATTATTGTTTTAGTTATAATGGCTGTAATCGCAGGAATAAGCATAAAGATTACAAAAGCGAAGCTGGAGTCTTTGATTTCGGTCAATTACTACACCGCTTATTCAACATTGGACGAGGTTACAAAAGCGATTTTGGATAATTTCGACAAAAAACAGGACGGAAGTTATTTGAAAGGTGGTTTTACTTTAGAAAGCTGTACAGGCGGACAGGAATGGGATGCACTGAAAAATAAATGTGTTTCTCCGATAAAAACTTTACCTAGAACGGCAAAGAATTTTTGTGAAGTTTTTGAATCTTACCTGAACACGTCAAACTCATTGGGAGAAAAGATTTCAGGCTGGACTGATTCTTGTTCTTCAACATCTTCAATAACGGACAGTACAACGGATTTTAAAAATATTGTTCCCGATATGGTTTTGCGTAACGGTATGCGTTTATATAACCTGAGTAAATCGAATCCGACAGTGATTTCGGATTTGAGTAGTGCGCAGTTGTCGTCTGATGAAAATTCGGCGTACTACACAAACGCATCAGGAACCGTACTATATTCGGCACAGAGCGGTTACAAAGTTTATGTGGATTTGGACGGCGAGTCGGGTGATTCGGAACTCTGGTATGATGTTTATCCTTTCTATATAACTATGGACGGAAATGTTATCCCCGCTTATGATATGTCAGCATCAGCCGAAGAAACAGGTGCAAGCAGCAAATTCCATTTATTGACAAATGCGTATGACCAGTTTGTTGAGAGTGATGAAGTAAAAATTGAGAAAATTCTTAATAACGAATCTTACAAAAATTCCGCTTGCAGAGCTAAAAGAATAAACAGTGATACAAAGTATTGCAGCGGAACTTCGGATATTCTTGACAGATGTTCACAGGACGGTCATCAATGTTATATAGAGGCGGTTAGACGGGTTACACTTTTAGGGTATTAAAGATTTCTCCGATAATTTCTTTGATTTCGGTTGAAATATCTTCGATTTCCGATATATTCTTTTTCACAAGCTGTGCAAATTCGGCTTTCTTGAACTCGTGCATGCCTCTGTGTCTGAAAAATTCCGTCAAAAATTCAACATGTGAACCGTAATTTTTTATTTCATCATAGGATGCCGTTGAAATATTTTCGGTTGCATAATTTAAAGTTTTTATAATAAGATTTTCGGGCAGTAAGTCCTCAAATTCTCCGCTTTTTACCAGATGAATTTTGTCAAAATTCCGTAATTTCGGGGTTAATTGATTAATATTTTCTTTTGCATCATTGTCAAGCAGAATAAAAATCGGAATTTTCAGACATTGTGCAAAATTATAAAAATATTTTACCACTTGATTTTTTCCGCCTGCCGAAACGATATACACACCGTTTTCACTGAAATCATATCCGCAAAGTTTCGCAAATTCAGGCAAAAGAATTTCCTCCGTTATGCCTTCGCACAATATTAACTTTCTTATAGGAAAACCGCCTAAGTATTTACTGTCGCAAAGTGATTTTAAAAATTTCAAATTTTCGGGTATATTATCGGGCAAAATTGATACTATTCCAAGGTAATTTATTTTGTTATTAAGCAGTTTTTCGGTGTTTTTGCCGATAATAAAAATTGAATTTTCATATTCCGCCAATTTTTGATTAATTGATAAGTCGTAATCGACATCCCCAAGCGAATAATTAATTATGCTTTCGGCGTAATATTTGAGTTCATCGTAATCCGTTTCATCAAGTTCGTGTTTTTTGAATTTCGGTTCAATCAGGTTGTTTAAAATTATCTCTTTGAAAACCCTAAGATATTTTATTTCAGGGTGCTTAAAACGCGTCAGTCTGTCAGCGGAAATTATCAGTTGTTCTTTACTTAGCGGTTTAATTTTTAACTGTTTTTTATGTAACATTTTCTTCATATAGTTGTTCCATGTCGGCAATTTTTTTCTATTTTGTTTTTTTATAATAATAGTGGTAGGTGGAAATAGTGTACTCGTTTGATTTGAATAAATTTCAATACAATAATTATAGCACGGCAAAACCCGTAAAATCTATAACGGTTGAGGGAAAAAAGTGCGAAGATAAACCCGTTGCTTACGGCACAAATCCGATTATGAGGGAAATACCCTTTAATCCGACGTTTTCGGCATCAAATTTCAGAACGGAACTTATCTCTAAGGCTGAAAAAGAAAAGTATAACGCCGTTGTAAGCATGGCGGACAAAGATACAAAAAAACGTCTACACACTTTGTTAAAGACAGGTGTTCTTTTAAATTCTGATTCAAACGACAATTCCACCACATTGGATAACATATACAAAATAGTTGCAAATCCGCGTGTACAAGGTTTAACAAATGAAAATATTTTGAAAGAAACGGTTATGACGTTGTATGATCCGCATGTTATAACTCAGCAGTTCGGAAATATTCCGTCAAAATATCAGGCGAAAGTCGCTTCCATAGCTCAACCTAACCCCGCCGATGCCAATGTTGAACATTCCGGAACTTGCACTGTTTCAAGTATCGAATTTAATATGGCTCAAAAACATCCGGCAGAATTTGCAAGATTTGTTGAAGGTTTAAGCTCCCCCGCAATGCAGGTCGATAAAACAATTAAACTTTCAAACCTTGCAGACAGCACTCTTGAAGCCGTTTGGCTTTTGAATGCTTTTGACATGAAGTTTGAAACAAACAATTTTAATGAAGCAAAATTGAAATTTGCACCTGATAAAAATGCTATTATCAGAGCTCATATTCAAACCGTTGACAAAGATGCCTCGGAACGCTCATCGGTCGATGTTCTCATGCAGTCAACTCTTATGCAGATCGGCTCTCAACAGTCTTACGATACTTTGACTGACAAACGTGCAGGCAAGTTTAATCAAAATGACAAAGGATTAATCGAGTTTGAAAAAACTTTCACGGAGTCCGTTGTCGATGATAAAAATAAAATTTCCATGACTTACCAAAAAATTGATGAAAACGCAAAATTAACGGGCTATGAAACCGATTTTGACACAATAAAAAGACATATAAAAGAAGCTCTCGGCATGGGCGAAAATGTAATCATCGGTTACACTCAGGTTGATGGCACAAATACGGTAATTAACGGGCATGAAATTACGATTACGGGAATAAAAAAGGATAAAAACGGAAAACTGATTTTCGTTTGCAACGATACCGACGATGGAATTAATAAATCGGTTGAGTACACGGAAGATTTTCTTCTTCCGAAAATTCATCATGCCACGCTGCCTCAGGTTGTAGCTTCAAAAGATATTAAATTAACTCCTAATTGGGTTGAGAGTTTGAATAAATACAAAGAAATGAAAAATGCAGCTTAATCTAATTTAACATAAAACAGTTATAAGGCAAAAAAAATTTTTGACGGGTTTTATGATTAAAAAAGGTGAAAAATGAACTTAACGATAAATTCAATAAATAAATACAGACCGCCGGGTTTTTATGCAAATAATTCTCAAAATCAGCCTAAACAGGTTAAGACCGATATCTTTTATATTGCGGATTTGCACGGCAAAATGACGAATATGGAACGTGTTTGCACGATGTCAAAACTTTTTGATTCGGATAACTCCGACAGCATAAAGCTTAAACTCTCATCAGGCGACATTTTGCTCGGGTCAAACTCTTTAACCAATAAAGTTGCAAGCAGTTTCTTAAATTGGATAGGTGTCAGTGCCAACGCTCTCGGAAACCACGAACTTGACGCTACGCCGCAGGCTCTGTCGGAAATTTTATCCGATGCGAAATACAAACTTCTTGCCGCTAACGTTACCGTTGCTCCGAACAGTCCGATGACAAATAAAATTCAAAAATCAATGATTCAAGAGTATAACGGTGAAAAATTCGGTATAATCGGTATAGCCCCATCCGATGCTCTGGAAAGAGTCGGTACACGTGAATCTCTCGATGAAATAAAAGTGGATGACATTGATACTACTATTAAAAAAGTGCAAGAGGAAGTAAATAATCTTAAATCTCAAGGCATAAACAAAATCATCGTCCTTTCGCACATCGGTAAAGACTCGGATAAACGACTTGCACGCGAAACGGAGGGAATAGATATTATTCTTGGCGGTCACACTCACGATTTGTACAAAGATATAAAATCAGGCGACAACCTTCTTACATCAAAATCGGGCGAACCTGTTTTACTTACGCAAATAGGAAAAGACGGCGAATATGCAGGTATTTTAAAAACCGTGTTTGACCAAAACGGTGTGTTGATAAAAGCTCAAAACAATGTGGTTAAATCGAGTTTATTTTCAAGAACTTTACCCTATAAGTATGCGATAGAATCAATTATCGGAAAACCCGAAATAGTTGCGGAGATAAAATCCGCTCCGCCATCGCCTGAAAACAGGCTTTTATCCAATAATCCGCACGGAAATTTAATCGTTGATGCAATGAGACATGAGCTTGGAACGCAGATAGGTATTCTTAATGCGGGAAATATCAGAGGTTTCTTCCCCACGGGTAAGATTGACTCAAGGCGTGTAAACGATGTTACACCGTTTGAAGATAAAATGATGATTTGTTCTCTTTCGGAAAAACAAATCGTCGATGCAATAAAAACCGGTGCAAAATCTTTCTTATCCCCCGCAGGTAAACCCGGAATTATACTTGTTTCGGGGCTTGAATACACAATTACCGACAAAGGCAGACTCGTTGATTTGAAATTCGTCGATAAAGACGGAACTAAAAAAGATATAGATATTAATAATCCCAGTGAAACCAATAAATTCACGGTGGCTTGCGATGACTTTTTTGCCTATGGCGGTGATAATTATTTGCCCGTAAATCCAAATCCCGACTACGTGATTAAGAAAACAGACGTCGATAAAAATGTTTATACGGTAAATTATTTAAAAAATCTTCCTCAGCCTGTTGAAATAAAAGCCGATGACAGAATAAAAATAATTCACGAGGATTAATAGCCGAATTGACCTTTGGAATTCAGGTATTCTTTTACCGTGTTGAGAGATGATTGTACGATACGTGTAACACGTGAGGGTGATAAGCCGACCTGACGTGCAATATCTTTAACCTGCATGTTTCTGTAAAATCTGTATTCAACAACGGTTCTGTCTTTTGCGGGAAGTTGTGCGATAGCGGCTCTGACCATACGTCCGAGTTCGGTAATTTCCGCACTTTCATCGGGGGTTGCGTGTCCGTCTTTCAGAAAGTCAAACGGTGAATCGTTATCGCTTGCCGCCGCTGCAAGTCCGTCAATAGAAAGAATTGTTTCATAAACCGCTTCACGGACTTTTGCCTTTTGCATATCCATGCCTTCAACGGCTTCTTCATCATCGTATTCCTCATCAGGCTTGTGTTTCAGAGAATACCACTTATACCTTATTCTCAATTCGTTTCTTATTGCCCATCTTACCGCTGTTGCTATGTATGCGGAATTGTATCTTTCTATCTGCTCAGGGGTTTTGTTTTTCAAAAGCACTTGAACCGCAAGAATACCAATGGAAACGAGTTCTTCGTAGTCAACCATGTGGGAAGGTATCCTTCTGTATTCGACTTTTGCAACTCGTTGGACTAAATCTATATATTCTTGAAGTTTATTTTGCATAATCATGATTATAAGCTGATTGTATCATACAACATTTTATATTCTACCTTTATTTGTAGGATTTTTCAAATTATACACAAAAAGTAAGATTTCTGCAATCGCTTTATACAATTCGGGCGGAATTTGGTGGTTAAGCTCGACCATTTTATATAAAGCTCTTGCGACGGGTGCATTTTCGATTACGGGAACAGAATGTTGTTTTGCGATATCAATGATTTGTTTTGCGATAAGTTCCGTTCCTTTTGCGATAAGCATAGGGGAAGCCATTTCTTCGGCTTTGTATTTCAAGGCACAGGCGATATGTGTCGGGTTGGTTACGACAAAATCCGCATCGGGTACGGCATCCATCATGCCTCTTTGAAGCATTTGCATACGCCTTTGACGAAGTGCGGCTTTGACGTTGGGGTCGCCTTCGGTGTTTTTATATTCGTCTTTAATTTCTTTGAAAGACATTTTTTGGTCTTTTAAAAATTTCCATTTTGTTACGCCGTAATCGGCGGCAGAGATTACAAGGAACGCTATACAGGCTTTGAAAATAAAATCGGTAATAAGTTTTCCGAATTCAACCATAACGGCAAAATTGTTGTCTATGGAGGCAAGCATAAGAATGCTTTCAATATGCTCCATATAGACACTGTAACCGATGAAACCGAGTACAACAACTTTGAGAATATTTTTTAAAAGCTCAAAAAGCGTTTTGACCGACATGATGTTTTTAAAATATTTGGTCGGATTAAGTTTATCGAGTTTAGGCATAAGCGGTGCGGTTGCAACAAGAGGTCCTACCTGAATAAAATCCGCCATAATCGCTACAAACCACGCAACAAAAAGCACAGGCCCGATAATGAGTGCCGCACATTTTACCGTAACCGTAAAAATATACATCATTCCGATATTTTCCATATGCCCGTTCGGAATTTGTTCGTAAAGCAGAGTGTACATCTGTACGATTTGGTTCCAGATGAAAGGTGCAAGTCCGATGATAACGGAAAACAAAATTAGAAGCGAAACAGCGGTGGAAAAATCTTTCGATTTAACAACCTGTCCTTCTTTTCTTGCCTGTTCAAGTTTCCTCGGAGTGGCATCAAATTGTTTATCTTCATCACCCATTACACATATTATAACATGGTAAAATTCAAAAATTATAATAATATTATTTGGCAAATCCGTTAAATTTATGCTATAATCGCACTATGAAATTATCTGCTAAAAGGTTAATGTGGATAGAGCTTTCCGTTTGGTTGTTGATTGTGTGTATCACCATTGTCGGAATAAGAATTCACAGAATGAACAAGCTTAAAGAACTTGTTACCTATCAGATTTTTATGCCTGATGTTGACGGGGTTATAAAAGGTTCTCCCGTAAAGTTTATGGGTGTTCAGGTCGGATATGTCGATAAAGTTAAAATTTTGACCGACACGGTGTATTTGAAAATTGTCATTACCGAAAAAGATATTGTCTTACCGAAAGGTTCAATAGCAACGGTTGAATTTAACGGAATGGGCGGGTCTAAATCGCTTGAAATCTATCCGCCGACGAAGGAAAGTATTGCCTCGGGAAATTTGATTAACGTTCAATCTCCGAAAAGGCTGCATGACTCTTTGGGACTTTTAAACGACATGTTTGATAAAATTGATTCGATTATGAACAGAATGTCGGTATTTTCAAAAGAAACGGGTGTTACCGATATCAGTAAAGGTATTAAAATCGAAGGTATTGAAGGAAATGTCGGTTTGGTTAATGATTTTATAAAAGAAATAGGAGAGTATCATGAAAAACGTAAGAATAATAAGTAATCCTGTTGTATATTTAAACTTATGTACAATGCGTGACAAAAACACTGACAGTCAGGGGGTTAGAATTGCAACAAGAAAAATTACCCGCTGTCTTTTGTATGAGGCTTCCAAAAATCTTCCGCTGGTTGATGTTGATATTACAACACCACTTACGACTTTTACGGCTAAGACGGTTGATCCTGATATAAATTTGATTATTTCTCCGATTTTGCGTGCGGGATTAATTTTTACCGATGAAGCTATTGATATTCTTCCGCAGGCGACTATTCGCCATATCGGAATGTACAGGGATGAAAAGACTTTAAAACCGGTATGGTATTACAATAAAGTTCCCATGGAAGCTCCTAATCCCGAAAAATTTTACATTTATATAACAGACCCGATGCTTGCAACGGGAAATTCGCTTTTGGAGGCGATAAAATTGTATGCCGATAAAGGTATTCCGATAGAAAATATTAAAGTTATTTGTATAATAGCAGCTCCGCAGGGTATTGAAAATATTCATAAAAAATATCCCGACATTGAAATCATTACGGCGGCAGTTGACAGTCACCTGAATGAAAAGGGTTATATAGTTCCGGGCATGGGCGATGCCGGTGACAGAATTTTCAACACCTGATTTGAAAAATATTTTTTTCTTGATATAATCAGGGTATGAAAGATATGTTAGATAAAATTCTTCAAATAGAGAAGAAATATAACGAATTGGGAGTGACACTTTCCGACCCCGCTGTTATTCAGGACTATAACAAGTTTAAAGATTTATCAAAACAGAGAAAGTCGATGGAAGAAACTGTCGAGCTTTACTATGCGTGGAAAAAAGCCGTTGATTCAATAGAGGAAGCAAAAGAATTAATTCATAATGAAACCGATGAAGAAATGAAAAATTTCCTTAGAACCGAAATGGCTGAAAATGAGGCTAAATTGCCTGAATACGAAGAAAGAATGAAAGTTTTACTTCTTCCCCGCGACCCGATGGATGATAAAGACATTATGCTTGAAATCCGCGGTGGTGCAGGCGGTGACGAGGCAAACATTTTTGCGGGCGATTTGGCACGTATGTATATGAGATATGCCGATAAACAGGGTTGGCAGACTCAGGTTTTGAGTAAAACCGAATGTGAAGCAGGCGGAGTATCGGAAATTATAATTTCCATGAAAGGCGACAGCATTTATTCACGCTTAAAGTATGAATCCGGTGTTCACCGTGTTCAAAGAGTTCCAGCAACGGAATCGCAGGGCAGAGTTCACACATCAACCGCAACGGTTGCCGTAATGCCCGAAGTTGACGATGTTGAAGTCGAACTTAATATGAATGATGTCGAAATTACAACAGCTCGCTCGGGCGGTGCGGGCGGTCAAAACGTCAACAAAGTCGAAACTGCCGCTCGTGTTTTCCACAAACCCACGGGAATTATGATTTTCTGTACGGAAGAACGCTCTCAACTCCAGAATAAAGAACGTGCTTTACAAATTCTTAAAGCGAAACTTTATGATATGGAAGTTCAAAAACAGATGCAGGAAATAACCGATTTAAGGCGTTCTCAAGTTGGTACGGGCGACAGGAGCGAACGTATAAGGACTTATAATTTCCCTCAAGGAAGGTTGACTGACCATAGAATTAATCACAACCTGAACGTTAATACCGTTATTGACGGTGATTTGGATGAACTGATTAACCTTCTTGTTGAACATGACCAAAAATTAAAACTGGAAAAGCTTGCCGAGGTGAATTAGTGACCGATAGAAAATGTGCAGGATGTGGAAAAATTAAAAACAGAGATGAATTAATAAAGATTACAAGGCAAAACCCTGACGGCACAATAGTTATTAATCCCGAAAGTAAAATATTTGGCAGATCCGTATATCTTTGTTATAATAATGACTGTATAGAAGCCGCATTTAAAAAAAACAGAATCGGAAAGATACTGAAAGCTCCTATACCCGAAGATTTGAAAGGAAAATTAATAAATGAGTTTTGATACAATAAGGATAAATGAATTAGCAAAAGAATTAGGGCTTCCGAGTAAGGAAGTCGTGGAGAAATTCGCACAGATTTCAATTACGGGCAAAACTCATTCCAGCACGGTTACTATGGAGCAGGTAAAGAAGTTAAAAGATTTTTTGGCAACGGGCGGAGTAAAAGAAACAAAAAAACCTAAAGCTTTTGTCGTAAAAAAAGCTAAAACTGCGGAACCTGCTGTGGCTCAAGAAACTAAACCCGAAGAAAACAAAGAAACTGCCGCTAAAAGTGATTTTCCGAAAGTGGAAGTTGTAAAACCCAAAAGCAGACTCGAAATAGTTCGCAAAGCTCCGCAAAAACCTTCTACTGCAAGACCTGAACGTAAATTGGAAAGAAATTTTCCTCCGCGCAGACCTGCAGGAGAAAAAGCAGAAAGACCCGATAGACCCGATAGACCTTCCAAAAAAGACGGCGATGCGAAAAAACCGTTTAACAGACCATCAGGCGAAAGAAAACCTATCCAAAGAACGATTATTCCGCAAGAAATCTATGATAACAGAGGTTCGGGCAGACGTCGTCTCGACGGTAGGAGAAAAGGTAAAGATTTCAATTCCAAAAAAGAAGAACAGGAAAGAATTTCATTAGAAAAAGCGGCGGCTCAAAAGCATAAAAAACGTTCTCACAAAGAGGAAGAAGCGGAAAAAGTTACGCAAATTGTCGTTAACAGAGCCATGACAATAAGCGAGTTATCGGAAAAAATCCAAAAAACTCCCGCCGAAATCGTTAAATTCCTTATGTTGAACGGCATTATGGCGACTGTTAACCAGCTCATTGATATTGATGTTATCAAAAAAATCTGTGCCGAATACGAGCTTGAAGTTCTCGATGAGGACTTGGAAGCTTATATGGAAGAAGAACTTGAAAAAGAAGAAAAAGTTAAAAAACTAACCGAGGTTGATAAAAAACTTCTCAAAAAACGTGCTCCCGTTGTAAGTATTATGGGACACGTTGACCACGGTAAAACGACACTTTTAGACAGTATCAGAGCTTCAAAACACAAAATTGTCGCAACCGAAGTCGGCGGAATTACTCAGTCTATCGGTGCTTATACCGTATTTCTCGATAACTCCGATGAAAAGAAAATTGTATTTGTCGATACACCGGGTCACGAGGCTTTCACGGAAATGAGGGCTCGCGGTGCAAAAGCAACAGATATAGCAATTCTTGTCGTTGCGGCTGATGACGGCATAATGCCTCAGACGATTGAGGCTATCAGCCATGCCAGAGCGGCGGAAGTTCCTATTATTGTTGCGGTTAACAAAATAGATAAGCCCGGAGCTAATCCCGATAAGATTTTACAGCAGTTAACGGAACACGGACTTGTCCCCGAGGAATGGGGCGGTGATACCATCACTGTCAAGGTTTCGGCTTTGCAGGGAACGGGTATTGACGAACTTTTGGAATATATTTTGCTTGTGGCTGATGTTCAGGATTTGAAAGCTAATCCAAAAGCCGAGGCGTCAGGCGTTGTTATTGAGGCTAATTTGGACAAAGGTAAAGGCCCTGTTGCCACACTGCTTGTCCAAAACGGTACATTACGTGTCGGAAACTGTATTGTTGTCGGTACGGCTTGCGGTCGTGTAAGAGCCTTGTTGTCAGATGCGGGTGAAAGAATTCAAAAGGCTGAACCTTCCACCCCTGTTGAAATTCTCGGTTTAACGGAAGTTCCGCAGGCAGGTGATTATTTTGAAGTCGTTAAAAACGAAAAGGAAATGAAATCTATCGTTCAGGCTCGTAAAGAAAAAGAACGTGAAAAACGTCTTGATGCAATGCTTCCTGCTCATGTTCGTCGTGAAGCGGTTGCAGGTGAAGGCGATATTCCGCAGTTGAATTTGATTATCAAAGCGAACACAAACGGTGCTGCGGAAGCTGTTTCGCAGGCTATTGCACAGCTTGAATCTACAGAAATTAAAACAAAAATTATCCATGTCGGTGTCGGTGATATATCTGAAGCCGATGTTATGCTTGCATCCGCGTCGAACGCTTTAATTCTCGGATTTACCGTAAAAGAGGATTCAAACGCACTTGCGGCGGCGGAAAAAGAAGGTGTTACGATTAAAAAATATGATATTATCTATCAAATTCTTGAAGATATGGAAAAGACCATGCTTTCGCTTCTTGAACCTGAAGTTAAAGAGGTTGAACTCGGTAAAGCCGAAGTTCGTCAGGTATTTACGATTGGTAAGACGACCAAGATTGCGGGCTGTTACGTAACGGAAGGTAAGATTGTCAGAAGCAAAGACGCCGTTTTAATCCGTAACGGTGAAGAAATCTTCAAGGGTGCTATCGACCAGCTCAAACGCTTTAAAGATGATGTCAAAGAGGTTGCACAAGGTTTTGAATGCGGTATTTCGTTTGCAAAATGGAACGACATTGAAGTTGGCGACATCATAGAGGTTTCCACAACGGAAGAAGTCGAACGTAAATCGCTTTAGATGTTGAAAGTTTTTCTTGCCCCTTCTTCGTGGTAATGCAGCAGACCGCCGCCGCAGATTATTTCGATAACTTTCAGGGCAAATTCTCTTGGTGCGTCAACCTGATTAAGTGAAAATTCACGATTTGAGGCATGCGGAATTTTCATGATGGAGTTTTGGGTAGTTTCGGGCGGAATAAAGAGTGATGCGACTTCGTTATCGAGAAGGATTTTCATTTCTTCATCGTGGCTTGTAATATCTTTCATCATGTTATTATAATTTCCGCCGATAGCCATAATCCTTGTTGAGAAAAGGTGTTGACCGTTTTCTCTCCACAGTGCTTGCGGTTGGTAGTTGCATCTGGTCGTAAAACTCATTTCACGCCACAAAATATTCACAATAGCGACGGATTTTTGCGAATCGGTTTCCATGTAAATATTTTGAGTTGTAATATTTCTTGATGAGAAAGCTTCTTTTATCGAATCAACGATAATGTAAAGATTATCAACCATTTTGGAAAAAATTTCATTAGCGTTAACCATGGCATGCTGATAATCGTAAAATTGTTTATACATTTGCACGGAAACGAGATTAACCCTTTCCTGAATTAATGCTGATTTCCTTGTGGAGGTTTCCGAGTTGTCAAAGCTTTCAAAGTTGTTTAACAATTTTTATTTTCCTTACAAAAACATGTAATAATAAACATGAAATTATGTAAATATTATATCGGTATTTTTTACAAACTGCATACATAAAACTATGTATTTGTATATTTTGAAATTATAAATTAAAAAATAACATCTTGCAATTTTGTCAAAATAGTGTATAATATTTATGTAGTTTAGCAAAAAAGGAGAAATATTATGAAAAAGTACACTACAAAAACGTTAAACCCATCGGGGGGGGGGGGGGATTGCTCATAGCAAGGACTTTGCGGGTATTATAGCCTCAAAACCCGGTAGTTTTGCCTTTACATTGGCGGAAGTTCTCATTACTCTCGCTGTCATAGGTGTTGTAGCGGCGATGACTATACCTATGTTGGTTTCTAATTATCAAAAAAAGGTATTCGTTACACGACTTCAAAGAACATATAATACACTTTCTAATGCTTTTGTCAGTGCTCAAGTTGATTACGGAGATTCTTCTAAATGGGATTATGAAGGTGTAGGGGTAGACCCGACTGTGTCCGACGAAAATAAAATTCTAGCTTATAATTCTGTGGTGAGTTGTATTCAAAAATATATTCTGCCATACTTGGCAAAAGGATATACCTTTAATCCTGAAAGAAACAAAAAACTGGCAGATTTGAGTTATAGTTCAGATCTATTATATCGTAGCGGTTCTCCTATGATATCTCTATCATCTAATGTACCGCCTTATTTAATTTTAAATGACGGCACATGGATATTCTTTTCATATCTTACTTTTGGTGGTCAAGATTCTGATGGAAATGAACACCCATATAGAAGTTATGGTTTAAGAATGATGGTAGATATTAACGGACCCAAACCTCCTAATACATTAGGTAGAGATATTTATATGATGTATATGTTTTTCAGTGCAAATTCTAAACTTATTATGGCTACGCCTGTGTCGATTAATTTAGGAACATTATTGATTACTTATAAAAATACCTCACGAGAAGATCTTCTTGAAGATTGTAAAACTTCCGGACAATATTGTGGAGCGTTAATACAAAGAGATGGCTGGCAAATAAAAGACGACTATCCATGGTAAATTTCCAAAAAACTTTTCATAACAATAAATAAGTCGGGCTAAAACCCGACCTTTTTTTGTATAACCCACCCCAACCCTCCCTTGAAAAAGGAGGGAGCAAGACTGCACCCCACCCCATTCGAAATTTCTAAATTCGCATGCTCATTAAGAAATTTCCCTCTCGCAAAACGATACTTAATCGTTTTGCTCGGCAGAGTCCATTTGGGGAGGGAAATTATTTGTCATTGCGAGCGAATGCGAAGCAATCCAGCTAATTTGCACGTAGTGCCGATTTATTTAACCCCTCACCCTAGCCCTCTCCCGCAGGGGGAGAGGGAATTTATATATATTTCCGCACGCAGTGCCGAAATGAACCTCTCACTTTTCACTTCTCACTTTTCACCACTGTACGTATTTTGCTCAAAAATAATGGAGGGTGTTATCCCCTCCATTATTTCTCGCAAAATAACTTTATGTTCGCTCGTGTTTAACGGGTCTGCGGTTGACATCTGCAATGACTTCGTCATTTCGCCGTCAAGCCTCGCCCTCAGCTCGCTCACGCTTTGCTCGCTCCCGCTTTCTCGATGATTTCTTTTTCGATGTTTGCAGGAACTTGTTCGTAGCACTGGAATTCCATTGAGAAAGTTCCGCGACCTTGAGTGTTACTTCTCAAGTCTGTTGCGTAACCGAACATGTTTGCAAGCGGTACTATCGCTCTTACGATAACGTTTCCTGTGTTGCCTTGCGGTTCTTGACCTTCAACACGTCCGCGGCGTCTTGAAATATCGCCGATAATCGTTCCGGTGAATTCATCAGGAATTTCAATTTCAACTTTCATCATCGGTTCAAGAATGCACGGTTGAGCTTTACGGCAGCCTTCTTTGATAGCCATGGAACCCGCGATTTTAAACGCCATTTCTGATGAGTCGACTTCGTGGTAACTTCCGTCGTAAAGTTCGACTTTTACGTCTATCATCGGGAATCCTGCTAAGATACCGCCTTCAAGGGCTTCTTCCATACCTTTTCTTGCTGGTTCGATGTATTCTTTAGGAATTGCACCGCCGACAATTTTGTTTTCAAATACAAATCCTGCGTTTTCTTCTGCCGGTGAAATTCTGACTTTACAATGTCCGTATTGACCTTTACCGCCTGACTGACGAATGAATTTTGAATCCTGATCGGCGTTTCCTCTGATGGTTTCACGGTATGCAACCTGCGGTTTACCGATGTTTGCTTCAACTTTGAATTCTCTAAGCATTCTGTCAACGATAATGTCAAGGTGAAGTTCGCCCATACCGGAAATAATCGTCTGACCTGTTTCGGTGTCGGATTTAACCCTGAATGACGGATCTTCTTCCGCAAGTTTTTGTAACGCAATACCCATTTTATCCTGATCGGCTTTTGTTTTAGGCTCGATAGCAACCGAGATAACAGGTTCGGGGAAAGTCATTTTTTCTAAGATAATCGGGCTTTTTTCGTCGCAAAGCGTGTCGCCTGTAGTGGTGTCTTTCAATCCGACTGCCGCACAGATGTCGCCTGCGTAAACCGCATCTTCTTCAAGTCTTTGGTCTGCATACATACGTACCAACCTTGCGATACGTTCTTTTTTGCCGTTAGTAGCGTTGAGAACGTATGAACCTGCGGTAATTATACCCGAATAAACTCTCAAGAATGTTAAACGACCAACGTAAGGGTCAGTCATAACTTTGAAAGCCAAAGCAGAAAAAGGTTCTGTGTCTGATGAATGTCTTTCGGTCTTAGTGCCGTCTTCCAGTTCGCCTTCGATAGCTTTTACATCAACGGGGGATGGCATATAGTCAACAACGTTGTTCAACAAAAGCTGAACACCTTTGTTCTTGAACGCCGTACCGCAGCAAACAGGAACGATTTTGTTTTCGCAAACTGCTTTTCTTAAACCCGCTTTCAATTCATCAACGGTAATTGAATCGGGATCCTCAAAGAATTTTTCCATCAAAGTATCATCTTCCGATGCAATAGCTTCGACCATCGCATCTCTGTATTCTTTTGCTTTGTCTGCAAGCTCTGACGGAATATCTTCTTCCTTGATATCAGTACCCAAATCGTTTGTATAAATTTCGGCTTTCATAGTCATCAAGTCCACAAGACCCGTAAATTTGTCTTCAGCACCGATAGGAAGCTGGATAGGAACAGCATTTGCACCTAATCTTGTTTTAATTTGGTTAACAACTCTGTAAAAATCCGCACCGGTTCTGTCCATTTTGTTAACGAAAACCATTCTCGGAACTTCATATCTGTTAGCTTGACGCCAAACTGTTTCAGACTGCGACTGAACACCGCCGACTGCACAGAATACGGCAACAACACCGTCCAATACACGTAATGAACGTTCTACTTCAATAGTAAAGTCAACGTGTCCCGGGGTGTCGATAATGTTAATCTGGTGTCCTTTCCATTCAGCGGTAACTGCTGCTGACTGGATTGTAATCCCTCTTTCTCTTTCCTGTTCCATAAAGTCGGTTACGGCTGCACCGTCGTGAACTTCTCCGATTTTATGCGTTTTACCCGTGTAGAACAGGATACGTTCGGTAGTGGTGGTTTTGCCGGCATCAATGTGAGCCGCAATACCAATGTTTCTGATTTTTTCTAATGGAGTTTTTCTAGCCATTTTTTTGTTTTCCTTTTTATATTGTGTACTTTCGCTATTATATATTTTAGCTTCATGTAAATTATTGCACAAAAAAATATTTTTACAAATTTTATTTATTGTAATTTTAAATATTTGCAATATAATAAGTGTAATGATTACATTAGAAAAAGAATTAAATATATCCGAAATAGTTAAATCAACTGACTTAAAGCATGTTGCGATAATTATGGACGGCAACCGCAGATGGGCGAAAGAACATGCTCTGCCTTCAGCAATGGGACATAAAAAAGGCGTGGATGCACTGAAAGAGTCACTTAGGGCATGTAACGATTTCGGCGTAAAATATTTAACGGTTTACGCTTTTTCGACCGAAAATTGGAACAGAAAAAAAGAAGAAGTCGATTTTCTTATGGAACTTCTCGCCCTTACTTTGCAAAATGAACTTGCAGAAATGAACTCACAAGGTGTCGTAATCAATTTTATCGGCGATATTACAAAGTTAAGTCCGAAATTACAAAAAATTCTCGCCAATTCCGTTGAAACTACAAAAAATAATACGGGTGTAAATCTTCAAATCGCATTTAACTACGGTGCGAGAGATGAACTTGTTCATGCCGTAAAATCAATAGTATCAAAAGGAATTAGCCCCGATGAGATTACAGAAGATTTGATTTCTCAAAATCTTTACACCAAAAATATTCCCGACCCCGATTTGCTAATCAGAACGGGCGGTGAAATGCGAATTTCAAATTACCTTTTGTGGCAGATAGCATACAGTGAAATTTATATTACAAAACAGTATTGGCCCGAATTCAACAAAGACTCCATGGCACTTGCAATACAAGAGTTTCATAACCGCCAGAGAAGATTTGGCAAGTAGGAAAAAATGAAAATAGTTTTCGCAACGGGAAATCCGCACAAATTACAGGAAATAAATGAAATAGCTCAGGGTTCGGGAATTGAATTTGTTCTTCCTCCCGACGGGTTTGACCCGATAGAAAACGGAACTGCTTTTGAAGAAAATTCTCTGATAAAAGCCCGTGAGGCGGCACGCATAAGCAATATGATTTCGCTTGCGGACGATTCGGGACTTTGTACGGAAGCTCTAAACGGTGCTCCGGGTATTCACTCCGCAAGGTATGAAAAAACCGCACAAAAACGCATTGAAAAACTTCTTAATGCTTTAAAAAACGAAAAAAACAGAAAAGCAAAATTCGTTTGTGCAATGACCCTTGTTGACCCCCAAGGCAAAATTTTGTTTGAAACAGTCGGAGAATGTCACGGTGAAATAGCTCTGAAACAGTCAGGAACGAACGGATTCGGTTATGACCCGATTTTTATCGTTGACGGGACGGGAAAAACAATGGCAGAACTTTCCGAAAACGAAAAAAATAAAATTTCACACAGAGGAAAAGCTTTAAGAAAAGTTCTTAATGCTTTAAAAAACTTAACGATTTTTTCTGACGGCGTTGATAATATCCTTAATGAGCTTTAATTCAGATTTGGTGGACGTTTGGATAAGATTATAAATTTCAGTTTTTAATTTATCGTCATTCTCGGGGGTAAGATTAAAAAAATCATTGATATCTATATCAAGAACTTCCGCAATTTTGACGAAAGTCCCGATAGACGGCACTGATTTGCCGTTTTCGATAGTGCACATGTGCCTCGGTGAAATATCAATTTTTTCCGACAGTTCTTCCTGCGAAAATCCTTTGTTAATGCGTTTTTGCCTGATTTTTTGACCGATAATTTCTTTACTTAAATCCATAGCACCCCACATCTAAATATATAGATTATTTTAATTTGTTATAATGAAATTTGTATCAATAATCTTGACAAATTGATATTTATATCGTATAATGTACATGTTATCAAATAAGAAAGGTGGTATTTTTATGAAAAAATCAAACGCATTTACTTTAGCGGAAGTATTGATTACTCTTGGTATTATCGGTGTTGTTGCGGCAATGACGATGCCTACTTTGATTAATCAGACAAACGGTGCTCAATTCAGAGCAGGATTTAAAAAGGAATTATCCGTAATTTCACAGGCAGCAGCATTGAATCAGGCTTTAGAGGACTGGGATTTCTCAGGTTTGCAAAAATCTGATGGTTACAGACTCTCAGATTTACTAAAAGAACGTACGAATGTTATTAATGAAGTTGATACATCCAAGTTACCAACAGACTATAAACCAAGTTGGAATCTGGCAGATTTTGACCTTAGTCCAAATGACAAACTAGCGGATTCCAGCACCAATGTTAAATATTTTTTATTTAATGACGGTTCTATGTTCGTATTTGATAACGATGATGAAGGTTGTACAGATGTTAAAGTCGGTACGGGGACAAATCATCACTGTCACGGATATTTCGATGTAAACGGTTTTAAAGGCCCAAATAAAGTTACTACATGTGATAATACCTCAGCTACAGAAGCTGACTGCTATGTAAAATCACCTTCAGATATATTCCCTGTAATATTCTACGATCAGACGGTTTTACCCGGTTCAAAAGCAGGACAGGCTGTTTTGGCTGACAGAACAACCAAAACAGCAAGTGAATAATGTTCTAATAAAAAAATATAAACTGTCTGCCGTGCAAGCGGCAGGTAAATATCGAATCTTTTTGCAGACCGGAAATCTTTTCATGCCGGTCTTTTTTTTTTTGCTCTTGTACACCAAACCCGTACTCTCTCCCTTTCCAATGGAGGGGTTAGGGTGGGGCGCAATTTTCCCCTCCCTTTCCAAGGGAGGGGTTAGGGGTGGGTTAAATTCACAACATAAAACCTTAAAATCCGACGTCATTGCGAGCGGATGCCTCAGCTAATAAATTTGTTGGGGTAGAAACCCCAACTTACATTTTAATTCTCAACATGAAAAATCAAAATCCGACGTCATTGCGAGCGAATGCGAAGCAATCCAGCCTATTATTCCGCACGCAGTGCCGATTTATTTAACCCCTCACCCTAGCCCTCTCCCGCAGGGGGAGAGGGAACTAACACACCCCTGCCCTCCCTTGAAAAGGAAGGGAGTTTACCCCTCACCCGAATTTCTAAGTTCACTGCGTTCACTAAGAAATTCTTCCCTCTCCCGCAGGGGGAGAGGGGTTAGGGTGGGCGCAATTTTCCCCTCCCTTTCCAAGGGAGGGGTTAGGGGTGGGTTTAATTCTTAATATAAAACCTTAAAATCCGACGTCATTGCGAGCGAATGCGAAGCAATCCAGCCTATTATTCCGCACGAAGTGCTGATATAATTGACCCCTCACCCGAATTTCTAAGTTCACTACGTTCACTGAGAAATTCTTCCCTCTCCCGCACGAAGGTCAATTCGACGGGGAGAGGGGGGAATTTTTATGCAAGGGGCGAGGGAAAATCCTACGTTAAAACCAAATATTGCGTGCAGACTCAGTCTGCCACTTTTCACTTTTCACCTTTTTTCCACATCCGCTCTTAAAAAGTAAACGGGATAAATATATGTTCATATAAGTTCAAATATAAACTGTTTAATCTTTTTTTGTGTTATTATTTTGGTATATGAATATAGCAAAATTAAAAAGTTTGATTACGGATTATGTTCTTAAACCCATTGTCACAAAACTGAATTCGCTCACGAAACGTCAGAAAGCTTATGCGGGTGCGTTCGGGGTTCTGGTTGCAATTTTGCTCTGGGCATTCATTTCCGCAGGAATAATTACGCATAACTTTAACAGAAGTCAGCTTCAAACCGATCAAAACAGGCAGGAAGCCGCTATTCGAGGAATAATACTTACCGAAACCAAAGACGAAAAAAAATACTGGGAAATCTACGGAGAAAACGGTAATTATGACAGTAAAAACGGAATTGCAATGCTTGATAATGTTATCGGTAACTTCTTTGACGAAAATAATCAGGTTTCAATGAGCTTTGAATCCTCAAAAGGTACTTATAACGAAAAAAAAGGACAAATTATTCTTTACGAAGATACTTATATTGTATTGAAGGATTTTACGACTCTGCGTGCAAACAGGCTTATCTGGTCGGGGAAAAATATTCCCACGGTTGCGACGGGAAATGTAACTATTACCAGAAACAATGATTTTATTGCAACGGCAGACAAGGTTGAAATAAGTCCCGATTATGATAAATTTAAAATTACGGGTAATACCGTTTCCAAAGCTTTTAACAATAAGGAGAAAAAGTGAAAAAAATATTTTTGATTACGGCATTATGTATTTTAGGGTTAGCGGTTCATTCGTCAGACCTTGTTATTGAATCCAAAACGCAAAGTTTTGCGGAAAACGAAAATAAGATAAAATTCGAGGGTGACGTAAAAGTTTCCATTGACGATATGAAAGTCGTCGGTGATTCTGCCGATGTAAGTATGGATAAAAACCAAAACCTTGATACCGCAACGTTTTACGACAAACCTTACGCTTTTGAGGTTAAAAAGAACAAGAAACGCGAAGTTAAAGCAAATATTTTGAAAATGTCTTTGATAACAAAAATCGTGAAAGCCGAAGGTGATACTCAGTCCATCGTCTTTGACGGCAAAACGCCGATAGTTGTTATAAATGCGGATGAACAGGAATACGATACCAAAACGGGCATTATGACCGCAGGCGGTGCTGTTACGATTTTTTACAAGGAAATTGAAACGTTTTCCGATAAAGCGAAAGTCAGAACGGATAAAAACGGCGATTTGAAAGACATTGAACTTATAGGAAATGCAAGAATTAAACAGCAGGGAAACGATTCTTACGCGGATCACTTCTTCTACAATGCTGGAACAAAAATTCTTACGGCAACGGGAAATACCACCTCTAACGCTTTAATGGAGGACGGTTCAAAACTCGTTTTGAAATCTTCAAGACAGGAGTATTCGCAGGATAAGAATATTTTCAACGCGTCGGGAAATGTCAGGGTTTGGTATCAGGATTATTATGCGGCAGGGCCGAAAATCGTCGTTTATCCGAACAGTGCGGGAAAACCGAACGAGGTTTATTTTAACGGACGCTCAAGTATTACGCAAGGCGTAAGAACGATTTATGCCGATAGAATTAAAATGACCATGAATCCGAAAGATTTCCATGCTGACGGTAATACAAGAACGGTTATAAAAAATATCGGCTCGGGAAGTGACAATTCAATGGGATTAGGATTATGATAAATGTTGATGATGCAATAGAATTATATAATAAAGGAGATTACCAAAAGGCTATAGATTCTTTCAGCGTGGTTTTGGAATCTGCTCCCGACAATGCGGAATTATACAATAATATCGCTCTTTGTTACGCAAATCTCGGGGATTACAAAAAAGCCGAGAAAAATTATCTCAAAGCTCAGGAGTTGAACCCGAAACTTGCGGAAGTTTATATAAATCTTGCCGATATTTATTACCGTGAAAAAGATATGGGAAGCGGAATTGAGCTTATGTCGCAGGGAATTTACGAAATTCCCGACAACCTTGTTTTACGCCATTATCTTGCAAGGTTTTATATGGAAGATGCAAAACTTGATTTGGCTATTGACGAATTGGAACATATTCTTGAAAAACAGCCCGATAACTACGATGTTTACTACGATTTGGGAAAAGTGCATTTTGAACTCGGAAATTATGCCTGTGCTATTGAAAATTTTGAAAATGTGCTTGAATATAAAAACGAAAACCCTTGGATTTATTACTATCTTGGCGAGGCTTACGAGGCAAACGACGAAATTGACAAGGCAATTTCAAATTACCTGAAAGCTATCGCACACAATGATGCGTTCGCACCTGCTTACAAGAAGGTCGCAATTTTGTTTTTGGCAAGAGGGGATTTTGAAGATGCTATTGAATACTTTGAAGATTACACAAATCTCGGAGTCGCAAAAGAAGAAGCTGACAAGGTCAAAGAGTTAATTGTAAGAATAAAGAAAAAACAAAATGGATAAATACTGGATAGCTTTATCATCTATTGAAGAAACAGACAGCAGTTTTATTTTAAGACTGTATAATTATTTTGGTGATATAGAAAGTGTTTTCAACGCTGATAATTTATCTGGTGTTGAGGGTTTAAGCGTTAAAAAAGCAGAAAATTTTTTAAGACTTCGTGATAAAGTTAATCCTGATAAGGTTTTAGATGAAGTTTTAAATCGAGGGATAAAATTTTTCACTTATGACAGTCCTGATTATCCTAAAATGCTTAAAAATATAGACAACCCGCCCGCAATTCTTTATTACAAAGGTAATCCGCAGTCTATAAATTTTGAAAGGACTTTAGCAGTCGTGGGTTCAAGGCGTGCGACACGTTATGCAAAAGAAGCACTTCAAAAAATTATATCCGAGCTTTGCAATACGGATATCTGCATAGTATCGGGTTTGGCATCAGGAATTGATACAACGGCTCATGAATCCGCTTTGGAAAACGGACTTAAAACTATAGGCGTTATCGCAAGCGGTTTTGATTTTACGTATCCCGCCGCAAACAGAGATTTGTATAAAAGAATAGAAAACGGCGGCGGTCTGATATTTAGCGAATATTACCCGACATTTGAACCTTTAAAATACAGATTTCCGCAGAGAAACAGGATAGTTTCGGGGCTTTCTTACGGAACTGTCGTTGCTGAAGCCTCATTGAAAAGCGGTGCATTGATTACGGCAAATTTAACCCTTGAACAGGGCAGAGAGCTGATGTGCATTCCCGGACTTATTACAAATCCCAATACTCAAGGGATTTATAAATTAATCAAAAACGGAGCGTCGATTATAACTTGTTCCGATGATATTTTGGAGGCTTTGGGGTGGGAAATAAAAATTGAGCAGAAAACAATTTTTGATGTTCCCGAATTGAGCAATGATGAAAAAATTATCTATGAAGCTCTTGAAATAGAGGAAAAAGGTATTGATGAACTTCAAGCTTACACAAAACTTTCTATAGAAAATCTTTTGACTTACTTGACAACGATGGAGCTTAAAGGGATAATTAAACAAGTCGACGGAGATAGATACAGGAAAATATAATGGCAGTCAAAAAAGAAAAATCACTAGTAATAGTCGAATCACCCGCAAAATCCAAAACCATTAAAAAAATTCTCGGTGACGGATTTCAGATAGAGGCGAGTTTCGGGCATGTAAGAAATTTGCTCACAAAAGACCCCGCAACACAGAATTTGGGGTTCGATATAGAAAACCATTTTGAACCTAAGTTTGAAATTATTCCAGGTAAACAGGCAGTGGTTAAAAAGCTTAACGATATGGCAAAAAAAGTCGACAGAGTTTACCTTGCATCCGACCCTGACCGTGAAGGTGAAGCTATTGCGTGGCACGTACGCCAGATTTTAAAAGTACCTGACGATAAGATTTCTCGAATTGTATTTAACGAAATAACGCCGAAAGCCGTCAAAAATTCCGTCGAAAACCCTCGTACGATAGATATGGATATGGTTCAGGCACAGCAGACAAGGCAGATTTTGGATAAGCTTGTGGGCTATAAATTGAGTCCCGTTTTATGGAAACAAATCGGTAACAGAAAGCTTTCCGCGGGTCGTGTTCAGTCTGTTGCACTCAGAATGATTTGCGAACGTGAAGAAGAAATTGAGGCATTTGTTCCGCAAGAATACTGGTCAATTCACGCAGATTTGGAAAAAGAAGGTAAAATATTTGAGGCAGAATTATCCAAGATTAAAGATAAGCCTGTGGAAAAAACGATTAAAAATAACGAGGAAGCTCAAAAAATCGTCGATTATCTTCAGGATAAATCAAGAGAATTTGAAATTTCAAAGGTAACTCAAAGAACAATAAAACGAAAACCGACAGCACCGTTTATAACCTCGACCTTGCAGCGTGCGGCAAGCTCAAAATTAGGTTTCGGTGTTCAAAAAACCATGCAGGTTGCCCAAAAACTTTATGAAGGTATGGAAATTGACGGAACTCCCGTCGGCTTGATTACCTATATGAGAACGGACAGCGTAAGGGTTTCCGACGATGCTCAGACAATGGCAAAAGATTTTATCCTTGCAAATTACGGCGACAAATATTATCCTGAAACGCCAAATGTTTATACAAAAGGCAAACAGAATGTGCAGGACGCTCACGAAGCTATCAGACCGTCTTACCCCGAACGTACGCCCGAAAGCATTAAACAATACCTTGATAACGACCAGTACAGATTATACAAGCTTATTTGGGATAAGTTCATGTCCTCGCAAATGTCTAATGCCGAAGTCGCAAACAAATCAATAGAAATTACGGCAGGTGACTGTTTGTTGAAAGCAGGTACGAGTAAAGTGACTTTTGATGGTTTTTTGAAACTTTACAGTGACACGGAAGATGATGAAAACGATGCGGATGCAAAAATTCCTGATTTAGACAAAGGCGACAAAGTTATTTGTAAAAAAATTAACCCGAAACAGCACTTTACACAGCCTCCGCCGAGATACAACGAGGCTTCTCTGGTCAAGGCTCTTGAAGAATACGGAATAGGCAGACCGTCGACTTATGCAACAATTATAACCGTAATCCAAACCCGTAAATACGTTGAAAAGAGAGATAAAGCACTTCATCCGACACTTTTGGGAAGAACGGTTTCAAAACAGCTTGTGGCACAATTCGCCGATATTATGGATTATAAATTTACGGCAGGCATGGAAAATAAACTCGACCTTATTGCCGAGAAAAAAGCCGTTTGGAACAATGTTTTACAGGAATTTTACGACCCGTTTATCGTTGAAGTCAATAAGGCACTTGACAATAACGAGCGTGTAAGAATTGAAAGTAAGATTAAATGCCCCAACTGCGGAAAACCGATGGTTCTCCGCACAAGCAAATCAGGCGCACAGTTTTTGGGTTGTTCGGGATTTCCTGAGTGCAAAACGATTATGTCATTGAACGCACTTACCGATAACGATTCCGATGCCGGGAATGAACCCGAGGTTTGCGAGGAAAAATGTGAAAAATGCGGTTCCGATATGGTGTTCAAAATGGGACCGTACGGGAAATACATGGAATGCACAAACGCTGAGTGCAAGCACAGAAAGCCTTACCGAAAATCAACGGGTGTAAAATGTCCGAAATGCTCGGAAGGTACTATTGTTGAACGTAAATCCAAACGCGGTACGGTGTTTTACGGCTGTGACAGGTATCCCGAATGCGATTTCACGCTCTGGAACGAGCCGACAGGCGAAAAATGCCCGCAATGTGACTCACTTCTTGTTAAAAAAGTGCTTAAAAAAGGCACCGTAATTACTTGTTCAAATATAAAATGCGGTTACAAAAAAGATTTCGAGGAGGAACAAATTGAATCCTGAACTTTATGAACGTTACCTTGCAAAAAAAGCCAAAAAATTAGGAATTTCGGTCGATGAACTGAAAGCTCGCTCATCTGCCGAGTCAGGTCAAACCGTTTCAAACCAAACCTTTTCAAACCAAACTTTTTCTAATCAGTCCGTGCAGACTGCCTCAAATCAATTTGGTTCAAGCGATTACGAGCCTTTGCAGGCGAAACCCGAAAAAATGGAAATTCCCTCTTATGTTTTTGGTCCGACTAAAATGGAGGATACGCCAAACGCTTCTCAAACTCCTGTTTTTAACGATAACCGTGAAAATAAATTCGCACTTATCGGCTATCCGCTCGGACATTCGCTCTCAAAAGTTATTCACGAGGCAGGGTTTAAAAGCTTGGGAATTGATGCAAAATACGAAATTTTGGAAACTCCGCCCGATGGACTTGTTGACAGAATTAAATACTTGAAAGTCAACGGGTATAAGGGATTTAATGTCACGATACCCTTGAAACTTCCTATTTCATTGTTTGTTAATGAGGTTGATAAATATGCTGACTTGTCACGAGCTGTTAACACGGTTTACATTGATGAAAATAAATTTCTGAAAGCTTACAATACGGATGTAAACGGGTTTAAATCCGCTATCCCGTCGGATATAAATTTGCGTGGCAAAAAAGTCGCAATTCTCGGAACGGGAGGTGCTGCACACGCAGCCTGCGTTGCTTTGAGCGAACTTAACGTCGCAAAAACAGATTTTTTCACAAGAAATATTCCTAATTCGATAGATTTTATCAATTATTTCAGACGTCAATATCCGTCAATGAATTTTGATGTTTACCAGATAGAAAACATCAGAAGTCTTGAAGAATATGACTTGCTTGTCAATGCAACTCCTATCGGAATGCTCGGGAAAGCAGGCGATATGTCGCCCGTTGAGTTGAACACACTGCAAACGCTTAATAAAGACGCCGTTGTTTACGATGTTATTTATAATCCCAAACGTACGGTGCTTATTAAAATGGCGGAAAAACTGAGGTTAAGGACAATAACAGGTTTGGATATGCTGATTTATCAGGCTGTTGCGGCTCAAAAGATTTGGTTTGGTGCAGCTCCCGACTTTAAAGATATGAAAATTGCGGCTCTGGAAGAAATGTAATTATATTTAATATTAATTGTAAAGTTTTGTAAAATTCATGTGCTAAAAAAGGCAATTATTTACTTCTTATATACTTTATATATACAGAGAGGTATATTATGAGTTTTCAAGTTTTTAACCGAAACATAATAATCAGCAAGACGTATAATTACGGCAGCGGAGGTGGTTTCACGAGTTTTGGCGGATTAACCGGTCCGTCTTTGTTCGGTTGCGGATTTCCGCAGAATACTTATGTTGCCCCTCACTGTCATGACTGTTCTAGCGGTGGAGGTGACGGCGGACTTGGCAAGGCATTGTTATGGGGTTCGGCAGCCGGTTTGGGTGTGGGACTTCTTGTAAAATTTCATCAGCCTATCGGCAAATTTTTAGGCACAGTTGGTAAAGGTATCGGCAAGGGTGCGACCTGGGTATGGAATAAAGCTTTAAAACCAGCAGGTAAAGGTATAGCAAATGCCGGAAAATGGGTCTGGAACAACGCTTTAAAACCTGCGGGTCAAGGCATCGCAAAAGCCGGAGAATGGGTCTGGAACAAGGTTCTAAAACCTGTAGGTCAAGGCATTGCAAACGCAGCAAAATGGGTTTGGAACGGTATAACGGGCTTATTTAAAAAAAATAAATAACAAATTAATAACAACTAGCCCTCTCCAAAAGGAGAGGGTTAGTTGTTTTTTCAAGGGAGGGCAGGGGTGGGTTTAATTTTTTGCATGAAATGTAAAAAATTGTAAGTTGGGGTTTCGTCCCCAACAAAAACCGTACCCCATCTATCCTACGGACATCTTCCCTATTTGGGGAAGAAATGTAAAGCCCCTTAAAAGAGTTAATGGTAGCAATGGTTCCCTCCCCAGATGGGGAGGGCTAGGGTGGGGTGCGGTTTCCCCCTTCCTTTTCCAAGAGAGGGGTCAGGGGTGGGTTAGTTCCCTCTCCACGTGCTGGAGAGGGTTAGGGTGAGGGGTTAAATAAATCGGCACTATGTGCAAATTTAAAAAGCTGGATTGCTTCGCATTCGCTCGCAATGACAGTCTTACTCCCTCCCCTAATGGACTCTGCCGAGCAAAACGATTAATTATCGTTTTGCGAGAGGGAAATTTCTTAATGAGCCTTGCGAATTTAGAAATTTCGGATGGGGTGGGGTGCAATTATTTAGGTGCTTTAGCACCTGTAACGAACCTCTCACTTCTCACCTTTCACTATATTTTCATTAAGAATTTTTAAAATTTTAAAAAAAATTTCCATTTCCCCCCTTGCATTTTTTGAAAAATAGTTTATAATGAGAATGTATAGAAAAACGAAAGGAAAAAACTATGAAGAAGATTACTACAACGGTATTTAACCCATCGGGGGGGGGGGGATTTTTCTCCTAGCAAGGGTTTCGATGGTATTCTAACCTCAAAAAATAAGAATTTCGCGTTTACT
>CANQMP010000013.1 GCA_947624975.1 Candidatus Gastranaerophilales bacterium
TGTTAAAGATTTCTCTTGACCTTTTATTCTACAAAGACTTTATCCTTAATGCAATGAAAAGTTGACAATCCCCTTTTCAAGGGAGGGATGGGGTGGGTTAATTCCCTCTCCCCATCGAATTGACCTTCGTGCGGAAGAGGGAGCAGTTGTGTGAGCGAAAGCGAGCTACAAATGCAGGTGAGGGGTAGACTGTCATTGCGAGCGAGTGCGAAGCAATCCAGCCTTTTAATCTGCACGCAGTGCCGTTTAATTTAACCCCTCACCCGAATTTCTAAGTTCACTGCGTTCACTAAGAAATTCTTCCCTCTCCCGCAGGGGGCGAGGGGATTTTTATGTAAGGGGCGAGGAAAAATCCCACGTTAACCCCCATATATTGCGTGCAGACTCAGTTTGCCACTTTTCACCTCTCACCTTTTAAAAATTTGTTGGGGTAGAAACCCCCAACTTACATTTTATTTCTAACCCCTCACCCTAGCCCTCTCCCGCAGGGGGAGAGGGGACTAACCCACCCCTGCCCTCCCTTATAAAGGGAGGGAGCTATTTTCGCACGAACTGCCGAAATGAACCTCTCACCTTTCACTTCTCACTTCTCACTTCTCACTTAAACATTGCGTGCAGTCTGCCACCTTTCACTTTAAGAATCATCTTTACCCTTTTACCGCACCTTCGTTTTCGCCGGAGATGAAATACCTCTGCATCGCTAAGAAAAATATCAGTATCGGAATGGTCGATAATATCGAACCCGCCGCTATAAATCGCCAGTTTGAACTGAACATGCCTTGCAAATTGTTTACGCCCACAGGCAAAGTATACATTGCCTCTTTCGTTAACACAATACTCGGCCACAAAAATTCACCCCAAGAACCGATAAACGTAAATATCGCCAAAACCGCAAGCGATGGTTTTACCATCGGTAACAAAACTCTCCAAAATAACTGAAACGTGTTACAGCCATCAACTATTGCCGCTTCTTCCATTTCTTTCGGTATAGTCAAAAACGCCTGACGCATTAAAAATATTCCGAATGCACTGACCGCAAACGGCATGATTAAACCCATAAATCCCGCAAAATTATTGACATTATCAGTTAAATGAAGTTTTAAGGTTATTAAATACACCGGTAACATTATTGCCTGAAACGGTATCATAATCGTTGCCAACACAGCAAAAAATGTTATCTTCTTACCCTTGAACTCCATTCTCGCAAGCGGATACCCCGCCATTGCCGATAGTATAAGGTTTAATAAAACCGTTCCGCCCGCAACTATCATGCTGTTTATAAAATATCCCAAAAAATTGACCTTATCCCATACGCCCGTGTAATTCGCCCACGTAAAATCCTGAGGAATAATTCGCGGAGGATACGCAAAAATATTTTCACCGCTGCCTTTCAATGAGGTTGAAATTAGCCATATAAAAGGAAAAATCGAAAGCAACGATACTAAAATTAATGTTAAATGTGTAAAAAATCCGCTGTAAAATTTTCCGTAATTGATGTCTTTCATTTTTTTTTCTCTTTCTATATTTGATATTTGTTTCTCTCAAAACAGAATATGTTTATCAGTGAAAATATCAGGACTATTACAAGTAAAACCACTGCCATTGCCGATGCAAAGCCTAAATCAAGGTTTTCAAAAGCTCTTTCATAAATATAATAGACTATCGTTTTACTGGAGTTTAACGGCCCGCCCTTTGTCATAACATAAATTTCCGCAAACACTTTCATCGCCGATATGGCACTTATTGTTGTAACCAATGCTATTGTCGGCATTATGTGAGGAATCGTTACCGTTAAATGTTTTGTCCAAAAATTCGCACCGTCTATGTCGCATGCCTCGTAAAGTTCTGTCGGAACACTCATTAATGAGGCAAGATAAATTATCATATAATATCCGATACCTTTCCAAATTGTTACGATAATTACCGAATAAAGTGCAAATCTCGGGTCTGTAAGCCAGCCTATTGAGTTTAACCCCAAAATGTTTGCAGCATAATTTAAAATCCCTTGATCCGCGTATAACCACTTAAACGCTATCGCAGCAACAACTATGGATACTATTACGGGTAAGTATATCAGTATTTTGTATAAGGTTATTCCCCGAATTTTTTGGTTTATCAATACCGCAAGAAAAAGCGGAAATATTGCAAGTATAGGCACGGCTATGAATAAATACAAAAATGTGTTCCATAAAACTTTATAAAAAACGGGATTATGAAACAATTCCGTGTAGTTGTTTAACCCTGTAAATGCAGGAGAATAAAGATTATTCGAGTAATCAAAAAAACTCAAAACAAATGTTTGAAAAAACGGTATGAAAAAAAACAGCACAAGAACTATCGCTGACGGCAATATAAACAAATACGGAGTATATTTTCCATAATACTTAAACATAAAACGATTATTACATTTTTTTATTTTAAGGTCAATATTTTATTTTTAGTTTATTTGAGTTATTATAAATTAGAGAGGAAAATATAATGCTCAGAACAGGAATTGTAGGACTTCCGAATGTCGGAAAATCAACTTTATTTAATGCTTTAACAAGCTCTAAAAACGCTCAGAGTGCAAATTATCCGTTTTGCACAATAGAACCTAATGTCGGTGTGGTTAACGTACCGGATGAAAGACTTGAAATTCTTGCAAAACTTTGCAAAACGAACGTTATAATCCCGACGGCGATAGAGTTTGTCGATATTGCAGGACTCGTAAAAGGTGCAAGCAAAGGCGAAGGACTCGGAAACCAATTCCTGCATAATATAAGAGAAGTCGATGCAATAATTCAGGTTGTAAGATGTTTTGATGACGAAAATACAATTCACGTTGCGGGAAAAGTTAATCCGCTTGATGATATTGAGGTTATAAATACTGAACTTGCACTTGCCGATTTGGCATCGGTTGAAAAAAGACAGGCAAGAATTTCAAAACAGGCAAAAGGCAAAGATAAAGATGCAATGCTTGAAAATGACGTGTTAACAAAACTTACGGATTTGCTTTCCGAAGGTACATTTATAAATCTCAAAGAACATTTTAATGAAGATGAAATTGCCGTTGTTAAGCAATTAAATTTGATGTCGGTTAAGCCCGTAATTTATGCGGCAAATGTTTCCGAATACGATTTGAAAAACGGAAATGCTTACACTCAACAGGTAAAAGATTATGCCCAAAAACACCATGCCGAAGTGGTTTTGATATCCGCAAAAATAGAGGAAGAACTTGCGGAACTCGGCAAAGATGAGGCAAAAGAATATTTGTCGGAGCTTGGAGTTTCGGACAGCGGTATCGACAGAATGATAAAATCCGTTTATAAACTTTTGGATTTAAGAACTTTTATAACAGCCGGAGAAAAAGAAGTTCATGCCTGGACAATTCCTGCCGGTGCAAAAGCTCCGCAGGCTGCGGGTGTTATCCATACCGATTTTGAAAAAGGATTTATCAGAGCCGAAATTACACCTTATGATGAATTTGTAAAAAACGGTTCTTATACCGCTTGCAAGGATAAAGGCGTAACCCGTCTGGAAGGTAAAGATTACGTGGTGCAGGACGGAGATTTGGTTCATTTCAGATTTTCGGTTTAGTTTGCGTTAAGCGCGAGTTTTGAGCCTGTAACGACTTCTTTCTTAGCAATATAAGGATTAGAAACGATATTATATTGCGGATTATACATAACACGTCTGCCTGTGAATGAAGGATTACTGTACAATATCAGAGTTGTATCTTTGAAAGTAATCGGTTCATCGTGTCCGTTTACGTGGCGTTTGAGTTTGTAATGACCGTTTTCTTCCCTCGTATAATATATATCGTTTTCATCAAACGCATTAACGAATTTTGTTCCTTCTTTTATTCCGCATTTTAACCCGTCTTGACCGTTAAAATTAAACGATACACTGTCCAGCGTAACTTGTGACGGAGTATAATATTGGTTATATTGGTGATTAATTCCTGCAGTGTTGAAAAGTGACAATGTCATGCTACCTTTCGGGTTTTGTCTTAAAAGGGCTGACACTTTGATGTCTTCCATCTTGCCTTGTTCGTTAAGGAATGAAGCTTGTTGAGGTTCAAGGAGGTATGGAGTTCCGTCATTCAACGCTTCAAGCTCGGGGCGTTTACGCAGATTATATATGCCCATAAGATAATTCTTGAAAGTAGCAACAAATTGCATATAATCAGGATGTTTTTCGTCGTCTGCCCATTCTTCGTGGGTTATGTTACGGTTAGAAACCGTAATGTTTTTGGTCGTAAATTCAAAACCTGTTGAGCCGTATTCGTCACCGCCGTACAATGTCGGATTACCGACAAGCCCGACAAGGAATTTTGTATGTCCCAGAAGTTTTGACATTGCAGGGTCGATGATACATTTTAGCACCAGTTTTTTAAATTTTTTCTTTTTATCATCGGGAAGAAAGCTCTTTTCGTTATTATTGTAATCCATTTCATCAAATACTATATCCACGGCGGTGTTAAAGTCTTTGTATCCGAAACCTTCAGCCTCAAAAACTTTACCTTTAAATTTTCCGTTAGAGATGTTTTTAAGCGCCTTTAGTATTAAATCATAAATAAGTTTGTTTTCATCTTGATTTATAATTTCACTATTGGTAATTTCTTTCAAAGCTTTTCCCAGCCCGCTGTTTATGGTTTCGCATTTAGCTATGGCAAGCGGGTTTACGCGTCTGTAGTCGTAATTGTTTACCTCAGAATCGTCGGGATTTTGGTCAAAAGGAGTTCCGTTAAGAATTCTATACGCTCTTTTGCGATATTGGTTCATATTTGCATTGTCTTTATCGGATAAGTCGGCATAAACCATATCCATGTCTAACGCATAGCCTTCCAAAGCTCTGCATTTATCGTGGTTACCCGCAAATGTATATGAGTAAATTATTGATTCCAAAGAACCGCTGTCAAGAAAGCTTTTCATCTGTGAATAAACTTTTGTACCTTTATCAGTACCTTTATCCGGTGAATGTTCACCGTCAAAATCAAAAAGTTTTCCAAAAATTTCGTTAATTCCCGAGAATAAGTATCCGTAATTTGCTACGGTTGTAAATCCGGCCTCGTTAACCAATTTTTTAACAGCTTCGCACGAATTTGAATATTTGTTTGATTTTTCGCCGTAACCTCTTTTGAAGAACGGATCTTCATCGGTAACTTCTGCTGCTATGTAAGCATCCGGATGATAACGTTTTACGCCTGCGGTAAATTTTGCCCAAAATTCAATAATGCTGTTCCACGTGGTTTCAAAATCCATTTTACCGTTTCTTAACGCTTCAGTATCGGCAATGTCTTTTGTCGCATCTATTCTCCAATCAAGACCTGCTTCGGCACGGCTGACTATCATGTCGGATAACTTGAAACTTTCGAGGCTTGTGTCTTTGATTGATTTGAAAAGAGCATCGACAAATTTTTCTCTGTCATATTTTGCCGATTCGGAATTTGTGAGTTTTGATATACCGTTTCTGAGTTTTTTAATCAGTGATTCCGCTTCATCTTCGGGACTGTCGGCTATAATACCCATTTGCAAAAGCGAGGTATTATTTTTCAAATCGTAATAGTTATAAGAAATTTCTCCGGTTGTATCGTCCACACTGAATTGTGCATTGGGACTTACCGACTTAATTACTGCAAATCTTGCGATTTCGGCTGTCAAAAACGGCAGAACATATTTTCCGTAAGGAGTTGTACGTCCTATGCTGTCATAGAATTTTTTATCTTCCGGAAGTTTATCCTGTACACGTTTAAGCATGAGCTTTGCAAAGTTTGACATCTCTTTTGTGTACATGTCGTCAGTCATTTCGTACACTTTAGCATATTGCTCATCTATGTGAATATTGTTTTCTTCCCAGAATTTATAACGGGAAACGCCTATATCCTTTTCGCGAATTGCCCTTTTTGAAATGTACGGAGTTCCGAGAGTTGATACGATGTCTTTTCCGACTTCTATTGAGTCAAGCGGTACGTCCATTAAACCTTCAAGAATATATTCATCATAAGGTTCGTAAGTTTTGCCTTCTCTGAGTTCGTAGCGGTTGTTAATAACGTTTGATATAATTTTTTCGTTAATGTCCAGGTCTTTCGGGAAAATTGAAGCATCTTTTTCGGATTGAATTTTTTGTAAAATTTCGTTCGGTGTTTTTCTTTCAACATTTTTCAAGTGTTGTGCGACATGTAATCTCAATATTTGGTTTGTTTTTTTAGACCAGTACTGTGCCGAAGAAACCGCATAATCCTGAACTTCAAAATGCTTTTTCATAAATGTTTCTTTTTGAGCTTCTCTTTCTTTTTTATTCAGAATATTTTTAAGCATTATTGTTTCGACATGCGAAGGCAGGTAGTTCAATTTCGCAATATCGGGGTTAGCATCCCATGTTTCAAATCCGCCTTCGTGCTTGCCGTCAAGTCCGAAGTATTCAAAGTTTGTGAGAACTTTTGTGCCTAACGTTGAATTCATCATGATTTTATTGTCTGAATGTTTATTGTAATCATTGAGGAATTTAACATTTCTGTGGTATGTTTCAGGGTCAATTCTGAAACAATAAGGGATTACCGTATCATTGTGGTTATTAATTTCAAGCAGATTAGACGGAGCTTGAGTGTAAGCCTTTATTTTTCCCTGCTCGTCAAAACTGTTTGCGTTAACCTGTGTCGGGTCATAAATTTGTATATAAGTCGGTTTATGCGGGTCGTAATTCTTTTTGCAGAGTTTTGACGTTATTATTCCGTTATCTTTTTGTTCATATTCGTATTTAGGGTTAATAAGTTTATGGACGACATTTCTTTTCGTATTTTTACCGAAAACGCTCATTTTTAAGGGGCTGTCTTTGAGGGTTTCCATTCTGAACCAGTAAAAATACGGTGATTTCTCGCCGAATTTCAATACGTGTTGAAAATGTGCACCTTGAAGTCCTTCGTTTACGAATGCACCGTCAGAAACAAGATTTATACCTTTTGCAAAGAGTTTTTTCTGTAAAGATATGTAATTGTTAATATTTCCCAAACTGTGTGCCATTTGGAAGTTATTTTCATTCCAGTAAGCATGCGCGGAAACATTGTCATCCGTAAACAGCGGGGTTGTAACTAATCTTGTGAAATTATCATATTTTCCCGCCTCAAGGTCTTTTACTATTCCCGCAAGTGAACCTCCGATTTTATTTGCGACATTTTTAGGCATTTTCCTTGCACTGTCGAGGTTTTTGTTGGGAATAATATTGTTTTTGTCATCATAAACCCATGCTACATTGTTAAAATCAGGCATGATAAGTTTCATTGCCCCGCCTTTAGTGTGTGTCGGGGAATTCGCGGATACTATATTGTAAACTTCACCGTTTTCAACGATAGTGTTACCGGCATCGGCTGCGGTAATAGTTTTACCGCCGTTTTTGGGAACGAGCAGGTAGCGGTATGCAAAAGCTTCATCAGCGGCAATATTGTAGTCGCCAGCCATATTTATACGTGTTCCTCCCCTGCCGATATTTATTTTATCTTCATCCGTGTCATTATTTGTAAGTTTGCCGGCGGTAAAATAATTTCCGTACCTGTCTTGTTCTACGGCATAAATTTCCAAATAACAATCGTAATTATTCGGGTCGTATACATAATTGAATTCATATTCTTTGCGTCCCCGTTCGGATTTTACGGGTTTGTATCCTTCAAAATTTATTTTGGTTATGGGTGCTACCTTCACGTGAAACTCCTTCTAATTTATTTATAACTCAACTGAACATTTTTTTTTGCTAATATCCGTTATAGTATTAAGAAAATTTTACATAAATTTTTCAAAAATTATTTTCCTGCTATAATACGTATTGAAAAGGAGAATATTAATGTTGATGACAGAAATTAAATGCGATATTAAAGACATAAGTCTTGCAGAACAGGGAAAAAATCAAATAGAATGGGCATTTAAGGACATGCCCGTATTAAGACAGATACAAAAAAGATTTGCGCAGGAACAGCCGTTTAAAGGTTTGAAATTATCGGCTTGTGTTCACGTAACAAAAGAAACCGCCGCTTTGTGCATAGCTATGAAAGAAGGCGGTGCGGATGCGATTTTGGTTGCATCAAATCCTTTATCAACTCAGGATGATGTTGCGGCAGCACTCGTAAAATATTACGGTATTCCGACATTTGCCGTTGCGGGTGAAAGTGTTGATCAGTATAAAGCACATATCAGAGAAGCTATAAATCATAATCCTGATATTGTTATTGATGACGGATGTGACATTGTTTCGACGATTCATGCCGATTATCCCGAGCTTGCCTCAAAAATTATCGGTTCAACCGAGGAAACAACGACAGGTATAATAAGATTACAGGCGCTTGAGGCTCAGGGAGAATTGAAATTCCCTGCCGTCGGCGTAAATACGAGTTTAACAAAACACCTTTACGATAACAGATACGGAACGGGACAAAGTTCAATGGACGGTATTATAAGAGGTGCAAACATACTTATAGCAGGCAAAACTGTTGTAATATCGGGTTACGGCTGGTGCGGACGCGGATGTGCATTGAGGGCAAAAGCTTTGGGTGCAAACGTTATAGTCTGTGAAGTTGACCCGCTCAAAGCTTTAGAAGCTGCAATGGAAGGTTACAGAGTTATGCCTATTGAAAAAGCCGCATTAGAGGGTGACATTTTCTTAACGGTAACGGGTGACAAACATGTAGTCGATGTTAAACATCTTTTAGCGATGAAAGACGGTGCGTTTGTTGCAAATGCCGGTCATTTTGATTGGGAAGTTAACGTTAACGGTTTAAAAGAGTACACAACCGAAATTAAACAAATAAGAGATAACCTTGAAGAATATAAACTTAACAACGGAAAATCTGTTTATGTCTTTGCACAGGGCAGACTTGTAAACCTTGTAGCAGCGGAAGGACATCCCGCAAGTGTCATGGATATGAGTTTTGCAAATCAGGCATTGGGCATAGAATTTTTGGTTAAGAATAAAGGAAAATTAGAAAATAAATTGTATACTCTTCCGCATGAAGTTGATGTAAAAATTGCCGAATTGAAGTTAAAATCAATGGGTATAGAGATAGACACATTAACACCTGAACAGGAAGAATACTTAAATAGTTGGAAATTCTAGGGTTGAACAAATGGAAATGAGATAAAAAAGCAATAGCGGGGTTAATCCCCCGCTTTTTATTTTTCGATTTTTTTTCAATAAAAGGGGAGGGGCAGACCGTCATTGCGAGCGAATGCCTCAGCTAGTCCCCTCTCCCCCTGCGGGAGAGGGAAGAATTTCTTAGTGAACGCAGTGAACTTAGAAATTCGGGTGAGGGGTAGCTCCCTCCCTTTATAAGGGAGGGCAGGGGTGGGTTAATTCCCTCGCCCCCTGCGGGAGAGGGCTAGGGTGAGGGGTCATATTATATCATATTGTTGATGGGTGAAATGAAAATTGTTTCACCCATCCTACTTTTTGGAAGGGAAAATTGTCTGTCATTGCGAGCGAATGCATCAGCTTATTAATCTGCACGCAGTGCCAAAATAAACCTCTCACCTCTCACTTTTCACTATATTTTCATTAAGAATTTTTAAAATATTATAAAAAATTTTTATTTTCCCTCTTGCATTTTTTGAAAAATAGTTTATAATGAGAATGTATAGAAAAATGAAAGGAAAAAACTATGAAGAAGATTATTATTAGTGCGTTTAACCCATCGGGGGGGGGGGGATTTTTCTCCTGGCAAAGGTTTTGAGGGGAATCTAACCTCAAAAACCAAGAGTTACGCATTTACATTGGCAGAGGTCTTAATCACCCTTGCCGTCATCGGTGTCGTTGCGGCATTAACCATGCCCACACTTATACAAAAATATCAGGAAAAAGCTACTATAGCCAAGCTTAGAAAAGTTAACACAACGTTAAATCAGGCCTATCAATTAGCGCAAATCGAGTATGGATCTGTTAATTCTTGGTTTACTAAGGTGTCAATCAATAATGATACAAGCGGTGTAAATTTAGAAAATCAAAAATTATTCTATGAAAAAATTGCAAAATATATGAAAACAACATCTGTTTGTTATGATGATGAAGAAGGATGTCCGAAATATAATACCGTTTTTACTTTAAGCGGAACTAAAAGGGATGTGAGTTGGCGAAAAAATGTACAGTTAGCGGATGGTACATTCATTATGACATTTTGGGTTAGCCGTATAAACTGTAATGCCAATAGTAATTGTGGAGATTTTGCTGTTGATATAAATGGTGATAAAGGGCCTAATACAATGGGTAAAGATGTGTTTAATTTTATTGTATCCCAAACTGCTATCTATCCAAACGGTGCGCCTGCATTAGCAGATGCTGTGGAGGTAAAGTTTCCAAAACATTGTGACAGGAAAACAGATGCAGATTTCAGAAACGGTTATACTTGTGCTGCTTGGGTAGTTTACAATGAAAACATGGACTACCTGCATTGTGATGGTTTATCTTGGAACGGTAAACATAAATGCGATTAGGCATTTGTGTTGCAGGGATAAAAGGTCTGATTTAAAGTAAAGTAGGATGGGTGGAACAATTGTCATTCCACCCATCAACCTAAAATATAGTGAAAAGTGAGAAGTGGAAGGTGAGAGGTTCATTACGGCACTATGTGCGAAAAATATAACCCCTCACCCTACCCCTCTCCCGCACGAAGGTCAATTCGACGGGGGAGAGGGGATTCACCGCACCCCACCCTAACCCTCCCCGTTAGGGGAGGGAAAACTACCTGTCATTGCAGCGAATGCACCAGCTAATAAAACCCATCCTAACCTTCCCTTAAAAAGGGAAGGGACTTATTTTTCCCCCTCCCTTTTCAAGGGAGGGCAGGGGTGGGTTTAATTCTCAACATGAAACCTTAAAATCTGACGTCATTACGAGCGAATGCCTCAGCCTATTATTAGCACGAATTGCCTAATTATTAGACCCCTCACCCGCATTTGTAGTTCGCTTACGCTCACACAACTGCTCCCTCTCCCGCACGAAGGTCAATTCGACGGGGAGAGGGGATTTTTATGCAAGGGGAGATGAAAAATCTTACGTTAACATCATATATTGCGTGCAGACTCAGTCTGCCACTTTTCACTTTTCACCTTTCACTTTGATATTTGTTTTATTAATAGAATTGTGCTATATTTCTTCTATGAAAAATTTTGCAGTATGTTTTAACAAAAATATTCCAAATTCCGTTGCGGTTAAAGACAAACTTCTGAAAATCCTTTCCGATAAAGGCTTAAACGCTAAAGAATTAAATGTCGATAATCTTCAAGACGGGTTTGATTTTGTTTTTGTTATCGGCGGTGACGGCACAATTTTAAAATCCGCAAGGTTTTTCGCTAAGTTTGAAATTCCTATTTTCGGAATTAACCTCGGCAGATTAGGGTTTTTGTCACAGTCATCGAAAGAAAATCTCGAAAATTCACTGGATTTAATTCTTCAAGGCAAATACGTTATTCAGGACAGAATAATGTTAAGCAGCGGAAAATTTACGGCACTCAATGATTTTGTTATTAAGGGTTGTGAAACAGGCAGGACAACAAAATTTTCCCTAAAAATAAACGGAAAACCCGCAGGGGATTACCTCGCTGACGGTATGATTATTGCGACACCGACAGGCTCTACCGCTTACGGTTTGTCTGCAGGCGGCCCGGTTTTAGAACCTTCTTTAAAAGCTTTTGTTATTGTCCCGATTTGTCCGCATACGCTTAGCGCAAGACCTGTTGTTGTGCCTGATAGCGAAAATATTTCTATCTCAACAGACGGGAAATATGTGCTTTCCTGCGACGGACAAGAACTCTACGAACTTGACAAAGAAATTGTTATTAAAAAATCGGATTTCTGTGCAAAACTTGCTTTACTTGACGGGGCAGAATTTTATTCTATTCTCAGAGATAAACTTCATTGGGCTGTTCCGCCGGTTTATGTAAATAAGTTCTAAAAAAAAATATTAACTTTTGTTCATAATTTGACAGAAATTATTGTACATTTTTTTTATTTAAAATAGTATGTTATTATACTATTGTCGTTATACAATTAACTATACAAAAGAGGTAACAAAGTGGAAAATTTCGTATCAGATATCTTTGCAAAAAAAGAAGACTCAAATGATTACAGATCTCCGGTAAATCCGACAAAAATTAAAGTAGTCGGTGTCGGCGGAGGCGGCGGAAACGCTGTTAACAGAATGATTAAAGCAGGACTTTCAGGTGTTGAGTTCTGGTTGATGAATACAGATTTGCAGGTTTTGGAATGCGGTCAAACAAGTAATAAAATCCAACTGGGTGCAAAATCAACAGCAGGTCTTGGTGCGGGCGGTGACCCGACAGTTGGCGAAAGAGCTGCCGAAGAAGCTCAACAGGAAATTACTCAAGCCCTTGACGGTGCCGATATGGTATTTATTACGGCAGGTATGGGCGGCGGCACAGGTACGGGTGCAGCTCCGGTTGTGGCTAAAATTGCTAAAGAACTGGGAATTTTGACTATCGCAGTCGTTACAAAACCTTTCGTTTGGGAAGGACGTAAAAGACAAAATCAGGCTGAACAAGGTTTGGAAAAACTCAGAGAAGCCGTTGATGCAGTTATCGTTATTCCTAACGACAAATTGTTAAAAGTCGTTGACAGACAAGTTACTTTGACCGAATCATTTATCATCGTTGATGAAGTTTTGATGAGAGGTGTTCAGGGTATCACTGATATAATCGTTGTCCCGGGACTTATCAACGTCGACTTTGCTGATGTTAAATGTGTAATGCAGTCTTCAGGTTCCGCTTTAATGGGTATCGGACGCGGTCAGGGCGAAGGCAGAGCAGTTAAAGCAGCTGAAATCGCTATAAACTCACAGCTTTTGGAATCTTCTATCAACGGTGCTACAGGCGTTATCGTTAATATTACCGGTGGTTCGGATATGACACTTCACGAAATCTCCGATGCCGCAAACATTATCCACGATGCAGTAAGTCCTGATGCTACGGTTATCGTTGGTACGGCTGTTAACGAAAATATTCAGGGCGAAATTCAAATTACGGTTGTCGCTACAGGTTTTGAGATGAAAAACGCTCAAATCCCCGATGTTAAAACCGATGTGAAACAGTTGAACGCTTCTGATTTCTTCGCAGGAACATTTAATTCTTCAGTCGCTGCTGCTCCGCAGCCTGTAAGAAGAAGTTCTTTCAGTGATGCAGGTTTTACAAATATCGAAATTCCTGATTTCTTAAAGAAATAATTTTTTCACTGACAAAAAAGCTGGAAATAATGAAAAAACAAGAGAACGAATTTCGTTCTCTTGTTCTTTTTAAATGTTTGGTCTTATTTATTTTTCTGTTTTTCTTCTTTTAATTTTTTAGCTTCGGTTTCATTCTTTTTAAGTGCTTCTTGAATGGATTTTTTGTTGGCATCCGGCGAATATTGCGGATCAACGTATTCAATTTTAGCATTTTTCTTTAATGATTCCGTCAAATCATCAAGCATTTGGATTTGTTTTTGGTTTTCGAGATAAGCTTTGATATCATTTTGAACTTTTTCATAGGGAGTTTTACCTGCTGCAGCTCTGTCCGTAACCATTATGATATGGTATCCGTATTGAGTTCTGACGGGTTTATCCGATATGGTATTGGGTTTCATTGAAAAAGCTGCTTTTGAAAATTCGGGAACCATTTCTTTTGCCGCGAAAAATCCTAAATCTCCGCCTTTAACGGCTGATGCCGTATCATCAGAGTTTTCTTTCGCAAGTTTTGCAAATTGAGTTAGGTCTTTTTTAGCTTCGGCAAGGAGTTGATTTGCTTTTGCTTCCTTTGCTTTAATTTCCGCATCTACTTTAGCTTTCACCTCATTATCGCTAAGGTTTTGGTTATTTGAGTCGGATTTAATAATTTCCGTGATTTCTTCGGGATTTACGGAAATCAGGATGTGAGATGCTCTGACTTTATCGGGATAATTGAATTTGTCAGGGTTATCGTTGTAGAATTTCTTCGCTTCGGCGTCGGAAACTTTTGTTGAACCGAGTTCTTGTGCAAGTTTCTTCATCTTGACTTCTTCTTTCAAATCCTGTTTAAATTGTGCATTTGATATGCCGTTTTGTTTTAAAACTTCTGCTAATTGTTCTTTTGAACCGAGTTTGTCAATAATATCTTTTACGGCTTCATCGACATCTTTGTCGGTAACTTTAATTCCGCGTTTTGTCATTTCTTCGTCAAGAAGGGTTTTTACGATTAACTCGTTAACTACTCTTTCTTTAATCATAAGATAAATGAATGCATTTTTGTCGCTTTTAACATCGACTCCGAGTGCTTTGAACATTCCGCCGCTTGTTTCTTTGTCGAACAGTTTATCGAATTGTCCTTGAGTAATTTTAGTGTCATTTACTTTGATAATTGCTTCGTTGGATTTTAATCCGCATCCGGCAAACAAAACCGCAGATAATGCGATAGCCGTTAATAATTTCTTAGCTCTCATTTTTTCTCCTTTTTTTTAAAATTGTGAGTTCGTAACTTTATGTATATAATAAAACAAATCTGTTAAAATGTTAAATATTTCATTAAAATTCATATATGAATTATTGAAAAGCAGTATTGAATTGCCATCAGGACAGGAATTCGGGGCAACTGTGAATTTTATCCTTTTTAACAATTCAGGGGGCAGTGTTTTTTGGATAATTTTCCATTCGGGTTGTGTAAATGGTGTATAAATCCTTATATTGTCGTCGGTTTCTCTTATGAGTGAAATTTTAACATCGGTTGCCGCAAGTCTGAGTTTTATAAGTTTAATCAAATTTTGAACGCTTTCGGGCGGTTTTGCAAAGCGGTCTTTCCATTCTTCGGTTATGTAATCAAGTTCAACATCGGATTTTACATCGGCAAGTCGCTTATATTCTATCATTTTTTGTTCGGCGGAACCGACCCATTCGTCGGGAATAAATGCGGTTACGTTAATATCAATGATAGCCGGATTTGACCTGTCAACGGCTTGTCCCTGAAGTTCCTGAACGGTTTCCTCCAATAACTGACAGTACGTGTCAAATCCGACATTTACCATGTGTCCGTGCTGTTTTGTGCCTAAGATGTTTCCTACACCGCGAATTTCAACATCCCGCATCGCTATTTGATAACCGCTTCCGAGTGTCGTAAATTCTTTTATGGCTTTAAGTCTTTGAATCGCGTCTTTGCTGATTTCTTTTGATTTTGTGTAAAGGCAATAGCAATAAGCCTGTCTTTGCGAGCGTCCGACACGTCCGCGAAGTTGGTACAACTGTGCAAGTCCGAATTTATCGGAGTTATGTATAATCATTGTGTTGGCATTTGGGATGTCTATTCCGTTTTCGATAATTGTTGTGGCAAGCAGAATGTCGTATTCACGGTTTGCGAAATCTATAATGACTTTTTCGAGAGTTTTTTCGTCCATTTGCCCGTGTCCGACCGCTATTCTTGCGTTTGGTACGAGTTTTTGGAGCTGAACTCTGAATTCTTCAATACTTTCAACACGGTTATAGAGGTAAAATACCTGTCCTTCCCTGTCAAGCTCGTGAACGATGGCGTTTCTGACCGTGTTTTCGTTCCATTCGCCGACATAAGTTCTGATCGGAAGTCTGTTTTTCGGCGGGGTGTTGATGACTGACATATCTTTTATCCCTGAAAGTGACATGTAAAGCGTTCTGGGAATAGGGGTTGCCGACATTGTAATTATATCAATGTTTTCACGCATAGATTTAAGTTTTTCCTTGTGGCGAACGCCAAATCGGTGTTCCTCGTCAATAACCAGAAGCCCCAAATCTTTGAACACAATTCCGTCCTGCAAAAGTCTGTGAGTGCCTATTACTACGTCGCATTCGCCTGTTGCAAGGCGCTTTATCGTTTCTTTTTGCTCTTTTGTACTGCGAAAACGTGAAAGAAGCTCTACATTTACTCCGAAAGGTTTAAAGCGTTCGCTGATTGTTTGAAAGTGCTGAAATGCAAGGATAGTCGTCGGAACGATTACCGCAGCCTGCTTGCCTGAGGTTACGGCTTTGAAAATTCCGCGCATGGCAACTTCTGTTTTGCCGAAACCCACATCCCCGCAAATTAATCTGTCCATCGGTTGTTCGCTTTCCATGTCGGCTTTTACGTCATTTATGGCTTTCATCTGATCAGGTGTTTCCGTGTATTCAAAGGCTTCTTCCATCTCGACCTGCCATGTCGTATCGGGTAAAAACGCAATTCCTTTCTGCATTTTACGCTTTGCATAAAGCCTTAGCAAGTCATAGGCAACCTGTTCGACCTCTTTTTTAACTCTTGTTTTGGTGTTTTCCCAGTCTTTTCCGCCCATCCTTGAAAGTTTCGGCTTAATCGTGCCTGAGCCTCTGTATCTGACAAGAAGGTTGATTTGTTCCGCCGGAATATGGAGTCTGTCTTTGTTTGCGTACTCGATAGTAAGATAATCTTTCAACTGTCCGTCAATTTCCTGCTGGCTCAAACCTTTGTAAATCCCTACCCCGTGAATGCTGTGGACGACGTATTCGCCTTCTTTTATGTCGTTGATGTTTTCAATGTATTCGGGTTTTTCTTTGTAATACGAGCGTTTGGCGGATGTAACTTCTTTTGTGCGTTTGTTGAAAAGTTCTCTGTCCGTGAGAATTATTGTGTTAAAATCCTCTAATATTGCACCTGCGGATGAAATACTTTCGCTGAAATCAACGTCAAATATCTCACGTTCCGAAAGAATTTCTTTAACACGTTCCGGATAATCGGTTGCGATAATTATTCGGTTTTGGCTTTGGGATGATATGTAACTTGCGATACTGTCAAGGTTTGCACCGAAATTTTGTACGGGAAGCGAGTTAAATTCAACGATTTCTCCCATCTCTCCGTCTAAAAAGTTATTCATGCCGACCTTAACAAATCCGGCACAGTTTTGTATAAATTCTTCAAAAGTCACATGATTACGACCTTTTATGTTAATCCCGAGTTTCAAATTTTCCTGAAGCTGTTCTTCAAAATTTTTATCCGCAAACTCGTATTTTGAATAGATTTCTGCCGTTTCGTCAAAGACAATAATATAATCCTTAAAATATTCCAAAATGCTTGTCATATCGGGATTAAAAGTGTTTTGAAAAACTTCAATACTTTCAAAATATCCTTCTTCATCTTGGGGTTTGATGTCATCGGGGATGCCGTTTTCAAGCGTAAATTTGTACATCGGCATGATATTTGCCGTATTGACTTTTGAAACGGATTTTTGTGTTTCGTTGTTAAAATATCTGATATCAACGATTTCATCTCCCCAAAGTTCAACACGAACAGGATGAACGTCAAGTGAATAAAAATCAATGATATCGCCTCTTATGCTGAATTCACCGATATCAGAAACCATTGTCGAACGCTTGTAGCCTAAATCTATAAATTTTTGGATAAGTTCTTTGAGATTTATTTCGTCGCCTGTTTTGAGGGTTACGCAATTTTTTTTGTAAAAGTTTTCTTTCGGAAATTTTTCAAGCAGAACTTTAACGGGTGCGATAACGATATCGGGTTTTTCCCTCAAAATCCTTACCTGTTCGGCATAATCATACAGGTTTGGCATAACGCCTTCATAAACAGATATGTTTTGAAACGGAATTAAGTCGGATTTTTCGCCGAACGCTTTTTCCAAATTGTTTTGATATTTTAGGGCGTTTTGTTCGGTTGATGTGATAAATAGGATTTTTTTATCGGTAATTTTTTTGATTTTACAAATTAAAAGCAGACGTAAAATCGTTGTAAGTCCTGTTATTGCAAAAGAAAACGATTTTGCCAAATATGTTTCAAACAGAGAATAATTTTGGTTATTTTCGGGAGCCTGAATGTTAAACATAAGTATATTTTATCACATAATTTAATATATTGAAATCTCGTAACTGCCGTTATATATTTTAAAATTCATCGAAATCGGTTCGCCGTTGTAGATTTCGGGCGGGGTTGAAAATTTCGGAACGCTCATCAGCATATAATAAACGGTATCGTTCAAGGCTTTGTTATCGGATTCGTGTGTAAACTTGCGGTTAACGAGTTTGCCTGACTTATCGACGGAGAACTGAACCGAGCATTCGCCCGAGCCTTGTATTGCACCTACCGCAAATTTAGAAAACATATAAGCTCTGAGATTTGCCTTGTAACGCAGCATTTGCGGGTCGTTCGGGTTGTAAGCCGGTTTTGTATTTGCTTTTGGCTGAACTTGTTCGTGTTGAATTTTCGCTTTTTGCTCTTTTGGTTCAGGTTGAGCTTTTGGCGGGTTTTGGCTTTTGGGCAAGTTTTGAGCTTTTGGTAAATTCTGATTTTTTTGTGAATTTGCTTTCGGCTCGGGTTTTGGTTTCTGTTGAGAAATTATTGGTTTTTGTTCTGAAATTTTTGGCCGGGGTTCGTAGATTATAATTTCCACAGGCTCATCAACGGTATTTTGTTCGGAAATTTCTTGTTGAATTGGCGTGTCATCCCAAAATTTGTTTATATCGGGAATATTTTTTACTGCGGGAACTTTTTGTTCGGGAGCTTTTTGGGGTAACTCGTTTTTAATCGGAATTAGCAAAATTATTATTGAAAATATCATGCAAATAACGAAAAAAATCCATGAAACGATTTCCGATTTTGTTTCAAGCGAAAGCGGTTTTTTATCTTCAATATATTCAAATATATCGTTTCCGCAGTCGCAGTAGTCGACTTTATGTTTAAATTCTTTGTTACATTCACGGCATTTGTACATAATTATATGTTATCACAAAAGTTATTTTACTTTTTTAAAAATTATAATTTCGGTTTGAAAAGATTTGTGCATTTGCGGTTTTACAAGTATGCAGGCAAAAGTTGTTATGATTAAAATAATCAAGGCTGTTATAAAAAATATTTTTTGTGATTTCATCAATACACCACCCTTTCGTAGTCTGCGTAATCGTTTGGAGTCGAATATCTTTCCTGAGTACCTATTACAAAAAGTCCCGTTACGACGGTTGAAGTTCTTTGCGTACCTCTCGGGAAATTCAGTATCGGTTGTCTTTGAAGGTTTGAAATTGCGGGTTTCACGTTATTTCTGGCAACGGTCATAAAGTTCGGATTTGAGCATTCGACTTTTATGTTAGAAACATTTCCAAATTTATCAACGACAAAAGTGAACGAAAACATTGTCCCGAGCGGTGCGAAATCAATATTTGAATCACGCATAATTCTGTTTTGGATACTGCTTCTCCACCTGTTCCATGCGATAATTTCTTCCTGTTCGGTCATATAGGGGTTTGTTGAATGAGAAGGTTTAACTTCCTCTTTGATAACTTCTGGAGCGGGTTTTTCTACGGTTTTTGGCTGTTCCTGTGCGTTTTCAAGAACTCTTTTTATTAAATCGGGTTTAACTTGGGTTTGCGGTGCTTGTTTTACCTGTTTAACCTGTTTTGCCGTTGTTTTTTCTTTCGGGGTTTCAATTTTTGTAACCGTGTTATCGGGAGTCTGTCGGATAATTTTAATTATCTGACGGCGGGGTTTATCTTGCTCAACTGTTGTTTGCTGTTGCCGTTTAACTGTTTTAACCGTATTTTTTACGGCTTGTTGTGGTGTGACCTCGCTTATTTCAAAATCCGCATCCTCAATTAAAACAGGATTATGCATCTCGGGGCGAATAATTATCCCTGCCGCAGTGAGTAACAAAAACAGTATTATTAACGCAATTTTAAAAATATTCATGACTAATCTTTATCAACTTTGGAAATCAATTCATCACAAGCATATATATCGAATTTAGTTTGACTCAGCATAAGAGTTTCGGCAATTAAAAGTGCCGTCGGAACAAGTGCCGCAACCAAACTCAGGAATATTCCCTGCATATCGCCGCCGATTTCGCTCATAAAGTAGGAAATGTTCATTGAAAATTCGATAAATATTATTGAACATGCAATCCATAAAGCTCGTGATTTGTCGCTTTCGAGTCTTCTAACGCCTTCAAGTCCGTATATTGTGACTCCGTGGTGCTGATAGTCGCTGAAACCGTCCTGTTTAATAACTTGTGAGCCTTGAATTTTCTTTGTGCATAAAAACGCATTTACAAACGTAAAGAATGCAAAAATTATCAAAAATGTCGCAAGAGTTAAAAACACGGGGCTTATTCTCAAACCCGAAATTCTTACCCAGCCTGCGGCTTCAGGGAAACACATCGCAAGAGTGTTTGAAACACCGTACGCAAGAAAAGGTGCTGTTAAAATCCCGACAACCGTTTCGCCCAAAGATTTTAGCTGTAAATTAAACATTTTGTCTTTAATATTTTGTATTTTTGTGTTGCTCAGGCTGTTTATGTACCTTTCTATCCACTGTCTGTAAGCTTTTATAACGCCTTCAAAATCTTCTCTGTATTCATATTTGTTAAGATTTGAGGATAATTCGTAACCGCTGCCCTTGAAATATCCGCAGGCAATGGCAAGAACGGTCATTATCCCCGTGAAAAAGAACGAAATAAATATCGCAAACGTGACAAAGTCGTTTAGATTTCTGAAATAAAAGAGGTTTACGGCATAAACTCCCAAACAGAAGATTAGCGGTAAAACTATCATAAAGCCCTGACCGATTTTAGCCGATTTCGGAACATCTTTTTGAATACTGCTTTGCATGTAAAGGTAAATTCCCTGTTTCAAAAGCAGACAAATTCCGTAAATCATTAACGTATAGATAGCCCAAATTTTAATATTTGTCGGCAGATGAAGAAAATTTGCCGATTCTTTAATGGTTAGTCCCATGAGATAGTTTGAAACACCGAACGCACAAAGCATTGAGCTGAAAAACATTGCAATATGGAGAAATATGTTCGTTTTGTTGTTTGAGGAAAGCTTCCCTTTTAAGTCGTTTATCTGAAAGGAAACTTGCTTTGTTATTGCGACACGGGCATTTTCCATATCTTCAAGCTGTTTTTCAAGCTTAACTTTTGTGACAGCATTGACATCTTTTCCGTACAAACCTTTGATATCTTCTTCGGTCAAATCCTCTTTGCCTATTGATGTTACGGTTTTGACGGCTGCCGTGTCAACCTTTACGCTCAAAAATTCATCGCTGTCGGCGAACATAAGTTTGCAAACATTGCTTACCTCGACCCTTTTAACGGGTTTTCCTCTGAATAAAACCTTTTCACTCTGGAAATTGTTTGTTACGGAACATTTGCCGTTTGAAAATTGTAACGTTAAAAGTATGTCGTAAGCTAAATTTAGGATAACGTCGCAATTTGCGTTTGTACCGACATTTATGACATCTTTGTCAAATACTTTTTCACCTTGTTTTGTAGAAATTGTTACAGCCATTTTTTTACCTCGTTATCTTCCGATTGCGTGAAGAAATTTTCTTATAGACTTATCAACGTTCTGTTCGGGTGAAACAATGAGCTTGTTTTCGCCAAGAACGGGAGTCAATTTTTCCTTAACCAAATCCAATTTTGCGGGATGTGCATCCAAAAACATCATGGAAATATCAGGTGCGTACTCTTTTGTTTTTTCGACATTTTGGGGTAAAGTATCCCAGTTAATCTGCTTTTCAACCGAACCTTCGTTTTCCAAATCGCCGATAACCACGACTGCGGGAACATAGCCCTCTTTTTTCATTGTCAGGGCGTGTGAGAAAGCTTTCTTTAATCCTTCGCCGTACGCCGTACCGTAATCATTTTCATCATACTGCGTGAAAGCGTCCATCGATTTTGTAATCGTACTGCCGTTCATCGGCGAACCCTCGTAAATCAAATAGGCATCTTCCGACACTCTGAGAATTTTTATCTGATCTTCAGGGTCTAAAAGATTACATATCTGTCTTAACATCTTTTTTTGTTCGGGAAGTCTGTTCTGATTAGATGCTGAAGAATCCATCACAAATATAACCGCAGCGGGATGAAAATCATCAGGCTTCAAGTTTTTCAAAAATGTCCAAATAAATTTTAGTGCGATAGCAAGCACTAAAATCAATAATCCTATAGTAATTAATCTTTTGTTTAATTTCATAATCTGCCCTAAAAATAATATACCACAATTTCTGCCCGTAAGCAAGCAAAAAAAAACGGCAGAGCCGTTTTTTTTATTCGGATTTTCTATAAACTATATCTCTTTTATAGCTTTATTAAATTTTTCCGGATTAAATTCTTCTTCCAATACACCGGGTTTAACTTCTTTATAATATAACGGTGAGGACAATTTTTCAGCAGCAGTGTTAACTGTTTGTGATTTGCCGCTGAATGCTTGTCTTACATTTGTCATAAGCGAGCCAAGTTTTTGGTCTAAATTTTTGTTGAACTTTACATAATTTCTCAACAGTTCATTTTGATTAAATACCTTAGCCGTTTGAACAAGGCTGTCTTCATTTCCTTGTATGTGGTGTGCGGATACTTCTCCAAGTGAAAAATCAGCTTTAACGATTCCGTTCTTACGTGATAAACCAACCCCAATATTTTTTGTGTCAACGGGTTTTCCGCCGTCAATAAAACTGTTTGCCCGTAATTGAGTTCCAATACCCTTGTCAGTCAGGCGATATTTAACTCCAGCTTGTGATGTTTTGGGATTGGTGATGGAAAGTGCACCGGTTGCAATAGTTTTTCCTCCTTCTTTGAGTCTTAATGCCGCAATGTTGTAATTTGATTTAGCCTTGTATGCTATGTCCATACTTGCATTTTTTGATCTGTTCAGAAGTCTTTGTAAAATTTCGTCGTCTGCCATATTTCGTTTGCAAAATTCTTGAATTTGTTTAGCGTCAAAGTGTACTTTACCTGACATACCTTTCATTTTCGGAAGTGTACACATAACTTTTGTAATAATACTTGAAATGTTTCCCATAATTTTTTCTCCTTTTTTTGCTTTTTCCCTAAATTTTTTCTTTCTTAATTTCCTTTGTGTTTGAAAATCGATTTTCCCCTTACTTCTATATAAAAACACTACTGATGTTGACAAATTAGAGATTATCTACGGGGTTACAAAAAGTTTAATCGGAAGGTAAACCTACATTTCATAAGGCGATGCGGTCAGAGTATCGATTAATTTAACCTGCATGGTTGTACCGTCGGGAATTTCGATTTCCTGACCTCTGTTCATACTGCCGTAAAGTCCGCCGCCTAACGCACCGACACCGCCGTATATAAGCATGTTTCTGCCCCAGTCGCCTCCGCCGCCCATAGCAGTGAATGCCGCACCCAAAAGCAGACTGCCCAATGCTCCCAAAACCACATCACGAGTCAATTTTTGTGCTCGTTCACTTTCGGATTTGAGATAAATGTTTTCCGTTGAAATTTCAAGCATTGTGCCGTCGGGGGTTAGAATTTCGTTAAAATTCAACTCTATCATCCCGCTTCCGTACGCATAGCCCGCATTTTTTGCATCATAAGCGGTTCCGTAAACCAAACTGCCTGCGGGAGCTATCATTACGCCCTGATATTTTAAATCGTTTGTTAATCTGACTGTCAGACGGTCGTTCTTTTCAAGACTTCCCGAGCTTATTCCTGAATCAAACGTTACCGCAAAACTTGTGCCTGCGGGAACTTTTACCACCGAACCGTAAAGCGGTCTTTGCTGAGGCTGCGGCGGAACATCTATCAGTAAATCCTGTTTGGGAGTGTCAATATCGGGAGTGTAATTTGTTCTGTCATCGTACAGCTCTTTTGCATTGCGTTTTCTTGTAAAGTCAGTCGGGCTGAACCGTAACTCTTTCTGTCTGTCAAATTCCGCCTGAGCTTCGTCTGAAAAGTCGTATTCGGCAAACGCAGGAACTATTAATAAATTTAAACTCAGAAAAATCGCTATAATCTTTTTCATCTTAATATTATTATAATTAAATATTTAATTTATACAAGTTTAAATTTTTAATAATCTTTACCTGAAGTTTTGTTTCATGCTATAATCGTTAAAAAAGGAGAGTTTATGGAAAAGATTTTGGAAATACTTGCGGTAGTTGTGAGTGCTTATATCATCGGTTCAATACCGACGGGATATATTATTGTAAAGGTGTTTACGGGACAGGATATAAGAACAATAGGTTCAGGTTCGACAGGTGCAACTAATGTTAAGCGTGTCATGGGTAAAAAATGGTTCTTTATAACCATGCTTTTGGATGCTTTTAAGGGGGCTTTGCCTGTTATATTGGCTGCAATGTTTGCAAAATCTTTTTCGGAATTGGGTTTGTTGCCTGTTTTGGCTGCCGTTGCGGTAATTTTAGGACACAGTAAATCAATTTTCCTAAAATTTACGGGCGGAAAATCCGTTGCATCGGGTATCGGAACGATCCTTGCCTTAAACTGGCAGGTCGGTTTGGTAATCGCTTTAATATGGGCGGTTGTAACTTTCTTTACAAGATATGTTTCAGTGGGTTCTATAGTTGCGGTTTCGCTTTCTCCCCTGTTGATGTTCGGATTCGGTGCACCTAACGCATATATTTGGTACTGTGCACTCGGAGCTTTGTACATAATTTGGCTGCACAGAGCTAATATCGAAAGATTATCCAAAGGCGAAGAAAACAAAGTCCGCTAAGGATTAGGGCTTATAAGCCGTTTCAATTCTTCAGGTCTTGATGAACGCTGAAGTGCATCGTCTATAGTAATTAAGCCGTTTTTATAAAGGTTTGCAAGTGATGCTTCAAGAGTTTGCATTCCCATTCCCGCATTCATTTGAATTGTCGAATAGATTTGAGCTGCTTTAGCCTCTCTTATAAGGTTAGAAATTGCAGGAGTTACAAGAAGAATTTCCTGTGCCATAATACGGCCTTTTTTCGTGCCGTCAGGCTGTAATTTTTGCAATAAAGTTTGAGCGAATACCGCAACCAGTGAGTTTGCAAGCTGAATACGAATTTGCTGTTGCTGTCCTTCGGGAAATACGTCAATGATACGGTCGATAGTCTGTGCGGCAGATGAGGTGTGCAATGTTCCGAAAACAAGGTGACCCGTTTCTGCTGCCGTTAGGGCAAGAGCTATGGTTTCATGATCTCTCATCTCACCTACAAGTATAATATCGGGGTCTTCACGAAGTGCGGATCTTAAAGCGTTTGCAAACGACCTTGTGTCCATGCCGAGTTCACGCTGGTGAATTATACTCTGTTTTGAGTGGTGAACATATTCGACAGGGTCTTCAATAGTCAGAATGTGTTCTGCTCGAGTCGTGTTAATGTAGTCGATCATAGCTGCAAGCGTTGTAGATTTACCCGAACCTGTCGGTCCTGTTACAAGAACTAATCCGCGAGGCTTTTCAGCGGTTTTCTTTACGACTTCAGGAAGTCCCAACTGCTCAAATGTCGGAACTATATCGGTAATCGTTCTGAATGCTGCCGCATAATTACCTTTATCTTTATAGAAGTTAACCCTGAAACGGCTTACACCTTCAATACCGTACGAAAAATCCAGCTCCCAATTCTGTTCGAGAGTTCTTCTCTGTTCGTTTGAAAGCATGGGAAACAGCAGGTTTTCAACTTCATCTGATGTGAAAGGCGGCATGTTATATCTTAGCAAATTTCCGTCTATACGTGCAACCGGAGGCAGACCGCAAGATATGTGCAAGTCCGAACCGCCGTCTTTTACCATTTTTTCTAAAAGTTCTTCTATAAGCATTCTTTATCCTTCCGTATAATTCATTAATGCGTTATCTTCTTTCATCGCAAGTTCTATCAGAGTGTATGTCATATAAGCTCCGAGCGCAACAGCTTTCGGGTCAAGATTAGTTCTGTTTGCCGCTTCAATTATGGCTGTATTTACTTCGGGATTTTCATCCTTTATGTAATGAATCATTTTTTTTCGCCAACTCGGCATGTCTTTAAATATCTCTCCGAATACAGCAGCTGAATTTTCTTCCGAAATTATTGGCAACATATTTTTTCCCTTCCGTTTCTATTATATAAAATATTTTTAATTTAGTCTACACATAATTAAGAAATCATATATTTGAGGTATAATTCATTTATGAGGTTAAGGGATTTAAGGCTTACAAATTACAGAAATTGTGAAGATTTAAAACTTGATTTGGATTTTGAAAAAGTTCTTATCATCGGAAAAAACGCTCAAGGTAAAACAAATATTCTTGAAAGTATTTATTTTCTTTCCGCACTTAAATCGCCGAGAACCTCCAATAACTCGGAGCTTATAAAATTCAATTCCGACAAAGCTCAAATCAACTGCAATTTGCTCAAAGCCGATACCGATATTGAATTGGATTTCTCTTACACAACTGAAAAGAAGCGCGAACTCGCCGTAAATAAGGTGAGAACAACTCCGAAAAATTTCAAATCGGTTCTTAAAACGGTACTGTTTTCAACCGCAGATTTAATGCTTCTTCGCGGAAACCCTTCCGACAGACGGGAATGGCTTGACAGAGCAATATCACAAATTTATCCCGCTTACGATGAAAGACTTTCAAAATACGACAAAATCCGTATTCAAAAAAATAACTTGCTTAAAGAATACCTTAAAACAGGAAATCTTAATGAAACTCTTTTTGATGTCTATAATGAACAGCTCGTGATAACGGGAAGCAACATAATATTCCTTCGTAAAAAGTTTTTGCGAGAAATTGAAAAAATCGCAAAAGAAAAACACCTTATAATAAGTGAAACCGAAAATCTCAAAATAGATTACGATTCTTCGTTTCTGAACGGAGAATTTGAACTTGAAGCTGTTGCAAATGCTTTCCAAGCTGCTTTGAAAGAAAGAAAATTAGAGGAAATGCGCAGGGGACAGGGTTGTGTCGGCCCGCACAGAGATGATGTGATTTTTTACATAAACGATAACGAAGCCGTTAAATACGCCTCTCAAGGTCAGCAAAGAACGATAGTGCTTGCATTAAAGCTTTCCGAACTCGATATAATTTCTCAAAAAACAGGCGAAAAACCCGTTTTGCTTCTGGATGATGTTTTGGCGGAACTCGACGATATAAGACAAAATTTCCTCCTTAAATCAATAGGTAAAAATACGCAGACAATTATAACTTCCGTTGATACCGTGCTTTTTGAAAATGAATTTTTAAAAGATGTTAAAATTTACAAAATAGAAAACGGAAACATTCTACCTGATAATCATGAATGATTTAAGACTTCTTCCCGCACCGTCGCCTATTGAAGTTACGTTGTATTTCTTTTTGTAATTCATTGAAGTCGAACTTCCGCCGTCAAAAGCCATCGCTCTGTCCCAGCCGAGATTTTTAACGTAATCGTGAACTTCATACAAATCCATAGGATGTTCATCCGTAATTATCAATATATGAACTTCTTCGTCTTTTAAGCCTATAATTGTTCGTGCGGTTTTGTGAAGAACAGAACAACTTTCCCTCACAACTTCACCGTCTTTTTTTACGACAAAAAATTCTTCTTCCAACCTTAACTGCGGGTATACAAGGGGCCCTGCCTGAGCGGAAGTTACAAGCATACAGCCGAAATCCAAAGAACTTTTATGCGGAACGATTTCATAACGATACTTTCCGCCATCGGAACACTCCACAACGCGAAATTCAGTGCGGTTTAAAATTTTATCAATATTACGCATCAAAACGGGATTTTCAAGCAATGCGCCGTTCACAAGCGGGTCTTCCGATGTTTGTCTGTCCGTTACAATGTAAGACATTGACTTTTCACTTTTCGGGTCAAAGTATCCGGCGTTAACGGTTAAAATCGACTTCGTACGCTGATGAGCCTCCTTGTTTGTTATTAAGCTCTCCGAACTCAAAAAACTTATACGTTTTTTTATCTTTTCACCCCTTAAAACAATGTGATAAATTCCGTCGTTAAACGAAATATCTATCTCACCCGCAAAAGCTACTGTTTGCGTTAAAATTAAACAAAAAATTATAAAAAATATTTTTTTCATATTATAAGTCCTTCGATTTGTAAAAAGCTATTATCGCACATAAAAACGCAATCGGCGGGAAAATAGCCGTTATGAAAGGATGTAAAACGCCTTTTTCCGCAAGAAGATCGAAGAAAGGAAGGGTTATATAGTATAGAAATATGCAGCCGATAGCTATTGTAAAACCTATTAACCTTTGTTCTCTCGGCTTACTGAAACCCAATAGAGTTCCCATAATCGCCAGAAGCACGCACACAAACGGATGGAAAAATCTTTGCAGATATTTGTTGAGCATGTATCTGTATTCTTCATCCAGCCCTTCTTTTTTGAGAAGTTTGATATAATTTTTTAAATCCCGATTATTAATTTCACGTTCTTTTTTTACGGAATAAGTCATTAAAGTATAGGCATTTTTAGCATCTTCGCCCTGCAAAATATCCATTTCAGGTTGTTTATTTATTTCCACAAATATTCCGTCCGTTGAAATTTTATACTGCGTAATGTCGTAAAGCTTCCATTTGTCGGGGAAATTTTTACCCGTTTTTGCGTAATAAATATTGTTTAACTGATGTACATCATCGTATTGCTTTTTTTGAAAATCAAGCACAATGACATTATACATCGTGTCTTTTGAAAACCTTGATACGATAACCGAACTTGTCGGAACGTTATTTTTATCTTTCTGCGTGTAAATGTATTGCGTTGAAATGTATCCACCCTTTAAAGCTCCCGCTTTATTAACGGCATAAGGTATAAGTTTGTCACCGGTTAAAAAACATAACCAGGTAACAAAAAGACTTAACACCAAAACCGGAGCTATAATTCTTTTGAACGATAAACCTACCGCACGAAAAATTGTAAGCTCGGAATCCTTGCTGAGTTTATCAAAAGTGAACAACGTACCGAGCAAAAGTCCCACGGGAAAAGCTTTTCCGAGAATTTTCGGTAACTCGTAAAATAATACCAGTATCGCTGTTTTTACGCCATAATCGCCCGCCAATGTCTTTTTTATTGTATTTAAAAGCATTTCGGGTGCTATCCAAACAACCGTAAACAAAAGGATAGCGACAAAAGTCGTCACAAGAACCTGATTAAAAATGTATTTGTCATAAATGGTTATTTTGGATTTCATTACAGTGCAAAATCCTTTCCTAAATAGAATTCTTTTGCAACAGGGTCAACGGCAACATCTTTACTTCTGCCTTGAATTTTAATTTTACCGTCAAAGATTACGTAAGCTCTGTCGGTTATGGAAAGCGTGGCTTTGGGGTTGTGGTCTGTGATGAGAATTCCTAACCCTTTATCCTCGGATATTTTACGGATATTTTCTTTAATATCTCCGATAGCTATCGGGTCGATACCCGCAAAAGGCTCGTCTAAAAGCATAAAATCGGGACTTGCGGCAAGTGCACGGGCTATTTCAACCCTCCTTCGCTCTCCGCCTGACAGCGATACGGCGGCATAAGAACGAAGCCTTATAATCCCGAATTCCGACAACAATTCTTCAAGTTTTTTCTTTTTTTCGCATTCGGTCAATTTGTCATTCATTTCCAGAACGAGTTTAATATTATCTTCAACGGATAATTTCCTGAATATTGAAGCTTCCTGCGGCAAATAACCTATTCCTGCTTTTGCACGTTCATTCATAGGCCATGTTGAAATGTCCTCTCCGTCCAAAAATATATGTCCTTTGTTCGGTTTTATAAGTCCGACCACCATATAAAATGTGGTTGTTTTTCCGGCACCGTTAGGCCCTAAAAGACAAACAACTTCGCCTTTGTTAATGTCAAAACTCACATCATTAACAACACTTCTGTCACCGTATATTTTTATAAGATTTTTAGCCTCAATTCTCATTTTACATACCCCTTTTCCTTATTGTAATTCAAAAATTCAATATGTTCAACAAGATGAGTGTAAACAAATGTTACAATATATAAAGTATATATGTTATAGATATATTTAATTGTGGAATACATGAAATATAACCATTTTCTTTTTCTTTATTTTCTCCTACACACTTTTACCAAATATGAGATTGGCCGTTTGATAAAACGGCTTTTTATTCCGCAGTCATAGTCAGCGGGCGACAGGTGCATTACTCCGTTTATTTGATGCACCTGTTCGTATTGCATAAAAAAAGGAGCTTATGTTTGTTTACTTTTGTATAAAGCTTCAATAACATTTTCATACAATGTTAATTTATCATTGGGCAAATTAGCAATAAGGTTAATGAGTTTATCTTTAACGGGGTTGTTTGTTTTTTCTATATTAAAACCAAATACTTTCAAATCAATATCTAATATACTTACGAATTTAAAAAAGGAATTTAGTGATGGAATATAGCATCCATTCTCAATTCTGGATATATGCTGTACACTCAAATCTGCCATTTCAGCGAGTTGTTCCTGAGTGTAACCTTTTAATTTTCTGTGTAAGCGAATTTGTTCCGCTAAAAACTCTTTATCCTCAAATCTCATACATTACCTTTTTCAAATCTAAAATGAATTTTAAAAATTTATAATGTTGTATACACATATTTTTAATTATAAAACAATGTTGACACATATAATATTTTATGATTTAATGCATGTCCGTAGGTAGAATATTTAATTTTGGAATGGTGACGGAATGAGAAAAAATAAGTTTATTGAATTTGTAAAATTTCAATTTTGCAGGTTTATGTGCAACGTTACATGGGGTGAAACGCGGAAGTATTTTTTCAGAAATAAGAACATTATCAGAGATCCGTTAAATTATCATAAATTTACGGAAGAAGATATAAATTTTTTAATAGAAAGTGAAAAATATTATCCTAAAAATATTCTTTCAAAAGATGAAACGATTGCAAAAATCATGAACAAAAATATGTCCGTCGCAAGAATAGGGGACGGTGAATACCGAGTTATGTATGGTCTTAATAATGTTTGGGATAATAATAATTCTCCATTTTTAAAAAATGAACTTTTAAAAATTTTGAAACAAGGGAGTACTTCAAAATGTCTTGTATGTATTAATCCTTTTTATCTTTATGAAAATACAAGCTTGTGGTTGTCTTCTTATTGGCTTTTATACATCAAATCTTATTTGGAAAATTTTGAATTTAACAAGGAAGAATATTACGGGGATGCATATGTGTTTAGTCGTTTATTTGAAAATATTTACAAAAGAATAAATTTGGCAGCACTTAATGCGTCAAAGAAATTCAGGGCAAATGATTTATATGTTTTTGATGAACAAAAATTACACTATTTAAAACAACTGTTTAATAACAGAAGTATAGTGTTTGTTGTAAAAGAAAATTCCTTTACAATAGAAGATAAGTTGAATTTATTTGATGGTGTGGTTTCTAAACATTTTGTTTATGTACCGGCAAGAAACTGTATTGCTGAATATGACAGAATATTCAAAGAAATTCAAAGTTACGATAAGAAATGTCTGATTTATCTGGAATGCGGTGAAGTCGCAACCGTTCTTGCTTATAAGTTATCGGAATTAGGGTATCAGGCACTTGATATGGGAAATTTTTATATGAGATTTTTATCATATAATAAAGAGTGTAATGCTTATATCAGGCTAAAAAACAAAGAACTTAAAGAAAAGACAATGGTAAAATTTTAAAAATTTCATGTTTTATTAATGTAAAATATGAGGGCGTTTGATAAGGAAAGTTAGTGGTTGCCCATTTGTTTAATGACAGCTTTTCTTGTACAAAAAAAGCCCCTTAAAGAGGCTTTTTTTACAAGAATATTATTATTTATTTTTCTTCTGCTTTAGCAGCTTCTTTTGCAGCTTTTTTCTCTGCTTTTTGTTTTTTCTTGTCTAATTTTTTGTAAGTTCTGTAGTCTTTGTAAGCTGCTCTGAATTTCAAATCAGACAACTGTAATAAGCCTCTGAGCATGTAAGGACCGGGTTCGGGTCAACATCCATTGCGTTTTGAACATCGGCGTATGCTGCGATTTTGTCTTTGAGTTCATAGTTAACCATAGCACGTGCTTCGTATTTTTTCGCATCAGGTTCAATTCCGATAGCTTTGTCTAAATCAACTTTAGCTTTTGCAAATTCGCCTTTTGTAGCGTAAGCTGCACCTCTGCCGTAGTAGCCGTTAGCTTTTTCAGGTGCAAGTTTAATGACCTGCTCAAATGATTTAATAGCTTCATCGTACTGTGAAAGTCCCATTTGAGCTTCACCCAAAGCGTCGTAAGCTTCAACATATTTGGTGTTTTGTTTTACGGCTTTTTGAAGATATTCAACTGCCGATGTGTAGTTTTCTTCTTCAATAGCTTTTTTACCCGCAATCCGTTACTGCTGATGCGTAAACGGCTGTTGAAAATGCAGTGATAACAGCCAATGTCAATAAAATCTTTTTCATTTTTAACTCCTTTTTTTCAACTGACACGTACAATATAAAATCAAGAATTTTTCAAGCTTAGTACATTCCGATAATATTTCTGATTTCGCGAATTGTTTTTTGAGCCTGAGAACGGGCTTTTTGTGAACCTTCCAGAATAATTTTTTCAACTTCATCTTTGTGTGCTTCGTAATATCTTCGTTTTTCTCTTACGTCTGCTAATTTTTCGTTTATCAAACTTCCTAGCATGCGTTTGCAGTCGGCGCAGCCTCTTGTGCCTTTTTCGCATTCACAACGCACATTTTGAACGGTTTCATCGTCTGCAAAAATTTTCCAATATTTGAAAGCAACTTCGCATTCATCCGGATGTCCCAAATCATCTTTTCTCATGCGGCTTCTGTCTGTGATGGCACTCATGATTTTTTTTGCGGTAACTTCTTCACTGTCGGATATTTTTATATCGTTTTGGAAGGATTTACCCATTTTATTTCCGTCGAGTCCGCAAATTAATGAACATTCGTTTAAAATCGGTTTCGGTTCGTTAAAATATTCGGTTTTATAAATATTGTTAAACCTTCTTGCAATATCTCTTGTTATTTCGATATGTGCGACCTGATCTATTCCGACGGGAACAGCTTCCGCATTAAACATCATAATATCGGCACTCATCAAAACAGGATATCCCATCAACCCGTAACTTATTTGAGAATTTGCCCCTTCTTTCGTTCGGAGAATTTTTGCCATGTCTTTTAGGGTCGGGTCACGTTCAACCCAATTTTGCGGAGTTACCATACTGAGATAAATATTTAACTCTGCGATTTCAGGCACAAGCGACTGCACGTAAATCGTTGATATGTTCGGGTCAATTCCGCAGGCAAGCCAGTCTGAAACTACATCAATGACATCATTTTTCAGGTTTTCCGTTTTATCGTATTTTGTGGTAAGTGCATGCCAGTCAGCGACAAAGAAATAACTTTCATATTCTCTTTGAAGTTTTTCCCAATTTTGTATTACACCGAGATAATGTCCGAGGTGTAGTTTGCCGGTTGAACGCATTCCTGATACAATTTTCATTGATGTCCTTTCCTATTTTACGAAATAACTTGCATTAAGGGTCGCATATATTTTTATAACACCGCTTTCAATAGTTGTTGAAACGGCGGAAACGCTGTCAGCTTCTCCCGATGCCATCATTTTATTTGCCATAAGCATACGGGGTTGATAAGAATTGTTCGCACTGCAGTTTATATCCATGGAACGAACGCCGTCAACGGTTGTGCCTGCGGCTTTTGAAGCTGCAAGTACTCTTTTTTGAGCCTTATCTACAGCCAAAGCCAATAATTCGTTACATTGTCTTTCGTAATTCGATACGGAAAAAGAAAGATTATTTACGTTTGTTGCCCCGAGAGAAATTGATTTATCAATAATTTCACCGACTTTATCAATGGATTTTGTGTGAACAATTACGGAATTTGATACCTGATACTTGTCCAAAGTCCTTTTACTTCCCGAGTAGCTGTATATGGGAGATGCGTGAAAATCCGAAGTTTTGATGTAATCTCCGTTATTCGTATTAATCATTGTTTTTAGAGCGTTTATAACGTTTTCCGATATCTCTTTGTTTGAAAGAGTGGCTTTTTGCATCGATTTAGCGTCATAAGTCACTACAGCTATTGAAATTTCCGCTACATCAGGTGCAACTTCGGTGTTTGCAGAAGTGTTTACGGAAATATAACCTCTTTCAATGACCGCATAAACCGACTGTGAAGCTATCAAAATCAGTGCGAACAGAATTAGTGCAAATTTTTTCATACATTTTCCTTTTCTTCTTCTTTGTTTAATTCTTTATTTGGATTTTCTATCGAAGAATTTATCAAAGTGTTGTTAATCGGATCTGATTGAAGTTTAACTTTTCTCATAATATTTTTGATATCTTCTTCGCTCAATTTTCTGGAGGATGAAACGGACAAAAAGTATTTTTCTCTGCCGTTTATAATAAATCCGGAAATTGCGACTATTGCCCACAACATTACACCTTGAACAAAGTTTATTGCGGGAATTGCGAAATGTTGTGCGCATAAATTCCACAATTTCATAAGCACAAGGGCGGGGAATGCTCCAAATCCGGCTATCAGGCATGATGCTATAAACAAAAATATGAATAGTCCGCTTATGCCCGAAATTTGTATAAATCTTGTTTTTCTTTTCATATATTTTTACCTTCCGTCATTTTCAAAAACTCATTTTCATTCAATATTATAACACCTAATTTTTGAGCTTTGTCTAATTTTGAACCTGCGTTTTCTCCCGCGATGACATAAGATGTGTTTTTAGATACCGAAGACGCTGTTTTACCGCCCATTTTGCGTATTAATTCGGATGCTTCATCTCTTGTCATATTTTGTAATGTTCCTGTCAAAACAAAAGTTAATCCTTTTAATTCACTTGAAGTATTCAGGTTTTGCGCTGCGGGATTTATGCCAAGTTGTTTAAAATCTTCTATCATTTCTTTTGTTTTTGAATCAGTTATGAATTTGTATATTTCATCGGCGGTCACATCACCGACACCTTCCAATCTATATAAATCTTCGGGAGAAGCATTGAGGAAATTTTCAAGAGTTCCGAATTCTTCCGCGAGAATATTTGCTGTTTCTTTCCCGACATTTCTTATTCCTAAAGCACAAATAAACCTTGAAAGCGGATTATTTTTGCTGTTTTGAATTGAGTTATACATATTTGATGCGGACTTTTCTTTTATGGAGGGAAGTTTCATAAAATCTTCCGTGCTCAATTTGTACAGATCTACGAAGGATTTGACGTAACCTTTATCATATAGCAGTTTGATAATTGCGGGACCGATATTTTCAAGATTCATTGCCTCTTTGGAAACCCAGTATTCAATTTTTGCACACACGATTCCGGGGCATTCGGGATTTTCGCAGTATAAATTAACTTCTCCCGGATGCGGATGAAGGACAGAACCGCATGACGGGCAGAGTTTCGGGATTTCAATGGGTTTACGATTAAAATGTTCCTCATCACGAACCACACTAACGATTTTTGGAATGATTTCGGCAGCTTTTTTTATAAAGACTTTGTCACCGATTCTCACATCCAAACGTCTAACTTCATCAAAATTGTATATATTTGCTCTCGATATTGTGCTTCCGCAAAGATTTACTGGTTCAAGCAGCGCAACAGGTGTTATCGCACCGGTTTTTCCGATGCTTTGTTCAATTCCCGTAAGAGTTGTGCAAGCTTCTTCAGGCGGGAACTTAAATGCCGTAGCCCATTTAGGTGCTCGAGCAGTAAATCCGAGTTCCTGCTGAACTGCCAAATCGTTAATTTTAATTACGACACCATCGGTTGCATAATCAAGTTCAAAACGTTTTTTATCCCATTCTTCACAGTATTTAATTGCTTCATCAATATTTTTGCAAAGTTTTATATTCGGATTTGTGTTAAATCCGAGTTTTTTCAGGTACATTAAGTTTTCAAAATGGGTTTTGGGGGCGTTTTCGCTTTGCCCCGTAAAAATTGCGGTATAGCAAAACATTGAAAGGTCGCGTTTTGCCGTTATTGTGCTGTCTAACTGCCTGATAGAACCTGATGCGGCATTTCTGGGGTTAGCAAACAATCTTTCTCCGTTTGCGGAATTTTCTTCATTAAGTTTTTCAAACGAAGATTTTGGCATGAATATTTCGCCTCTGACCTCAATATCTGCGGGTTCAAAAAGTTTCAAGGGAATTGTTTTAATGGTTTTAAGGTTATTTGTAATGTCTTCGCCCGTTATTCCGTCGCCTCGTGTTACCCCGCGCACAAGAATACCATTTTCGTATGTCAGAGCTATTGCAAGTCCGTCTATTTTCAATTCGCAAACGACTTCTTGATTTGGGTAATCCTTATCAATTTTTTTGTACCAATCTTTAAGATCAGAGTATTTATAAGTATTATCAAGGCTGTATAAACGGTATTTGTGTTTATACGGAAAGAATTTTTCGCTCACCGAACCTACTCTTTGTGTCGGGCTGTCGGGTGTAACAAGTTCGGGGTGTTCGCTTTCAAGTTGTTTCAGTTCGGCAAACATTTTATCGTAATCAAAATCCGATATTGAAGGGTCATCTTCAACGTAGTAAAGATAATTTGCCCTGTTTATTTCATCTTTTAAAAAATTTATTCTGTCGATAACCATTACATCACCATTAAAAGTTCCCTGATAACCTTGCAGGCTACGGCTGTTGAAACACCCGAGGCGTCATAATCAGGCGCAAGTTCAACTGCATCCGCCCCCGCAATATCAAATTTTCTCAAATATTCAAACCAGCCCATAAGCTCGTTAAACTGAATTCCTCCGCTTTCGGGTGTTCCCGTTCCGCTCATAACAGACGGGTCAAGAACATCTAAATCTACAGTTACAAAAACTTTTTTATTTTTCAAAACATCAAGTTCACAATATTCGTGAATAAGTGTATTATGTTTTTTCATAAATTGCCATTCCTCTTTTGTGCCAGAGCGAATACCAATTTGTTTAATGTTTTCCGCCCCGATGATTTTAGAAATATGTCTTATTACGGCGGAATGCGACATTTCTTCACCGAGATATTCTTCTCTCAAATCCGTGTGAGCATCGAAATGAACAACGGCTAAGTCTTTATAAAATTTGGAGATGGCTTTAATTTCGGGCAAAGTTACCAAATGTTCGCCTCCGACGGCAAAAACTCTTTTGCCGTCTTTGTATATTTCTTCAACATTTTTTTCTATTAAATCAAGCGATTTCAGGGTATTTCCGAGCGGAAATTCCAAATCTCCCGCATCATGGAAGTTTACCTCCTGAAGATGCTTGTCAAATCTTGGCGAATAATCTTCCAACCCCCAGCTTGCAAGCCTTATTTGCTCGGGAGCAAAACGAGAACCCGAACGGTAAGAAACAGTTCCGTCGAACGGTAAACCGAGCATTACAACATCAGCCGACGCATAATCCTCATTTTGTCCCATCCAATTTCTGTCTAAAAACGGTCCGCCTAACATCAATTTTCCTCCTGATATGATTTTACAATAAACAATAAAAATTTCAAAAAAATTATGTTATAATAAATTTATGAAAAAATCCGAATTGAGTTTAAAAAATTTAAAAGACAGTCTTTCGACATTGGAAGAATGCTACAATGACCTGATTAATGAAAAAAATGAGAAAATAAAAATTTATATTCAGGATTCTTGTATTCAAAGATTTGAATATACTTATGAAACGGCAAAAAAAATAATGAATAAATTCCTGAAAAAAGAATACGATAAATCCGAGCAAGAACTGAGTATAAATAATATTTTTCGTTTGATGTACGGGCTGGGGCTAATAAATAATTTTGAAAATTGGGTTGACTATCGTGAAAAAAGGAACTTAACCTCTCATGAATATGACAGGTCGAATGTTTCTCCCATCATTTCGATAGTTCCTGATTTTATAAAGGATACGGCATATTTAACGGGAAGTTTAGAGAAAATATTGACTGATGATTAAAGGATTAAGTGAAAAGGAAGAAGATATAATCAAAAGTATTTTGCGAAAATACCCGTATGAATTTTATTATTACGGTTCTCGTGTTAAGGGGAATTTTTCAAAATCTTCCGATTTGGACATACTTTTGAAAGCCGAAAACACGGATTACCATGAAATCTCAAAGTTAAAAGATGAATTTAACAACAGTAAAATTCCTTTTGTTGTCAATATTTCAATTTATTCCAATATGGACAAAGATTTTTACAAAATTATTGAACCTTCTTTGGTAAGAATAAATTTATAAATCTTGCTTTTTTTTTACAAACCGTTAAAATAAGAGTATGAGGAAAATATTATTTGTAACGTTAATACTTTTATTTGCCGGAAGTGTTTTCGCAAAGGAAAACACGGATTATGAGCAAATTTACAGAGATTTAGAGCCTGTAGATTTTTCATACGTTCACAATATCGACCCCGGAGAAATGTTTGATACTCAAAACACTTCCTGGTCGCCTTATCCGTTATTCAGACTTACGGCTCCGTTGTTTTTTAAAAACACCATGATTGAGCCGGGGTATTACCTCTTAACCCCCCGTGAGCATAAAGGTAACTGGTATATTTTGTTTAAAGAACAGGGAAAAGTAAAATATATTGTTCCCGCTTACAAACGTGAAATTGTTCCCATGGGATTTTACGACGAAAATCTTCCAAAGCCGAAACTCACTCCTTCACAAAAATTCCATATAAAGTTTTTTGACTTTGTAGGAAAACACGTCGGTTCATCTCAGCGAAAACCTGCGCCTCAGACATTTTTAGAGGCAACAGATTTGGAAAACAACTTCATTTCTCTGATAGTTTATTGGGGAAATTACAGATATTACATGATTTTACGCACAATTCAGCTATAGAGGCAATAAATCCTAATCATTCCGTAATTCTTGTTCTTTATTGAAATCTGCCAAATATTTTTTTCTCGGTGGTCTGTAATATTTGAATTTAAAGCCCAAAAAGTTTATGATTCTTGTGTTTCCGAATTTTTGTTTGTAAATCAGTTTTTTAGCTCTTTTTAGTTTTTGATTTTTGAATGGTGTTTTCTTAAAATATTCATACCAAATATCCGCATAATTTATTACTGCATTTTTCCAGGGTTTATTAACCGACGCGAAATGAATTATTACAGGATTAGACTTTTCGTCATAATCGTAGTAATTGTAATATATCGGGGCATCCGTAACTGATAAATAATTAAATTTGAACGGTAAATATTTGACTTTTTTATCTAAAACTCTGTTGAATGCGTCCTGATCTACAAATTCGTCATAGTGTTTTGTTTTACAATTAATTAGTTTTTCGGTTACTTTGTCTTTTCTCATTAAATCTAAATTCATAAGAATCATGCCGGAATTGAAATAGTTTTCCACGCCTAATTTTTCATTATAATTGTCATACAATATGGGAATATCTTTAACAACTCCTGCATAAACATCTTTTATATCAATGTTAAAAAGTTCTTTTATACCGCCTTCTTTATTAATTAAAGTATCGCAGTCTATGTATAAGACTTTATCTTTGTCATTTAGTATATTAGGTATATCAAATTTAACCAAAGCGGCAGGTGACACATGACTTGAGATGTCACCGTATAAATCTCTGTATTTGTCCTTGTATTGTATGAATTTCAGATTAAGTTTATCGAGTTTAATGCTAAGGAGTTTATTAATGCTTTTTTCGGACAAATCAACACCTATAACATAAACATTATATTCTTCATTAGCAGTTCTGTTTTCCCATAACGACTGAATAGAAACACATGCAGGCATGACATAATTTTCATCGCAAATGTAAACTATATCGTAACAGTAGCACGGTTCTTTTTCATTAAAAGCCGATTCTCCTGTCAGTGAACGGGTTTTATGGGGGGGGGGGGGCACTGGACAATGTTTTTATGTTTCATTATTTCTCTCCTATTTTTTACACGATAAGTACGTTAGATTCCTATTATGACATTTTTTTTGAATTTTGTCAAAAATTTACACAATATCATAACATTTCATACATCAATTTTATCGGTTATCAGAGATTCTGTATGCTCTGATTAATCCCGTTTCTTTACTGGTATTGTGAAAATATACAAATCCGTTTTTGGAGAGAATTTCAAAAATAGTTTCAGGAGATTTCTTGTGATACTCCATTACCAAAACATCAATTTTTTGTAACAGTCCTTTGTCGGATAACAATGGAAGAATTTCAAATTCTGCACCTTCAGCGTCGAGTTTTACAAAAACTTTTTCATTGTGTTTATCAATAATTTCTTTCAGTACATTGTAAGCGTTTTTGATTTCCACATCAATAAGCGGAAGTTTTTTGTGCTTTGAAATTTCATTAGAGTAAACAGTACTCATCATACTTATGAAACTTTCATCATACGGAATTTTAAATTTCTTGTCGCAGTCTCCGAGTCCGAAATTGTAAAAATCAATTTTTTTACTCAGTTCAGGATTTAGTTTAAGGTTGTTTTCCGCCATTTCGTAAGTCAGCGGGAACGGTTCAAAGCCGTAAATATGTTTTATGTTATCATTTAATGCAAAATGTAATGATGTTACACCATAGTTTACGCCTATGTCTATCATAATAAACGGTTGGGTTATTGAAAAATCATAAACTTTTCCGCATAAGACTTCTTCTGAAATCCATATCATATTTTCAAGTTTACTTTGTAACAATAACCCGTTACCGCTAATTTCAAAGGTATTTTTATCAGATTTTGTGACCTCATAACCAAAGGGTGCATATTTCTCATTTTTAAGATAATTAAATAATGCATCCGACTTTTTTTTATTCAAGGTAAGCTTTAATTTTCCGACATGGTAAATTTCTTTACTAACGAGTTTTTCTCGGGTTACTATTTCTTTATAAAATAAGGGATTATTTTTTATCATTTTGAATTTCATTTTTAATCCAAAGATATTAAAAACCTTTGTATTACCGTATTTTTGCTTGTAAATAAACTTCCTTTTTCTTTTTAATTTACAATCTTTAAATACTGATTTTTTATAATATTTATCCCATTTATCGGTATAATTCACAGTATTGTTATTCCAAGGTTTTTTGGGTGAAACAAAGTGTATAATAACCGGATTTGATTTTTCATCGTAAATATATGAATTATAATAAACGGGTTTATCCGTAATAGTAAGATAATTGTATTTATAAGGTAAATATCGGACTTTTTCATTGAGAACTTTATTAAGAGTATCTTGATCGACAAATAAATCATTAGGATATTTTGCTTTATAGTCGATTAATTTTTCGGTTATTTTATCTTTTCGCATTAAATCTAAATTCATAAGCATAATGCCTGCATTAAAATAAGAACTTAAACCTAATTTTTCGTGATATTTTTCATGCATTTCAACAACATCTTTAACAACTCCCGCATAAACATCCGAAATGTCTGTATTATAAAGTTCATCTATTCCGTTTTTTGCGATTATAGTATCGCAGTCAATATATAGGATTTTGTTTAAATCTTTTAAAATATTAGGAATATCAAATTTAAAAAGTGTAGCTGTTGAAATATGTGAGTTTTTATTTTCATACAAACTTTTGTATTTATCTTTGAATTGTAAAAGTTTAAGATTAAATTTATCAAGATTAATACTAAGAATTTTATTAATACTTATATCAGATAAATCAAGTCCGATAACAAAGACATTATATTCATCATTTAGATTTTTATTTTCCCATAACGACTGAATAGAAACGCATGTAGGCATGACATAATTTTCATCGCAAATGTAAACTACATCGTAACAGTTGCACGGATCTTTTTCATTAAAAGCCGATTTGCCCGTCAGTGAGCGACTTTCATCGGGGGGGGGGGGCACTGGCTGATGTTTATATGTTTCATTATTTTTCTCCTATTTTTTACACGATAAGTACGCTAGGTTCTTATTATGACATTTTTTTTGGTTTTTGTCAAAAATTTACACAATATCGTAACTTTTCATACATCAATTTTATCGGTTTTCAGAAATTCTGTATGCTCTGATTAAGCCGGTTTCTGTGCCTATATTGTAAAAATATACAAACCCGTTTTTGGAAAGAATTTCAAAAATAGTTTCAGGAGATTTCTTGTGATACTCCATTACCAAAACATTAATTTTTTGTAACAGTCCTTTGTCGGATAACAAAGGAAGAATTTCAAATTCTGCACCTTCAGCATCAAGTTTTAAAAAAATCTTTTCGTTATGTTTTGATAATATTTCAGAAAGGACATCAGATACATCTTTTATCTCAACTTTACTTACGGGTAGAGTTTTATTTGATGATTCATTAGAATAAACCGTACTCATTGACCCCGGCAGATTTTCATCGTAAGCCGCTTCAATAGTTTTATTTGAATTTCCAAGTCCATAATTAAACAATTCAATTTTTTGGGCTAATTTCGGATTATTTTGTAAATTATTAAGTGCTAAATTATACGTCGGAACAAAAGGTTCAAAACCGTATATGTGCTTGATATTGTCATTTAATGCAAAATGTAATGAGGTTATTCCGATATTGTAACCAATATCAATAAGTATAAAAGGTTCGTCTATATTAAAATCATATTCCGTGTTGCAAATAACTTCATATGCTGTAACTATTGAGGCAAATGACTTACTCTGAATAACGATATCACTATTTCGGACTTCAAAGAGATTGTTTTCTAATCTTTTCACTCTGTAACCGAATTTTTCAAATTTATAATTTAAGTAGTCCGCGATGTCATATTTCTTATCAAAAGTTAATTTTAACTTTCCTATATGAATGATTTTTTTACACTGAACTTTATTTTCCTTATACGTCGATTCGCTGTACAGTAAAGGGTTCTTATGGGGGGGGGGGGGGCACTGGCCAATGTTTACATGTTTCATTATTTTTCCTCCTATTCTTCTTCTTTTTTTATTGTGTCGACGACCATTTTTGCCATTTCTTTTGCAATAATATGCTGTGTTGCAGCAGGACAATTTTGGAGCATGTTCATTGCGGTTCTCAGAGTTGTGTCAATATCGTACCAACGACCTTTGCGATTGTCGTCAAGACCTGAACCTACCGCATTTATTATATCTTCAACAGCCTCAAACTTCTCATCTTCAATATTATGCTCAATAATTATTTTTATAAGATTTAAAGCAATTCTTATTTGCGTTTCGTCGTCCGATTGTTCAAGTGTCGCAACCGCTTGCGATAACACCGGATCTTTATCGTACCATCTTCTATGCTGATTTGTGTATTCTTCTTTCATATCCTGCTCCTTATGATAATTCTTATTATGATGTTTTTTTTAATTCGTGTCAACCCTGTTTAAATGTTACGCCCTTTGTGCCTTTCGGGTATTCCCACCCGAGAGAACACTTTTCGCATGAAATTCGGCATGCTCCGCACTCCAAACAGTTTTCAAAATTTACAAGAAGTTTTGTCCCGTCCCATTCGTAAACTCCGGCGGGACAAATTACGGTGCATATCTTCGATTTACACAAACGACACTGCTCCTGCACGGGATAAAGATGTGAAACCGTGTCAGGTGTGTATTTTACGGTGTATAATTTGTCCTCTAACTTGCTCATAAAACTAAAATACTCCATAATAACCTGATAAACGCACAAAAATCTTTTATTATTTCAATGAAATTTCTGTCCGTAAACAAACTTTTTATAAAATCGCGGTATTTTTTTCGTTTCGGAATACCGTCAACCGATGTGAACATCTCGAAAAATGAATTAATTTTTTTAGGATAATATCCGAGAAAATGCTCGGCTCTTCCGCTCATAACCTGCATTAGATTTCTGTATGTCTTTAAATCCTTTAAGATAAACGATTTTTCAAGCTTTTTTCTGTATAAGGAAAGCGTTTTCGCGGAAAAATCACCTTTACCTAATGCAATAATTGCGGTTTCGCCCGCTAATTTGCCCGAAATCATTGCGAGATTAGTACCTTCCCAGTGCAAATTGTTTACAAACATCGCCGCATCACCGCAAATCATTACACCGTTTGAACAAATTTCAGGCATTTTTTTGTAACCGCCTTCGGGAATGAGATGCGCATTGTATTCCAAAAGTTCCCCATCCTTTATCAGAGGTGCGATTTGCGGATGATTTTTTAATTCGTCAAGCATTTCATAAGGACGTAAACTGTTTTTTACAAGTTCGCTTAAAGTCACGCCAAGTCCTAATGTTACGGAATTTTTGTTCGTATACATAAAGCCTAAGCCGAGCATGCCAAGCATTGAACCGCCAAAAATCTCATAAACAGAGCCTTCGTCATTTTTTAGATTAAATCTTTCATTAATTACTTCCGTCGGTAATTTATAAACCTCTTTAACGCTCAAAGCAACATCTTCGGGGTTTAATTTGGCTCTTAATCCTGCCTGCATGGCAAGCAGAGAATTTACACCGTCTGCAAGCACTACTATATCGGCAAAATATTCTTCCAATTCCGTTTTAACTCCGATAACACATTCGTTTTCAATGATAAGTTCTTTTACAACAGTTTCTTCAACGAGAATTACTCCTTCTTTTTTGGCTTCATCAGCCATCCAGCGGTCGAATTTCGCTCTGACTACGCTGTAACTTACTGGTGTTTCGGGCTTATGCCTGTACGAAACCGTAGTTCCATCGTCTTTGCCGAGGATTAAATATTTATGCTCGACATTTTGTCTTTCCAACGGTGCTTCCTGCTCAAAGTTCGGAAAAACTTCTTTTGTCGGCTGTGCGTAAATCGCTCCGCCAAAAACATTCTTACTTCCAGCAAATTTGCCGCGTTCGATTAAAATAACCTCTTTTCCCGCACGAGCAACGGTTATCGCACATGAAATACCTGCCGGCCCCGCTCCTACAACTATAACTTGAGTTTTGTTTCTCTCCATAATAAACCTCTTGTATAAACTATACATCAAATTTTATTCATTGTAAAATAGTAAATATGATAATTACCGCAGGCAAGTATAAAGGCGTAAAAATTACCGCACCCGATGAAAATATTACCCGTCCGACGCTTTCAAAGGTTAGAATGGCGGTATTTAATACATTACAGTCGTTTATGGATTTTGAAGGGGCTTCTTTTCTTGATATGTATGCAGGTTCGGGAATTATGGGATTGGAAGCCTTATCAAGAGGCTTTACTTCCGTAACTGCTATTGAAAAAAATCCGAAAGTCCTTCGCATTCTGAAAGAAAATTACAAAAAAGTCAAAGCTGAGGCGTCAATTTTATCGGGCGACAGCTTGAAAACGGTTTTAAAATTGAATAAAAAATTCAATGTTATTTATATTGATCCGCCATACAATGCGGGGATAAACGAAAAAAGTCTGCAAGCCGTTAAAGGAATTGCAGACGGAATAATTATAATTGAACACACATCCGATGTTGATTTTGACGGATTAAGAGTGATTAAACAAAAAAATTACGGTGATAAGATTTTAACTTTTTTTAACTAACCTGCATTTCTTTTTCAAATCCGAACAGTGAACTTACGGATTCATCATCGTGAATTCTTGCAATAGCCGTACCTAGCAAAGGTGCAACGGATAACTGCTTAATATTCGGAGGCATTTTGTCCATATCAAGCGGAATTGTATTTGTAACAATACATTCTTTTATCGGAGCATTTGCAAGTCTTTCGATAGCAGGGCCCGAGAAAACAGGATGTGCGGCACACACATAAACTTCTTTAGCACCTTCTTTTTTAAGAAGTTTTGCGGCTTCACAGATAGTTCCCGCCGTATCAATTATGTCATCGAACATAACGCAGACTTTGTCTTTAACTTCGCCGATAACGTGTGATGCAATGGCTTCATTGTGCTTATCTCTGCGTTTATCAATAATCGCAAGCGAACATCCTATTGCTTTTGCGAAATGTCTTGTGCGTTGAACTCCGCCCGTATCGGGGCTTACCGCGACCATATCATCGGGATTAATATTAAGACTTTTTATATAACTTGTTAAAATCGGGGTTGCGAAAATGTGGTCAACAAGGATATTAAAGAAACCTTGAATTTGTCCTGTGTGCAAATCCATTGCGAGAACTCTGTCAGCGCCTGCCGTAGTGAGCAAATCGGCGACGAGCTTAGCCGTGATGGCTTCTCTGCCGGAGGTTTTCCTGTCCTGTCTTGCGTAACCGTAGTACGGAATAACGGCGGTAATGGTTTTGGCACTTGCACGTTTAAAGGCGTCGATGATAATAAGAAGTTCCATGAGGTTTTCATTGACGGGATTACAGAGCGGTTGAATAATGAAAACGTCGTCACCTCTGACGCTTTCTTTAACCTGAACATAAATTTCGCCGTCAGCGAAGTTTTTAACAACCATCGGGCCTACTGAAGTTCCCAAATAGTCGGCAATTTCCTGCGCAAGTTTTGTATTAGAACGTCCCGCAAACAATTTAATATCGTGTGTCGGGTTAATAGAGCGTTCCAACTGCTTATAAGTCATTTCTGCAACCATTTTAAATCCTTTCACATTCTACCATTGATTATAATATTATTAATGTTTAAGCTCAATAATATTTTAAGTAATATTAAAAAAACATGAACAAAAATTTTTTTGTTCTTTTCTTCTCACTTTTTGCAAGAGATACATGTGTGGGGTGCAGTCCGTCATTGCGAGCGAATGCCTCAGCTTATTTATACGAAATGCCTAATTATTTGACCCTTCACCCGAATTTCTAAGTTCACTGCGTTCACTAAGAAATTCTTCCCTCTCCCGCACGGGGCGAGGGGTTGCCCTTTTTCCCTCCCATTATGGGGAGGGTTAGGGTGGGGTGCGGTTTCCCCCTTCCTTTTCCAAGGGAGGGGTCAGGGGTGGGCTAGTTCCCTCTCCACGTGCAAGAGAGGGTTAGGGTGAGGGGTTAAATAAATCGGAACTATGTGCAAATTTAAAAAGCTGGATTGCTTCGCATTCGCTCGCAATGACAGTCTTACTCCCTCCCCAAACGGGGAGGGGGTAGGGGTGGGTGCAATTATTTCGGTGCTTTAGCACCCGATTTGAACCTCTCACTTTTCACTTCTCACTTTTCACCCAAACATTGCGTGCAGACTCAGTCTGCCACTTTTCACCCGGTTTATATATCTGCCGTACAGCAAGGGCATTTGGTCGCTTTGATATCTATCGTCGAAAAACACCTCGGACAAGTTTTCGTCGTAACTTCACATTCCTCTTTCTTGTCCGCTCTTAATTTGTTTATACATTTTATCAGTAAAAACACCGCAAATGCCACAAGCACAAAGCTTATAAGTGTGTTTATAAATATTCCGTAATTTATCGTTACCGCACCCGCTGCCTGTGCCGCTTCCAGTGACGGATAATCAACCTTATCACCGACAGGAAGTGTCCAATACATATTTGAAAAATCTACTTTGCCCATTAACCAGCCCAATGGCGGCATTATTATGTCTTTTACCATCGAATCAACAATTTTTCCAAACGCTGCTCCGATAATTATACCGACTGCCATGTCCACGACGTTGCCTCGCATAGCAAATGTTTTAAATTCGTTCAAATTTCTTTTAAAAAAATCTAACATAAATTCTCCTTATCTTTTGCCTACACAGTAGTATTCAAACCCTCTTTGTTTAAGGCGTTCTCCGTCATACTGGTTTCTTCCGTCAAATATAACGGCTGATTTCATAAGTTCCTTTACCTTGTCAAAGTCAGGACGTCTGAATTCGTTCCATTCGGTCAGTAAAAGCAGGCAGTCCGCATTGTTCAGGGCATCGTATGAATTTTTTGAATATATAATTTTATCGCCCCAAATTTTTTCAGCCTGTTCAAAGCCTTTCGGGTCATACGCCTGAACTTTCGCACCCATTTCTAAAAGTGCGTTAATTATCGTAATAGCAGGCGACATTCTCATGTCATTGGTTTTAGGTTTGAACGTCAACCCCCATACGGCAAATGTTTTACCCGTCAAATCCATTCCGAAACGGTTTAAAATCTTTGTGATAAATCTTACACGCTGTTCTTTGTTAACTTCATCTGCAGCTTCAATGAGGCGGTATCCGCATTCGTGGTCTTTTGCGGTTTTCAATAACGCTTTGACGTCTTTCGGAAAACAGCTTCCGCCGTAACCCAGTCCGGGGAAAAGAAACTGCGAACCGATACGTTTGTCCGAACACATACCTATACGAACCATCTCTGCATCAGCTCCGACAGCTTCACAGATGTTTGCAATTTCGTTTGCATAAGAAATTTTTACGGCTAAAAATGAATTTGCGGCATATTTGGTCATTTCCGCTGATTTAACGTCCATTATAACAAATCTGCTCGCCGTTCTGAAAAACGGAGCGTAAACTTCCTGCATAATAGCCGTTGCTTTCGGTGAATTTGAGCCGATAACTACTCTGTCGGGTTTAAGAAAATCGTCAACCGCAGCACCCTGTTTTAAAAATTCGGGGTTTGATACAACGTCAAATTCTCCGTTATAATATTTTGAAATAGTTTGTGTAACTTTTTCGGCTGTTCCGACCGGAACGGTTGATTTATCAACGATAACTTTGTATCCGTTCATAGCTTTTCCGATACTTTCGGCAACCTGCATTACGTATTTCATATCAGCCGAACCGTCCTCGCTCTGCGGTGTTCCAACTGCAATAAAACATACGGCAGATTTTTTAACCGCATCGTCTAAGTCGGATGAAAACGTCAGTCTGTCCTCAAGTACGTTCGCTTTAATAAGTTCTTCAAGCCCCGGTTCATAAATCGGGACGATACCTTCTTTTAATTTTTTGAGTTTTTCAAGGTCGTTATCGACGCATATAACGTCGTTTCCCATATCCGCAAGACATGTTCCCGCAACTAAACCTACATAACCCGTTCCAATTACACAAATTTTCATATTTTCTCCTTTTTTCTAAAAATAGCATAAAAATAAATTTTATGCGATAATCAAAGCATGAATAAAATCCTTGTTACAAAAAAAATTCAGCCGTATAATCTTCTTGAAACTTTGAAAGAACATTGTCAGATGCGTGATTTGACTTTCAACGGCTCAAATAAAATTGAATTAAGAAAAGAGTTTTTGGCGGAACTTTCAAGCGAAAATACGTTCGGGCTATATATGAAAAACGTCAATAAATTCTATATTTTCAACGGCGAAATAAATTTGGATGAAGTATTGCCGCTTGTTGACGGCGATTATTATGAAGGCGATACGCAAGAAGCTTTTTGGGCTGTGGATATGGGGAAAGCAGAAGCTTCTTTTTTGTCATTAAAATAATTTGTAAAATTTCTTAACATTCAGGCAATTTTTCCGTTCAAAAATACTTTATATATACATAGAGGAAATTAAGGGGAAAATTAAATGTCATTTCTGAATGCAGCATTTAACAGCATAACTGCGGAAAGGGTTTATCCCGCCTTATCGGCGGGCTTAGGCGGACAATCTGCTGATACATCAGCGGGACGTTCATCTGACACTGTGATAAGATTTCCAAGCTCTAAAACGGAAGTTCCAAAAAGTTCAGTTTCCAATGTCAGCGCAGGTACATCTGCAAAACCTTCGACATCAACACAAAATTCTTCTCAACAGACAAAAGTCAAAACTTCAACTCAAAGTTCAAATAAAACGACGACTTGCGCAAGTTCGGGAAAAACCGAATCTCAGACGGCTGCCGTGCGTGTGTCAGTGAGCGAAAAACCGATAAAACCCGAAATAAAAATAACAACAACTGCTCCGACAACGATTAAAAACCCGATAAAAACTGAAACCAAAATGACAACAACACGTCGGACAGTGAGTGAAAGTACAATAAAACCCGAATCAAAAACTGCGTCAGGGAAAACATATTTCCCGTATACCGATTATCTCACGAGAAATTTAGGCAGCAATATTGTATCGACCGCAAATAAATATATCGGCTACAATGAATACGATAATTCTTATAAACTCTTTACCAACGGAAGAAACGAGGCATGGTGTGCCGATTTCGTTACTTATACGGTAAAAGAAGCTTACGGAAAATCGGGTAAAAAAGTCCCGTTCTGGTTCGGTTCTCCAAGCGTTCAAACTCTTATGGATAATGCAAAATCAAACGGAGCTTTCTTAAATACCCGACTTTCATCAAATAAATCGAGTTTGATTTGTGGTAACGTTAAACCCGGTGATATCGTAATCTTTAAAAATAACCGTTCTCACACAGGTATCGTAAAAGAAGTTTATCCGGACGGCTCGTTTAAGACTATCGAGGGTAACACAAAAGGCAACGATGTTGCGTACAGAACATATAGTGCAAACGAATCTACGCTTTCGGGATTTATTCAATTAGCTTAAACACCTGTTTTTCAAGTTCTTCAAAGTTGTCGTTGTTGTATATGACGTAATCGCAGAGTTTAACTTTTTCATCCTGCGGAAGCTGGGAATTCATGCGTGCCAATGCGTGTTCTTTTGTGTAATTGTTCCGTTTAATTAAGCGTTCAAGTCGTATATCGTCGTTTGTGTAAATAAAGATTATTTCATCAAACAAGTTTTCCATTTTCGATTCAAATAACAACGGAACAGCGACAAAAACTCTATCTTCATTCTTGTGTCTATCGAAAAAGAGTTCTATTTCCTTTCTGATTTGCGGATGCATAATTGAGGCGATTAACTTTCGGGCTTTTTCATCGGAAAATATCAATTTTCCCGTTTTGTAACGTGAAAATTCTCCGTTTTCAAACACATCATAGTTTTTGAAAGCCTCATAAAGTTCTTTGTTTTTGACGGTCAGAAGTTTTCGGGAAACGTCATCCGTGTCAAGAACTTTAAAGCCTTTATTTTCAAGAATTTTTTGGACGCTTGACTTTCCGCTTGCTATGTTTCCGCATATTGCTGTCTTTTTCATTCCGATTGTATCCTGTTTAAAAAGTTTTTAAGCTCACGAATTTGCAAAGGTTTAATCGGTTTAAACTCGCCCCTCTTTAACCCGTCAAGGTTTAAAGTCGCATGTTGAATGCGTTTTAAGGTTTTAACTTCATGACCGATATACTCAAACATACGTCTAATCTGTCTGTTCATACCCTGATAGAGAGTAATTTCCATTTCCGTATGCTTATTATCCATGCTGAGAACCTGAATATCCGCATAAGCTGTCTTTTGCGGTTCAATTTCAATTCCGTTTGCGAGTTTTTCAAGTTCCGCTTTTGTAAGTTTGTTATCGACCGTTACGTGGTATATTTTCGGAACTTTAACTGACGGATGGGTTAAGGCGTTAATCAAATCGCCGTCATTGGTTAATATCAGTAATCCCGTTGAATCTTTATCGAGTCTGCCTACGGGTTTCAGGTGTGAAAAATTTTCGGGAAGCAGGTCGTAAATAGTTTTTCTGCCCTTTTCATCATCCGAAGTTGTTATATAGCCTGCGGGTTTGTAAAACCTGTAGTATTCGAGTTTTACGGGACGGACAAGTTTTTTATCAATAAAAACCTTATCTTTCGGCTGAACTATAAATCCGAGTTCCTTGACAACTCTGCCGTTAACGGTTACGACACCCTGTTCGATAAGCTCATCGGCTTTTCTTCGGGAACAAAGTCCCGATGAGGCTATAAATTTATTCAAACGAGTGCCGGGCATGCTACCCCTTTTTCAAATTTTCTGAGAAGTTCTTCGGGCATTTTTCGGTATAATTTTCCTGCATTTGTCACCGCAACGCAGTCAAACGAGGCTTCCGCAAAGACTTTGCCCGTTTCTTTTGATTTAACTGTCTGCCTGAACGTAACCGACAGGGTATTGAATTTTTCAACCCATGAGTCGATAATAATTCTGTCATCAAGCTTTGCCGAAGCTTTGTAACGGATGTTCATATTGGTTACGGGGATGAGTATGTCGGATTTTTTCATTGAAACCAAATCAAGTCCGAGCATATCGCAAAGCTCAACACGTCCTGTTTCAAGCCATCTGAGGTATGCACCGTGCCAAACCACTCCGTAAGCGTCCGTATCGGCATAATATACACGTGTTTCGTAGGTATGTTTCATAGTAAGTTAATTATAACACAAAAAGGAGAAAAATAATGAGATATAAATGTAACGTTTGTGAATGGATTTATGATGAGGAGAAAGAGGGTAAAAAGTTTGCGGATTTACCTGAAACTTACACCTGTCCCGTCTGCGGAGCATCAAAAGATGATTTTAGTGAGGCTGATTAACGGGAATTGTTATCTCAAATTCCGTAAAACCCGCAACCGATTTGTTGAGTTTCAATTCGGCATTTTGGGCTTTTAAGTTTTCAAAACAAATATGCAGCCCCAGTCCGCTTCCTGTTTTTTTAGTCGTAAACCCTTTTTCAAAAATGTGGTTTTGGATTTCTGCGGGAATTTCTTTTCCGTTGTTGGAAATCTTTATCAAAGCCTGATTATTTGAGGTTCCAAGCGACAATTCTATTTTTCCGTTTTTTTCTATGGATTCGGAGGCGTTTTTAATTATGTTTATTATACAGCCTAAAAATTTATCTTTATCAATTTCTGCGTAAACACTTTCGGCTTTCAGCGTGATTTTTGTGTTCTTTTCTTCGCAGTAGACCCCTGCCAATTCAACGGCTTGTTCAAGAATTGATTTAATGTCAAACAATTCCGTGTTAAGACCGCCTTCGGATTTTAAATCAATAAGCGAATTATTCATAAGCTTTAGGGATTTATTAATACATTTTATTGCATTTTCCAGAGATTTATTTTTTACCCCTTCATTTTCAAGATTTTTTTTAATAACCTGTGTATAAAGTTCGCAAATGGAAATCTGGTTTTTAATTTCGTGTACTATACAGCGATTCATTCCTTGCCTCACGTAAAGGTTCAGCCTATTTGAAGGCTGAACCTTTTTTCAAAATTATTACTTTTTATACAGCCAGTCTTTGTTTTTTAAAGCCGTTGTTTATAGCGTAAAGAACTGCCTGTGTTTTCTCGTTAACCTGAAGTTTTTGGAAAATGTTATTCACATGAGTTTTAACGGTTGTATCCGAGATAAACAGTTTTTTCGCAATATCTTTGTAATTGCTGCCTTGTGTAAGCAATTCCAAAACTTCTTCTTCTCTTGGCGTGAGGTAAGAAAGCAAATTTTCTTCCGATGAAACTTTTTCTTCTTCCTTGAAAGATTTCTGGAAAAATTCGAAAAATCTTGATGTAAGTGCTGTCGGAAGATAAATTTTTCCTGCGGCAACTTCATCCATCGCATAGATTAACTGAGCCGATGCCATAGTTTTAAGAACATAGCCCTTTGCACCTATTTTCATCGCTCTGAAAATTAAATCCGCATCATCATAAGCACTTAATGCAATGATTTTAATGCCGAGTTCAAGTTTTTCGATTTCCTGAATAGCTTGAAGTCCGTCTTTTTCAGGCATATTGATATCCATTAAAATGATATCGGGACGGTATTTTTTTGCGAGGTTAATTCCCATATTCGCACTTGTTGTAGCACTAACTACATCATAACTGCTTTCAAGCGTGATTAATTCCTTTACCCCTCTTAAATGATCGCTGTTGTCATCAATAAGCAATACTCTTAATTTTCTTTTAAACTCTCTCATTTTTTCTCTCCCTTTGTTGTTTCCTTACTCCATTAATACTACAACTTTCAGAGGGGTGTTTTCATCCATGACTTGGTTGATATTGACGGGTTGTGAGTTTGAGAATTTGTCCTACATCTTTGGATTGATAATTTGCCTCAACCATGCTTTAGACCATGCTTTTCGTTTTTTCCTGCCGCATGGTTTATTTTTTTGAATTTAATATTTTTGTACTAAACTTCTTGTGGTATAATTTAGAAAAATTTAGTAAAAAAGAGGATTAGTCAATGGAAATTTTAATATTTTTAGTCGGTTTTTTATTCGGCGGATTATGCGTATTCATTTCGTTCAAGCTCATTAACGGTAATAGCACGAAGTCAAGTGAAGTAATGCTTGAGCAGATGAAGCTTTATTTTGAAAACACGGCTAATAAAATATTTAAAGAGAATTCCGCGGAATTTTCGGAGCAAAGTCGTGAAAAGCTTGATGAATTTTTTAAACGCTTCAAAGACAGGATAGAAGATTTTGAGAAACGTGCGAAAGAAAATCTCGATGCTGAAAACGAACATTTTTCCAAATTTGATACGAATATAAAAAGTTTTCTTGAAACGGGTGTAAGGATTTCCCGTGATGCAAATTCTCTTGTAAACGTTATGAAATCCGATAACAAAACATCAGGAAAATGGGGCGAAATCGTACTTGAAAAAGTGCTTGAAAATTCTGGTTTAAGAAAAGATGAGGAGTACAAAATTCAACACGGAACTTCAGAAGGCAGACCCGATGCGACTGTTTTCCTGCCTGACGGAAGATGTATTTATATTGACAGTAAAACTTCTTTTATGTCATGGGAAGGTTACGTAAATGCCGAGGATGAAGAAGAAAAAGAAATTCACCGCAAACAGTTTATAGATTCAACAAAGGCACATATTACGGGGCTTTCAAAACGTGATTATTCTGCGGATACTGCATCTCCCGATTATGTTTTAATGTTCATACCGATTGAAAGCTGCTATTCAATGATGTTTTGTGACGACTGCCTGCTTTGGGATTTTGCATGGAAAAACGGAGTTATGCCCGTGTCCCCGTCAACCATGTTGGCTGCGTTGAAAATTATTAATTCTTTTTATATTGCAGACAGACAAAACAAAAATATTCAGGAAATGTCAAGGCTTTGTACAAGTGTTCACGATAAATTCGCGGCGTTGCTTTCCGAGTTGCTGAAAATTCAGGGAAATCTGGACGATTCGCTTAAAAAACTCAACGGAAACGGTAATATTTTATCGCAAATAAAGAAACTTGAAAAATTGGGTTGTTCTTATACAAAAGAAATTCCCGAATTACCTCAAGTTAACGAATGAAATCGACCCCTTGCAAAAAATTAAGGGTTGGTTTACAATTTACTCATGGCAAATATCTGTATGAAAAAGGTTAAAACACTGATATTACCGCTTTACACCCTCAT
>CANQMP010000014.1 GCA_947624975.1 Candidatus Gastranaerophilales bacterium
TTCCATAACTTCCTACCTCCGTTATTAGTATAGCATAAATTCCTTATTATTGCAATGAAAAGTTGACAAACCCCTTATAAATGGAGGGGAAAAAACTGTACCCCACCCTAACCTAAATTTCTAAATTCGCATGCTCATTAAGAAATTTCCCTCTCGCAAAACGATAATTAATCGTTTTGCTCGGCAGAGTCCATCTGGGGAGGGAAAATTATCCGTCATTGCGAGCGAATGCGAAGCAATCCAGCTTATTATAAGCACGAAGTGCCGTAATATTTCCCTCTCCCCCTGCGGGAGAGGGCTAGGGTGAGGGGTTAAATAAATCGGCACTATGTGCAAATTTAAAAAGCTGGATTGCTTCGCATTCGCTCGCAATGACAGTCTTACTCCCTCCCCTAATGGGGAGGGCAGGGGTGCAATTATTTCGGTGCTTTAGCACCTGTAACGAACCTTTCACTTTTCACCTTTCACTTTTTAAATTTTTGTTAAAATTTTATAAAAATTTTCCATTTTCCCCCTTGCATTTTTTGAAAAATCGTTTATAATGAGAATGTATAGAAAAAACGAAAGGAAAAAACTATGAAGAAGATTACTACAACAGTGTTAAACCCATCGGGGGGGGGGGGGATTTTCTCCTAGCAAGCGTTTCGGCGGTAGCCTAACCTTAAAAAACAAAAATTTCGGGTTTACCCTTGCGGAAGTTTTAATCACCCTTGGAATTATCGGTGTCATCGCGGCAATAACTTTGCCGTCACTAATAAATGATACTAAAAACAAAGAATTGGAATCTGCTTTTAAAAAATCGTATTCTGCTTTATCACAAGCCATGCAATTAATGGTTATGGAAGATTACTTCGGTTCATTAAACATTTCTTCATTTGCCGAGTTTTTTAATATTATAAAAAATCTTTCAAAATATATGAGAAATACCGGATATTGTTCTTTAGAGACTAAATATACTAAATGTCCGGCAGGATTTGTTTATGAAACAGCTGGTAGTACTGTTTCATGTCCAATAATGAAGAAAAAATATAAAAATTATACAGGCGGGACAGGTAGCGTTTTTTTCAATGATGGCGGAATGCTGCTTTCTGACGGAAGTTATATTTTATTTGATATAGATTCTGGGCATGACGTAAAAAAAGATGAAAATGATGAAGAAACACATATTTACGTTGCAGTTGATGTGAATGGTGCTAAAAAACCGAACAGATACGGATATGATTTTTTCGTGTTTGAATTTGGTCGTGACGGCAGATTGATACCTTCGGGTTCTGAAGATACCGTATTTACATCAGAAAAATATTGTGTTGATTCAAATACATCCGAACCTCACAATGGGTTTGGTTGTACAGAAAGAGCATTTATTGACCACGATTATTTTAAAAATCTTAAATAAAGGTTCAAACAAGTCAGAAAAGACAATTCATATGCACGCAATGTTGATTTTACCCCATTCTAGCCCTCTTCCTAATGGGCGTGGAAATTGATTTTTCCCAAGAGATAAAAAAAAGACAAGGTTTTAACCTTGTCTTTTTTATTTGGGCAGGGGTGGATTCGAACCACCGTAGTCTCGCGACGGCAGATTTACAGTCTGCTCCCTTTAGCCACTCGGGCACCTACCCATAATTTCGCTTAGGACTTAAAATGCCCTTGACGAGATTTGAACTCGTGGCCTCTCCCTTACCAAGGGAGTGCTCTACCCCTGAGCCACAAGGGCATATTCTGTTTTCAAAAAATGCCGACTATAGGAATCGAACCTACAACCTACGGTTTACAAAACCGTTGCTCTACCATTGAGCCAAGTCGGCACATGTGCTATTTTATAAAGAAAAAACTTGACTGTCAAGACTATTTATCTTTTTTATTTGTAAATAAAAATTAATATTTTGTCAAAAAATATTCTTCACGTTACTTACTAATTCTATGAAAATATTACCCGTAACAAATTATCAAAACCAAAATTTTACAGGAAACTTCAAAGCCCTTACAACTGCTTTCCTCTTTACCGCTTTAACTGCACCGACTACATTGTCAAACGATGTATTTATAAAAACTCAACCCGAAACAACCGTCTGCTCGGAAATTCCCGAAGAAAACGCTGTCCCCGATGCTCATATTAAAATCGCAGGAATTGACAAAATAGCAAAAATTGTCGTTGATTTGAATAAAAACTTGTTATACAAATACGACAAAGACGGTAACGCCGTTGAAGTTTTTCATGTCGCCTCGGGAAATCAGTATAACAGAACCAAACCGGGAGTGAAAGTTATCTCATGGGTGGAAAGTTACCCTTATTCGGGAGCTTACGGAACTAAACGAAAAAGAAATCCGTCGGCATACGGACCGAATGCTTTAATTTTATTTAATATCGACACAGAAACAGGCAAAGTCGCCGAATACTCTGACGGAGTATTTATCCACGGAACAAATAACCCCTCAAGCATTGGTAAATACGCTTCCAAAGGCTGTATAAGAATGAATAACAACGAAATCAAAAAACTTGCAAAAGAAGTTGAAAAAGGCGATATCGTTATATTTAAACGTTAATTTTTGTTATATAATTAAACCATGCTAAGAAGTATCGCTCCGATAATTTTACTTACAATTTCAAATGTATTTATGACTTTTGCATGGTACGGGCATTTGAAACACAAATCGACCGCCTTGTGGATCGTAATACTTGTCAGCTGGGGAATTGCGTTTTTTGAATACTGCTTTCAAGTTCCCGCAAACAGAATAGGACACGGAATTTATAACGCCGCACAACTCAAAACTATTCAGGAAGTCATTACCTTGGTTGTGTTCAGCGTGTTTTCCGTTCTCTATCTCAAAGAAGAATTCCGCTGGAATTACCTTGTCGGTTTTCTTTTTATAATTCTTGCAGTATTTTTTATATTTAAAAAGTGGTAAAGTTAAAATTTTATATCTCTTTTACCGCATTCAATTTTTTCAAGGTTTTTGCAAACCGTATCTTTCAGCCCCGTAAGACTTTCGAGCTCATTTTTAATAAGTTTTTCCCCGACGGCTCTGGTTGCATCTGATGCGTAATCAAGCAGATATTCTTTCAAAGTCATAATTGCGTTTGGCTGGCAGAAATTATGAATTTGCTGACTTTTGCAGATTTCCATAAACCTGTCGCCTGTTCTTCCGCTGCCGTAACAAGCGGTGCAAAAGCTCGGCAGATAGCCGATTTCTATCAGCCATTTTATAACATCATCGAGTGAACGTCTGTCAGACACATCAAATTGTGCCGAATTATCCTTTTCAGGCATGGGGTTAAAATACCCTCCGACACTCGTTTTTGAACCGCCCGAAATTTGAGAAATTCCGAGTGATAAAACTTTTTCTCTGCACTCTGCCGATTCACGTGTAGAAACAATCATGCCTGTGTACGGCACAGCGATTCTTATGCAGGCAACGATTTTGGCAAACGTATCATCGTCAATTCCGTTGTCAAACTCATCAGGGTCAATATCATCGGCTTTTTTAATCCTCGGAACACTTATGGTATGAGGTCCGACGCCAAAAACGGCTTCAAGGTGTTCGGCATGCATTAACAAGCCGGTAAATTCATACCTGTAGGATTCCAGCCCGTACAAAACACCTAATCCGACATCATCAATTCCGCCTTGCATAGCCCTGTCCATAGCCTCGGTATGATAAGCATAATTGTGTTTCGGACCTGTAGGGTGAAGTTTCTCGTAACTCTCTTTGTTATAAGTTTCTTGAAACAGAATGTAAGTCCCAATTCCGGCATCATGCAGTTTTTTGTAATTCTCAACCGTTGTAGCCGCGATATTTACATTAACACGTCTGATAGAGCCGTTTTTATGCTTTATCGAATAAATAGTTTTAATCGAGTCTAAAATATATTCAATCGGGTTGTTAACGGGGTCTTCACCAGCCTCTATCGCAAGTCGTTTGTGTCCCATGTCCTGAAGTGCGATAACTTCCTGCCTTATTTCCTCTTGAGAAAGTTTTTTGCGTGGAATATGAGAGTTCTTTTTATGATAAGGGCAATAGACACAGCCGTTAACGCAGTAATTAGAAAGATAAAGCGGTGCAAAAAGCACGATTCTGTTTCCGTAATAATCCTGCTTAATCTGTCTTGCCAGTGCAAAAATCTTTTCATTAACGTTTTTATCATCGCATGCCAAAAGTACTGATGCCTCCCTGTGAGTTAAACCTTTGGCTTTTGAGGCTTTTTGCAGAATTTGTTCGATAAGTTCACGATTATTCTTATTGTCATCAGCGTATTTTAAAGTTTCTAAAATTTCCTGATGAGATATAAATTCTTCGGCTTTGTGTGATTTCGGATTATACATAACTTCCCCTCAAATTACATCATAAAACCCTGAAAAATAAAAGTAAAGTAGTGAACTTATCCACTAACTTCCCAAGTGCTAGGGGTTGGTTTAATTCTTTGCTTGAAACGTAAAAATAGGTCGTCATTGTGAGCGGATGCCCCCAGCTTATTATTCATACGAAGTGCCTAATATTTGACCCCTCACCCGAATTTCTTAGTTCACTGCGTTCACTAAGAAATTCCTCCCTCTCCCGCAGGGGGAGAGGGGATTTTTATGCAAGGGGCGAGGGTGAATCTTTTGTTCCCTCCCCAGATGGACTCTGCCGAGCAAAACGATTAATTATCGTTTTGCGAGAGGGAAATTTCTTAATGAGCATGCGAATTTAGAAATTTCGGTTAGGGTGGGGTGCAATAATTTTGGTGCTTTAGTACCCGAAATGGACCTCTTACCTTTCACTTCTCACTTTTCACTTTTTTAAAACTTGTTGGGGTAAAACCCCAACTTACAGTTTGCTTCGCATTCGCTCGCAATGACAGAGGGGATTAATCAACTCCGTCCGTCCGCAAATCCGCCGAACTCAAAATAGAGTTCTCGCCACTATCATCAGGCTAATAAAAAAGAGCCACAAGAGTGACTCATTTTTATTAGCGGGAGACGAGGCTCGAACTCGCGACATCCTCCTTGGCAAGAATACATAAGTCAAGTTTGACGTTTTTGATGAGTTTGTTCAGTTTTTCAAAAGTCTTACTAATCCAAGTTATTCAGGGTTTTACTTAGTTTGCTCTTTTTACTCATTTGACTGGTTTACGAAGACTACAAAAGCAAAATAAAAGCAAAATTTTGATTCTTTAATTCAAAATACCAAAGTCAGACAAGTCAGACATAACACTTATATTTTAGTACAAAGACTATTTAAAACAAAAGAAACGGAGAGACTTATGAAACGATTACTAAACCTAATAAAATACCAACAGGTAGGATTTGATTTACCATTGAAAACTGTCCAAATGCTTACGTACTATGCCTTTGATGCAAGGCTAATTGATATGGATAGATTTATTGCAGATACATTGAAAAGTTATATTAAGGATAATGGTAATCACGTAAGACGTGGGGATATAGTTGAAATCTCACCTGATATGTATGTAACTTTATATGTCCAGTTGCCACGATTACTAATTTTGAATGCGTGGTGGGTATCATTAAAAGCTTGTGTCTCAATGACGTCCATACTAAGTGAGGCACTAGGTCATTCACTACCTTTCCTCATGGAAATTGAACAAACTCAAGAAGATTTTATGTTTGAACAGGCTGAAAATCCTGACAGTACAAATAATAAGGAGAAATAAAATGGCGGAAAGAATTACCATAAGGTTAGATGAGGAATTGCAACACCTTATCTTAAAAATAAAAAACAAAGGCTTATACAACTTAAGTGCATTGCTACGACAGGCTTTGAAGGATAAGTTGAGTGTTTTGTCATACATAGATAATAGCTCCCAACTTATCCCCTTAGAGAAAGAAAGGGATGAAAACAATGAGACATCTTACATTTGAGAATACAAGAACTCTAATTAACAGCATCAGTGTAGGTAAGAGGTTCTTAATGAATATCATAAAACATTACGGACAGGAAGATAATGAAGATATAATAAGTGAATTAGAATATATGGTTCGTTCAATAGGTAGCATAGAGAATGTTGATAACTTTTACTTACATAATAACTTAAGAGAGTTATTTGATAATGAAAAAGCGTACAGTGAGTTAGCTAAAAAATTGAACAGACATTTAGTTCTGTATGACGATTTTGGATATTGTTTCATGTATCATACGAGGAACACAATTAGAGAATTGGACAAACTTACTAATGGATTTAACAAGCCTGAGAGTAAAATGCACAATTACTTCAAACTATCTCCAAAAGAACCTGATGACTACTCAAATATTTCCGATACAAATACTAAGTTCGATTCGGTTATGTCTAAAATGTATCTTAGCAAGTATAACAAGTACGTTGACGAAAATGACAACGGAGCTGGTGCATGGACATTCCAACTTTGTACTATGTACCTGATAATAGTAGATAAGCTATACAGACTCCTTCAACCTTATATAACAGACGTTGCTGATTTCTTCTTTCGTTGCGTAGTTGAGTTAAATCCTATCATTACAGGCTTTACCTATACAACCGAGATTATGTCTAAAATAAATGCGTTAGAGTTCATATATGAGTTAGCGCAACTGACTTCTATAGGTCGCCACTTGACCATTAAGAAGAATGAAGATAAATCCGAAATTACTTTTATTTTTACTACTTTGAATGGAACTTTTACTAACAACGAGCAACAGCATTACAGTCCTATCTTCCGTAAAGATAATAAGGGAAAAAGGAAAGTTCAAGTTCGTATAACTGGAAGCGGTAAGAGGCTATTTTTGAAAGTAGATATTATTGGTTTACAAAGTATTCAGGATTTAACAGAACAAGCGTGCAAGCCTTCCCTATTTTCTCTGAATACCGATGAATCTTATATAGAAGTAATCACATACAAAATATTAAGTACGATGCTTTCACATACTCAACAGTTTCAAAAAGACTTAGAAGCCAGTAACAAAAATGCACGTAAGATAGTTAATTCAGGTAAAGTCGAGAGTATTGCAAGTGAGGAAGACATAAGAAAGTTCTATGCTGAAGAACAGTTAAGAAAAAATGTTTTCAAGTCTTTACAACATGAGACACTGCTAAGACCTTTACTGTATTTACATAAGAAATTCCCTATAAAGAAATACAATGTTACCTATTATAGATATGTTGTTAGTGCGTTGAGCATGGGGGATAGGGAAATATCAGAAATGTTAAAGCCTATCGGGAGTAAGCAACAAGCTGTAATCAGAAAAATGATAAATGCTGTTAAGTCTCTTAACTATACTGGTATTCCAGCGCTTCATCACTTATATAAAGCTGTTACTTATAGGAGTTGAACGACATGTTGGGTGATACTATACTTGATAAATTACGTTTGAATTATGCGAAGAAAGAAGTTTCTCAGGAACTCAGGGAAACTTCAAGTACTCATTTGAAAGAACTGTTCCCAACTGCAACCGTTAATAGTAAAGCTGGCAACATACAGAGTACCTTTAACCCTGCAAAATTAATTGATTCGGAACGTGGCAATGACAACGGACATAACTTACAGATGATACCAGAAAATAGATTAGCTCACGCTCTACGGAGTAGCTTTCCTGAGCAGATAAGAGAGGGTGTTAGTGTTTCAATTATGCATATTGCGGAAGATTATATAGTTAAAAACCCTGTTGAAGATTATATTGGAATGCTTTCTAACATTGATAACCCATGTATAACAGGAACAACGGTTGAATCTAACGTATCGATAAGTTTGTACTTGCACTTTGTTCAGGATTTTGAATCCGAAGAAATCCCACATTTCAGACTAAAGTTTTACGATAAAGGTGCAGAATACTGTAAAAGGCACAACAGCCCTATTTGTAAGTTGTATGAACCTATAACGGAGAAAGAAATAAAACTACTGGGAGATTCTTATGACCCCGATAGTCATAGTATTGATATGAGTAAAGTTAATATGTTGAGGATTGAACTGGAGCTTGTACAAAAGGACAAGCTGACTCCTGTAATAAAACGTCTTGACAGTACTGCTGATAAATTTACCTTATCAATGATGCTCATGGCATTAGATAATAACTCCTTATACAAAGTTTTAAGAGAAGTTTTTCATGAGAAGCTACGTAAATATGTATTTACAGCTTACGATACTCTTGACCATGTGGCAGAAGAAAATAATTTATCAAATATCAGTAAAAATGCTTACAAGTTACAACTTGAGGATGGTAATTCAAAGCACTTTACCAACTTAATGACGGAATTAGGTTACAAAGATAGCGTAACTACAATGAACAGACTAGTTCGTAAAATCATACCTGATTCTAAACTCTACTCAGAGTTATACAGTGCGATATTTTCCAATGACAATACGGTTATTACGGAAGAGACAACGGAGGAGTTAGTTGCAACAACTCCTGACAGTACTGCCGTTGATTCAACTGCAAGAAATATTGTATCAAAAGAAAATATTGCAAGTCATGACCTGAATGACTCTGTATTAAAGGGGTTCATCCTCGTATATGAAGTACTTATTTTTGACGATAGCTGACCTCATAATATCAAATTAAATAACTGGGGGTATTATAAAGTACCTTTTCATAATTTAAGGCACCTTGTTGACGTCAACAGCTGTCTTATATTGAATGTTTAATATTATATGAGGTCGTAATGATGATATAGCCTTCATTTTGACCTTACATTTTATTCCAAAACGGAATTATTTCGTTTTGGTTGAGCTTGCAATTTCTAAATTGCATACGTTTTTTTATCTTTTTACATTTTTAGTTGCATCGTAAGTGTTAGGTACGATGCATAAAGAGGTGTAATATGAATTTCGTTGAGCCTATTAAAAACAAAAAAGATATTGAACGTGTTGAAGAATATCTCACAAAGCACAGCAAAAGGAACAGGCTTATTTTTGCTTTTGGAATTAACACAGGGTTAAGGGTTTCAGATATTCTCAGCTTAAATATTGAGGACGTTAAGGGAAAGAACCTTGTTGAAATTAAGGAAAAGAAAACAGGTAAATACAAACGATTTCCTTTAAATGGAAAGTTAAAAAAACTTATTAATGAATACCTGAAAGAACGAGAAAAGATTTATTCTATTCTTAAAGATGACCCGTTATTTGTAGGTAAGAAACATTGCAGATTGGATAGGTCACAGGTGTACAGATTTATCAACGAAGCCTGTAAAAACATAGGATTGAGAATAAATGTAGGTACCCATACCATGAGAAAATCCTTTGGATATCACTTTTACAAAAAGTATAACGACTTGGCTTTATTACAAAAGATACTTAATCACTCATCACCTGCGATAACTCTTAGGTATATTGGCATTGAACAAGAAGAAATAGACTTGTCATACAACAATTTTGAACTTTAAAAGTTCAAACGCACCATATATCAACACTCCACAATACAAATTGTGGTGAAAATCTACCACAAAACTATATTAACATAAAAATCTAAAATTGCAACGGTGTATAAGTTGAATAAAAACGGAATAACCGCACAGTGCCAACTACTGACAATGTGCGGTTATTCGTATTTATGCCCCACAATTTGTATTGTGGAGTATAAAGTAAAAGGAAAACTAAAAATGATTATGACTAATGAGGATAGCAATGAAATAAAGGTAATTTCAAATAGGGATGGAAATTTAGATAGCATCACTGATATTTATTTTGAACAACTATTAGATAAAAAACCACGAATGAGATTAATGAAAGACAGCAAAAATAAACCTGAATCAGAGAAGAACGGTTCAAGGACTCACACTAAAAAAGACGAAAAATAGATACATAAAGGCAAACAATGATAGGGAAGTAAATGACTAAACAAATTAAAATCAGAATATTACCTGACGGACATATTGAATCAGAGACCGTAGGGATTAAAGGTAAATCTTGTCTTAACTACGTAAAAGAAGTTGAAAACTTAACAGGTGCAAAGACTGTAAAATCTGAATTTACAAAAGAATACAATGAAACAGAACAGCATCTTTACACTTCAAATGAGGAGTTTCAACAGAGTGGATATTAGGATAAATTCATATATTCCTATAACAGATGTTGAAGGTGTTGGAACACGATTTGCTATTTGGGTTCAAGGGTGTTCAATTCGCTGTAAAGGTTGTGCAAACTTCCACATGTGGGATTTTGATAGCGGTACCTCATATAATGTGAATGATTTTATTGATTTAATCAAATCCTATAAAGATAAAGTTGAGGGTATAACTTGGTTAGGTGGTGAGCCAATAGAACAAATAAAGGCTGTAACAGAGATAAGCAAGGCAGTTCAAGAATTTGGGCTGTCAGTTATTCTTTTTACGGGAAATGAATTAAAAGACCTTGAAAACAATGCAGATTTTCAAGAGTTGATTAAATATGTGGATATTTTAATAGACGGCAGATATGAACAGAATAAAACCGATTATTCACGTGCTTGGGTTGGTTCAAGTAATCAGAATTATTATTTTTTAACCGACAGATACAACAAATCCGTTATATATGAAAACAAAAACAAAATTGAAATACGCATATCCCCTGATAACGAAGTTATAATGACAGGCATGGGTGATTTTAAAGAAATAATGGAAGTAATGAGGTAATACTATGGCAAAAAGTGAACAAATAGAAGGGATTAAAAAGACCGAACAATATCTAACCAACTTGTTTAAGGCACGTTTTTCATTCATATATATTCCTACTTGGGAAGAAATACGAATTGTAGAACTCATTACAAAAATCGCCAATAATACTTCGCAAATAAAGAGTAAGAGAGATGTTTTTATTTGGAGTTCGACTGAGGGAATGAAAAAGAACCTTGAAAAAGGGCAAGAAAGAGTCGGTAATATTGATAATCCGAATGAAGCACTGAAGTTTATAGATGATTATAATAAACCGGCAATATTAATTTTGAAAGACGTACATACTTTGTTTGGTGTACAAGGTAGAAATGCAGATTATAATTTTATTCGTAAAATACGTGATGTAGCAGGTTCACTTAAGGATGCCGAGTGTTCAAAAAATGTCGTGATTATTGCACCTTCATTAGTTTTACCAATCGAACTTCAAAAAGACATAACCGTAGTTGATTTTGATTTACCTACGTTAGAAGAAATAAAAGGGCTTTTAGACGTTATGATTGAACGAAATGAGGGTTCTGGCATAACTATTGACCTAACTGAAACCGATAAAGAACAGCTATGTAAAGCAGCACAGGGGTTGACCTTGCAAGAAGTAGAAAATGCTTTTGCACGTGCTATGGTTACCAAAGGGCAACTAACTGTTAAGGAACTTGATATAATTCTTGAAGAAAAATGCCAAGTAATTAAAAAGACAGGAATTTTAGAATTTGTTAATACGAATTTAAACATTAACGATATTGGGGGCTTGGAAAATCTTAAAAAATGGCTTACCAAACGTAATAATTCATGGCTTGGTAAGGCACAAAAAGATTATAATTTACCTGCACCAAAAGGGGTTTTAATTACGGGTGTTGCGGGATGCGGAAAGTCAATGACTGCAAAGGCAATGAGTGCTATGTGGCAATTACCGCTGTTAAGACTTGATGTAGGAAAGATATTTTCGGGTTTAGTCGGAAGCAGTGAAGAAAATATGAGAAAAGCAATACAAACTGCTGAAGCGGTAGCACCTTCAATTCTTTGGATTGATGAAATTGAAAAAGGTTTTGGCGGAAGTTCTGGCGGTGAAATGGATGGCGGAACTACTACAAGAGTATTTGGAACTTTCTTAACATGGATGAATGAAAAAACGAAACCTGTATTTGTAATTGCAACAGCTAATAATATTTCAAGATTACCTGCTGAAATGCTACGTAAGGGAAGATTTGATGAAATATTTTTTGTTGATTTGCCAACAGTAAATGAACGAAAAATTATTTTTAAACTGCACCTTGAAAAGAGATTAAAAGGCAGTAAGTCAAAGGACTTTGAGATTACAGATGATTTATTGATTAAACTTGCAAAAGCTACTGAAGGATTTGGCGGTTCTGAAATTGAGCAAGTTGTAATATCTGCTTTATTTGAGGCATTTGCAGAAGACAGAACTCTTGACGAAAGTGATTTATTTAAAACCATTAATAACACGGTTCCTTTGTCAACAACGCAGTCAGAGCAGATTTTAGCAATAAGAGAATGGGCAAATGAAAGAGCTGTATCTGCTACGGCGCATGATGAAAGTTATAATTATGTACCCGAAGAAACCGAAGAAAGTACTAAAAAGAAAGCGAAAGCTAAAAAAGATACCGAAACCGTTAAACGTGCAAGGGGAGGAAGAACTATTGACTTTTAGTTATCAAAAAGCTATTAAAGATTATTTAAAAGTGATTGAATTAGCCCCTAAAAAATCTTATGGATATTTGGGCAGAGCGGATTGTTATAAAGGACTTAAACAATATGACCTTGCATTAAAAGATTATTCAAAAGTGATTGAATTAGCCCCTAAAGAATCTTATGGATATTCTGGCAGAGCGGATTGTTATAAAAGACTTAAACAATACGACCTTGCCATAAAAGACTATTCAAAAATGATTGAATTAAAACATGAAGACTATTTTGGATATAAAGGCAGAGCGGATTGTTACGTAGAACTTAAACAATACGACCTTGCATTAAAAGATTATTCAAAAGTGATTGAATTAAACCCTAAATACGATTTGAATTACATTGAAAGAGCAAGATGTTACGTAGAACTTAAACAATACGACCTTGCATTAAAAGATTATTCAAAAGTGATTGAATTATCCCCTAAAGAATCTGATGGATATTCTTGCAGAGCGGATTGTTATAAAGAACTTAAACAATACGACCTTGCCATAAAAGACTATTCAAAAATGATTGAATTAAAACATGAAGACTATTTTGGATATAAAGGCAGAGCGGATTGTTACGTAGAACTTAAACAATATGACCTTGCATTAAAAGATTATTCAAAAGCGATTGAATTAGACCCTGAAAACTATTGGAATTATTTTAGCAGAGGTCAATGTTATTATAAACAGAATCAATATAAAGAAGCGATTGAAGATTATACAAAAGCTATTGAAATTGATTCTAATCGGTGGTGTTCTTATCGAAACAGAGCGGATTGTTATAAAGAACTTAAGCAATATGACCTTGCCATAGAAGACTATACCAAAGCGATTGAATTAGAATCTGAAGACTATTTGGGATATAAAGGCAGAGCAAAATGTTACGAAGAACTCAAAAAACACGAACTTGCCCAAAAAGATTATAAAAAAGCACTGGAATTAAGCTTCGATACGGGAATGAAGTTATTTAAAGACGGGGATTTTGAAAATGCGATTGATTGTTTAAAGGTTGTTGCAGAACTTAACCCTGATGATAAAGAAATTACTTACGCACTTGAGTCCGCACAAAAAGGCAAGATTGATATTATGTTTTGCAGTAAAAAAGGGTTATTAACACTCGATTTTATCGATGAGCAAAAAGCTAACGATATCATAAAAGCAAGAAATGACGGTAAGATTTGGTATGGATATGAAGAATTTGCACAAGAATTTAACTTCCAGCCTCATGAACAGTTAGATATTGAAGCAAAAATAGCTTTTCCGCTTAAACAAGGTGCTAAATTAGGCAGAACTATTGATTTTTAAAGAAAGAGGTAAATATTGATAAAGCGAGATTCTTTAAACTACAAGCAAAGGAAGGACTGTTGAGTTTTAATTACATTGAATACAGAAAATTATATATAAAGATAATCGTGCTACTTGTTATTCTTATAGTACTAGTCGGGGGCGGATTTTCATTATTTTTGATTCATAAACTCAATTACACAATATGGACTTCAGTACTGTGTGCAGGAATTACAACCGCGGTAATATTAAAAGACCTTGCGAGAGTATCCGCAATAATCGTTATTCGGTTTTCAGATGTTGAATATTCAGATGATATTCCCGAAGGTAAAGTTATCAAAATCAAAGACTACTTAAGAAAAAAAGGTAGGATATAATGGCAAGTCAAGGTAGAAAGATTTATTTTTAAAGAAAGAGGTAAATATGTCAATAAATATAGCGTTAATTCCTTTAGCATTGGTAATGAGAGTTGTAATGGGCGAAAAAGGTTTTGAAGATTTTGTAAGAAAAAATGAAGATGTTAGATATACTAAATTTAAAAGTTTTAAAGATATAAAAAGAATAGTACAAAGGTCTGGTTACGATTTTGTTGAACAGTGGGGAATGTTTAAAACTCACTTTAAAACAAAAGATTATTTCATCTGGGAAATTCGAAGCGGGTATGTGTGTGCTGTGTTTTCGGTATATGACGCTGATTTGGATGTAAATAATTTTATTCGTACAATTGAAAAAACTATAGGGGCAAAATGTTTTTATAATTCAACTAAAGAAATAAATACAGAAGAAATAAATATAAATGCTCAGCGCAAAAAAGAAATGCAAGCACAAAGAGTTATTGAACCGCAAAAAGAAATTCAAGTAAAAAAAGAAATTCAACCGCCTATAGTTCAACAAGTTTTTCAAACAAAATTTACCGATAAAAACCTGTTAATTAAAGCATTGGCTTCTATTGGGTTAAATTGCGTTGAAAAAAATAATGAAATTACTTGTAGCAGTGATAATTATACTTTGATATTCACTAATAAAAATAACATGTATGAGTTTAGAATAAAAGGCGATGTTTCAAATAAGGAAGCATATCAAAAGTATAAAGATATTGATACAAGATATACTAAAGAGCTTCAGCAGGAAATTATACAAAATGTTAAACAAAAAGTGGCAAAGAGTCCTACAATGCAGTTAGAGCAAGAAGAAGTGTTAGAGGATAACTCGGTATTACTGACAATAAGGGTGTAGAATGGCAAAAAGTGACGAAAATATCGGTTGTATTGGTACTATTGTTATTATTGTAATATTATTGCCATTTGCCGAAATAATTAGAAAGATACTTTGTGGTGCCGCTGTGGTAATTTTAGTGGGTACCCTAATTTGGATTATTTGTAAATATCTGTCAAATCCGATTGATAAGTTGTACAATAAAGCTGACAAACTTTGCAAAAATGGTCAGTACATGGAAGGGATTGAAATATATAAGAAAGCTCATTCATTAGAATCTCTTCCCAATCCATATTTCTTTTATGCGGTCGGATTGGCATATTATGAGGCAGGTGATTATAAACAGGCTAAACAGTATTTGAAAAATGCTATATCAAAAGACGATAAATACTATCTTTGCCATAATCCAGAATTCTATTATGCACTAGCAAGAACGTATTTACGGTTAAATAAATATAAAATTGGACTAACTTACATTGATAAACTTCTAGATAAACTCGACAAAAACAGCATAAATTATGAGGAATGTAAAAAGTTTAAAGCCGAGTATCTTTTTAGACAATCTGTGATAGATAAAGATGCTTATAGATATCCCGAAGCAATACAAAATTTAGAAGAAGCGATTGACCTTATACCTGACAATCTTGATTTTAATAACCAGAGTGAAACCCTCCAAAAATTTGAAAATATGTATGAAGAACTCCAAAAATTATACAAAGAAGAAGAATTAAAAATTGAAGATTTATACAATCAAGCCGTTGCTTTAAAAGAAAATAAACAGTACAATCAAGCACTGGAAATTATAAATAATTGTATTGCCCTTGCAAAAAAGCAAAATATATCCGACAATAAATTTGATACGTTGAAGGAAAGTATTTGTGTCATTATAAATAACATAAAACTTGCTGAAGAAAAATATGATATTGCCATCAAGAAATCAAATGAAAAAAGATTTAATGATGCGATACAAAATTTAGAAGAAGCAGTTAAGTTAAATGCTAATAGTGAAAAATACAAAGATACACTGGAAATATTTAAACAAAAAAGAGTGAATGTACAGAAAAAAGCTGAGGAATTTTATTTAGAATCTGAAAACCATTTTAAAAATAAGGATTTTGATAAAGCATTATCGAGTATAAATAGTGCGATAGATTTGATAGAAGATAGCAGGTATTCTTCTTTAAAGGCAGATATAGAGAGAGAATATGCAAACATTATCGCAGAAAAGGAAGCTGAAGAACTGTATATTAAAGCTAAAACCCTTTATGATAAGACTAAGACAAGCAATCCGAATTATAACGATATTGTTAATTTACTGGAGAATGCAAATAAGAAGTGCTTAAAAAATGAATATCAAAACTTTTTGCAAAAAGTAAAATCAGAGAGAGATACTTTATGGGCTGAAGATTTTTACGAAAATGCTAAGAGCGATTTTAAAAATAAAAGATATGAATCTGCTTTGTCATCCATAAATGAAGCTATTAAACTGTTACCTAATAACAGTATGTATATTGATTTAAAACAGAAAATAAATTGGGAAAAGCATGAATATGATACAGAGCAGGAGGCAAACCAATCCCACAAAGACGGTCTTCGAGCATATAATAACGGTGATTTTGTAGGTGCAATTAATAGCCTTACCCAAGCCTGTAATATAAAACCCGATAACGAGGAATGGCAGGGCTTATTAGAAAAAGTAAAGACACGCAAGATTGATATTATGTTTTGCAGTAAAAAAGGGTTATTAACACTCGATTTTATCGATGAGCAAAAAGCTAACGATATCATAAAAGCAAGAAATGACGGTAATATTTGGTATGGATATGAAGAATTTGCACAGGCATTTAGTTTTCAACCACACCAATACCCAGACATTGAAGAAAAAATTTTATTCCCATTAAAACAAGGGAATAAATACGGCAGGAGGTTAGACGTATAATGTCAAGACGTGGTGATTACAGGACTTATTACACAACAATTAAAGCCCTTATTGTATTTATTATTGCAGCTATTACGGTGTTGTTCAGGTTTTTAAAAGAAGTAAACCGATTGAAATTATGGGGTGAACTTGCTAAATCATTATTGATTTCATTTATAAGTTTAACAATCATTGCTGCAATAGCACAAGTTAGTGAAGAAGTTGCAGGGCTTTTAGTAATTGCAGGGCTGATTTATTTTTGTTGGTGGTGGCATAAAAAATTATCCTATACAGATACACGGCTTAATGCAGATATGTGGCAACAACGTCAATGGTGGTGGACTTTAGACGGTTGGCAATTTGAGCAGGAAGTAGCAAAAGTATTTAGAATAAATGGCTATAAAGCAACAGTAACAAAGGGGAGTGGCGATGGTGGAGTTGATATTATCCTTAAGCAGGGCGACTATACCGCTATAGTCCAATGCAAGCACTATCAAAATCCTGTACCGCCTGAACCAGTGAGAGCATTGTGGGGTTGTAAAGACGATTTTGGCGCAGATGAAGTTATCATGGTTGCTTCATCGGGATTAACCGAAGCAAGTGCTAAATTTGTACAAAACAAGCCTAATTATAAGGTGCTGAACCTTGACGATATAATCCGAATGAGTCAGCAAGTTAGTACCTTTTCATCACAAGCTGATTATGTTACAAGTGATAGGAAATACGGTAGAAAGTTAGATATATAGTAAATGTTATAGTCAAAGCTACTGATTCAAGGCAAAATTCGTATGTTGTAATTTCTTCATTGAACACCTAACTTTTTATGGACTGTTAAAAGTTTAAAACAACAGTATAATCAAAAGGAAAGAGTAGCCAAACATTATGACTACTCACTTATACACAAAAGAACTGAGAAACGATTATTTTGCTATAACTCAAAATTTTGCAATGTGCTTTCAACATTATCTTGTGTAATTCCGATATATCTTAAAGTTATTGAAGGGCTTGAATGATTGAGCAAGTATTGAAGTATAGCAACATCATGAAATGTTTGATAATGGTGATAACCGAAAGTTTTTCTTAATGTGTGTGTACCTACAGAATCATTAATGCCAGCTTTTTTGCAAGCCTCATTTATTATCATATATGCCATAACTCTTGTAATTGGTCTGTTTTTTCCGTTACGGCTTTTGAATAGGTATTCGTTGTCGGATTTTCCCTTGGTATAATCATCAATCATTGATTGAAGATTACCAAGCAAAGGAAACCTTTTTATTTTGCCTGTTTTCTGTTCTTTAATCTCAACATGGCTTTTGCCCTTTACATCAATAACTTTCAGTTTAAGTAAATCCGATATTCTCAAACCTATATTTATTCCCATTGTAAACAGCAATAAATCCCTTGTTCCGTTACATCTTAGGTATGATTTAATTTCTTCAATTTTGTTCTTTTCTCTGATTGGTTGAACGTGCTTCATTTTATCACCTCATTTCCTTATGTTTTGTTAAGTTGAATTTACGCTTGTAAATCATTGTGTTAAGTTGAGTTCTTGTTTTTCTGAGAGCTTATGCCCTTAATCCTTTGACAGTCTATATTTAAGTCGTTTTTATCGAATTTAACAAAATACCTATTGTGTTAAATTCAGGAGAAAATCTACCATTCAAACTTCTTTTTATAATCTGAAATTTTCAGTGGCTTGAAATTGAAATCTAAGTTGATAAGTGGTATAGCTTTAAAAATATACTCTAAATCAATATAACCAGCCTCTAGAGTACCGTGTCCTATACTGGTATATCCAAAATGTTCACGGCTTTTCTTATCAATTTCCGTAACATATATGTCAATATTGCCGTAAAAATAATGTAACACTGGTTTGACACTGTCTCCTTTTTCGTCCGTTTCATATAGTGCTGGAGCCTTGGCAACTACTTTACTGATTTTCTTTGCCACGTCAAGAAAGTAAGAACCTTCCGCACCGCTCAAACCGCTAAGGAAACATAATGCCTGACTTTCGGGCATAAATTTCAAAATATTATCCACATATTGGTTCATTGTTCTGACCTCGAATGAGGAGTGTAGGGCGGAACCCTACACAACCTCAAATTTCAGATAACTAGTGACCTTAAGAAGTGCCTTATATATCTCACTGTATCTGGTTTTAAGTGCCTTTGTATCGACATTGTTTCTAGTGATTTCTTGAAGTTTGAATGTAAACATACCAGCTTTAAGTTCAAATACATTCGCTTTTGTCATAACTTCTTTAACTTCGGCTACCTTTTCGTCCCTAAGTTCTTTCAACTCTGCGATTTTGCTGTCAAGAGCTTTAATAACTCTTGCATTGTCTTCTAAATTGATGTTTGTTGCAATTACTGTTGTCATAATCGTTTCTCCTTTCGTTTGCTGACTACGTTAACATCATGTCACTAATCCGTGAATTTGTCAACAAATTTTGCCATTGGTCAACACAAAAATTTACAAAATAGTGACACCTCTTATAAATAGTGGTATTGTAAAAAAGGGGTATAAAATTATGGCAAAGATATATTCAGTTAATACAAAGCACTTGCAGGATAAACTAAGGGCTAAAATAAAAGAGCTAATGAAAGAGAAGGGACTAGATGCTCAGGCACTTGCTGATAAGTTAAAAGATAATTATAAAGGTTACTCTGATTCACGGACAAATGTGCTTAATAAACTTAAAAGAGCATCGATAAAATACACGGAAGCAGTGCAAATATTTGACGTGCTTGGTTATGAGTTAAAATTGGTTCCCAAAAGTACAATAGAGACCCCAAAATATGAAGATTCTAAACAAAAATAATAGGCTGACAAATTTTTTAGAATGGTGGAAAAGTTACCATTTGAAAGTATAGGGTTTTATTATAAATGGCGTGACCTAGTATAAGTAACAGTAGATTGAGTTTGTATAAATGTATCTATTAGTGCAATGAGAGTTGGTAAATTATCTTTCTTTACACCATACCTAAGTAATACGTGTTCAACGTCCTCTTTACTGCATTTATTAGCTTCTTGTACTTTCTCAATTTTCCCTTGTATAAGACTTGTAAACATATCCTCTGGTAATTGCAATGCACTTGCTAACTTAATGAAATTAGCAAGAGTCGGAACACGTCCTCTATGATTTATTAAGTCAGAAATCACACCAACGCTAACTCCTGACTTTTGTGAAAGTTCAGCAACAGTCAATCCTAACAATTCTCTTTGCTCTTGGATTACGTTTCCAATTACATCGAGCATGGAATCTATATTTATTTCTTCATGATTATTCATAAGAACATTATACCACAACCTGTCAAATATGCAATATCGAAGATTTCAGAAAAAATATTCGCAAAATGGTTGACAAAATTCCGACTCTGTGTTAGAATGTTTTTACATTCGATATGTCGAATGTAAAAACGAGATACACTACAATAAAACGAATGCTGAAAGGAGAAAAAATGCATTTAAAAGAATACATAACCGATAAGGTGTCGGAAAGGACAGAACCTCAAGATTTAATGTCTATCAGAGAACTCAGCCTGAAACATGGTTACAATTATGACTATCTCTACAAACATTCAATACTAAGAGGTAACATTACCGTGTATTTTAGAGGGATTTGGAAACTTAGTGAGAGTGAAGTCCTAGAGTTTAGCCATAACCTAGCAGAAAAAAGGTTGCAGAGAATAAGAGTTGGTAAAGGAGGTGAATGATAATGGCTGGCTCAAGTAAAAAAAAACATGAAAGTAAAGGTAAAATAGTCTCATACTATACAGCTACTTGGTACGATATGTATGGTAAGCAACATACAGGGGGACATTTTAAAAATAGAGCTGATGCAATAAAGTACGGTTCAGAGCAAGAAAATCGTCAAACCAGTGTAGCAAATATTACCTTTGAACATATCTTTAAACCATACATGGAACATGTATTGCCAAAGCTTTCTCATACTACATATAAAACATATAATCTGTACATTGAAAATCACCTTAAGAAGTTATTTACAGTAAAATATGAAAAAATAAGTTCAGTAGATTTGCAGAAGTTTATTGATGAGATTGAACAATCTCGTACACCATTTGTAGCTCAGTTATGCTTAAAAATTGCGAAAGCCGTTTGTAATTATGCCCTCAAACATAAACTTATAAACGAAAATAAGTTTCTAGCCGTAAATAATGTTATAGTCCCGTCTCCGGAAAAACACCACTTGACCGAGACTCAAGAAAAAAAAGTATTAAATGCTTGCCAAAAACTATATCCAAGGTATTACGTTTTATTGGCTACGCTTATGGGAACTGGCATGCGTATTGGAGAACTCATTGCTCTTGAAGTTACTGATATTAATTACGAAAACAAGAGTATAAAGGTCAATAAACAATTTACCAAAGGGAAGCTCAAGGACGGGACAAAAAACCCTGCTAGAAAAATTCAGGTTAAAGAACGCGAAGTATATATAACGGACGACATTGTTGCTCTTTTATTGGAATACACTAACTCTTTACCCAAGGGTACAAAATTATTATTTCCAAACAAAGTTAATGGGTATTTAAACGATAAAAATCTTAGGATACGAGTGTGGAAACCACTACTAGATTTTGTTGATATAACTGATAGGGTACGACTTCACGATTTAAGGGGTTCGTATGCGGATATTGCTCTCCAGCACGGAGCTAGCATTAAATTCATACAAAATCAACTGGGACATTCAAAAGCTGAAACTACTTTGAACATATACATGAAAAATAATGACGATGCTATAAAGAAAGCACTTGAACAAATGAAAGGAGTATTCAAAAATGAAGAAATATGAGCAAAATGAAAGCAAAATTGCTTATACAATAAAAGACAAGAGCCTAAAACTCTTGTCTTTTATGGAGCGGGAGACGAGGCTCGAACTCGCGACATCCTCCTTGGCAAGGAGGCATTCTACCACTGAATTACCCCCGCATCGGGTTGTGTTTCTATTATAAACATAAATATATTTTTTTTGCAACAACTTTTTTTTAAATTTTTTTTAAACCGCCGCAGGCTCGTCCTGTTCGTCCAATGAATGCACATTTACGCTCAAACGACCTTTAAATTGGTTTTCTAAGCTGTGTACCAGCTCGTTTGATGAATTAACCCAATAATTAGACGATGAAAGCACTTTCAAACAGTCATCTTCCTCATTCAGCCTGAAAATCACGGGATCAGAACCGGCAAAACGATTAAGTATGTTTTTTATTAAATGAAGTTCCTCATATTTGAAATCGTCCTCTATGTTTATCGTGAATATATTTGAATTTTCGATGGTTTTTACACTGTCAACCACCACCGAAACACCATCTTCACCTTCACGGCGGTTTACTTTCCCCGAAATGATTACCCGCTGTTCGCTTTGAAGCATGTCGCCGTAAGCACGTATTTTATCGTCAAATGCTACAACATCAACTTTTCCGGATAAATCTTCTAATGTTATAAATCTTATAAATTTTGTCGGGTCTTTTTTGGTCGGAATTTGCCGCATCGCAGTTATTAAACCGCAAATTGTAACAGCTTTATCTTTCGGCTGTGCGGAAATTTCCGTGGTTTTGTGCGTCATTAAAAACGGCAGCTTGTTACGAATTGTTGACAGCGGATGACTCGTTACGTAAAATCCCAAAAATTCCTTCTCAAAATTTTGTAACGTTCTTGCATCATATTCCTCATCCGAACCCGCTAAATGAAATTTTGCCTCCTGTATTGCGGATGCGTCGCCTAGCATGTCAAATAAACTTCCCTGACCCGAAGCCCTTGCTTTTGATTCATTTGAAGCCGTCGCAATAATGTAATCAATATTTTCCATTAACTGTTTACGGCTTTTCTCTACGGATGAAAACGCTCCAGCTTTTATCAAACCTTCAAGGGTTTTCTTGTTTGAACACTTTATGTCAAGTCGTTTTATGTAATCATAAACCGATTCAAATTCTCCGTTTTCTTCACGCTCTTTGATAATTTCTTCAATTACGCCTTCTCCGACCTGTTTAATCGAAGCAAGCCCGAAACGAATGTCATGCCCGTCAGGTGCGTATTCCAAATATGATTTGTTTATGTCGGGCGGTAAAACTTTTATTCCGTATTTTAAGGCTTCTTCTATGTAACTCTGGGTTTTATCCTGATCGTTCGATACACTTGAAAGCAAAGCCGATAAATATTCTACGGGATAATGACATTTCAGATAAGCTGTTTGATAAGCCACAAAAGCATAAGCAGATGAATGGGCACGGTTAAAACAGTATTCAGCAAAATTTTGGATTTGGTCGAAAAGTTTTGTCGCATCTTCGGGTTTCATTCCGTATTTTGCCGAACCTTCGATTAATTTATCCTTTTGTGCCGCCATTGCAACAGGGTCTTTATGCCCCATCATACGCCTAACCTGATCTGCCTGACCCAGTGAATAGTCCGCAAGAACCTGGAATATCTGCATAATTTGTTCCTGATAAACCATTGTACCGTATGTGTCTTTCAAAATAGGTTCAAGTCTGGGGTGTGCGTAAGTAATTGCCTGACGTCCGTGCTTTCTTTCCACAAAGTCATCTACCATCCCCGAACCGAGCGGCCCCGGTCGAAACAGGGCAACCAATGCTCCTAAATCTTCAAAAACGTCAGGTTTTAATTTCTTCACAAGACTTGTCATGCCTGATGATTCGAGCTGGAAAACACCTACCGTTTCTCCGCGGCAGAGCATATCGTAAGTAGGTTTATCATCAAGCGGAATGTGGTTTATATCCACGTCAATTCCTTGACATTGTTTTACAAGCTTGCAGGTTTTGTGAATCATTGTAAGGTTTCTAAGCCCTAAAAAGTCCATTTTTAAAAGCTTGAGTTTTTCCAAAATTTCCCTGTGGTATTGGGTTATGATAATTCCTTCTTTTGAAGGCTGAACGGGTACAATTTGGTCTAACGGTTTGTAAGAGATTATTACGCCTGCCGCATGCATACCAAATCCGCATTTCAGACCTTCAACACATTTTGCGGTATCAATTACGCGTTTAATTTCTGCATCCGTATCGTAAAGATTTTTAAGTTCGGAGCCTTCTATCATTGAACCGTCTATTGTATCGTCGATTAAAGATGCGGTTTTGTTGCTTTTTGCGTATTCCATTCCGAAAACTCTTGCGACACTTTTGAAAGCGTTTCGGGCTGCAAGCGTATTGAACGTAATAATCTGACAAACTTTGTCCTCGCCGTATTTTTTAACAACGTAATCAATAACCTGCCCGCGTTTTTCGATACAAAAATCGGTATCAATATCAGGCATGCTGAAACGTTCGGGGTTTAAAAATCTTTCAAACAAAAGATGATGACGGATTGGGTCAAGATCGGTTATGTCAAGAGCGTATGCGACAACCGAACCCGCTGCCGAGCCTCTGCCCGGACCGACAGGAATGTCATGGGTTTTTGCATAATGTATAAAATCCCATGTTATGAGAAAATATGCGGAAAATCCCATTTTTTCTATAATTCCGAGTTCGTAATTCACACGTTCTTTCAGTTCGGGAGTTACTTCTCCGTATTTTCTTTTTAACCCTTCCATAACAAGTTCCGTCAGATATGAATCCTTTGTATGGTTTGGCGGAACTTGAAAATCGGGAAGCGGTGATTCCCATTTTATTGTTATGTGGCATTGTTCGGCGATATCAACGGTATTTTTTATACATTTGTCAAAAGTTTCCGAATCCATCCATTTGAAGGCGTCCCTAAGCTCGGATACGGTTTTTACGTAAAATTCGTTGTTTGGGAAATGCATTCGGTTTTCTTCGCTTTTTAAAGATTGGGTTTGCATGCACAAAAGTGTGTCATGCCAGTCTGCATCCTCTTTTTTAAGGTAGTGGGAATCGTTTGTGATTACCATTTTTATGTCTAATTCGTTTGCAATACGGATTAAGTCGGGGTTAGTGCGTTTTTGTTCTTCAAGTCCGTGGTCTTGAAGTTCAATGTAGTAATCATCGCCGAAAAGCTCTTTATATTGCTTTGCAACAGCTTTTGCACCGTCGTAATCACCTTTTAGCAGATGTTGTATTACTTCTCCGCCAAGGCATGCGGAAAGACAAATCAAGCCGTTGTGATGTTCTTTCAGCATCTCAAAATTTATGCGGGGTTTCATGTAAAATCCTTTGCATGCTGCATCGGAGGCTAGTTTAACCATGTTCATGTAGCCTTCGTTGTCTTTGGCAAGTAAAACGAGGTGATATCTGGGATTATTGTTCTGGTCGTGTTCCGTAATATCGCCCGTATGAACATAAAATTCACACCCGATAATCGGTTTTATTCCCGCTTCTTTAGCTTCCAAATACAAATCAAGAGCACCGTACATTACACCGTGATCGGTTACGGCAACGGCAGGCATGTTGTGTTCTTTTGCAAAATTGCATAATTCTTTGAGCCTTATCGCTCCGTCAAGCAAAGAAAATTCGCTGTGCAGGTGAAGCGGTACAAATTGTGTTTCCATAACTATATCGTAACACACCGAAGTTTAAAAAAAACTACATTGTTAATTATTTTGAAGTAAAAACTTTTAACAGTGCCTTGAATTTATGGTATAATACTTGTTATGGTAAGACTGATTAACGACGGAAACATGAACTTTTTATCCGATACTTTGTATCGGCTTTTGCGTTTACAGGAATGTTTTACGCATATTGTTGAATATAATAATCCGTGTGTTTTTCCTTGTATTTATGTCATGTGGCATGCTAATCAATTTTTGGTTCACGGAATCCAACGTCGTGATAGGCTTAACATTCAAATAAGTAATTCCATTGACGGAGAAATTATTGCACGAACGGTTGAAAAGTGGGGCTTTAAGGTCGTTCGCGGGTCAACAGGGAAAAAAGGTGCGGTTGAATCTACCATGCAAATGATTTCAAGACTTAAAGACGGTGAATGCGTGGGAATTATGGTTGACGGGCCTCACGGACCTTTGCATAAGGTGAAAAACGGTGCGGTTAAACTGGCTCAAAAAACAGGTGCTCCTATCGTACCCGTTCATTGGTATTCTCCGCAAAGGACTTTTATTTCGCTTCCATCGTGGGACAAAATGAAAATGCCTTTGGGACGTTGCAATATCCTTAATACTTACGGTGAACCTGTTTATGTAAAAGAGGATGCTTCGGATGAAGAAATTGAACAGGTAAAAGAAAATATAAAAACACAGCTTTTAAATCTTGAAAAAAATGCCCAAAAATACTATGATGAGGCTTGCAAAAGGAAATTATGGGAAAAACAATAAAAATTTCAGCCGTTCAAATGTGTTCAAAAATTGCGGATAAAAAGGCAAATTTTGACAAAGTTGAACATCTTATCGAACGTGATATCATAGACGATACGGATATAATCGTACTGCCTGAGGTTTGGACGGTCGGGTGGTCGCCGAAAAATTTTCAAAAAAGTGCGGATAAATTGGAAAATTCCGAAACACTTGAATTTTTGTCAAAAATTGCAAAGCGATACAATTCATGGATTATCGGAGGAAGTTTTATAACCGATGAGGGCGGAGTTTTTTATAATACCTGTCCGGTACTTAACCGAAACGGCGAACTTGTTGCCCTTTACAGAAAAAATCACCTGTTTTCATACTACGGATGTGAGGAAGGAAAATTTGTCAAAGCGGGTGAAAGACCTGTTATGGTTGATATTGAAGGGATTAAAACGGGGCTTACAATTTGTTATGATATAAGATTTCCCGAAATTTACAGAGCTTACAGAAAGGCGGGTGCGGATTTATTGGTAAATTGTGCCGCATGGGGACTTAAAAAGCCTGTGCCGTGGGAGTGTATGACTCGTTCAAGAGCCGTTGAAAACCAAACTTACATGGTTGCCTTAACTCAGTCGGGTTACATTGAAGATGATGAATGGAACATCGGACATTCAAGAATTATTGATTATAAAGGCGACTCACTCTCGGAAATCACTGACCAAAAAGAAGGTGTGATGAGTGCCGTTTTAAATTTTGATGAAATGTATGAATTTCGCAGCAAATGTACTATACTAAATGATATAAAAGATAAATACGAGGTATTATGAAAAAAATTATTTACGTTTTAATAATATTTTTAATCGGATTACAGGTGAACGCCTCAGGAATTGACGCTCAAATTCGGCAATCGGGAATTAATAAAGGTGCCGTATCGGTCAGTGTTAAGGATGCCCAAACAGGCAAAACGGTTTACGGACTGAATGATCGTCAGCCTTCCATGCCTGCTTCAACGCTGAAACTCGTTACGCTTAGTGCATCTTTGGATACTCTCGGTGAGAATTATGAATTTGCGACAAAGCTTTATAAAACTTCAAACAATGAACTTTACTTGAAACTCAGTGCCGACCCGTTTTTAAGTTCGGATGATTTAAAGAATTTGGCGGAAACTGCTTCCAAGAAAAATATTTTTGAGCCTAAGGCGTTTTATATTGATGATTTTGTTCTTGATAACGTTGAATGGGGCGAAGGCTGGCAATGGGACGATGATTTGAATTCTCTTATGCCTAAATTCAGCTCTTACAACATTGACGGAAATTTGCTTTCCGTGGTAATTTCTCCGACTTCATCGGGAGCGCCAGCAGAAATCAGGACGGCAAAATTTTATCCCGTGACTTTTATGAATTTGGTTAAAACATCCTCAGTCAACAGCGTTAATTTGTCCCGAAACAACAGCATTTCACCTGATATAATTACCGTTGAAGGTACCGTGCAAAAACAGTTTATTGAGAAAATACCCGTAAATAATCCTAAAAGATATTTTACTTTGAGATTAGAGGATGCTTTGCGTTCCGCAAAACTCGGTTATTACGGTAATTTCCCGAGTAAAAAGCTTCCCGCCGATAAAATTTATCTCGTTGCGGAAGTAAAACACCCGATAAATTCAGCCGTTAATAAAATTCTGCATGAGAGCAATAATATGGTTGCGGAAACGATATTCAAATCCGCAGGAGCAAAGTTTGCAAACGGGACGGGAACTTTAGAAAATTCTCAAAAAATGCTTTATGAATATTTGAAAAAATCCGATATAAATTTTGATGATGTGAAAATAGTTGACGGAAGCGGTGTTTCAAAAAATAACATTGTAACGGCGGATTTTATGACTGATTTTCTCATTAAAAACAAGGATAAGTTGAAAGAAAATCTTCCTACGGCGGGTGAAGGCACACTTACAAACCGCATGCTGTATTTTAAAGACAATATAAGAGCAAAAACGGGTACTTTATCCGACGTCAGCTCTATTGCGGGTTATATAACCTCAAGGAGCGGCAAAACTTACGTATTTGACATTATTATTAATGATGCAAAATCAAAATCGGGCGAGAAAAAATCTCTGGAAGAATACATTCTTCGTGAAATTTACGCAAGTTATTAAGTTAAATGTTAACCTCTGTAAACAATTCGTAAATTTAATCTGCTTATGTTATCCTTTTAATAAGGAGAAATAATTATGGCAGAACCTACCGTAACAGTAATAACGCCTGTATACAACCTGCTGGAAAATAATATGGCAGACAGTTTCAACCTGCTTGTTCAACTGTTGGATATGCAGACTTACCCGAATATTGAACATTTGATTATTGATAATTCCTCAACGGACGGCACTATTGAGTTTTTAAAAGATTATAAAAATCAAGAGTATTTAACGTTTTACTCCGAACGTGATACGGGTAAATTCAGTGCTTACAACAAAGGAATTATGCATGCCAAAGGTAAATATATTACGTTTTTAAGTTGTGACGATTTTATCCATGATATTACGGCAATTTATGATATCGTAAATCTTATGGAAGCGAATGACTCTGATTTTACTTTTGCACCGGCTTATTGCAGGCATCCGGAGGGGTTTGTATTCTTGTTTAAACCCGCTATGCATACGGCGTTTTTGGTTATGCCATGCGCAAGACAGGCGATGTTTTTCAGAAAATCCATGCTTGTTAAAGAAAATTATTTTGATGAGAAATTCAAATATCTTGCGGATTTTGATTTAATTATGAGAATAATTATGAAGGGTTACAGACCTGCTTATTTTGATACAAATTACGTAACCTACAAATTCGCTACTAAAGCTATGGAAAATGAGGATAAATTTATCGCGGAAACCAAAGCGATTTATAATAAAAATCTAAGAACGCTTTATAATTTTAACGATGATACATTAACAAGAATGGCTAAATACTCGGAAGTTCCGAAAGAACTTTTGGATAAACTTGTAAAATATTTCCCCGAATCGGACAGCGAGATATTTTACGATAACTGCGAACAGCTTCATCAGCTAAGAGTTCAGGCAATGAGAACGAAAGAGGCTGCTGATGCTGCATTGGATGAACAACGGAAGGAAGAATTATGACAGAACAAAAAGTTGCGGTTATAGGATGCGGAGTTTGGGGCAGAAACATTGTTCGTAATTTTTATAATCTGAATGTGCTTGATACGGTTTGCGATATAGATGAAGATAACCTTAAAAAAGTAACCGAACAGTATCAGGGTGTGAAAGTTACAAAAGATTTTAACGATATTATTAATAACAGGGATATAACCTGTGTTTGTGTTGTAACGCCGAGCCATACGCATTACAAAATGGTTAGAGCCATGCTTGAGGCGGGAAAAAATGTTTATGTCGAAAAACCGATATCAACAGTCGCAGATGAGGCAAGAGATTTGTCAAGACTCGCACATGAAAAAGGTTTAGTTCTTATGGTCGGACATTTGCTGCTTTATCATCCCGCCGTTAATCGTTTGAAAATGCTTATTGAAGAAGGTGCTTTGGGAAAAGTTGTTTACGCACAAAGCGACAGACTTAATGTCAACTATTTTAAAAACGACAGAAGTGTTATGTGGGATTTGGCACCGCATGATGTTTCAATGATTAGTTACGTAACGGGAAAGCAGCCTTTGCATGTCATATCTGCCGTCGGATGTTCATCCGAGCAAAACGATATTATGGATATTACGCATATCGGTATTCAGTTTGAGGACGGTGTTATCGGTCAAATTTCAGACAGCTGGATTACACCGAGAAAACATGTTCAACTTCTTGTCAGAGGAACTAAGGCAACCGCAATTCTAGATGATACGGTTGCGGAAAATAAACTCGTTATTTTTGATAATTTTGTTAAGGATAATACGCAGAATATTAAACTTGATTACCTTGAAATTGAACCGTTAAAGCTTGAATGCCAGCACTTTATAAGCTGCTGCGCATCGGGAAAACAAGCACGTTCGGACGGTGATAACGGTTTTATGGTAACTCAGATTTTGGAAGAAGCCGAAAAGCTTATGCTCGGTGACAGAGTAAAAAAACTGGATGAAGTTAATTTTGCACTTTCAAGAACAAAGAAATAGAGGGAAAATATGGATATAAAAAACAATACGGCAAATATAGTATCGGTTTCGAGGATTTTTGTTGCGTTTGGTGCGATTGCACTGTTGTATGTACAGACGACTTGGGCATATCTGCTTGCATTTATTCTTACGGCAATAGCGTTTTCTATGGACGGTGTTGACGGATATATTGCCAGAAAGTATAATCAGTCTTCCGAATGGGGTTCGGTGCTTGATATTTTGGGCGACAGAATTGTAGAGGCTTCTTATTGGATTGTTTTTGCCGTTCTCGGTTGGATTAGTATCTGGTTCCCGTTGATTTGTGTCACAAGGGCGTTTACAACGGACGGGATAAGGAGTGTTGCTCTGTCAAAAGGTTATACCGCATTCGGAGAAAAAACCATGCAGTCAAGCAAAATCGGTAAATTTATTTGTGCGTCAAAGTTCATGCGAATAAGTTATGCGGTAGCAAAAGTTGCTGCGTTTATGCTTTTGATAATTGTAAACACTCCCGGCATGGAGCTTTGGGAAGGCACATTGGCTTTGCGTACGGTGACTATGGTTATTGCATGGCTTGCGATTATATTTTGTGTTGTAAGAGCTATTCCTGTTGTCGCAGAAAGCGGAAAGTTTTTTAAATCTTAGTCACATTTATGTTTGCCGTTGAAGCTTAATCCTTTACAGTGCAAATAATCCATATTTTCAAATTGGATTATCCATGCAGTTGCTGACTCTCCGGTCGACAAACCACTATCTCCAATCCACTTAGATACATCTTCAGAACCTACCGTGCCATCGAGTCTCTCATCATTCTCCGGATTACCACCCGGTATAACTCGTCTTGGAAGTACATAAAATGTAAACAAATCTTTCCCTAAAATATTAGGCCCTTTAAATCCATTTACATCCACAAATACTTTTCCAAATTCCGAACGTTCTTCCAATGCTATTAATGTACCATCTGTCATTATAAATTTATAAGTTCTTTTAGCTGTTTCAATGTTAAACCAGCCTTTGTTAGACACATAGTTGTATAATATTTTAGGAAAACATCCTTTACTTTCATGTCCGCAAATTTTATTTGTTTTCAGGTATGGTACGATTTTATCCGCAAATACAGTGGAGGTAGTATCTGCGGTCAGTGTTCCCCATTCACTGTAATCACCATTTTCTATTTTTGACATTTCATACGCATTAGAAATAACGGAATATATTTTTTTAACCTTTGCAATCGTAACTTTTTCCTGATGTTTTTGTATTAAAACGGGCAAAGTCAAAGCCGCCACAACACCGATAACACCTAAAGTAATCAAAACTTCTGCCAATGTAAAACCTGATTTTTTATTGTTCATATTTCTTCCCTCGCTTTCTAAAATTATTATAAACTATAAATCCATGTAATGCAAGGGTTTTAGTATATATTTGTAATATTAATATTACAGAAATATTTATATTATATGAAAAAATACTGATATGGGTATAAGAAAGCTCAGAAACGATATAGGCAGAAAAATTAAAAATCTGAGATTAGAGAGAAACTTGACGCAGGAAAAACTCGCCGAATACGTTAATATGTCAAGAGAACATATTTCCTGCATCGAAAGAGGGAAAAATCTGCCGACTGTGGAAACTCTCTATTATATCGCCGAATATTTTCAAATTGATATAAAATCCTTTTTTTGATATAAAATTTGTATGATTAATATAGTTTTATATGAACCCGAAATTCCGCAAAATACGGGCAATATCGCAAGATTATGCGCCTGCACGGGAGCAAGCCTTTATTTGGTTGGCAAATTAGGGTTTTCACTTTCCGATAAATACACTAAACGTGCGGGATTAGATTATTGGGACAGCGTTGATATCCGCAAAATCAACACCATGGATGAATTAATCAGCCAAAATAAAGACGCTGACTTTTATTACCTTACAACAAAAGCCTCAAAACTCTATACCGATGTTAAGTTTAAAGACGGTGATTTTTTGGTATTCGGCCCCGAAACAAGAGGTTTGCCCGATATTTACGTAAAAGATAAAAACGCCGTTACGATCCCGATGAGAGAGGGTCAAAGAAGTTTAAATCTCTCAAATTCCGTTGCTATTGTTACTTATGAGGTTATAAGACAAAATGGATTATAAATTGCCCTTCAGAGAGGAAAATTCAAATAAAGGCACATTTGGTAAGGTGTTGAACATCTCGGGTTCAAGATATATGAGAGGGTGTGCTTATCTGTCATCCGTTTCGGCGTTAAAAATCGGGGCAGGATACGTCGTGCTTTGTGCCGATGAAAAGGTTCTTGATAATTTGAATGCGCCTGAAGTTGTTCTCGCACCGTTAAAAAAGCTTGAAAAACTTATAAACGAATGCGATGTTATCTCGATAGGATGCGGACTTTCAACGGATGAAAATGCCGTAAAATCGTTTAAAAAATTCGTAAAATTAAGGAATTTTAAACCCTCGGTTATTGATGCGGACGGAATTAATATTTTAGCGAAAAATTTTGTGAAACTTGATAAAAATACTATTTTAACCCCTCATCCCAAAGAAGCTTCAAGGCTTTTAGGGTGTTCGGTTGAGGAAATTTCGGAAGATATAGAAAAATCCGCAAAAATGATTTGTGAAAAGTACGGCTGTATAACGGTTTTGAAAGTTCATAACACGATAGTATGCGACGGCGATAATATTTACCGTAACGAAACAGGTTCCAGTGCACTGGCAAAGGCAGGTTCGGGAGATGTCTTGACAGGAATTATTGCCGGACTTTTGGCACAAAAAATGAAGCCGTTTGAGGCGGCTTCACTTGGTGTATATCTTCACGGACTCGCGGGAGATATTGCATCGGGTGAATTGAGCAAATATTGCGTTCTTGCATCCGATTTGATAAAATATCTTCCTTATGCCGTTAAAAATTATTTATCCGAAGAAATCAATAATTGAATTTTCTGATAACGGTTTAGCCTGAGGCATATCAACGGCACTTACGGGTGAAAACGGGCTGAAGTATTCGCTTTTCTTAGGTAACGATGCTTGTACCGCTTTATGCTCGGGAAGTATTGAAGATGCTTTTACAAATAAAGATTTTTCTTGAGGCATCTTAATCCCTTTTGGCAGTGACAAATGTGACGTAATTTTTTCTAAATTTAACATTTTTTTCTCCTTTGTATTAGTATTAAATTCTATAAAAAATAATTTTTGTTAATATTTAAAAGAAATGTTTACAAAAGTTTATATAAAATTCTAAATGCAGTTAACGATTTTACCCATGACTGTTCGTTTTTCAGCTCCCGTGCATGATGGCAGGTTGTTCGGGATATTGTAGTAAGTGCAATATCCTAAAAGTGCAAAAGCCATGGCTTCTTTAAAGTTATTTGAGATGCCGTAATCTTCATGGGTTTTCAACTCGAGGTGTTTCGGAAGATAGAAACGCAACAACCGCATAAGTTCACGATTATAAGCCCCGCCGCCGCCTATAATAACTTCTTTTATGCCGTCGGTATTGATAAATCTTTGATAAGAAAGTGCGATAGCCTTGGCAGTCAAAGCTGTTACGGTTGCGATAATATCTTCTGGCTTTTCGGGAGCATATTTAAGTGCGTTTTCAATATATTTTGGCGAAAAATATTCACGTCCCGTTGTTTTTGGCGGATTTTTAAAATAATATTCATCCTGCAAAAGACATTCCAAAAAGCTTTCCGAAACTTTTCCCGATGCGGCGATTTCGCCGTCCCTGTCGTAAGGTTTGCCGAAATATTTATTCGTGCAATAGTCAATAATCATGTTTCCGGGAGCGTTATCAAACCCGAAAGTCAAATTGTTATCGCTGATTACCGTAACGTTTGAAATCCCGCCGATATTTTGTACAAGTGCATTTTTAAACCATTTTTCATCTGCAAAACATACAAGCGGAGCTCCTTGACCGCCGCAGGCAATATCCGCTTCTCTGAAATTTGAAACGGTCATACAGCCTGTTTGTTTGGCTATCACAGAACTTTCCCCTATCTGAAATGTACTTTTAAGGCTTATATCATCAAGTTTTTCATCAAAAGGGTAATGGTAAACGGTTTGCCCGTGACTTGATATAAAATCGGGTTTTCCATGCTCGGATATCAAAATATTGCATGCCTTTGCAAAACATTCGCCCACCGCAAAATTCATCATGCATAAATCTTTTACGGTACAGTTTTCGGAGAAAATCTGAAACAGTTTTGAGCGGATGTGGTGCGGATATTTATAATTGATACCTTCAATAAGTTTGACACTCATATCAGGATGAACTTCGCACAATGCGGCATCAATACTATCGCATGAAGTTCCCGACATCAAACCTATTACCCGCTTAACACCCAATTCTTCCATAATCTCAGGATACAAAAAAGCTTGCAAATATGCAAGCTTTTTAACAACTATTCTCAAATCTTCATTTGTAAATCCTTTTAAAAAAAATATCCCTAACCTCAACTATTCTTTGCCATCACCTCTTTTTCTTATTTATCTCCCTTTGTTATTATCAATGTAAATCTAAGTAAAATATTTGACAAGTAAAAAAAAGTAAAATAAAATTTACAATTGACCATGCCCCCCGTAATGTTAAAGAAAAATTCATGTTCTCAAATCTTAATGAAGAAAATTTAATGAAATTAGGTAAAAAAACGAAGATTTTTTATTGACAATATGTTTTTTTGTAAAAACTTGCAAGTGAAGTGCATTTTGTGATAAAGTTTGATAGGGTATGAAAGAATTCATAAAAAATCAAACCGTTACATATAATCTCATGTCATTCACGGCTTACAAGGCTCTTTTGTTCTTTTCGATGCTTACGGAAGGTCCTAAGTCTGCGGATGAAATTATAAATTTTTTCCTGAATCATCCGTATTTGCACGAAAAAATTTCATCGGATACAATACGAGTTTATATCAATTCACTTAAACGTATCGGGTGTGAGATTATAAGAGTCAGAGGCGAAGATAAAATTTCAAGATACGTAATTGCAGACCACCCTTTTAATCTTAAATTGGATGAAGAACAAATCAAAAGTATTACCAAAATTTACAGGTTATTGGTAAAAAATATCGACGTTAAGGAACTTTATTCACTTGAACTGTTTTTTGAAAAAATCGGTGCATATATCAAAAATGACGATTTTGTCGCGGAAATCAAAAAGATTTCCATGCTCAAAGATACCGACAAATCTTTGCTGAAAACTTTGATTGAATGCTGTGAGAATAAGGAACAAATAGTTATATCTTATAATTCACCCGCTTCAGGCGTGAAAAATATTGAAATTCTCGCGGATAAGCTTGAAATTAATAACGGCAAAATTTATCTCTGCGGAGTCGGGTTTGAATACAAGCAGTATGCTAAATTTGTGTTAAACAGAATTAAAGAACTTGTTATGATAAAAGCCGAAAAAACTATTCCCGAAATTCCGAATACCATAAAAGTTCAGTACGAACTGAAAGGCATAAAACCCGAATTAGACGAATATGACAAAGTTTTATCTAAAAACAGCGATGTTTATTTAATCGAAAGGGAAACTTCAAACGCATTTTTAACAAGGCAAAAACTGCTTGAATACGGTTCAAATTGTACGGTTATCGCCCCGAAAGAGTTTAGGGATGAGTTTGTACAGCTTCTTAAAGATATGAAAGCGGAGTATTATTGTGGATAGAAATTATAACTTAAAATATAACGACTCTTGCATAAAATTGTTTGAATTTATCAAAATGCTCTATGACGGTGATGTTGAGCTTAATGCGGTTATAAATATGCTCTCCGAAGGCGGTCATTTCAACAAGGCACGCACCCATGTAACTCTCAATAAGTATCTTAACGCCATGAAAATTTTCGGTATTGATATCAAAAAAGTCAACGGAAAATATAAGATGCTTTCATCGCTTTATAAGTTTGATTTTGATGCTAATGATATTAAAAGTATCAATATTTTGACTAACTTTCTTGATTTTCTGTCCGATGGCAAGCATAAAAACAATTTGAAAAGTTTTTTGAGAAACCTTGAAATCAGATTTGATGAAAACGCGCGTTATCTTATGGCTGAATATCAAGGCCGTTCGGGATTTTTCCCTGCGGAGCTTCTGGAAAAAGTTAAACTCTGCGCTCAATATTGCAGTGCAAAAAGAAAACTCGAAATTGTTTTTGAATCGGACGGTGAAGAAATTAACCTTCTTTGTTCGCCGCTTGAATATTTTTATGAGCATAACGATGTATATTTGCGCGTACTCGGTAATAACGGGTCGAGAATATATGAAATTCCTTCAGGCAAAATCATTCGTGTTCAACAACTTCATTCAACCGCATCAAGACAGGCTATTGCGACAACTGTCGTTTATAAAATCAAAAATCGTCTGGCAAAAAATTACAACCTGAGAGATTGGGAAGTTCTTGAAGGTATTGATGCAGACGGATGTAAAATTATCGTAAACAAAAACGAAGATTTTAATCAACTTCTTCACAGGCTTATGAGATACGGCAAAGAGTGCGAAATTATATCTCCTAAGTTCATAAAAGAAGAAATGATAAATATGATTACAAAAACTCTTGATAATTATAAAACATAACCTTTGCATAAAATCATTTTTGGGTTATTATAAAAATCGTAAGACTAAAGAAAAGGGAAAAAATATGAAAGTTACTTTAGAAAAAGAAAAAGAAAATTTAGTAAAATTAGACATTACAATACCTGCAAAAGATGCGGTAGATGCTTATAATAATGCAGTCAGACGCATTTCTCAGTATGTAAATATTGACGGTTTCAGACGCGGAAAAGCTCCGCGTGCGGTCGTTGAAAGACAGGTCGGAACCGAAAGAATTAAGCAGGAGGCTATTGAAACTTTGATGCCTAAAGCAATTTCACAGGCTATTAAAGAAAATCAACTTGATTTGATTACTCAGCCCTATATTTCAAACTATAATTTTAATGTGGGCGAAGACTTGACCGTTACCGCTCATGCAGAACTTCGTCCCGAAGTTAAACTCGGTAAATACAAAGATTTAACAATAGAAGTTAAGGATACTCCGGTTGAAAAAGACGGTGTTCAAAAATCATTGGACAGACTTCTTGAACAGCATTCAAAACAGGAAACAGTAATTGACAGAGCAACAAAAGAAACCGATATCGCCGTAATTGATTTTGACGGTTACGCTAACGGTGAAAAAATTAAAGGTGGTGAGGCGAAGAATTATCCGCTTGATTTGGCTCATTCAAACTTTATTCCGGGATTTGCGGAACAGCTTGTCGGTAAAAATTTGAATGACGAGTTTGAAATAAAAGTTACTTTCCCCGAAAAATATCACGATGAAAAATTACAAGGTCAGGAAGCTACTTTTAAAATTAAAATAAACGAAATTAAGGAAAGAAAACTTCCCGAACTTAACGACGAATTCGCTCAAAAAGTAGGGCCTTTCAAAACGGTTGACGATTTGAAAGCCGATATTGAAAAGTATCTTGAAACCCAAAGAGAAAATACAAATAAACAAAACAGCGAAAATGAAGTATTTAAAAAGATAATCGAATCTTCAAAAGTTGATATTCCGCAGTCTATGATAGACAGAGAAGTTGTTTCCCTCAAAGAGGAGTACAAACAGCGTCTTTCCATGCAGGGTATTGATTGGGAAAACCTGATTAAGGCACAAGGTGAAGAAGAAATTAACAAAAATCTTTCCCAAGATGCCGTTACAAGAATTAAAAATACTTTAATTATCGACCAAATTGCAAAAGAAGAAAATATCAAGCTTGAACAGAAAGATTTGGAATTGAAATTCGCTCAAATCGGAACTGCTTACGGCATAAAACCGCAAGATTTGGTAAAACAGTTAGGGCAAAATCCCGATGTGATTACTTCTATCTCTCAACAGGCGTTGAACGATAAGGTCAGAGATTTTCTTATGCAGAACAACAAAGTTGAATTAAAATAAAAAAATAATATATGTGCCGTATTTACAACGGCACATATTTGATTAATATTAATAACAAAAGTATAATAGTGAAAGAGAGGAAAATTATGAGTTTTGTACCCGTAGTAATAGAGCAATCAAGCAGAGGCGAACGTTCTTTCGACATATTTTCAAGATTGTTGCGTGAAAGAATTATCTTTTTGGGAACACCTATTGATGATATGGTCGCTAACCTTGTAGTTGCCCAGTTATTGCTTTTGGATAGCGAAAATCCCGAAAAAGATATCATGCTTTACATAAACAGTCCGGGAGGTTCCGTAACCGCTGGTTTTGCTATCTATGATACCATGCAGCACATCAGAGCCGATGTTTCTACAATATGTTTGGGACAAGCGGCATCAATGGGTGCGTTTTTGTTGTCATCAGGCGCGAAAGGCAAACGTCTGGCACTGCCGCATTCAAGAGTATTAATTCACCAGCCTTTAGGCGGTGCGCAAGGTCAGGCTACGGATATTGAAATTCAAGCTGCCGAAATTATAAGAATTAAAAAATCATTAAATGAAATTTTGGCTGCAAATACGGGTCAGTCAATTAAGAAGATAGAAAAAGATACCGACAGAGATTATATCATGACTCCTGCTGAGGCTTTGGAATACGGTATGATCGACAAAGTCGTATCCCGTGATGTGTTGAAATAGCCCTAACTGTATTAATTAGATAAATTTTCAATAAGGATAAAAAAATGGCAAAACATGATGATAGCAGATTAAAATGTTCATTTTGCGGTAAATCGCAGGATCAGGTTAAGAAATTAATCGCAGGACCTGAGGTTTACATTTGTGATGAATGTGTTGATCTTTGCAACCAGATTCTTGATGAAGAATTCTTTGAAAACAAGGAAAAAGAAGAAGATGACAATACTTCAGGCGAAAAGCCCATTCCAAAACCGCATGAAATTAAAGCGTATTTGGATGAATACATTGTTGGTCAGGATGCTGCCAAAAAAGTTTTATCCGTAGCCGTTTATAACCATTATAAACGTTTAAAACATAATAAATCAGCAGATTTAAAGGACAACGTCGAAATTCAAAAGTCGAATATATTGCTTGTAGGGCCGACAGGTTCGGGTAAAACATTGTTAGCACAAACATTGGCTAAGATGTTGGATGTTCCTTTTGCCGTCGCTGATGCAACTACGTTAACCGAGGCGGGTTATGTGGGTGATGATGTTGAGAATATCCTTTTGAGATTGTATCAGAATGCCGATTATGATTCTGCAAAAGCTGAACGCGGAATTATTTATATTGATGAGATAGATAAAATTTCAAGAAAATCGGAAAATACATCCATTACCCGTGATGTATCGGGTGAAGGTGTTCAGCAGGCGTTGTTAAAGATGATAGAAGGTACTGTTGCGCATGTTCCTCCGCAGGGCGGTCGTAAACATCCTCATCAGGAATTTATTGAAATTGATACAAGCAACATATTGTTTATAGTCGGCGGTGCGTTTGTTGGTTTGGAAAAAATCGTTGAACGCAGAGCAGGTGAGGGTATTTCTATCGGTTTTGGCGCGAAAGCTCCGTTAACGCAGGCTGAAAGAGAGGCTGCTGCGGTTAAAATGCTCAAAAAATTGCAGCCCGAAGATTTGTTGAAATTCGGTTTGATTCCTGAATTCATCGGTCGTGTTCCCGTTTATGCGGTGTTAGATCAGTTGAACGAAAAAACATTGAAAATGATTTTGACCGAGCCGAAAGATGCAATAGTTAAGCAATATAAATGTTTACTTGAAATGGATGGCGTTGATTTGGATTTTGAACCCGAGGCGATTGATTTAATCGCACAGGAGGCTTTAAAACGTAAAACAGGCGCAAGGGCATTACGTTCAATAGTTGAAGAAATAATGCTGGATGTTATGTATGAAGTTCCTTCAAAGGGTGATATGACGAAATTTGTAGTAACCGCCGATATGGTTAAAAACAGGAATAATGCTGAGCTTATACAACTTCCGACACCAAAGGATAAAGAAATAACTGCTTAACATATTTGAATTCTGTGCGGATTTGTGAGAGAATATTTGTATGGGAAAGACATTAATTCTTATTGACGGTCATGCTCTTGTGTTTCGGCAGTATTATGCTTTGGAACGTACGGATATGAGGTCTGCCGACGGCACTCCGACATGGGCTGTGTATGGTTTTTTTAAAGCGATTTTTGATTTGTTAAGAAATAAAAATATTAAAGCGGATGCGGTAGCGGTTGCTTTTGATTTAAGTCATCATACGTTCAGGACGGAGGCATATTCCGATTATAAGTCGAACCGCAGTGAGATGCCCGATGAAATGTCTGTTCAGATGAGGCTAATTTATGAGGGGTTAAACGCTTTTAACATTCCGATTTATACAAAAGAGGGTTATGAGGCGGATGATGTTATCGGGTCGATTTCCCGTGAGGCATGTGAGCTGGGGCATAAAGTTTTGATATTGACGGGTGATTATGATTCTTTCCAGCTTATTGATCAGAATGGATGTGTAAAAGTAATTATTCCGTCAAAAGGCGAACTTTTGGAATACGATTGGGCTAAGGTTTACGAAAAGTTGGGCGTTTATCCTAATCAAATTATAGATTACAAGTCATTAAGGGGCGATACATCAGATTGTATTCCCGGAATTTACGGAATTGGTCCAAAGACTGCTCAATCCCTGCTTTCAAAATACGGCTCTTTGGAAAATGTTCTTGCGGATTGTGAAAACATAAGTGAACCCGGTACCAGAACAAAAGTTTGTGAAGGCAAGGAACAGGCAAAGTTGAGTAAATATCTTGCAACTATAGTAAGAGATTTGGATGTGGAATTTGATTTTGGGGAAACGCAAATTGTGCTTCCCGATTTAACGGTTGTTTCTGAGTTTTTGAAAAAATATCAGTTCCATAGATTTCTTAAAGAGATTAATGAAATTTTGTCAGCATTTGATAAGAAAAAAAGAACAAGAGCTTCAAAGCGTGCATCTTCTCAGCTAAGTATTTTTTCGGATGCGGTAGCAAACGAAATTAATAAAAATTGTGAATTTACATATTCTAAAAAATTGATTACAGACAGTGAAGATTTGGCAAATCTTGCACAAAATTTGAAACAGCAGTCGTTAATTGGCTTTAAGGTGTATGCTGATTTTACAAACGCTATTACAACATCCCTTAAAGGTATTTCTTTTTCTTATTGCGCAGATTATTTTGCTGACAACAGAATACATTATGAAGATAATTCATCGGAAATTGAAACTTTTTATATTCCGTTATCGCATTCAAACATCGAAAACCAGCTGAAATACGAGGATGTTGCAAGCGTATTAAAACCGATTTTTGAAGATAATAAGATTAAAAAGACGACATTTGATTTAAAGAACCAATACAATATTTTAAGAAATTGTGGAATATTTATGGAAGGCATGATTTTTGATGTTTATCTTGCAAGTTATGTAAAAGATCCCTCACAAAGTCATGACCTTGAAGCGCAAACTTTGAATAATCTTAATTTTATGATAAGTGATTTCGCTAACTGTGACAAGAAAAATCCCGAAAATTTTGACAATGCAAATGCCGATACGGTTTTAACAAATGTTGCGGATGAAGTTTCATCTATATTGAAACTCAGTTCATATTGGGTAGATTGGCTTAATGAGAAAGAATTAAACCTTGTTTATGATATCGAAGTTCCTTTATCGGTTGTGCTTGCGGATATGGAACATAACGGAGTTTCCATAGATGTGAACTATTTATCTTCGCTCACATCTGTTATGGATGAAAGACTAAAAGTTTTGGAATGCGATATTTTTAATATAGCGGGTTGTTCATTCAATATAAATTCGCCCAAGCAGGTGAGTGAGGTTTTGTATGTAAAACTCGGTTTACATGCAAAAAAGAGACGCGGAAAAGATAAGTTTTCAACGAGTGCAGCGATACTTGAAGAACTTTCTCAAGAATATGAAATAGCGGGCTTGATTTTGGAATACAGAAAGTATGCAAAATTAAAATCGACTTATACCGAGGCTTTACCTGAACTTATATCGCCGATAGATAACAGAATTCACACAACGTATAATCAGGCGGTAACGTTGACGGGCAGATTATCTTCATCTAACCCGAATTTACAAAATATTCCCGTACGCACAGATGACGGAAATAAAATCAGAAGTGCGTTTGTCGCAGGTGATAAGCAAAACGGACTTATTTTATCCGCAGATTATTCTCAGATAGAACTAAGGCTTCTGTCACATATTTCGGGCGATAAGAATCTTTTGGACGCTTTTCAGCATGATATAGATATTCACACAATTACTGCTTCAAAAATTTATAATGTTCCTGTAGAACAGGTAACAAAAGAGATGCGCATTCAGGCAAAGGCAGTAAATTTCGGAATTATATACGGACAGAGTAAGTACGGACTTGCAAAAAACCTCGGTATATCAAATGATGAGGCTGCGGAATTCATCACCCGATATTTTGCGACTTATCCTAATATCAAGGCTTATATGGATGCAACCGTCGAATGTGCGGAACGCAACGGTTATGTGGAAACTATTTTCGGACGTAAACGCTATTTGGCGGCAGAATTCTCCAGTTCCAATGCATCGATAAGAGAGTTCGGAAGGCGTGCGGCAATAAATCAGCCTATTCAAGGCAGTGCCGCAGATTTGATGAAAATCGCCATGATAGATTTCTATAAAAAATTGAAAGAAAACAACCTTAAATCAAAAATGATTATGCAGGTTCATGACGAAATAGTTGTGGATGTTTACAAGCCGGAACTTGAACTTGTGACGACTCTTGTAAAAGATTCGATGGAAAATTGCTGTAAACTGTCTGTTCCGTTGCGTGTTGATGTTTATACGGGTGAATCATGGCAGGAAAAATAAAATACCTTTTATTATTTGTTTTATTAACTTTTTTACCGGCATTTGCCGATGAAAATGTTTCGCTTGTTACACCGCAGCATGTTTCTTTCGACATTTGTACAAAAGATTATGCAATAGGTGCCGAGCGTTTGTTTTACCTTGCAATATCCGCAGTTAAGGCAAACAAATTTGAGATAGAAGAAATTCAATCCAAAACGGGCTATATACTTTTTACGGCGGCAGGTAAGCAGTATCTTGCAAGCATCGTCAAAGTTGATAACTCGCATACTCAATTAAAAATTACGCCAACAAATAACAATTACTATTTTGCACCCGGAATCGTGCTGAACTTCTTTAAATACATTGATTTAAACATCAATTCCGCACTGACACCGCTTCCTAAGGCTTAAAGATAATTTGCGAGAATGCTTTTTACATAATTTTGTGTTTCGGGATACGGCGGAACACCGTCATATTTGTCGACTGCTCCGGGGCCTGCATTGTATGCCGCAAGTGCAAGAATTACGTTGCCGTTGTATTTGTTAAGCATGGATTTTAAATATTTTACTCCGCCTTCGACATTTTGAACCATGTTGTAAGGATCGTTAACCCCTAAACTCCTTGCCGTAAAAGGCATTAATTGCATTAACCCCATAGCACCCGCTTTGGATTTGGCATTAGGGTTAAAGCCTGATTCTTGCCTTATTAAAGCTTGAACGAGTTTTTCATCAACGCCGTGTTTTTTTGAAATATTAGAAATAACATTCAAAATCTGTGCTTTTGAAGGGGTAATATTAGCCTGAATTGCGGCAGCTTCGTTAATTGCGTTTGTTAAACTTGTTTGAGGTGACTGTTTTACAATTTCACCGTTCACCTCTTTCAGACGCGGATCTAAAAGAAGTGAACCAAAATTTGTTTTCGTTTGTGCCTGCAAGACTTTTTCAAACGATGGTGCGTTGAGTTGTTTATTTTCAGGGTAAAGCGTATCAAGCGGACTGTTTTGACGTGCGTTAACCTTGTTTGCTATCTGTGCGTAACGCTGAACAGCCTGAGCTTGCCCGCCCGTATTCAAAAGATTTTGAATAAAATTTGAAAACATACCTACCTCTTTAAAACTAATTCTACATTCAAATTGATTTTAAAGTATCCTCTATTTGAATTAATGATTTTTTAGGCTAAGTCAATTTATAAACATGCAATCGCCGTAAGAGAAAAATCTGTAATTATTTTCAACAGCCTGAGTGTAGGCTTCAAAAATAAAATCTTTACCTGCTATTGCACTTACAAGCATTAAAAGAGTGGATTTGGGCAGATGAAAATTTGTTATAAGGCTGTCAACAACCTTAAATTCGTAAGGCGGGTAAATAAAAAGCTGCGAGCTGTCATGGCAAGGTTTTATGCAGCCGAATTTTTGATAAACGGTTTCAAGAGTTCTGACTGACGTTGTTCCGACTGCGGTGATTTTTTTACCGCTTTTAATTGCGTTGTTAATCTGTTCTGCTGCTTTTTCACTAACTTCAAAGCTTTCGGAGTGCATTTTATGTTCCAAAATATTTTCGCAAGTTACGGGTCGAAAAGTTCCAAGCCCGACGTTTAAAGTCACATAACACAGCTCAACCCCTTTTTGTTCAAGTTTTGCAAGAATTTCTTTCGTAAAATGCAAACCTGCCGTCGGTGCTGCAACAGAGCCTTCATCATTTGCGTAAACAGTCTGATAGCGTTCAAAATCAAGTTTTCTGAAATCGTCGTTTTTGCGTCGAATATAAGGCGGAAGCGGAATTTGTCCGTTCCTGTGAAGTATTTCAAGCAAATTTCCCGAATAAATAAGCTCAACGAGCCATTCACCGTTATCTTCAAGCCGTTCAAGAACTTTTGCCGACAGTTCATCGCTTATAACGATTTCAGTTCCGACCTTAACCCGTTTTGAAGGCTTTATAAGCACATCCCAAATGTTTGGTCGGCTTGTCGGTTTTAAAAGAAAAACTTCCGTTTTTGCTCCCGTTTGCTTATGTCCGATAAGCCTTGCGGGTAAAACTTTCGTGTCGTTCAGCACAAGAAGCGTATTCGGCTCAATTAAATCAACAATGTCGTAAAAATGTTTGTGAATAATGGTTTTTGTTTTGCGGTTTAAAACCATCATTCTTGAATTTTCTCTTTTGTCCGCAGGAAATTGAGCGATAAGGTTTTCGGGCAAATTGTAATCGAAATCCGAAAGTTTCAGCATAATGAGAAACTACTCCTTGTTGTCAATTTTTTTAGCGTTATTAAGCTCAATGTCGTCGACTTTTGCCGAATTCTTTTCGTTTTCCGAATCGATTTGTTTGTTAACGATTACTGTTTGCAGAATTTGTATAATATTGCTTGTAACGAGGTACAGTAAAACGCCTGCGGGTATCGGGATTATAACAAACGTACCGATAATCATAATGGGCATGAATGTTCCCATGGATTTTTGAATAGCTTCCTGTGTCGGGTCAACTGAGCCGTCTTTGGGCTTGTTTGCCGCCATCATGACTTTTTGTGATGCGAACATGGTTATTGCAAACAGAGCTATGAGCAAAAATACATCCCAGTGGAACGACCGTGCAGCCGCCGTTGTCGGGACCGATGCGGCTAAAATACTTCCCTGTTTTGTGAACGTAACATTTTCAATTTCTTTGTTAGTCATATCCGTTACGGCAATTTCCGCCTTTTGGATTTGGTCTAGCTGTGCAAATTTAAGGTTTAAATGGTCTAAATCAATTTTGAAATCAATATTTTCACCCGGCTTGAATTCACCTTGAATTTCAACGGCTTTGGCGGGATTAACCACTTTAACGTTATCAAGAACTTCATCTGGCAGATAAACTTTTGCGGTCTTTGCGAGAGTAAACGTATCGCCTTGCGAAACGCCGAAACTTCCGTCATAAGACCTTCCTGCGGTAGCTCTAAGTGTTGTATCAAGTCTGCCGAGAAATCCGAAGGAAGTATCACCTGCGATTTGAATGAATTGCGGGCTCATCAAAGCGGAATACAAAAGAATGAATATCGGAAGCTGGATAAGCAAAGGCAGACAGCCTCCCATCGGGTTAAACTTATGTTCTTTGTAGAATTCCATAAGTTTTTGCTGCATCATTTGCGGATTACTTTTGTACCTGTCTTGAATAGCTTTTATTTTTGGCTGAAGATTTTGCATCATCTTCATGGAGCGTTGTTGTGAAACGTTAAGCGGCCACATAGCAAGCCTTATAATAACAGTCAAAACGATAATGGCTATTCCGTAATTCCCGACGACGGAAGCCAGAGCTTTTAATACTTCAATAGTTAAAGTTGTAAAATCCAATTTCCCTAATCCTCATAGTGTAAACCTCTATAAGCATATTATAAAATTAAGTTCAAGTCAATAATAATTGATATAGTCTTGATAAAATTTTTTTTTTTGATAATATAGATTTCATACGGGATGTAGCGCAGCTTGGTAGCGTACTTCGCTTGGGACGAAGGGGTCGCAGGTTCAAATCCTGTCATCCCGACCATAAAAAAGACCGGCAACGGTCTTTTTTTTCATGCTTAAAACGAACGGGAAAACGTGGAAAAAAGTGAAAAGTGGCAGATATATTTTCACACCCATTTCGATTATAACAGACAGTTTGATTTTTATGCCTGAAACCCCTAATTTTACGGGATTTTTTCTGTCGGAAATTTTCCGAAACAGGAAAAATCAAACTGGACAAGAACG
>CANQMP010000015.1 GCA_947624975.1 Candidatus Gastranaerophilales bacterium
TGTTCTTTCAAAAAATGTCGTACTCTACGGTGGAGTTGACCTTACGGGCGATGTTGCCAAAAAAGTTAAATAATTCCTTGAAATAAATAATAAAAAACAAGAAATCACAAAAAAGCAACCCGAAACGGTTGCTTTTTTGTATTTTTCAAATCTTCATTTTGTAATTTTTAATTTAATTAAAAAGGAGAAAGTATGATGGGTGAAACAATTTTCATTTCACACATCAACCATCTGATATAATATAACCCCTCACCCTAGCCCTCTCCTGCAGGGGGGGAGGGAACTAACCCACCCCTATCCCCTCCCTTGGAAAGGGAGAGGAAAATATTTCGACACTTCGTGCGAATTGGTCGGATTTCTTTGCTTTCGCTCAATATGATATCAAATTCTGAACGGGCTGATTTCCCTTGCGTAAACTACTTCGCAATCCTTGTTTATAAGTTTTTCAAATACCTGCAAAACTCCGATTTCACTTTCAAAATGCCCGATATCAAACAAAAGAATTTCACTTTCAACCGCTGTGTGAAATTTTAAATCGCCCGTGACTAAAGCGTCAGCCCCGTTTTCCCGTGCCTCATTGATAAATTCCGAGCCTGAACCCGAGCAGAATGCTATTTTTTTCAGAATTTTTTTGTCCGAATTATTCACATAACGTAAATTCGGCGAAATTCCTTTCAGTTTAAGCAAAAAGTCAGGAAGGGAAATTTCAATATCCGTATACCTTAAAAAATCTGTGCCATAACCTTTTAGTCCTAATCGGTCAAGCAAAACATCGGTTGTACCGCCTTTTGTACGGTCTAAATTCGTATGAGCAGAGTAAATATCAATGTTTTTGTATTTCAAGGGTACAAAAAACAACGGATGGTGTGAAATTATCATCTCGCATTGCTGCTTTTCCGCCTGTCTGACAACGTTATCGGTTACTGTTAAACAAAGCATTACTTTTGAAACCTTTGATTTATCGGTTTGAACAAGATATCCCGAATAGTCCCAATTTCCAGCTAATTCAGGCGGCGCAAACCGCTCAATACGCCTGATAATCTCATTTTTGTCCATAAATTTCCTCGAAAATCCTGTAAGCAATAGTCAATTTATCACTGCGTTCAAGTTTTTTCGTCCCGCCGTTTTTGTCCAGAATTGTTATTTCATTGTAATCGCTTGAAAATCCGATGTCTTTACGGGAAATATCGTTTGCTATCAAGTAATCACAACCTTTTTTGGCAATTTTTTCTTTTGCGTTTGCAAGTAAATTTTCGCTTTCGGCACAAAATCCGACAACGCAGGCGGGGCGATTTTTTGAGCTGCAAATTTCTTTTAAAATATCGGGATTTTTTGTCAATGTAAGCGTGATTTCATCATCGTTTTTTTTAATTTTTTGTTCGGAGTAGTTTTTTACCCTGTAATCCGCGACTGCTGCCGCCATAATTATGCAGTCTGTGTCGGGTAAATTATTTTCGACTGCGGATTTCATTTCTGATGCTGTATTTACATTTATCAGCCTGTAATCTCTTTGAATGTTGCAGGTTGTGATTAAGGTTACGTCAGCACCGAGCGATTTTGCGGTGTCAGCCAGTGCTAGTCCCATTTTGCCCGACGAACGATTTGTAATATATCTTACGGGGTCAATGTTTTCAACCGTTCCGCCCGAAGTTATAAGGATTTTTTTGCCGTTAAGCGGTTTGTAATTGAGTAATTCCACGGTTTTTTCAAAAATTTTGTCTAAAGAACATAATCTTCCTTTGCCCTCGTAACCGCAGGCGAGATAACCTTCTTCGGGTTGTAATACGGTGTAGTGAAGTTTGTTCAAATTCTCTTGTATAATCGGGTTTTCCCACATGTTGCAATTCATTGCAGGGGCTAGGATTACGGGCTTTTTAAAGGCACAAACAACCGATGTGAGAAGGTTGTCGCAAATCCCTCGAGCGATTTTTGAGATAGTGTTTGCCGTTGCGGGTGCGATAACCATAATATCCGCTTCATCTGCAAGCGAAATATGTTCGGGGTTATAATCTTTTATGTCAAATTCTTTAACGGCAACGGGGTTTTTGCTCAAATTTTGCAGGGTTAAACGTGTGACAAAATTCAGTGCGTTAGGTGTGCAAACGACTTTGACATCGGCGTTTGCACGTTTGTACATTCTGATAAGTTCGCAAATTTTGTAAGCTGCAATTCCGCCTGATATGCCGACCAGTACTGTCTTTCCGCTTAACATTGTGTTTCTCCGTTGATAATTTTTTCTAACTCATTTACGGCATTTTCCAAATTATCATTAATTACTTTATAATCGAAATTTTCCGCCCGTTCAAGTTCTTTTTTAACTTCGTTAAGTCGTTTTTGAATAGCGGTTTCATCTTCGGTGTGACGTCCTCTCAGTCTGTTTTCAAGTGCTTCAAAGGAGGGCGGAGCTATAAAAATCAAAACGGCTTCTTTCATTTGGTTTTTTACCTGCAAAGCACCTTTGGTGTCGATTTCGAGGATAATATTTTTCCCTTCATCAAGGCATTGATTAATATATTTTCGTTTTGTTCCGTAAAAATTCCCCGCAAACTCAGCCCATTCAAGAAATTTCCCTTCATCAATGCAGTTTTTAAAATCTTCTTTGGTGAGGAAAAAATAATTCACGCCGTTGATTTCGCCATCTCTTGGCAGTCTTGTCGTACAGGAAATCGACAGCATAAATTCGGGATTTCTTTCAAGAAATTTTTTTATAACCGTGCCTTTTCCGACACCTGATGAACCCGATATTACGAATAATTTTTTACTCATGCTTTTTTTCTCGTTTTCTCATAAATAAGCAGTAAGAAACAAATAACGACGCAAATCATTGTGGAAATCATCCAAAATCCTATTGCACCGTTCCATCCGAATTTATCTACCACAACACCTGTACCGCCCGATGAAAGTGCCGCTCCGATGTAACCGAAAATTCCCGTAAATCCGATAGATGCAGATGCAACTTTTTTTGAACTGCTTTCTACCGCACAGAGTCCGCCGATTAACATTTGCGGTCCTGCCGTGAATACACCTATCATTGCGGCGTAAACAAAGTCCATAAAGTTATTGTTTGCGGGGTTTGCGGCAAACGCCAAAAGACTCAGGATTAAACATATCAAAAAGATTATGTTAATAGGTGTTCTGTTGCCTTTGTAAATTTTATCGGAAATCACACCCGCAAGGATAGCACCGCCTGCACCGACAAGTGCCAGAGAGCTTAATTTTGAACTTGCTAGCGTCAAAGAGTTTCCTTTAACTTCAACAAGATATTTGACAAGCCAATCTTCCGTTCCGAAACGAATTATATATACAAAAATGTAAGCTATGGCAAGCATCCAGATAACGGGATTACAGATGATGTGTTTTTTAAATATTTCAAAATAAGAACTGTTTTCTTCATCATCTTGTTTTTGTTCATTATTTTCGCATTTAACGGGTTCTTCACGGAATGTTTCGACTTCTGGAAGTCCTAAAGTTTGCGGTTTATCTCTTAATCTGTCGTACAGCCACAAGCCGACAAGAATACAGATAATTGCGGGGATGAAAAATGCTGCCATCCAGCCGAATTTATCTATAACAAATCCCGAAATCATAACGGCGGAGAATACTCCTATTTGGTGAGAAGTTGACCATAACGACCATTTAGTACCTCTTTCGGAGTTTGAAAACCAGTAAGACAAGCTTTTTGCAACCGGAGGAAATCCGCATGACTGAAACCAACCGTTAGCTCCCCAGAAAAACGCCATTATCCAAAGCAGAACGGATGCCGACGGAAGTCCGAAAAATGTTGCATGCCCGGGTGTTATAAAAACCGCACTGAGAGCGAAAAATATGTTACATATTGCAGATAAAATCAACGCTGTAGGCAAAAATGTTCTTACGTTAGCTTTGTCTGCGATAACTCCGTTAACAAATTTTCCGATACCGTAAGTTATGTAAAGCGTTGAGCCTAAAATTCCGAGTTCGGTGTTTGAAAGGTGTAACGCTTCACCCATGGCGGGAAGTGCAACCGCAATATTTTTTCTGCAAATATGAAAAACAACATAAGCGATAAAACTTGAATAAAAAATTCTTAATCTGAAATGTGCATAAGTTTTTTTAACTTCATCTTCGCTCATTGTAACCGGTTTTGCCGGAGGTTCTTTGAAAAACTCCAAAAATTTGTTAGTCATTTATTTTCCTGCCTTTATAATCTGAATATTTCTGGTTTCGGTAATTTCCTGACGGGCATCTTTGATGATTTCTCTTTTTTCATCATCGAGTTTACAGCCGCAAACCAACCTGTCAATAAAGCCCGTATTCACTTTCACGGCTTTATCAAGAGCTCCGACTTCCTCCAAAACATCTTTAATCTGATGTAAATCGTAGCCGAAAGACTGTTTTGAATTATAAACAAGAGTTTCGCCCGATTGTGAAATTATCGGTTTTCCGCCCTGTTCAAAATACAGTTTAAAAACGGATTTTAAATCCTGCAATTCCGACTGCAAAGTCGCAACGGTCTGCTGAATTCTCAAAAATCTTTCAAATAAATATTCTACATTATCAAGCTGTTTAAGTTCCCAATCGTATTTTTGCAGATAGAGTTTTTTTAATTTCGGATAAGCCAAAGCCAGTCCCATAGTGTCAGCCATGGCTCTGTGGTGATTATTAAGTTTAATGTTAAATTTTTCGGTTAAAGCTTCAAGTCCGTGTGAAAAAAGTTCGGGATAAATTTCTTTAAACATTTGTTGTGAATCAATTCTTGGGTTGTTAATTTCCTGTCCCGTCGTTCTGAGGCTCGCCTCGTTTAAAAACGAATAATCAAAAATACAATTATGAGCAACAATCGGGTAATCACCGATGAATTCAAGTATTTTCGGCATTATTTCAGCTTCTGTCGGTGCATCTTCGACCATTTCCTGTGTAATTCCGTGTATAGCAATACTTGATTTTCTGATATGCTGCTGTGGGTTAATCAGTGTTTGAAATTCATCTTTAATTTTGCCGTTTTCAAGTCTTACTGCGGCGAATTCAACCAGTTTTTCCTTTGTATAATCCAGTCCCGTTGTCTCCGTATCGAGAACGATTTCAATTATCTTTTTCCTTGCCATTTTTTTATCCTGTAGAGTTCTGTTAAGATAATAGCACAAAAAAAAAATCTGTGGTAAGATAAGCAAAAAGGAGAAAATAAAAATGGCTATTGATATTAATGATACTAATTTTGAACAAGAAGTTTTGAATTGTGAACAGCCTGTTGTTGTAGACTTTTGGGCACCCTGGTGCGGGCCTTGCAGAAAACTCGGCCCTGTTCTCGATGAAATCGCAACAGAATTTGAAAACAAAGTTAAATTTGTAAAAGTTAACACGGATGAAAACTTGAAAACCGCTCAAGATTACTCAATAAGCGGATTACCTAGCTTACTGGTATTCAAAAACGGCAAGGCATTGGAAAGATTAGTCGGTTTGATGCCTAAATCAACCATTATTTCCAATATTGAAAAACATTTATAATTTTTAACAAAAATTTACTAAAAAAACGGCAGTGAAACTGTCGTTTTTTTATGTTACGGAATGTAAATTTTATTTAAAATCTGCCCGAAATTATTAAAGTTTCCCTTAAATAAAGCCGATAAATCAATTAAAGGAAACAATTATGAGAATAAACGGATTACCAAATAAATTCGAAATATTCCAAGATTTCTACTATGAAATGAATGGAGAGCGTATCTCCTATAATGAAGCTTTGACTTTATATTCAGAAATGGATGAGGAGGTAAAGGCTGAATTTGAAAAATATTATAAAGATGAAACAGGTTATGATGTATTAAATTATTCGGGTTATAATCTTGATATTACAGACTGTTTCAATGCCGACGGCACTGTTAAAGATGCTTATATTAACATAATCAGCCGTTACGACAGTATAAGAGCTGCACTGGACGCTTATGCAAAGAAAAATGATTTGATTATTGACCCTCAATGGGCGGGTTATTCTGCAGAAGAAATTATTCAGATGGAAAATGACGGAGTTTATATTCCTAAAGAAGTTTTAGACATTGCACACACAATATATGAAACAAGCGGAGCAAACATTGAAGATTCCGATGAAAGTGCGGACGATGAAAGTGAAACTACGACCGAAAAAGAGCCGTTTTTGGACTTAATTCCTAAGGCAAAAAAATATATCGAAAAATGTAACAATAAAAATGAAGAAGTAAGCGACAAAATACAAGAACTCCTTCCCGAACAGGCAAAAGCGAAAAAAGCCTTTATTCAGCAGATACAAGACCAAAAGGCTCAATTAAAAGAATATGAAGAAATCATCAGAGAATGGAGAAGTTTACAGAACAAAATTAATAACGGCGAACCTTTGTCTTCATCCGAAGCAAAACGTTATGCCCAAATTACAGGCATGCTTGAAGATAAAAACACCAAAGAAGGCGTAGCCGAAACATTTGATAAATTTAAAATGGCGATGACTTTAAACGAAATCAACGTCATGGCAGTTTTGGGCGAAAAGCTTGCAAATGATACCATTGAAATCGGTGATACGCTTGCAGATTACACTTCAAAGAAAAATTATAAAAACACCCGTTCTCAGGCAAGTTCAAGTATCGGTTTCTGGGGAGCTATACTTGCAATGATAAAAGGTAAAGCACTTGCAAAAGATGCGTCATTAACGGGTAATGATACTAAAGAATACATGGATGAAAGCCACGGTTCGGCAATGAATATCGCAAGTATGATGGGTGTTCAAGGCTTTATGTCTGATGTAAGTGTTCCGCAGGAAGTAGAAGAACCTTCAGTTGATGAGCAGGCACAAATTCAGGAAAGCCAAACCGAAGGTCAACCCGAAGAAGTTCAGTCGGCAGAAGAAACATCGGATGCAGAAAATGTTGATGATACTCAGGCTAAAGAAGAAATCGACAACCCCGAAGTTACCCCCGAAGAAGATTTTATTGTTAATGACGATTCCGTAAAAGATTTGAGCGGTGACGCTGATGACATTTTAGGAGATTTTATAAAACAAATTGCAACGGCTTCCAAAAATAACAGCGCAGCTAAAAAAGACAGCACGTATGCAAAATTTGTTGATAAAAAACTTGCAAGATACATCAAAGAATACCAGTCTTGGGAAGAAGAACGCAAAAAAGAAATTGAAGAACTTGAAGAAGAAAATAAAAAATTAAAAGAAGAAATTGAAGAATTAACAGGTGAAACGGAAGAAGAAATTGATGAAGAACTCAATTCCGAAAAATCGAATGAGCAGGATGACGATGACAACAAAACGAAAGGTAATTTTATTGAGCGTTCACAAGCTAAAATGAAAAAAGCAAAAATAAAAGATAACAATAACAAAATTGAAAGCATACAAAACGAAGAAGATGATTCGCTTGAAACTTTCAAATCCAAAACGGACGGTATTAAATCACAACTTAACCAAAGAATCCCGAAAGAATCACAAGCTTACGGGGGCGATTTGGAATACGCCGAAAAGATTATTCCCGAAGGAATTGAGAAACTGAATTTTACGGGCGCATCAGGTAAAACGCTCAAAAGAATGGGCAAATACAGAATTACTGTTGGTCTTGAACAAATAGCTTCATTACAGTTCAGAAAAGGTATGAAAAATGTTGCTAAAGGTACAATCAGTTCATTAATCGGTATGGAAGCGGCAATAAAAGGAAAATCACATGTTCCAAAACTCACTAAAAAAGTAACCGAATCTGCGGTTAGCAACGAAGAAAAAGCTTTAAACAGTTTAACATCAATGGATTCTTCCATTGTTGAAATTACGGGAGATGACGCGGCATCACAACCTCATCTTGAAAATGCTCAGGAAAATTCGCAAGAAGGTGAAGGTGCAAACGGTGAAGAAAATTCTCAAGGCGTCGAAACCCCAGAAGGCACTGAACAAACAGCCGAAACTCCCGTCGGAGCTGAGGAAAATGCAGTTTCGGAAGAACCGATAGTTCCTGAAGAAAACGCAGCGACACAAACTAATCAAACAGAAAATCCAACTACATCCGATAATACTCAAGAAGAAGTCAATGTAATTGCTCAAGCAGCTCCCGAATCAGTCAAGGTTGAGCCCACGGGAACAACGGATTCAAATGATATCGAAAATGCCGCTGATAAGGTTACCGAAAATACGTCAACAAACATTCAAAGTGCTCAAAGCAACCCTGAGGATGCTGTTAATGAAGCACAAGATGCGGGTGAAAAAGTAGGAGATGTTACAGGCGGCAAAGAAAAATCCGTAAGCAGTAAAGATGATAAAGAAGATATGGATACGGATAAAGCTGAAGAAGTCGTTGATGATGCTGCCGATGAAGGTCAGGATTCAAGTGATGATTCCGAAAAAGTTTTAAAAGATACGGAAAAAGACGAAAAACAACTTAAAAAAGAAACTCAAAAACTTGAAAAAGAAATGAAACGTGACCAGAAAGAAATTGAAAAATTAGCCGAAAGAAATCAGGAAGAGGTTCAAAAACAAACTGAGTTATTGGCACGTTACGAACAGATATCCACAGAAAGCGAAAAGTTAGCAGAAGAAGATGAAGCTGCTGCTGCAAGCAGCGGAGATGAAACGCAAGGTACTACTACGGGATTCGCCGTAAGCAGTGCCGGAGGTTCAGATCATGTAGATGAATTGCAGAACAACAGTGCTGAAGTTGATGTAATTGCAACAGAATTCCAAAATTCCAATTTAACAGTTACAAATAATCAGTCAAAAATTCAAAAACTTCAAAAGACAAATACTAAAAGATTAAAACAGTATGATAAGAAAAATAAAATCAGAGATAAAAAGATTCAAGAAGCCGAAAAGAAAGAAAACGAAAAAAATAAAAGAAACCAAAAATTACTTGGTATAGTCGGCATTCAAGAAAACATTTTTTCAATTACCTCCATAACAGGTCAAATAATGGAAAAAGTTGTACTTCCTCCATGGGTGTCTGTTGTCGGAGCAATTATGCATACTGTTGGTGATATGGGTATGATTGCCTGCAGTGTTACAAAAGCTATCATAAATCTTGCCATCGGTAATCTTACGGGTGCATTAATGGGACTTGCAACAACTGCATTATCGATGGTTGGCGGAGCTTCTTCCGTTACAAGCAAATTCGGCAGTGTTATGACGGCTGTATCTCAAGGTATGAGTGTTGTTTCAAACACTGCAGATTTGGTAAACAATGTAAGAGCCGTACAAGGTAAACAAGCCAACGGTTTGATGAGTAAAATTTCCGCAATCGCAGGTGCAGTAGGTTCTGTTTCAAGTTCGGCAGCATCACTTTCAGGCGGTTTAAGCAAAGGATTACAAGGTGCTGCACAAATCGCAGGAGTTGTCGGTTCGGTAACTTCTTCAACAGGCTCAATTATGGGCGAATTCGGCGGAAATCAGAAACTCGCAGGAATTTTGATGACTGTAGGAAGCAGCATGAGTTTAGCTTCTTCAGCTGTAGGTTTGCTGGCATCTTCAGGTAAGAACGAAGATACTAAAGACAGTAAAAAATCTGAAGAAAGCAAAAGTGAAAATACGAAACAAACCGACGGTAATTCAGAAACTAAAAATAATTCGGAAACTAAATCCGAAAATAATTCGGAAACCAAATCAGAAACGAAATCTGAAACCGAAACCAAGTCCGAAACGAAATCAGAAACAAAATCTTCAGAGTCCGAAACAAAAGAAACTTCAAGTGATACTTCGGAAAGCAAAGAAGCTAAAAGAAATGCAAAAAAAGCTGAAAAAGAAGCTAAGAAAGCTCAAAAAGAAGCTGACAATGCTGCGAAAAAAGCTCAGAAAGAGGCTGATAAGGCTGCGAAAAAAGCCGACAAAGCTGCAAAGAAAGCTCAAAAAGAAGCCGACAAAGCTGCGAAAAAAGCTCAGAAAGAGGCTGACAAGGCTGCTAAAAAAGCTGAAAAAGAAGCTAAAAAAGCTCAAAAAGAAGATAAAAAGGCAAAAGAAGATAATAAAGCAAAAGAAGAAAAACAAAATAAAGGCTCTCAATCGGTCGACAATAATTCTCAAAATAATTCTCAAAATCCCTCACAGTCTACACAAACACCTTCACAATCAGATAAAGGTCAAATTGCAGAACTTTCGCAAAAAACGGGCATGTCACAGCAAGAAGTTGCTGAAGCAAAAGCTGAACTCAAAAATGTAGCAGCAAATGATAATAACCAACCAAATAATCAGGCGAATAATCAAAATCAAGCAGACGCTCAGGAAGCTCCTAAATCGGTAACAACTGAAGATATGCAGGCTGAGTCAGCACAAACTCTTAAAACACAGCTTGAACAGATGAAAGCTGACAGCTTAGAAAAAGCAAATGCATCTGCACAAGAAAGTATGAATAAACTTTCTCAAAAGATTAACGAAGAACAGGCAAGTAAAATTGCTGCAAAACAAGCAAAAATGAAAAGAATCGAAACCTTTAACAAAGTTATGGATATGACAGGTTACGCGGCTTCTGCTCTTACAAATATTCTCAGTTCAAAAGATAATCAGGAAAATAAAGCTAAAAAACCTGCACCTATCATAAAATTGTCTGAAAGAGCCAAAAGAATTATTGCTATTGACAGTGCGGAAAGAAGCCGTTTGCTCAAAAAATACGGAAAAATCGGTTAATACATTAATCTTTCTATTTACATTTATTTACACATTAAACACTTTTATTTTTTTTCTGTTAGCATGGTAAAAAATACGGCAAAAAAATTTTTGTTCATGTTTTATAACAGAAAAAGGATTTTACATTGCAAAACACTCTTGTAAATAACTTAACGAAAAAATCTAATAGCTTTCTGCAGTCTGAAACTAACCGTTGTCTTTTTATTGAAAAAAAGCTTCATCAAATATTTTATGAAGAAATGAGCAAGCGAAATCCGATATTTTTGAGGGTTGAAGAATCCGTTATTCACAGAATTTCTCTTTTCATGTCGCAAACGATTTCACGTTCCTGCTCGATAGGCATTGCGGGTGAAACAGCAAGCGGTAAATCCACAATAGCTTACGATATCATCAGCACTATAGAAAATTTTGCGTCCGAATACAATATAATTAACGCAATTACAAGGATTAACACTGACGATTATTATTACGACCGTTCCGAAATGGTGAAGAAAGCGGGAAGTTTTGCCGAATTTGCAAAGCATTACGATTTGGATGTTCCCGAAGCTCTTGAACTTGAATTGATGAAAAAACACATTAAATCTCTGCTTTTCGGGGATACGGTATTTCTTCCGGAATACGACATGTCAGGAACGGCAATAAGACGTGATAATGTGAAACTCGCACTTCCGTCAAAAATTATTATTTCCGAAGGCTTGTTTACGTTAACCGAAAAAATTGCAGATGCGTTTGATTTTAAGATTTACGTTGATGTTACGCACAAAGTTCAAAAAGAAAGATTTTATAAACGTGCTGAGGAAAGAAATCTCGGCGATTCTGCAGATGAGGTTTACAAAAATGCATCGTTAAAGGCACAAACATACATTCATCCGACCGCAATGAAAGCCGATATAATCCTGTCGGGCGAGGCTGACAGAGAAAGTTACAGACATTTTATTTCCCGTATGCTGGATATCCTGAAAGAAGTTTATTTTAATTAACCGCTATTTTTACGACGACTTTTTTAACTTTTTCGGCATCTGATTTAATTTGCGGTTTATGAGCTTCGTGCGGAAAAATCATTGCGAATTTGCCGTTTTCAAGTTTAACGCTGTCGCAAACTCTGTTCGTCGTTTCAAAAAACATTACATCTCTTTTTTCATCGTATTCTTCACTGATTATAAGCCCTTTAATCGGTGTGTAATCGAGTTTTTCATCTCCGCTCAAAAGCATTTGAATATCAATATATTTTTTATGAGCTTCAAATTTACATTTTTCAAAGGGTTTCGGTTCGTATTCATCAATATTTGCGTAAGCGGATTTCGTAATTTCATAATGTCCCGTTTTTGTATTCGGGGTTAATTTTTGCAAAAAATCTCTTACATCATCCGAAATTTGCGGATAAAGAGCGATGTTTTCCAAACTGTCGATAATCATTTAAAACTCTCCTTAAACTATTTTAATTCTTTTATCGTCGATTATTTCGACGGGTTTTTGTTTATGTGCGAAATAATTTTCAACACACTTACAGATATCATAATCGTAAATTTTTTCCGCTTTGTCAATCTTTTTTAACATTGTAAATCCGTCATGCCCTTCAGCGTAAAAATCAGTCAGAGCGGTTTTATAAAGCTTATCCGTTCTCGGATTCTTAATATCTATGGGGTTTTCATTTCCGTATTTGTCGATAAATGAGGCATTGAGAAGTTTTCCGTCTTTGGAAATATCATATTTTAATCCTGACACATGCAAAATTCCCGGTTTATTATTCGTACTTACCAGAGAATTTGCAGAAATTTTGAGTGCATCGACGATTTCTTTTTCCGTGTAATTTACTACTGCGAGATTATTTTTGAACGGTGAAATATCCTCCAGCCATCTGCTGTCAAGAATTCCGGGTTCAAAATAACCCCTCATTGTTGCCGCACCGAATAAAGCTATATCGGTGTTCAATTCGTCTTTCATACAGTCGCAGAGAAAGTTCGTATGGGCGCTGGGTTCCGTTGAACCGTTTTCGGGCGGAGGCGGAGCTGATGTTATTTCCCCGATAATTTTCGGTTTACCCAAAATCTTTTCAAACAGATAGCGTGCAACGGGGTTACGCTTGAAAGGACGTGTGCTTGAAACATTGTTTTGAAGTTTTCGGATAATTCCGTTTTTGTCCCATTCGACATTCAAAATTCCGAAATATCTTCCGTCCCTGCCTGCCTGCGTAATCACAACGGGTTCGCCGGATTTTGAGTTAAAAAGGTTGTAATTCGGTTTAACACCGGTTATGAGTTCGTGGGAATGACCGCCCAAAATTATGTCAATGCCGTCTGTTTCCCGTGCGATTCTTTTATCGTAACTGAAACCGGCATGGGATAAGAGTATTATTTTGTTTACGCCTTGAGCTTTGAGTTTGTCGCATTCTTGCTGAATATCTTTTATTGTGTCGTCGATTTTATCAATTTTCAGTTCCTCAAAAATATGGCTGTGCTTAATTCTTGAGAACAAATCAATAGGTGTAACTCCTATTATGCCGTATTTTGTTCCGTTAACCTCCTGAATAAAAGATTTTTCAACCTTTTTGGAAAGTGGGTTTTCTTCTTTTATTTTAATGTTGCAGGCAAGAAGTTTGTAGCCCATATGGGGAATTAATTCTTTTATGTTTGAAGGCGTGTCATATTCGTGATTTCCCATAGCCGAAGCCGTTATTCCCATTATGTTTTGGGCTTCGACCATAACTCTGTTCGATAACAACGGTTCGCCAAGCTGAATATCGCCTGATGAAAGTTTCAAAACGTCACACCCTTCATGGGAAAAACTGTCAAAAATTTTGCTTGCCGCTATTGTTCTTTCGGCATTTATTGACTTGCCGTGAATGTCGTTTATATAAAAAATGCTTGTTTTATCGTTTTTTTGACCGTTTAAGTTTGCAGAACTCCCCGGCAATTTCTGTATTGCCGCAGAAATTAAATTCAATTCAGGAGTTATTGCGGTCATTTGTTTTCCCTCTAGCATGAAAGCATGAAAGAAAATTTTTTTGCCGATTATGATGAAAAATATTTACAAAAGTTATTATTCAAACTCCATCGTCTGAATTTTCCAATGTTTTGAAAGCTCTTGTTTTAAAAGTTCCGCTTCACCTGACACTTCCAAAAGAATAATTCCTCTGTTCAGGCAAATATCTTCTCTTGACGGGTGAAGTCCGATACGAGTTCTGATTTCACAGCCAAATTCGGTCGCTATACGCTGAAATTCAAGCGAAGTCTCAATTCTGTTTTCTAAACTGACACCGATTATTGTAACTGTCATTTCTATCTCCTTTTTTATTAAGGATAAAAAATTTCGCAAAAAAATAACACCCACAATCGGGTGTTATACTTTCTTTTGATTTGGCTATTCAGCCTCGTCCATAGCTTGAAGCTGTTTTTTCTTGTAATTGTGAATGACTGCGTCTACAAGAAGTTCATAGGATTTTGAATTTTCGATATTCGGAAATTCTTCCTTGAGTTGTTCTCTGACCATTGCTTCCAGCTTACGTTCGTCAGAATTTGATTTTAACTCGTCAACACCGCTTATCATGCTTATATAGTCGGCTGATGACTTGTCTTTATTGAAATTCATGAAGTTTAGCCAGCGGAGTTTCGGGCTAACCCCTTGTTTTAACTGTTTTACTATTTTTAAATTTTTAAATCGGTTTAACATTTCCTTCTACCTTTTTTCTTCTTTGTACTATTTTAAAGTATCCTGAAAAAAATAATTTACTTATTTACAAAGAATATTTACAAAGCTTTACAATTTGCTGAAATCCGCGAGATGAGCGTATTTCGATTTTAACAAAGTTAACAATGCGAGTCTGTTTTCCTTAACATTTTCATCTTTGTCCATAACAAGTACGTCGTTAAAGAATTTTTCAACCGACGGATTAATGCTTTCAAGTTGTGCCAAATAAGTGTCGTAGTTGGCGTTTTCATCGACGGTTTTTATTTGATTTAAAAGCATACCTTCTGACGGTTCTTTGAACAGGTCTTTGTTAACCTGCTTTTTGCCGTCCTCTTTTAGAATTCTCATGACTCTGTTTGCACATTCAAGCATAGCGGGAGAATTCAATTTTGAAACCGCCTCAACCCGTTTTATGTAATCCGTGAGGTCTTTAAGCGGATTTTTGTTTGATGCACAAGCTTCCAGAACGTTTTTCGGATATTTATCCGATAAAAAGATAATTAACCTTTGGATGAAAAATTCATAAATATCGTCCGTGACTTTTCCGGAAACTCTGTTTACGCAAGAGCCTGCGATATTTTTGACTTTTTCGGTTATTCCTTCGCCTTTTATTGCAACGGGCAAAAGAAGTAACGTTGCATTCACAAGTTCCGTTATGTCGATTTTCAGGTTGTTTGTAAGAATTGTTCTAATTATTCCGAGAGCCGCACGGCGAACGCCAAGCGGGTCTGATGAACCTGTCGGCTTTTTACCTTCCGCAAAAACAGCACAAATATTGTCGATTTTGTCTGCTATACCGACAATTTGTCCCTCGTAAGTCTTTGCGGTTTCGCTTTCGGCATTTAACGGGAAGTAGTGTTCTTTGATACCTTCGGCAACATTGTCGCTTTCTCCCGAAACTCTTGCATAATCCGCACCGATAAAGCCTTGAAGTTCCGTAAATTCAAACACCAATTTAGTGGCTAAATCCGCTTTGGCAAGCAGTGCCGTTCTTTCAACCGACGGATTACTGCCCGCCATTAATTTTGAAAGTTTTACAAGTCTTTGGGCTTTGTCGTACATTGTTCCCATGCCTTTTTGGAAAGTTATGCCCTTGATGTCTTCAACGTAAGCACTAAGAGGTTTTTTAGTGTCCTCATTAAAGAAGAATACCGCATCATCAAGTCTTGCCTTTATAACACGAACATTTCCGGCTTTAATATTTTCAAACTCATCGCCAAGATAGTTTGTCATTGTGATAAATTTGTTAATCAATTTTCCGTCTTTGTAGAGTGCGAAATACCTTTGATGAACCGCCATAACTGTTACGACAAGTTCTTCGGGCAGACGAAGGTAATCTGGATTAAATTCACACACCGCAGGAACCGGATATTCGGTAATGAAGGTGACTTCTTCCAATAAATCGTCCGTATAATAAGGTTCTGCACCCAATTTTGAAGCTTCTTCTTTGGCTTTTTCGATTATTCGCTGTTTTCTTTCTTCCTGATTAACGATTACACAGCAATTTCGCATAATTTCAACGTAATCGTCAGGGTTGTTTATGTAAACGTTTTGTTGTGCAAACCTGTGTCCCCGTGTGACGTTTGAACTTTCTTTGTCAATAATTTTTATTTTAACTTCTTCTTTATCGAGAATAGAAACAATCCATCTTATCGGACGTGAAAATTTTTCTTCGTTATTTGACCATCTCATAAAGTGAGAACCTTGAAGTTTAAGCACGATAGACGGAACATTTTCCTTCAAAAGTTCAACGACCGATTTGCCTTTAATAACGATTTTTGCGTGGATATAATCATCTTCAACGTATAAATCATCGGGATTTATGCCGTTTTTTTTGCAGAAACCTTCTCCTGCTTTTGTAAGGTTTCCGTTTTCATCGTAGGCAACGTGTTTTACGGGGCCTTTGATGATTTTTTCTTCATCTTTGCCGTCTTTTTCGAGTCCCGAAACGATTACGGCAAGACGTCTGGGGGTTGCGTAAACTTTTACGTCATCAAACGCAGCCTTATTTGTATTCAAAAATGTTTCAAATCCGTTTTTTAACTGCTGAATTGCAGACGGGATAAACTTATACGGTAATTCTTCACAACCTACTTCTAATAAATATTTACTCATCCTTTTTCCTCATTTACAGTTATACCAAAAGCAAGGATTAAATGCAAATTGCATAAATTTTTCGTTTTAAGTATAATTTATTTATGAGTTCTTTAAGAAGGTATTACAAACAATCGGCGACTTACAAGATTTTTTCGGGTTTAACGGTTGAGTTATACAGGTTTTTGGAAACGCTCGGACAGATAGCTTTAAAAGGTTTTGAAACGGCGAAATACATCTTAAAAGGTCAGATAGACAAATCCGAATTAATTGAACAGTGTCGGAGGTTTGGAATTACGTCTTTGCCGATAACGCTTTCTATTGTCGGCATGACATCCATAATTGTTGCGTCGCAGGTGGCACTTGAAATGGTAAAACAGGGCGGCGGAAATTTTGTCGGACTTTTGATGACAATATTAATTGTGAGGGAAGTCGGAGTCATCATGTCGGGTTTCGCGATAATTTCGATGATCGGTTCGTCTTTGGCGTCCGAAATTGCCACGATGCGTGTTACCGAGCAAATTGATGCCATAGAGGTTTTGAAAGTTAATCCCGTAAGGTATTTATTTGTTCCGCGGGTTTTATCGGGAATAATTATGATGCCTCCGGTTGTTGTTGTTGCCTCTGCCATCGGTGTTATAGCGGGTGCGGTTACGGCTAATCTTACATCGGGATTAGGTTACAGAGCGTTTTTTGATTCGGCATGGCTCGGAATTTACATGAAAGATTTGGGTGTTTGCCTTTTAAAAGCTCTGTTTTTCGGCGGCACAATAGCTTTAATAAGTTGTTCATGCGGATATTACGCAAAAGGCGGTGCAAAAGGTGTTGGTGAAGCGACAACAAAGGCAGTCGTATGGTCGTTTGTTGCGATAGTAATCTGGGATATGTTCTTTGCGATAGCGTTTTTCTTTTAAGAGGTAATTTTTATGAGTATTGAGGTAAAAAATTTAATAAAAGCATTTGGCGAAAGACGTGTTATAGATGACGTTTCGTTTAAAGTAGAGGACGGTGAAACGCTTGCCATTGTAGGATTTTCGGGTTCGGGAAAAAGTACGATTTTAAAACTTATTTGCGGGCTTTTAACCCCTGACAGCGGCGAAATTATTACTTCTGAAGGTGATATTGCCATGGTATTTCAATATTCTGCCTTGTTTGATTCTTTGAATGTAGCTGATAATATAGCTTTTGCGTTGCATGAAAGAAAAGAACTCCGCCGAAAATACTCGGAAGAAGAAATTAAAAACATCGTTGCGGAGAAATTAGAGCTTGTGGGTTTGAAAGGCATTGAGCGGAAATTCCCATCCGAGCTTTCGGGCGGAATGCAAAAACGTGTAAGTTTTGCGCGTGCGATAGTGACTGAGCCGAATTCAATTCTCTACGACGAACCGACTGCGGGCTTAGACCCGATTTCATCGACTTTAATTGAGGATTATATAGTAAGGCTGAAAGACGAAACTCACGCCGCATCAATAGTTGTAACCCACCAGATGTCGACAATTACGAGAACTGCCGATAAAGTTATTATGCTTTACAACGGTAAAATCGTTTTTCATGGCACGCCTCAGGAAATGTTGGAACAGAATAACGAATACACAAAACAGTTTGTAACGGCTTCGCTTGAAGGTCCGATGCAGATGTTAGCCGAAAACGGAGAGGGATAAATTATGAATATCGAAAAATTGTTTAACAACGAAGTAATGTCGCTTGACACTTATATTATGTTCAAGTTAAAAGAGGAAACATCAAAGTTAAAAGATGAACTCATTGCTCGAAACAGAGCTCCTATTTCGCTTTCAATGGGTGCTCCGACCGCTAATCCGCCGAAAGCCCTAATTGACAGGCTCAAAAAAATTCTGGATGAGGACGGAATTCACACTTATTCAATTCCTAAGGGCGAACAGTTTTTCAGGGAAGCTATTGCAAAACGCATGAAAACACGTTTTGGGGTTGAGCTTGATGCTGAAACAGAGATATTTTCTCTTGTCGGTTCAAAAGAAGGTATCGCAAACCTTGTCAGATTTATTACAACGCCGAAGGAAAACGAGTTTGATAAAGATGTAATAATGGTTCCCGACCCGTGTTATGCCTCTTATCTGCAATTTATCAAATGTTCGGGGGCAAAAGCTTATCCAATGCCTTTGACGAAAGAAAACGATTTTAAACCCGATGTCGAAAAAATTTACGACCAAATTGTAAAAGACGGCTACAAACCCGAAAATATCAAGGCTTTGTTTATAAATTACCCCAATAACCCGATGGGAATTTCAACGACAAAAGAATATGTTCAGTCGGTAATAAATTTCTGTAAAAAATACGATATATTGCTTGTTTCGGATGCTGCTTACTGTGATTTGTATTTTGCTGAGGATGAAAAGCCTTTCAGTATCTTTGAGTTAGACGGTGCAAAAGATGTCGGCATAGAATTTTTCAGTTTTTCAAAACCTTATGCGGTCACTGGCTGGCGTTTGGGCTGGGTTTGCGGAAACAAAGACATTATACAGCGTTTCGGCAAAGGTAAATCTACTATTGATAATGGCATATTCAAGGCATTACAAAAGGCTTGTGCGGAAATTTTAAATTCCGAAGAAGGCGAAAAATATATTGAGCATGGCAATTTGGGTTACGCAAGAAAACAAGCGATTATGGTTAAGGGATTTAAGGAACTCGGCTGGGAAATTGACGAAAGTAAAATTCCGCATACGACGTTTTACCTGTGGCTTCCCATTCCGAAAAAATACACCTCCGCCTTTGAATTTTGCCGTGATGTTTTGAGAAAATCGGGAGTGGTTCTCGTTCCGGGGAACGCTTTCGGAAATTGCGGCGAGGGCTTTTTCAGACTGTCTTTTGTATGCTCGGATGAAAAATTACAAGAGGTTATAGACCGATTTAAGGCGGACGGATTTTATTACGACAGATAAAAAAACAGGTCTTGACGACCTGTTTTTTGCGATTAATTTATTTTTCCATTAATTCGTTAATTTCTGCGACCATTGCATCGGGGTCAAACCCGTGAACTTTTGCACCTGCTTCGAGATTTTCAAAATGTGCCGCAGCACATCCTATACAACCGAGTCCGTATTTTTGAAATACTGCAACGCTTTCGGGACACTGCTGTACGATGTCCATGATGTTCATATCTTTTGTAATTGCCATAATAGCCTCCTTTTTTTTGACTTTTTTAAAATTTTCCTTAAAAAAATTATATAACAAAAAAAGGATTAGTATGGATTTTATCAAAAAATTATTTAACGACGATGACAAAGTTATCGGATTATGCAGTTTCAAAAAGAAACCGTTGGTAATCCACTCGTTCAACACTGAATTTGGCAGCGATGAAATTTTGTTTGGTACGAATATTCGCAACAACTTTTTGTTAAGCTAAGCAATAGATGCCAAGACCCTTAACGGGGTCGCCAAGTGCGTTTACTACGACTCGTGTTTCGGGACGGTTCGGATTAGCTGCTCCGAAATTAAAAGCGTCTTTAACGAAATTTTCTCCGCCGCTGACTTTGTACGGATTTGAAATGTGTGTTGCTGATGTTACTCCAAGTAATTTACTAATTGGCATGACTGTACTCCATAATTTCCCTTACATATATAAAGTATTATTTATCCCAAAAATTGCCAAATTTCCCCAAAATATTAAGAATTATTAAGCACAAAAATCAAGCAAGAAAATCCAAACGGTTTCCCTGAGGGGATTTCGGGTGGTTCAGGTTAAATTCTCCGCCTTGATTAATAACTCTGCCGTCTTGCTCTCTTTTCTTATTTTCAAACAGATTTACGGGATTTACCCGATAGATGTAATTGGGTTGAATGGATTCGATGTTGTTCATAAATTAAATAAAAATTTTAAAACCGTGAGATTTCAGAATTAAAAAAAATCTTTACAAACTTAATAATCGCATTCTATTAATTTTGAACGCATTTTTGTATCGACCCAGCTTTGAGTATAGTTGTAATCGTCGTTATTTATTACTGTTTTAACCAAAACGGCGTAAGTTATGTCGATAAAGTTAATTTTATCAATTCTTTCGACAACGAAGTCTTTACATCCGCAATTATGGCAGAATTTTGTTTCCGGAATAATTTGTCCGTTTTTAACGAAACCTTTGAGTTTCACTCCGCAGCAGGCGCAGCGCACAAGATACCATTGATTTTCGATTAATTCTCCGCAGTTGGGACAGTATGCAAAATCACAGTCAGGCGGTACTTGCGGGTGTGTGCAAATGTTGTTCTTTTTTAGTAAACTCCAAATCATATTTTGTATTTAATGAAGTTTAAAAAAAAGTCAAACATAAAAAAAAGTCCGTTTTGCAACGGACGGTGATAATATGCTAAACTATCAGCTTATTTACCTTCCAATTTGTCTAAGCGTTTTGAAATTTCTTCTAATTTTTTATTTTGTGCTTTTAGAATTTCGTCATGTGCTTTGACTTCTTTTGTAAGTGTTTGAACATTTTTATCAAGTTGTTTAACAGCATTTACAAGCGTATAAATTATATCATCTATACGAACTGTTAAAAATCCGTCTGTACTTTTTCTAACAGCATTAGGAAGTATTTTTTGTAATTCTTGTGCCATAACACCTATATGAGGTTCTTTTTGAGGATCTTTTTTATAAGTGAAGTTGTAAACTTTCATTTGTTGGATTTTATTTAAACCGGAATTATTTTCACCTTGGATGTATTTCAACCGCTTGTCGGATGTGACTTCTACACCATTGACGGTAAATTCCCCTTTTACATCAAGCTTTCCCGGAATATCGACGGCGGAAAGTTTACTCCCGAGAGCAATAGCATAGTCGCTATCAGCTGATGCTCCATATCCGATTGCTACGGCATATTTATGGGTTGCCTTACCACCCAGAGCTATTGAGCAATCTCCAGCAGCTATAGCACTTATGAGTGATATCTCCTTTTCACCTGATTCGGCAAAATCATCAAATCCCACAGCTACTGAATTTTTACCTGTAGCCTTAGCATTGCCCACTGCTATTGAAGGTTTTTCTGAAGTCTTAATTTTACCGATAACTTTATCTCCATTTTTAAACAGAATATCGTCTTTATCATCTCCATTTTTATTTATCACAAGTATTGCATTGTCATCACTACCTGTTGTCACTCCGCTCTGACCAATCACTGCTTTTGTTGCCGTAGTAAACGTATTACCTGATTTATCTGACGGGTCTGCCCAATACCAAGGACCATCGGGTGATGCTGCACGATTTGAACGCATTCTTGTCGTAATAATCGGCGCCATCGCAGCCAATACTATGCTCATTATGAGCATTACAACCATCATTTCAGCCAAAGAAAATGCTGATTTTTTCATATTTTCACTCATGTTTTCTCCAAATTTTTATACCACTATATTAAAAATGTTACCGATAACAGATACGCTACCACCGCAATTTTACTATATGACCGATGTTATGTCAATATTTTAATTTGAAAAATTATTTATTAATGAAAAAATATGCTCAAAAACGGTTTCGTTATATTGCTTATCGACGGCACTGAACGGTAAAACAACACCCCCGAAAGATTTTTCAACGGATTTTATTACGTTCAATGTTTTGGATTTCGGAACGTAATCCATTTTTGTAACTATCGTAAAAATCGGCAAATCGTATTGATTAACCCATTCCCGCATCTGAAAATCGTTTTTTTGGATTTCATGACGCCCGTCAATAAGTTGAATTAAAGACTTTATCTGCTTTCTCTTTAACAAATATTCTTCCAAATACTTTTGCCACTTGTTTTGAGCATCTTTCGACACTTTTGCGTACCCGTACCCCGGTAAATCCGCGACCATAAAGTCATTTTCAAATTGAAAAAAGTTAATAAGCCTTGTTTTCCCCGGGGTATTGGATGTTTTTGCAAGCTTTTTTTGATTAGCAAGAGCGTTGATAAAAGATGATTTGCCGACATTGGATCGCCCCAAAAGCGGAAATTCGGGCAGTGTGTATTCGGGACACTGCGACAATTTCTCCGCACTTATTAAAAACTTCGCCTGCATAAACTTGCTCATAATTACCTATGATAACACATTATTTAATCATGTTAAATCAATTATCCGAATTATTCCGTTAATTTGTTTACATTTCGTTAAACAAAAAACAATATTTCTTTTTTTTAAATTTTTCGTAACAATCCTTAATAAATACCATTGAAAAATTAAAGTTCCGACCGTTATGTGCCGATATAAAATTTATAGTCAGAACGGAGAAACAAATTATGTTAAAAAAGATAATATCCCCATCGTGTAATATATGCGAAAGTGTGGAATTTATATTAAGAGGAGCGAGAAAACGCCGCAATTTGGCGTTAGCGTCCGCAAAAATGATTAATGCGGATGCGGGTATAGAAAAAGTGCATCTGCATGCGGTAAAATAGCACTTTTTTTAAAAAAGACCTCAAAAAGGTCTTTTTTTTTACGGTTTTATCAAAAATTTTATCGCTTTTCCGTCAATATGCTGCTGCATAGCCCATTCGACTTTTTCCAACGGCAGAGTACCCGTTATAAGCTTTTCAACCTCAACATCGCCCGAGGCAATATAATCCAGCGCCATTCTGAAATACTTTGGAGTATGATGAAACACGCTCATGAGCTTTATATCGCCGTAATGCATTTTTGTCGTGTCAAAAGTTACCGTTGAACCCGATTTACAACCGCCGAAAAAGTGAACTGTACCGCCCGGTCTTACGCAAGAGAAAATTCTCTCCCAAATTTCGGGCAAACCGACACATTCCACAGCAACATCAAGCCCTTTATGTTCTTCCGTAAAATCCCTAAAGATTTTTTCGGGATTAGGATATTTTTTTAAATCAACAATTTCATCGGCATGTGCAAATTCTTCCGCCGCTTTTAATTTTATCGGATTTCTGCCGGCAACGATAACTTTTGCACCTTTCAGTTTCGCAAGCCTTGCAAACATCAAACCGATAGGCCCGATACCGATAATTCCGACCGTCTGACCCGCTTTTATGTCGGTTCTTTCAACCCCGTGAACAACATTGGCAAGAGGTTCGCAAAAAGCAGCTTTGTCAAAACTCAAATCATCAGGCAAAATTAACATATTTTTTTGAACAATTCGTGCCGGAACGGTTATATATTCAGCGTATGCACCGTTAAGCAAATTTAGGTTTTCACACAAATTGTACTCGCCTTTTCTGCAATAAAAACATTCACCGCAAGGGGCTGAGTTTGCCGCAACAACTCTGTCGCCTTCTTTAAAATTCTCGACACCTCTGCCGACTTTCTCGACAATTCCCGCAAATTCATGCCCGAAACCCGACGGTACAGACTTGATTAAGACGGGATGTCCGCGTCTGAATGTTTTTACGTCAGTTCCGCAAGTTAAAGCGGAAATTACTTTAACCGTAACTTCACCCTGCTCGGGCGGTTTTATCGGAACTTCTTCAAATTTTATATTCTGTGGGCCGTAATATTGAATAGCTTTCATTGTTTTTCTCCGATTTTTATATAAGCTTTCATAATTCTGTTAGACATTGTATCATCAAAAGCTTTTTGTATATCATCAAATTCATAAACTGTTGAAATGTCCGCTACATTGACTTTTCCGCTCTTTAAAAGTTCCAGAGAGTCTTTTAAATCAGCAGGAGAAGGCGAATAACTTCCCGTAACGGTAAGTTCTCTGTAATAAATCTCGTTATTGGGATATGCCGTTTCATCGTGCGGTGTGCTTGAAAATACAACGATTTTACCGCCGTTTCGGACATGTTTTAAGGCTGTGGTTAAGGCTTTGTCCGCACCTGATGTCATAAAAATTGCATCCGCTTTAAAATCTTCCGCCAAAGTCTTAAATGCGTTAATCCCGAAAGATTTCAAAAATTCCACACGTTCGTCAAGTAAATCACACCCGAAAACATTTGTTCCGTACGCTTTCAGAGCTTGCGCGGTAAGAACTCCGATAGAGCCAAGCCCGATTACAAGTGCCGTGTCGCCATCAAGCAGATTTGAACGCTTAATAGAACGAACGATACAACCCAAAGGCTCATAAAACGAGGCTTCCTCGCAGGTTAAGTTTTCGGGTTTAAGGTGTGCAACATTTTGTAAATGTTCTTCCGATAAGTAAACATATTCCGAAAACCCGCCGGGGATAATGTTTGTCGACTTGAAATGCTCGCACATCGAAACATTTCCATGCCTGCAATAAACACATTTTCCGCAGGGTATGTGGTGAGAAGTAACGATTACGTCGCCTTTTTTGAAACCCGTTTCGGAATTTATATCAACGATTTGAGCTACAATTTCGTGACCGAGAACCGTTCCGTCTTTTGAAATTTTATGAACCAATTTAACTATATCCGAACCGCAAAGTCCGCAGCCCAAAACTTTAACAACAGCACCTTTTCTTCCGTCAAGAGTGATTTTCGGGGTTTCTTTCAAAATTATTTTTTCGTTATTTATTACAGCTTTTTTCATCCCAAAAAATTTTACCATAAACTTGAAAAGAATAAAAATAAAGTATATAATCAGGATATGACTATCATAAGACGACTTAACTGCTTTGATGCGCCAAAAATTAAAAAAATGATTTCTTACCTTGGAGATGACAGATTTTCACGTGCGATTACGGCAGAGGCATTCGCGGTTTTACATGCAATTTTTCCGCTAAAATACAAATTTGTTCCCGAGTCGTTCATCCTGCTTGAAAATAATGAAATTCTTGGATTAATTACGATTGCCCCGACAAACGGAAACCCTTATAAAATAAACATTACACGACTCGTATTTAAACAAAATTTGTATGATGTCGGCAAACAGCTTGTTGAATTTATTGTTGCAAAATACGGTGCAAAAGGAGCTATTTCGTTTAATGTTATTGTCGACCAGTCGCACGATGAACTTTTAAATCTTTTCATGCAGGGCTGCGGATTTAGACATTGCAGTTTTGAAAACCTTTGGAAACTTGATAATTTCGTTCCGCAAATAAACGATATCGCACCTTTCAGACGATGCCAGAACAGTGATTGTAAGGCGGTCGCAAATCTTTATAACTCGGAATTGAAAACTCATTACAAATATTCGCTCGCAAGAATTAAAGAAGAATTTAAAGAACCTGTTTTTGCGGGAATGACAAATTTTTACAAAAATCGGTACGTTTTGGAAAATTCAGGAAATATTACCGCATATATGTCGATTACGACAAGCGATAATTTTAATTTTATAATTGATATTTCTTTGAATAACGGGTTTGAACTGCATTATGATGCGTTAATAAATTTTGCTCTCTCGGAGATTTCCGCCCGTAAAACAAAATTCTGTGCGTTTGTAAAACACAGGCAATACACATTTAATGCTGATGAGTTTGAAAAATATCTTCACGAAAGGAATTTGAACTGCATACAAACTCAATGCGTTCTGGTAAAAGACTTTTACAAACCGCTGAAACAAACCGAAAGCCCGCTGCAAATTTTTCGGTTCGGAGAATTTTCTTCAAATTAAACGATTTATTTTTATTTGTGTTAAAATTTTTTTATATAAAAAGGAATTGCTAATGTTTGATACAAATGTTGATTATGAAGTCGTAATATTTTCCATAGGCGACACCAAAGCCGGAACCAAAATGGGAAAACTTCAGTTGAAAAACCTCTCCGATAATTCGCTTTTAAACTGTATTCTCTGGGAAGAAACTTTAAACCGCTTCGACAGTAAAATTTTCCGAACAGGCAATATCGTGAGAATTGTTTCCGCATCGTTTAACGAAAAATTTAACAACTGCCTTGTATCTGCTCTCGCACTCGTAAAAGAGGCAAAAACAGGCTTGGATGAACGGGAAAGAGAAGAAGCTTACGCAGAATTGGTCGGCTATTTCGATAAAATTGAAGATGAAAAACTTAATAAGTTTTTGACAACGTTTTTTATGGAGCATAAAGAAAAAATTAAAATTACTCCTGCGGCAAAATTAATGCACCATAACTATATCGGCGGGTTGATGGTTCATATTCTCGAATGCCTTAAATATGCACAAATAAACATGGAAGCATCGAATTACAGATTTAACCGTGACCATATACTTGCAGCTTGTATTCTGCACGATATAGGAAAAATCTTTGAGTACACCATTGATTTGGAAACGGGACTGATAGATTACGATGAAAACTTTAGAAAAGAATGGTTAACACATTCGCAATACGGGTTTACGATTTGCATGTCAAACGGATTTAAAGAAGTTGCCAAAATGATAGCCGCACACCACGGAAGAAGTGATTGGGGTGCGATAATTGATTTGGATCAGAAAGACATTGAACCCGAACTGTATTTTATCCATCTTGTTGATAATTTGTCGGCGAAGTTCGGCAAAATAAACGTAAAATATTTGGAAGGGGTGTAAGATTTTGTCAAAACTCACCGAAAAACACAACTATAAAGGCACATTGATTTGTGTGGAAGGTATAGACGGGTCGGGTAAATCCACTCAACTGGCACTTTTGCGTGACTGGTTAAAATCTATCGGACAGGATGTAATTTTTACCGAATGGAATTCGTCCGAACTTATCAGCCAGACCACAAAACTTGCGAAAAAGAAAAATATGCTTTCTCCTCGGACTTTTTCACTTTTGCATGCCGTGGATTTTGCAGACAGACTTAAACAGGTCATCGACCCTGCCTTGAAAGCAGGATTTATCGTACTTGCGGACAGGTACGCTTACACGGCTTTTGCAAGAGATGTGGCAAGAGGCGTTGATGCAAAATGGGTCAGAAATGTTTATAACTTCGCCATAAAACCCGATTTGGCAATATATTTTGACATTAACCCGAAAGAATCCATGGAAAGAATTTGTGCTAACCGTGCTCCAAAATTCTACGAGGCAGGCATGGATTTGAAATTGAGCAGTGACCCCTATGAAAGCTACATGATTTTTCAGGGCAGAGTAATAAAAGAATATCAGAAAATGGTTAAAGAATTCGGACTCGTTAAACTCGATGCGATGGATACAATTCATTCAAAACAAGTTACCATAAGGAAAATGCTCAAAGAAGTTCTAAAAGAAAAAGGAGTGGACTTGAATGACGAAATTTAAAACAAAAAACGGATATGACGGTTTACTCATAGTAATAGAAGGTACTGACGGGTCGGGAAAATCCACCCAGCTTGAACTTTTGAAAAAATCAATTCAGGCACAGTCTTACGGTGTAATGGTTTCCGAGTGGAAAACCTCAAGACTTATTGCAGGTGTAATTGATGATGCAAAAGACCGAAACCTGCTTAACGCAACGACTTACAGCCTTTTGTATGCCGCAGATTTCGCAGACAGGCTGGAAAACCAGATTATTCCCGCATTAAAATCGGGATTTATTGTTCTTTTGGACAGATACTATTACACGGCACTGGCACGTGACGTGGTCAGAGGTCAGGATATCGAATGGGTTAAAAACCTTTACGGCTACGCACCCGAGCCTGATTTGGTATTCTATCTTGACATGCCAGTTGATGTCTTGCTTAAACGAATTATCGGCACAACAGGTTTGGATTTTTATGAAAGCGGCAGAGATGTCGGATTTTCAACCGATTTTTACAAGTCTTTTGAAATTTATCAGAAAAAATGCCTTGAACAGTACAACAATATGAAATCCGAGTTTAATTTTAAAAGCATTGACGGGACAAAATCCATCAAAGAAATTCATTCCGTTATGAGCGAAGAAGTACAAAAACTCCTTAATTCAGGTGTTTTGCAATAATTTCGTATAAACAGATGTGTACAATTTCAAAAAAATCATTATTATAAACAGTATGAAAAAGTTTTTTCTTACAATTTTTACCGTTATTTTATGCTGTAACGTCGGATTTTGCGAGGATTTGTGGGACAATTTCGGTGACACAAATGTCTACGGGCAGCAGAGCGTTACAGACGACGAGTTTGAAAAAGCCTTAGAAAGCAAGCAAAAAAAGAAAAATAAGAAAAATAAAAATGTTCCGAAAGGAGAAAATTTCTCTCAAAGCAACGAAACGCAGGCTATTATTGATAAATCAAAAGAACCTTTAATTCTGTTAATTCCAGTTGCTTTAAAATTTAAGGATGCGGAAATTCCTATCGGGCATTACGAAGTTGAAGGGGTCAAAGAGGACGGAAATATTTATTTCAAACTCTATCAGGCACATCACCTTATCGCAAAAATTCCCGCACAGGAAACTAACGACGATTTTGGCGAGCCGACTATAAATTTTGTTAAGCTTTTACCGCACGGAAATTATCATGTGCAAATAATTTTCGGCGGAATGGATTTTAACGCTTATTCAATTATTGACATGGAATAAACAAATTGGTAAAATCGAAGTTATGAAAAGGACGATAATTTTAGTAATAGATTCTATGGGCATAGGTGCAATGGAGGACTGCAGGGATTTCGGCGATGTTCCCGAATGCAACACGCTCAAAAATGTGTGCAAATTTAACGGCGGACTAAGAGTCCCGAATATGCAGAAAATGGGATTAGGCAATATTCAAGACTTTGCGGGAATTGCCCGTGTTGAAAACCCCGTTGCAAAATACGGCACGATGATAGAAAAATCCAAAGGCAAAGACACAACAACAGGTCACTGGGAAATGGCAGGTCTGATTTCCGAAAACCCTTTTTCCACTTATCCGAACGGATTTCCCCAAGAACTTATTGAAAAATTTATACAAGAAACGGACTGCAAAGGAGTTTTGGCAAACCGTCCCGCAAGCGGTACTGCGATTATTGCGGAATTATATAAAGAACATCACGAAACAAAATTTCCCATAGTTTATACAAGTGCCGACAGTGTTTTTCAGATAGCTGTTGACACGGATTTAATCCCGCTTGAAACGCTCTATAAGTGGTGTGAAAAGGCAAGGAAAATTCTTGATGGAGGCGGTTACAATGTTTCAAGAGTAATTGCAAGACCTTACAAGCTTATTGACGGCACTCCGACGAGAATTTCAAAAGACAGACGGGATTATTCAATGGTTCCCTCGCACACGATTTTAAACGATATTAAAGATAAAGGCGGAAAAGTTATCGGTATCGGAAAAATTGAAGATATTTTTTCAAAGTCCGGTATCACGCACGCCGTTCATACGGGTTCTAATAAAGAAGGTCTTGAACTGACTCTGAAAGCCGTTAAAAACGAATTGGATTTGGAAAAAATTTCTTATGAAAAAGGTAAAACTTACAGCGATTTTTCGCTAATTTTTACAAATCTAGTTGACACGGATATGCTTTACGGGCATAGAAACGACGCTAAAGGCTACGGTAAGGCGATAGAAGAAGTTGACAGTTACGTTGATGATATAGTTCAAGCTATGGACAATGAAGATTTGTTGATAATAACCGCCGACCACGGGTGCGACCCCACGGTTGAAGGCACTGACCATACAAGAGAAAAAGTTCCCGTGCTTGTATATTCAAAAAATATAAAGCCTGAAAATCTCGGTGTCATTGAAGGGTTTGACTATGTCGCAAATCAGGTTAAAAAACATCTTTTAGCATGACGATATAATATATTCAAATATTTTTGGCTTTGATTTTATGCCATTCAGGGCATAGTATATCCGTCTTGTTAAATAACCAGGGGTCGGGTGCTACAATTATTTTGTTCGGATTTTCATTCAACCATGCAGCCCACCATGAAAATGTAGAATTAGGAATTATTGCGTGCTTGCATAATTTCATTAATTCCAAATCCAATACTATTTTATTCGGATTATTTTTCCCGATATCAACAAAAATCAATTCAGTATCGGGTTCAATATCAAAATTTTCTTTTATATATTGAATGTCATCGCTGAATACAAAAAATTTTGGATTATCAACTTTAGATTTTATATACTTTATGGCTTCTTGTTGATAAGAAAAACTCAACATCCATCCCAGTCGTCTGTAATCTTTACATACCCTGAAGTTTAACAATACCGAGTTTGAATTTTCTATTTGTTCTTTCATCGCAAGATATTCGATGTCAAAAGGAATTTTTGTTTTAAAATCCGACAAAAGTTCATCTCTTATATCTTTGAAATATTTTTCGGTTTGAAAAAAGCCGAAATAGTATAACGCATCTTCTTTAAAAACATTTTCATCATAGAAAAATGATTCTTTTTCAAAGTATTTATCTTTGTCAGGAAGCATTTTATTGTAATCAGTCTGACTTGTATCGGTTTTAATATCGTAATATCTGTCTAACACATATTTATTAAATTCTATTTTTGACGAAATATCGTAAACAACTTTTTTATTTTTGACTTCGGCAAGTTTTTTTGCAAATGCATGGATGAACATTTGATTACCTAACCTGCCAAGCATTCTTACATAAAGGGTTTTATCTTTTGTGTTATCTTTTATCAGAAGTCTAATATTTTCACGGAAATCAGAGATTATATCATCAATTATCTTTGGGGAAATAAATTTTAGTGATATTGCTAATCCGAAAAATCTTATTTTCAAACGAATCTGATTTTTTGGTTGTGTAAAAATCAGTTGGGTTTCAATATTAATCAGTTTTGGCATTTTCCTCCAAAATTAATCTCCTTAAAAATTATTTGTCATTATAGTTAAATATTAGTTGAAATAGTTAAAAATGTCAATATTATTTTTGAATACCTTATATAATGAATGTATGGATACCAGAGAACAATTAAAACATTTACTTCTTACTAAAAATATGACTATGACCGAATTGTGTCGTAAAATGTCGCAGAGATTAAATAAAGTTTATACAATTCATAATATATCCGGTAAACTTAAAAGAAATACAATAAAATATAATGAAATAATAATGTTGTATGATATTTTAGGTTATGAACTTGTAGTAAGAGAAAAACAAAACAGACAATATTTCAGATAAAATTTTGCATGTTGAAATTTTTATAAAGTTGTATTAATATAACTGTGTGATTAATTTCACAAACGTAATTAATATAAAAGGAGAATGTAAAATGGCAGTAAAAGTAAATGATTCTTGTATCGGATGCGGTGCTTGCGAATCTATTTGTGATGCAGTATTTTCAGTAGACGGTGTTGCTCAGGTTAACGAGTCGGCTGTAGCTGATAATATGGATTGCGTTAAAGAAGCAGCAGATTCATGCCCGGTTTCCGCTATCGAAGTTGAATAATTAATTTTATTCATAAAAAAAAAGACCCGAAAGGGTCTTTTTTTATTGCTTTTTTATCGCTACACCGAAGCGAGTGCCGTTGCTTCTTTAACAACAGATTCAAGAGCTTCCAAAGCGTCAGCGGGAAGTTTATCAATGCCTGCTTTTTCTGTTTCTCTTGATTTAACAAAGTTAATTCTGTCGTTCATACGAGCAACGAATTGGCTTGCATAATCCTTGTTAGAGAACGATGCGTCAAATCCTTCAACATCCATGATTTGAATGTCAGAGAAGTTTTCCCATTTATGGAAGTTAGCCGAACCTTCAACGATAGCTTCGATAATACCCAATGTATGAGCCGGTTTAACTTTTGTACCCATAAATTCGCCTGTGTTCAGGATGTAGCAGTCAACGCCGTCTGCGATTAACTGTTTAAATCTTGAATAGTCAACGGACAAAGGATAAACTCTGAACGGGTTAGCGTAAGGTTCAACAACCAGAGCGTTCGGGTCAACACCCGCAGCCAGTCTTTCTGCCGATGAACGTTTTGTTGCTAAAGTTGCACCCATTGCAGAGCCTAATGATGCACCTGATAACTTCAATACAGGAGGTATTGTCGGGTCTTTCATTAACCAGAAAATAGCATTTATCGGCTGGTCAATTCTGTCAACTCTGTTCGGCGACCAAAGTTTTGACTTAACAGCACGTCCGTTTCCGTTTCTGATATCTTCCGTTACGGAAACTACTTTACCGTCAGCGAGTGCAATAGCACCTGCGTTCTGCTGAGTCAAAATGTATTTGTTATCGTCGCAGCCAATCGGGTAATCCGCTGTTTTATCAAAGTAAGCGGGTTCAAGTGCGATAGTGTATTTATCGTGAACATTGATGATAAATGCATCATCATGAAGAACCGTAATATTGTATTTGTTATTGTGTTTAGCGTGAGTAATTGTTGATTTACCCGAACCTGACAAACCAAATACAGCCACCTGGAATGATTTTCCGCCTTCAAGGTTATAACGTTTCATACCGCCGTGGCATGATGCGTAACCGTTACGTGCGGCAGAACCCCATGCAAGCGTCAATGTACCTTTTTTGTGTTCTCCAAAATATCTCATACCCAAAATACAAGCACAGTTGTGTTCAGGGTCAAAGAATGTCAAACCGTACGGAAAATCAGGATGTGACCAGTCAGGATCAGAGAATACATAAATATCTCCTTCATTGATTTCTCTTGAGTCAGCGTACATTTGAGCGTACTGTTCATTGATGTATTGGAAGTTTAACATCCAAGAATACATAATGTTTTCAAAACCTTCAGGAATTAACAGGTGAGCTTTAATCATATAGTCTTTATCAAGACCTACGACAGCTTCGGTTTTATACATCAATTTGTCACGTGTTGCATAAACCGCTTCACGAATAATCGGCAAAAGGTATTTCAAATCGCAATTAGGTTCGCCGACGATTTTTCTTGCAGCGGCACATCTTCCGACTACCGTACCGTCATTGAATAACAACTGGTTTGCACCTTGAGGAAGTCCGATTTTTTCGGGCATGTAAACGGGCATTCCCGTCAACTCGATAGTTCCTGAGCTGCTTTTTGCGAGTTTGTAAGCTTCGGAAACCGATTTGACTTCTTCAACATTGTTTCCGAAAAACGGTGCAGTAATTGTTGCACGAGCAGCGGACATCATTTGTTTTAATTCTTCCGAATTAGTAAAAAATTCTTTTGTTGCCATAAAACATCTCCTTTATTAAGTGTACAAATTACATTCATTGTTCTCTGTTATTCTATCACAAAACAAAAAGAAATTCAACGATTAATATATTTTATAAGTTTTTTGATATCTTTGTTCCACGAGCCGTACCAATTTTTTATTATAACGTCTGCGGGACAAATTCCGTTCAAAGCGTACTCTTTTATAGGCTCTAAGTATTTTTCTTCGTCTAAATCAGCTTCTATTAAGGATTTTTCGGCAATATAAAGAATATCTTTTACAATATCTTTAACCAAAAACTTGCCGATTTGAGCGTTCAAGGCACTTTTGGGAACATTATAACGCAGTTCCGAATAATCTCTGTAGTCAAAATCTTTGAGAAGTTCTTCCGTTTCGGACATTGCGGATTTATTATATAAAATTCCCTTATAAATTGCGGGAATTGAATATTGCAAACCGCCTCCAACACAGTCGTGGTTTCTGATTTCTAGAAAATTTCGCATACGAACTTCGGGAAAATAAAGGTTTGCGTGAAGTTCAAAATCCTCTAAACTTGCTTCATTGCCTTCAAATCCGTCAGCCATGAATTCCGAAAAACTCATTTTGCCGTTAATCGGAACAACATTTGCTCCGCGGTTAATAAAAATCATCGGACTTTCAAGGACGTAATTCGCATATTCTTCAAACGAAAACTTTTCGTCAATTTGCCCGACAAATCCGCATCTGTCGTTATCCGTGTTAAGCCAGCTCAATGCCCTGAAACTTTTGTAGCCTGTGTCAACGCCGCCTCTTATCGGAGAATTTGCAAACATGGCAGTCATAAAGGGGGTAAGTTTGTTTGCAATTCTGAATTTATTCATCGCATCTTCTTCGCTCTCAAAATCAATACAGCATTGAATTCCTGCCGTTTCTCTCATCATAACGTCGGATAAAATTCCCCAGAGATATTTTGCCATAATTTTGTAACGTCTTTTTGGGATGAGATTAATGGATTTGTGCGTTGATAAAGGCGAAACACCGTAGTTTAAAAGAGTCATGCCAAATTTATCGAGTATGGGTTTAAATTTTTTATTAATCGAATTGACTTTCTGTTCAAGGTCAAAAATGGTATCTTCGGGCTTTAAGCTCAATTCCACCTGACTTCCGGGTTCTAACGTAATTGTGTCATGCTCCTGTTTTAACCCGATAATATTGTATTCATCGGTTATGTAGTCCCAATTTTCTTCTCTTGCAAAATTCCTTAAAAAACTGCACACACCGTTTTCAAAAGCGTAATCAACCGCTTTGAACGTGGACAAAGATATCGGAAGTCTTTCGTATTCAATCCCTATTTTTAAATCCGTCTTACATCCTTTTTGAAACAACTGCAATATGTCGGACTTTTCTAATTTTGTACGGGTCTGCATTTATTTGTACTCCTTATGTTTTATTATACCACCCACAAAATTATCAGAATAAACTATTTAAAACATTTACCTATCTGTGGTATTATAATAGTCAAGATGAATTACTGCGAACGGGCAAAATATTTCAGGACAAAAAAAAGATTAGGTCAAAATTTCTTAATTGACAGTCAGGTTATATCGGATATTATTGATTTTGCGAACATAAAACCCGACGATACCGTTGTTGAAATCGGTGCGGGAGTCGGGTTTGTGACAGAACAGCTTGTAAAGCATGCAAAAAAAGTTATTGCCGTTGAACTTGATGAAGAAGCGATTAGAGAACTTGAAAAACTTGACGCTGACAATTTGGAAATTATTCACAAAGATATTTTAAAAACGGACTTGTCAGAGCTTTGCGAAGGGAAAATCAAAGTTGTTGCAAATATTCCGTATTATATTACAAGCCCGATTATTGCCCATCTTCTGGGTGAAATTGATGATTTGAATAACAAAAACAGAAACAAAATTACGGATATACTGTTAATGGTTCAGGAAGAAGTCGCAAAAAGGATGTGTGCAAACGAAAATTCGCCCTCAAAACAGTACGGACTTTTGACAATACTTTCGCAGTTTTGGGCTGAGGTTGAAATAGTCAAACTTGTGGGCAGACGTTCGTTTTATCCCGCTCCGAAAGTCAATTCGGCACTTGTTAAACTTACCGTTAGAGAAAAACCGCTGTTAGAATTGAGCGATTATAAACACTTTAGAAAAACCGTAAAATCCGCATTTTCACAAAGAAGAAAAAACTTGAAAAATTGCCTTTTATCAGGCGGTTTTGAGAAAGAAAAAATTAAAGAAACCTTAGAAAAATTAAATCTTGATGAAAATATTCGAGGCGAAAAACTTTCGATAGAGATATTCGGAAAACTTTCGGAGGCACTTTTGTGAAAATTAAAATTCAATGTCCCGCAAAAATTAACTTGACCTTAAAAGTTCTGAACAAACGTCCTGACGGATTTCACGATATCGAAAGCGTTATGCAAAGCGTGAGTTTGTATGATTTTTTATCAATAAATGCCGAACCTTCCGCAAAAAATGAAATATCTCTTTCGGGAAACAGTACGGAAATTCCCTATGACGAGAGCAACCTTGTTTATAAGGCGGTAAAAATATTCCTTGAAAACACAAATCTTCCTTCGCATAAAATTGAAATTTATATTGAAAAAAACATCCCTGTAAGTGCTGGTTTGGCGGGCGGAAGTACCGATGCTGCGGGAACGATTTTCGGATTAAATGAACTTTTTAAAAGACCTTTACAGAAGGAAAAGCTTCACGAACTTTGTGCGAAATTAGGTTCTGATTTGAACTTTTGCCTTGAAGGGGGCAGGAAAATTACAAAAGGCAGAGGCGAAATCCTTGAAAATACAAAGTTTGAAGAATTTTATCTTTCACTCATAAAACCCGAAAACTTCGGCATCAGTGCAAAAGAAGCTTACACAAAATTTTCCGCAAAAAAAGAAAAAAATTTTAAAAGCGAGTTTGGCAATAATTTTTCAAACGACCTTGAATGGGCTGTTATAGACGATTACGACGAATTAAAAACGATAAAAAGACTTTACCCGAAATCCGTAATGTCAGGTTCAGGCTCGGCATATTTCATCATCGGGAAAGAGTTCAAACCCGTTAACGGTTACAGAATTTATAACAATTTAAAAGCAATTCCTAACGGTGTAAGCATAAAAAAAGACCTCTCATAAGAGAGGTCTTTTCGGGGTTATTATTTTTCTTCGACAAATTCGCCGATTTTATGCTGTTTTCTGAACGCCTGACTTGTGATTTGACCGCGGAATCTTTCGTTACAGAATTTATCTTTATCTCTGAGTACGGATTTTTCATAATCCTTTTGAGCTTGAATTCTGTCTTTGTTTCCTTCGGCTTTTTCGCAACCGCTCGGGATAAGAATTTCTGTACCGACAAGAAATCCTTCATAAGCTTTTTTGTCATCACAATTATATGAATTGTGGAAACGTTTAAGTTTATCGGCATTGAGTCTTTTGATTTCGTCAATGCTTACGCCGTATTTCTTGGAAAGTTTTGCCAGAGATTCACCGTTTTGAACGATTACCTTACAAGGTTCTTTTTCCGGTTCAGCAGGCGGTTCTTCCTGAAGAACTTCTTCCTGATGAACTTCTTCTTCCGGAACTTCTTCTTGTACCGGTGGAATATCTGCCGGCGGAACTTCTTCCGGTTCATCGTGAGTCGGTTCCGGTGACGGTAATTGTTCGTTAAGTTTCGGTTCATAAACTCTGTCCTCGACTCCGCCCGGATCTTTTCCTGCAAGTAATGCTCCGAGCACACCGCCTATGGGTGCAGTAACCGCTGCTGCATTAACGGATGCTTTAGCTCCAGCTACTGCTCCTGCTGCAGCTCCCGCAGATGAGGCAGCTGAAGTTGATAAACTTTTGGACACTATATCAAACGGTGCGCCGACAGCTCCGCCAAGTGCCGCAAAAATTCCCGCACTTGCGATATTAATTAACGTAGAATAATCTTTTTCATAATTACCGCCCGTAGATTTTACTATTTTACGCAAAGTTTTGTCGTCACAACCGAGTACCTGACCCATCAAACGTGCTTCTTTCAAGCTCATGTGATAGTTATCAACCTCTAAATCATTTGTTGCAGGGTTCATTAAACCTTTAACAAATTTTTTGATTTTCTCCTGAGAAAGATTACCGTTCTCGTCATAGAAAACTTCTTTGTTGTTTTCCAAAATTTTCAAAGCTTTTTTGTTTTTAAGAAGTTTATTCTGTACGGTGAGGGATTCTGCAATATCTTTTGCCTCACTTCTCGATTTATTTTCTTTCCTTAAAGAGTCATAAATCTGTTTGTACTTTTCTTTTGACGCTTTTTCAGCATTTTTAAATTCTTCTTTGTTGTCAAAAGTTTTTGTCATGTAAAATTCGTATTTTTCTTTTTCGTTTTTTACATAGGCTTTTGCAAGTTTTTTGGCTTCTTTTTCGTCTTTGCCGCTCATAATGAATAAATTTTCGATTTCTTTGGTTTGGTTTTTCTCATAACCCTTTAGTTTGTAAGGATTGTAACCAACATACTCCATCTCGGAAACATCATTGTTTGTTTCAACCGTAACGGTTTTTCCTCCGAGAGGCACGGACATCATTTTGCCATTTTCTACCACAAGTGCAGGCTTAGTAAGCTGTACCTGTCCATTGATTCTTTCAACTCCATTTAATCCCATAATTTTCCCCTTTCATGATTAAATATATGTATCCCCTATATACCTTTATAAAAAATTTTTTGTTTTAAAAATTGCATGTTAAAAAGAGAATTTATTTTGCTAAAATTCTTAAAATGCTTGATAAATAAGCGTTTTGGGCATAGCAAATTTAACTTAACATTTGTTTACAAAAACACCTTGTCAGACTATTCACATATTGGAAACAATGATGTATTATAATTTTATGACTATTTTAGAAGTAAAAAATCTGAATTTAGGGTTTAACTGTGAATGCGGATTTCGTCAGGCGTTGTTTGACGTATCATTTTCGTTGGAGAAGGGTAAAATGCACTCTCTTGTCGGCGAATCGGGGTGCGGAAAAACGGTTAGTGCAATGAGTATCTTGCGTTTGCTGCCGAAAACTGCAAAAATTACAAGCGGAGAGATTATTTTTAAGGGTGAAAACCTGCTTGAATGTACTGATATGCGAAAAATAAGGGGTGCAAAAATTGCTTTAATCCCTCAAGATCCGATGACATCGCTAAATCCGCTGTACACGATAGGCAACCAGTTAATCGAGGTTATAAAAATTCATCAAAACTTGAGAGGTGACGAGGCTTATAAGACGGCTGTGGAAGCATTACAGGCGGTTCAAATACCTTGTGCGGAAGAAAGAATGAAGTCTTACCCGCATGAATTTTCGGGCGGAATGAAACAGCGTGCAATTATTGCCATGGCACTTTGCTGTAAGGCGGAAATCCTTATAGCCGATGAGCCGACAACGGCACTTGACGTAACAATACAGGCACAGATTATGAATTTGCTTGACGAAATAAAAAGAGAAAAAGGCACATCAATTCTTTTGATAACGCATGATTTGGCACTTGTGGGTGAAAATTCGGATTATATTTCGGTGATGTACGCAGGCAGAATAGTTGAGAATGCTCCGTCGAAAGAATTTTTTGCGAATCCGAAACATCCGTATTCACGGGCATTAATGCGTTCACTACCGACAAACAGGGACAGTGAGCTTGAAACGATACAGGGTCAACCGCCGTCAATTATGCAAGACATCAGCGGGTGCAGATTTCATCCGAGATGTGAAAGATGTATAGATATATGTACACAAGAAGTTCCCGTGCTTGACAATGTAGGAATAAATCATTACAGTGCGTGTTTCCGAAACGGCGAACAACTCTTATTTTGATAATTTACAGTTAACAAATATTTCGGCACCGTTATTGGGCATATATTCAACCATTTTATACAGACCGTCTAATAATTTATCGTCGATAAAATTAAGTTTCATTAATTTTGCCATTTTCAGATGGTTAAACGGCTTTATAAAGTAAGAACCTTTATCCAAAATTTCGAGGTCATGTTTGCTTAAAAATTCTGACAGTTCATCTAAATTAAAAGTTGTATTTTGTTGAAGTTTTTTTGCGAGGTCGGTTAAATTTCCGAGTTTTGGAATTAATCCGCTCTCGTATGCCCAGAGCAGGTGAAAGCTCTGAGAATTCGGCACATTGATATGTAATATGGTATCTTTGTTTAACAGCTGTTTTACTTTTTCAATTAAATCGTCAGGAGAAATAATTTCATGCAATAATGCGCTAATTAAAACGAAATCAAAATCAAATTTTTTAAGTTCATCAATTTTATTTTCAACAAAATCATTTATTATTGTAAGATTTTTGAAATCACTCTGACGAATTTTTTTAACGAAATAACTTGATGGTTCAACAATTACAAAATTTTGATAATTTTTGTAATAATTCACGATACTATCAACACCGCAGCCGATTTCAAGAACATTTTCGGGTTTATAACGATCAAGAATTTCCAAAACTTTTTTTCTTCTGTACTTAACCATGATTTCTTCAAACGGCTCATCCAAATAGTCGTGCGAATATTTTTCAATATCTCTTGTAATCACATTTCCCTCCCCGATAAATCAAATGTATTAAACTGATTATTAATACATTGGTTTAAATTTTCGGGTACTAAAACTCCGAAATAATACTTCATATTGAAAAGAAAATAAAAAATATCACAATGCGTGAAATGATTTATTATAAGGGGAAATGTTTCTATCGGGCTGAAACTCTTACCTAATGCGGGTTTGCCCCCCCCCCACAACTGTAATTCGCTTATATCAAGCTTTTTCATTATATTACCTTCTCTTTATTATACTATGTATCAATTATACAATATTTTTGAAAAAATGCAAGCGGGTTGGATAAAAATTTTTTATAAAATTTTAATCCAACCATAAAAAAGTTAAAGGAGAAAAGCGGATTACGAGAGGGAAATTTTTCTTAATGAACTAAGCGAATTTAGAAATTTCGGTTAGGGTGGGGTTTTCCCCTCCCTTTTCCAAGGGAGGGGGCAGGGGTGGGTTTAATTCTCTGCATGAAATCTTAAAATCAGACGTCATTACGAGCGAATGCGAAGTAATCCAGCCTTTTTATCCGCACGAAGTGCCGATATAAAATTGACCCCTCACCCGAATTTCTAAGTTCACTACGTTCACTAAGAAATTCTTCCCTCTCCCGCAAGGGGCGAGGGGGATTTTCAATCAAGGGATGAGGAAAAATCTCACGTTAACACCATATATTGCGTGCAGACTCAGTCTGCCACTTTTCACTTCTCACTTTTTTATTTTTTTGTTAAAATTTTTTAAAATTTTTTAACTTCCCCCCTTGCATTTTTTTGAAAAATAGTTTATAATGAGAATGTATAGAAAAAACGAAAGGAAAAAACTATGAAGAAAATTACTACAACG
>CANQMP010000016.1 GCA_947624975.1 Candidatus Gastranaerophilales bacterium
AACAAATACGGTATTGATGTGTTTGAGTTTACTATACTTAATAAAGGTCTTCAACCATACGGTATACAGGGAGATACTTTCTTCCCTTTTGAATCAAGTTGTGCTAAAGGTTATAATAGTGATGGGCATGGTTGTACGGCATGGGTAATATACAATGAAAACATGGATTATTTGCATTGTGATGACCTATCTTGGAATGGCAAACACAAATGCGATTAATAGCTCCCTCCCCAGTGGGTTTTAGCAAAAAGTAGGATGGGTGGAACAATTGTCATTTCACCCATCAATTATCGATATAATATGACCTCTCACCCTAACCTTCTCTCGCAGTGGGAGAGGGGGTTAACCCACCCCAGCCCTCCCTTGAAAAGGGAGGGGAAAACCGTACCCCACCCTTGCCCTCCCCATTGGGGGAGGGTGAAAAATTAGTTCCTTCCCTTTTTAAGGGAAGGTTAGGATGGGTTTTATTAGCTGAGGCATTCGCTCGCAATGACAGTTGACCCCTCACCCTAGCCCTCTCCCGCAGGGGGAGAGGGGGTTAACCCACCCCAGCCCTCCCTTGAAAAGGGAGGGGAAAACCGTACCCCACCCTTGCCCTCCCCATTGGGGGAGGGTGAAAAATTAGTTCCTTCCCTTTTTAAGGGAAGGTTAGGATGGGTTTTATTAGCTGAGGCATTCGCTCGCAATGACAGTTGACCCCTCACCCTAGCCCTCTCCCGCATGAAGGTCAATTCGACGGGGCGAGGAAAAATCTCACGTTAGCACCAAATATTGCGTGCAGGCTCAGCCTGCCACTTTTCACTTCTCACTTAAAGTTTGCGTGCAGACTCAGTCTGCCACTTTTCACTCATTCAAAATCCTTTTTCATATTCTGACCTTTCTTGTAAACTAATTTTGCCTTTTTAAAAAAAATCATTAAGTTCATGGAGAAATTTATCTACTGAATTTGAATGATTTTTTGACTTTTCGGTGTATAAATTTCGCAAACATACGATAATATAATTGTAGAAAGGCAGGAAAAATGTTTAACGGTTTTTATCCGAGATATGAATTAGCAGGCAGAATACAGCATACCAAAATTGACACGGGAGTCGGAAATATGCCCTCTGCAAGGCTTTCACGTGTTGAAGATAATACTTCTCCTGATTTTAAACAGGTATTTTCGGGACTTGTTGAGGATTTGAACACCGAGTTAAATGCTCCCGATAATTTGCTGAAAGACGTTATGTCTGGCTCAAAAAACGTTGATATCCACGATGTTATGACTGCAATCTCAAAATCCGAAATATCAATCAATGTAGCTACACAAATTACGGGAAAAATCATTCAAGCGTATGATAGAATTACGCAAATTCAGGTGTAGTATAATCTTGGGGACTAATTATGGACTTCAAAGCATTACTTGAGAATAAAGTTTTACTTTACGGACTTATCGGAGGAATAGTCCTGATACTTGCTATTGCTTTGATTTGCGGAATTGCAGGGTCTTCAAAAAAATCCGCCGCAGGAACGGAAATTACAAACGAACCGCTTAAAGAAAATGTCGATTTGCTTACAACCGATAATGCCGGAAAAGCTATTGAAATTCAGGCATTACTTGCAAAATACGATATTGTGGTAAGCAGAAGATTAGACGGTACAAAATCAATTCTTTATTTGAAAAAAGGCGACTGCAAAACAGGCAGAAAAGCTTGCTACACGACAGACAGAGATATGGCACTGATACAGATTGTCCAGAGCGGTTTAATGGATCAAAATGTCGGCTTGGAAATATTTGATCAGGGCGATTTTACATCAACAAAAGAAGATAAAAAAATAAGACTTTCAAGAGCGATAAACGGCGAACTCGCAAGGTTAATCAGACGTATTGACGGTGTTGATACCGCATCTGTTTTTATCTCTATTCCCGAACAGACAATGTTTACCTCAATGCAAAAACCCGTGACCGCAACGGTTCAGCTTACTCTCGCAAAAGATGCTTCAAAACTAGACCAGTTAAAAGTTAAAGCAATTACGAATTTACTCTTGGGCAGTGTGTCGGGGTTAACGGCTGAAAATATTGCGATTACAGATACTAACGGAAACACTTATCACAGTATTATGGACGCGGAAGATGAAATGCTTCGCAGACTTGAAGAAAACGACAAATATATGACCTCGAAAGTTAATCAGCAGTTGGACAGACTTATCGGTCAGGGTAATTATATAGCGACTGTCAGCACGTTTTTAAGACAAGCTCCTGTTGAAAAATTTACGATAGATTACGATCCTGAAAGAAAAGCATCCGTCAGCGAACAGACTTTCTCCGAAGGTTTGGGCGATCAAACTTCCGACACCAACAGAAACGTAAATGCGGTAAGTGTTTATCTCCCGAACGGTTTGCCTAACGGTTCTTCCGATTCAAGTCAGAACAGAAATTATTCACGTACGGCATCGGAAACGCAGTACGGAGTTACAAAAACTCAAACTAACGAATACATTAAACCGGGCGTTATAGAAGAAATTTCCATTGCGGTTACACTTGACAGAAACGCACTTCCGTCAAATACGACTTTGGAAGAACTTAAAGAATTAATAGCAAAAGCCGCAAGCCCGAAAGTTACGGCAGAAAATGTATCCATAGCATTTTCGGATTCCACCGATCCGTATCTTGCAACCGACAGACCCGCAAATCTGCCTAAACCCGATGAAACAGGAAATCCGTGGTGGCTTACTATCGCTTTGAGTGCATTAGGTTTAATTGTGTTATTTAAGATTATATCAAATAAAGTTCAGCAAATTCAGGAAGCAAACGAACGTGAAGTTGAAATGCTCAGAAAAATGAATGCTCAACAGGAACAACAGTTAACCGATATTAACCAAAGAGCGGCACAGCTTGCGGAACGTCAGTCCGAACTGGCACAAGGACTTGTTGAACAACAACAGAGAGGTTACATCGAACAACAGCCCGACAGGCTGCTGGATACAATTAATGAGTTGTCAAGCGAACTTGCAAACGCTGACGAAGAAGAAGCGGGTGAAAAAATAAAAAGCTGGATTGAACAGGGTTAAGGAAGGGAAAAAGCCTTATGGCTATAGAAGGATTTGATTATCAAAATTTTGCTCAGAATTTGGCACAGCAGGCGTTGGAACTTATCCCTGCCGATTTTAACGAAAATCAAAAAAATTATGTGGCAAATACTCTGCTTAATTTCTCAACGATAGCTGGTCAGGCGCTTTACGACGATAAAGAATCGAATTTTAATGCCGATCAGGCGGTGATGATTACCCAAATTATTGCGGAATGGTCGTTTCACAAATCCATTGACTTAATTCGTTCGGGAATTCCTCAACAGTATTGGGATCCCATTATGCAGAAAATTGCGTTTACGATTTTTGAGGTCGCCAAAAACGCATTTAAACAAAATCTACCGCAAGACCAGTGTTTACAGGTTATTGAACACCATGTTAAAAAGACGTATCTTGACTGTATTGCAGAATTAAAAGATAAAAACCTTATAGATGACGGGTTAATGGAACAGGCGGCACATCAGTCAAATATTGATGCAATGGTTCAACAACAGATAGAAACGCCTGCCGAACAACAAATTCCGCAGGTTCGGGAAGAAGTTCCGCCTGCTCCTCAAAATGGTGTGCCCGCTCAAACCCCTCAAGACGCGTTTTCAAATGTCGATACAAAGATTTTGAAACTCGCTACGCTTGCCATGCTTTTCAGACAGGTTAAGCAGGAAAAAGTTCAGTCCATCTTGAATAAAATTGATTCCGACGATGCCACATCCGTTATAAAATTTATGGATATGGATAATTTGGATGAAAAAGTTGACCATAAGGCCGCAATGAGGTGTTTGGAGGACTTTAAGTCCAATGTTCCGAGAGGTAAAGCTTCTATATCTACGGCAAGCATAGTTGAAAGAATTAAAAATGTTGCGGAAAATTTAGATAAATCACAGTTGGAATTGATATTAAGACCCGAACGTGCAAAGGTGAAAAAGTTTGTCTTTACGGCTTTAGAGGGAGAATATTATGACATACCGCCGAGAGTTGCAAATATTATTGCCACACATCTTGAAAATAGTGTATAATAATATTAATCATGATTATTAAAAAATATACGACAAAAGAAAACGAAAACTTGCCGGAAAGTGATGTTGAAAACACTGCCGAAGTTTTAGAGGAAAAAACCGAACCCGCCGAAGAAGAAATTGATATTTTCAATCTTGATAATATTGATTTCAAGCAGCGTCAGGAAAGACGAAAAGGCGACAGACGAAGGGGATTTCGACGTACTGACGACAGAAATTTAATTTCACGTGCAAGAGAAGAAGCCCAAAGTATAAAAGAGGCTTCGGCAAAAGAGGGTTACGAGGACGGTTTGCGTCAGGCAAAAGCCGATGTTGAGGAGGTTAAAAACGCAATTTCAGCTTTCCTTACCGCTAAACAGGATGTTTTTAACTATATTGCACCGAGTATTCTTGAAATAAGTATTGATATTGCAAAAAAAATTATTAAAAAAGAGATAGAACAAAATTCTTCAATCGTTCTTGATAACATAAAAGAAATGCTGAAAACCTTATCAAGAGAAGAAACAAAAGTTCAATTAAAGGTTAACCCTGCTCAGGTGTCGCTTTTAAAAACGGAAGTTCCTCAAATTGCGAGTGATATCGGACTTGAGGCAAAAATAATAATCGTTGGTGATGAATCTGTAATGGAAGGCGGGTGTATGGTTACTACAACAAACGGTGTGATAGATGCGACGATTGAAACTCAGTTGTCGGTAATAAGTGAGGCTCTAAAAGGAATTTAATGGCACAGGAACAAGCAGGAGGAGGTACAAATTTAAGTGAAGTCTTTATGGCAATATTTGTATTATTGCTCATAATTCTTTTGCTGTGCGAACTTCCGAACTGGGTCATTAATGTTTCTATCTGTTTAAATATTACGCTGGGTATAGTTTTGCTGATGATTTCTTTGTATGTAAAGAAAACACTTGAACTTGCTTCATTCCCGTCAATTATCCTTATCGGAACGATGTTCAGGCTGGTGCTTTCTATAGCTTCAACAAGATGTATTTTGGCAAAAGGCGAGGCGGGCGAAGTAATTCACGCATTCGGAACGTTCGTAACCGGTGGCAACATGATAGTCGGAGGTGTAATCTTCCTTATTATCACGGTTGTACAGTTCATGGTAATTACGAAAGGTGCGGAACGTATCGCCGAAGTTGCCGCACGTTTTGCCTTAGATGCCATGCCCGGTAAGCAAATGACTATTGATGCGGATTTTAACGCAGGTTTAATATCGCCCGAAGAAGCGACAAAAAAACGTGAAGATTTACAAAGAGAATCAAACCTTTTCGGTAGCATGGACGGTGCTATGAAGTTTGTAAAAGGGGATACGATAGCGGGTATAATTATTACGTTAATCAACATCATCGGCGGTTTGTGTATCGGATGTTTGATGAACCAGATGCCTATTGCGGATGCTGTTTCAAAATACACAACATTAACTATCGGTGACGGTTTGGCATCACAAGTTCCGTCTTTGCTGATGTCAATAGCGGCAGGTATTTTTATGACGCGTTCTTCTGCTGCTGACTCTTTAGGTACTGATGTTACGGGACAAATTATGAGTAAGCCGAATGCTCTCTTTTTGGCTGCCGGATTTTTGTTACTTCTTGCCGTAACAAGCGGTTGGACGGGTTTGCCGTGGATACCGTTTACTCTGTTTGCAATAGGACTTGGTGTAGGCGGATTTTCAACTTTAATTAATGCGGATGTTCAGTCACAACTCGGTCAGTTGGAAAGCGTTCGTCAAAATATGCAGGATTTGGTTAACCCGAACCGTATGTACGAGCGTTTGGGGGTTGATGTTTTGAGTTTGCAAGTCGGCTCTAACCTTCTTGTAATAGCCGACCCCGATCAGGAAGGTCAGTTGCTTGCCAAAATTGCCGCTTTACGTCAGAGGGTAACGGATGAACTGGGTTACATTCTGCCAAACATAAGAATTATGGATTCATCCGCACTTGATGCGAACGAATATATGATTTCCATTCGCGGAAATACCGTTGCAACAGGTTACGTTTATCCGGGTAAATTTATGGTTATTGCCGACCAGTGGGATGCCTTAAAAAAACAGGTTCCTCAAGATGCAATAATCGGTATTGATCCGACATATCAAACTCAGGCATATTGGATTTCGCCCGAAGATGCCAAAATGTCACGCTCCGTTACGGCTGTTGATTCAACCGATGTTATCGTAACTCACCTTCAGGAATGCGTAAGAAAACATGTCGATGAAGTCATGACAAAAACCGATGTATTGAAATTGATGGAATTGGTTCGTTCGCAAGACCCGACACTGGTTAATGACCTTGTGCCGACAATTATTTCCACAAGCGATTTGAGAAAAATATTCGTTAACCTTATTCGGGAAAAAGTTTCCATCAAGGATATCATTTTTGTGTTTGAAAGACTTTGTGACTACGCAAGATTTTCAAAAGAACCCGATATATTATCGGAACGATTACGTGCAGCTTTGGGACGTCAGATTTGTCTTTCAAATGTCGGTGATGATAAAGTTTTGTATGCTTTGACGCTCTCTCCCGAATGGGAAAAAACACTTGACGACAGTTGTCAAAGAACGGAACTCGGTACGATGTTTCTGTTAAACCCCATGCAAGTTCAGGAGTTAATCGAAACGACTGCGACGACTTTGATGCGTGCTCATCAGGCATGCGGACAACAGCCTGTAATTTTGTGTTCGCCGAGAATAAGACTTCCGCTCTATCAGCTCCTTGAACGTCATATTCCGACGATTGTAGTTATATCGTACTCCGAACTCATAACCGATATAAAAGTGGAGGCTATTGACACAGTCGGGGAATCTTACTCGGTAGAATAAGATTAGGTTAATGGTCTTTCTTCATACTTGAAACTTGAAATCGCGCCTGCACTATTGTTTATTTTGTTATGATAATCTTCTACCGCAGCGCCGTAAGCAAGTTTAGCAGAACTTCCGTTATATGCGATCGCCGCTGATTTAATATCGCCTTTACTTTTGTTTAAGTATCTCCTTAATACCAGCGTACCAAACCTGATATTAAATTCGGGGTCTTTGTTTGAATGTAAATAATCATATATTTTTTGATAAAGAGCCTCTCTTTCTTCCTGCGTTTTTGCGGATTTAGGCTCAAAATCTCTGCTTAAAAGTAATTCTTCCATTTCGGGGCCGTAAATATTTTCTTTTATTTCATGGTATTTTTTATCTCCTGCGTAGCCGAGATAATCTTTTATCGGTGCGGATGTTAATTGCATGTAGCCATTACCGTTTTCCCCGACGACTTTTGGACTTAAACCTTGAAATGCTACTTCTCTTTGAATAATTGCGATAACAAGTTTCGGATCGACCCCGTATTCAATACCTGAATTAATTGCAAAATTAATCATATCACTAAATTCTTTGAGTAATTTTTCCTGTTCCGGTGTTCTGTCAGAAGGCGTAATATTTTTAATTTCAGGGATTTTACTGAAATATTTTATGATATTATCGTTTGCATCCGTACCTTTATTTATGACATAATCTTCCAAAAGTTCTTTGTTGTATTGAAATTCTGCCTCATTTTCGTAAACTTTTTTACCGTAATATCTTTTTATATGGGTTTTAACATTTGTTATATCACCGTCTTGTGTTATTTCCGTGTTGCTTTCCAGCAAAACTTTACCTGTGGTTTTATCGGTTATGGTTTTATTTACTGTGTCGCCGTTTTTTTGAATATTTGTTTCGTAATTACATTTATCTTCCGAAGGTTTGTCCGTATTTGATAAATCCATTACACGGCTGAATGTTCCTTTTACGGAATCGTCCTCACATTTATTATCTTTAAAGGAATTAAAATTGAAAATGAGTTTTTTAAAATCAGTGAAACTAAATTCTATTTCCTGTTTAGGAGGTCGAAGCGGTGAGATAAAATCTGTTTTTGAAATGTCCGTCATAATTTTTCCTTAATCTTCTACACTGTTTTTAACGGCATAAATCCTTTTAAACTTTAACAATTCTTTTGCGGAAATTAATAAAATTTAATATTTCTTACCAATGTTTAAAAATTTCTTGTATTATTAAAATATAATGAAATCCGTTATTTTATTTTTAATAAGTATTTATCAGAAAATATCAAAGCACACTCCTCCTGTTTGCAGGTTTACGCCGACATGCTCGGAGTATACAAGGCAGGCTGTTGAAAAATACGGTGTTTTAAAAGGTTTGTGGCTCGGTGTTAAACGGATTTCCAAATGCCATCCGCTCCACGAAGGCGGTTATGACCCCGTTCCATAATATTTCTTTATAATTAATTGCAAATAATTTAAAATTTTTATATTATTTGTATATGAGTGAAAAACGTATCTTAATTGTCGATGATGATGATGAAATCAGAGAACTTTTGGAGTTTGATATTGCCCAGAGCGGTTATTTTGTTGATTCCGCACGTGACGGGCTTGAAGGTTTGAATAAAGCTTTAAACAATACTTACGACCTGATTTTGCTTGATGTTATGATGCCGAAAATGAACGGTTTTGACGTGTGCAAAAACATCCGTCAGGCAAAACTTTCCATCCCGATTTTAATGCTTACCGCAAAAGGTACGATTGATGATAAGACGGAAGGTTTTGACTGCGGTGCTGACGATTATTTGGTTAAACCGTTTGATGTGCAGGAAGTCCTTTTGAGGATAAGGGTTTTATTACGCAGAAATCAGGTTGAAGATAAGAATGCACTTTCCGATGAAGTCTTGAAAGCCGGAGATATTGAGATTTTCCCCGAAACTCTTGAAGCCGTTGTGGTTAATAAGAAAGTTAAATTAACTCCTACGGAATTTGAAATTCTGTACAGTTTAATGCAGCATATTAATCAGGCTGTTACGCTTGCGACGCTTTTGGATGAGGTTTGGGGTTACGACAGTAACGAAGATGTCAGAATGCTCAGAGTTCATGTCGGCGGGTTAAGAAATAAAATTGAACCTGATACAAAACATCCTAAATATTTACACACTGTGACAAATGTCGGGTATAAATTAACCCCTTTCGGAGAAATTTAAATGTTCGGTAAGCATTTGAAAATCGTTGAACAAATCGCAATAGTCTTTGTTTTTGCCGTGGTTGTTCCCATGACAATTAGCGGTTTGATAATTAACAACGTTAATCAGCATTCAATGAGAAATCAGCTCAGAGAATCCGCCGTATTAATTGCAAATATGGTTTCCGATGAGATCGATTTCTTTAATCTTACCGTGAAAAACAGCCTTGAACAGGTCGCCTTTACCCTGAAATATTTTCCGTCAAATGATGCAAAAAAGGCTTATTTAATGTCGGTTTCGGCAAAATATCCCGACTGCGAAAGCATGGAAATCGCACGTAATTCGGATGAATTAAATTCCATACGGAACAGAAACAAAGAAAATAAAAAAGCTACGATTTATGTTGAAATTCCCGAGGGTTATCTTGTTGCAACGTACAAGCTGGATGCCGTTAAGGAAGAACTTTTTCGTTCTTTGAAAGATGATAAAAGACAAATTTACGTTCTTTCGGATGAAGGAGATTTAATTGCCGAACATAACCTCACAAACGAAGATTTTCACAAAACAATTTCACTTTTGCCAACCAGGTTAAAGAAAAATTCTCCCGTGATTTTTGGCGATGTAAAAAACACTCCGCTTGTTTACGTTTCAAAAGAAGAACCCAAAATTACAATAGTTGTTAACACGACCGAAAAAGTCACGCAAAGAGCCATTAACGACAACAGTTTGAAAATAATTCTTTCTTGTCTGTTTGCGACTCTGGCGATTATTTTTGTTGTCGGACTTTACACGTATTACCTTTATATCAACATAAGACAGCTTTTCAAAGGTATTATTGCGATTTCAAAAGGTAATTACGAGCGTCAGATAAGACTTTTGACAACGGCGTTTACGCCGCATGAAATTATATTTCTTGCTTTTGAATTTAACCGTATGGCAACGGAAATTCACAAATCTTATATTCAGCTTAAAAAGAATAACAAAGAACTGAAACAGCTTAACGAGTTTCGTTCAAACCTTATTGATACGGTAAGTCACGAACTTCGCACACCGCTCACGAGTATTCAGGGTTATACTTCACGTCTTATGAGGCAGGATATTGTCATTGATGAAGAAACCAGACAAAAGTCTTTGCGTGTGATTAAAGACCAGTCGGAAAGGCTCAAAAGGCTTATCGAGGACTTGCTGACTATTCCCGATATTGAGGGAATGCGTTTGAGAGTTACCGATGAACAGGTTTATCTGCCCGAAGTCCTTGAAGAATCAAAAGTTCTGATTAAAAATAAATCAGGCAGAGAGATTATATTCAACCTGAATGAAGATTTTCCGCTTGTTCTCGGTGATAAAGACAGGCTTATACAGGTTTTCGTAAACTTGCTTGAAAATGCCGCAAAGTATTCCAAAGACGACTCGAAAATTGTTGTCGACGGTGCCGTTGTCGGGAATAAGGTTAAAATGTTTGTCCAAAACGATAGTGATGTAATTCCGCAGAAAAAATTGAACATGCTCTTTGAAAAATTTATCCGTCTTGATGACAATACCACAAGAACTACACGGGGAACGGGTTTGGGACTGTTTATTGTTAAAGGCTTAATTGAAGCCATGAACGGACAAATTGAACTCCACAGCGATGAAAAATGCGGTTTTTGCGTGGAAATAACTTTGAATAGGGCGGACAATGAAACGGGCAATTAATTATGCAAAATCTTCAAACGGTGAAATTCCCGTCGGTGCGGTTATTGTAATGGACGGCGAAGTTATTGCGGGCAGTTGCAATAAAAAAGAGGCATTAAACGATGTGACAGCTCATGCCGAAATTTTGGCAATTCGTGAGGCTTCCGAAAAACTGGGATGTTGGCGGCTTGACGGGTGCGAAATGTATGTCACTCTTGAACCCTGTCCGATGTGTGCGTGGGCTATCGTCAATTCAAGGTTAAAAGCGGTTTATTTCGGGTCTTATGATTCCAATTACGGTGCTTTTGGCTCTGTAATTGATGTCAGAAAACTTGCCAATTCAAAACTCAAAGTTTACGGCGGAATTATGGAAGAAGAATGCGATGAAATACTTAGTCAATATTTTTTGCGGTTAAGAAATAAATATTAGTTTTCTTCCAAAAATTCTTGATTCCAAGGATAATCGTCTTTAATTTTCCATCCATCCCTTTGAATTAGTGCAGAACAAGCGTGTCTTCTGTTTTTTGATGACTTTTTAGGATTATCGGTGTTTCCATATTTACATTCTTCCAATAACTTTTCACGGGAATAATTTTTATATTTAGCAAAACCGACGTATAATGACCTATTAAGAATGAATAAAAACGAATTTTGTCCGTCATATTCATCAAATTTACACATTTTATTCGGATTTACGCAATAAAATATATGCAGCAAATTACCAGAGACATAACCTGAAAATACAGAACCGTCAGCCATTTTTACGGCAAAACAAGAATAATTACCATTTCCGCAAATTTGTTCATCCGTATCAACTGATAAAGTTTTAATGTATAATCCGATAGTATCTTTAAACCATTTTATTGAATCTTCTGCAGGTATTTTACCACTACCTAAGGGTACTATATTTTGACCGAGCATATTTTCATCTGTTTGATATCTCAAAATAGCTTGTGACATAATTGAATAAAATCGCGCAAGATGAGTTTCAACATTTTTTTTCTGATATTTTTGTATGAGTGTTGGCATCGTCATTGCTGCTACAACACCGATTATGCCCAAAGTGATTAAAACTTCCGCTAAAGTGAAAGCTCGTTTTTTTGAGGTAACTGGTTTGGAACACCCGTAAGAAATTTTTCCGAATAGCCTAAAAAGCCCTAAATGACAACCTTTCTTGGGGGGGGGGCTATGTGTGAAGTTTTATTAAAATCCATAAATACCTCCAAATTCTCTTTTAACATTCCTATTATTTACTATTTTTTTAATTTTGTCAAGATGAAATTTATATTAAATCCAAACTAATTTTATACTTTTTTTTGGCAAAGATTTGTGCTAATCTTTTAACTATGATAAGCAAAATTGAGATCGACAAGCTGGCTGAAACCTATGAAACCGCCGATTTTATAAAAGATGACCCCGTGCAGTTTCCGCACAGGTTTAAAGCAAAAAAAGATATCGAAATTGCAGGTTTTATAGCATCTTTGCTCGCCTACGGTAATCGGAAAGTCTTTATCAGAAAACTCGATGAGCTTTTTAATATAGCTCAAAACGAACCTCTGAATTTTATTTTAAACTTTGAACCGAAAGTTTTGGGAAATTTTAACTATCGTTTCGGGAAGACCGAAGATTTTGCGGAAATTTTTCGCGTAATGCAGGGTTTATATAAAAATGACGGAGGTTTGGAAGAACTTTTTAAATACGGGCATGAAAATTGCGAAAACATGTTTATCCCCGTCACGGATTATTTTTATTCAAGGTTTAGCGAAAACGTCGGTCAGGGTGCATATTTTATGATACCTGACCCCAAAAAAGGCGGTGCGATGAAACGCATGTGTATGTTTCTGCGGTGGATGGTCAGAAAAAGTTCGGTCGATTTAGGCGTTTGGGATTTTATGAAACCGTCGGAACTTCTTATTCCGCTTGATGTTCATGTCGCAAGACTGTCAAGGGAAACGGGATTATTAACAAGAAATTCAAACGATTTTAAAGCCGTGCTTGAAATAACCGAAAACCTGCGAAAATTTGACCCTAACGACCCCGTCAAATACGATTTCGCCCTTTTCGGCTACGGAGTTAATCATTAAAGTTTATACGGATAATCATCCTTGAATTCAAAATTATCGTAAAAAAGAAGTAACGCACAGTAATATCCAGAATTTTTGCACGCTTTCAAAGCAGTCTCTCGGGTTTTATATGTTTCCGTACCTAAAGCACAAAAATGTTTGCCTTCCCCGCAATGACCTTTAGCCATGTCGTTACTTATGCACAAAGTAAATCCAAAATCATCATATCCTACGGAATTTGGTTTTTTATCACCGTTTATGTCAACATAAATATCAACACAGGAACCATTATGCAATATTAACTTTGTTCCGTCGGCTAAATAAGCAGCAAGTTCAAAATCAGCAGCCGACTTTGCTTTTTGTATAGAATTATATTTAATATATGGTGCGAGATATTGTGTAAAAAATTTTTCTGACAAATCGGCATTAGCAAGTATATCAGTCTTCCCATCATCATTAAAAACTTCGCTTGATTTATTCCAATATTCAACACTGCCGTTATCAATTTCGGATAATTTAATTACTTGCTGCATCATGCTATAGAATTTTTTCAACCTTGTTGAAGCTTCTTTTTTCTTATAATTTTGCACAAGTGTCGGGATAGTCAAAGCCGCAACAACGCCGATAATTGCGAGTGTGATTAAAACTTCTGCAAGAGTGAAAGCAAATTTTTTAGATTTAATATTATTCATACTCTATAATTTCTCCAAAACTTAACTACAACATTAATATATTATACTGGTAAGTTAATTTTGTCAAGTATCTAACCTACAGATGTATTTATTGTGTTTGCTAAAATTGTTAAGATAGGAGTTGATATGAATAAAAAAGAGCTTTTGGGTAAAAGATTTCGAGAAATAAGAAAAAGTTTCGGCTATACGCAGGAAAAAATTGCGGAAATCGCAGGAATTGAGCCGCAGTCAATAAGTAAAATCGAGTCAGGAAAAAACTTTCCGCTATTGAGTAATCTAGAAAAAATTGCAGATAGCCTCAATATCGGACTTGAAGAATTTTTTAACTACGAGCATAAAAAAGATTTTTCGGAACACGATTTGATAAAAATATACAAAAATCTGCCTCCCGAAAACAAAGAAAAACTTATCAGAATTGCTCATATTTTGGAGTTATAAGGTTGATTAGTTCTCGCCCAAGTTAAGCTGTGAGAATTGAACGATTTTGTTCTTACCCCGTTTTTTAGCATTATAGAGAGCATGCTCAGCGTAACGAATTATTGTGTTTGCATCTTCTTCCGTATCTTCTATGCAGGGATAAGTTGAAATTCCGCCCGAAATAGTAATCGGATGTCTTTCTTCTTCGCCTGCGGGAATAAATTCCATCTTTTCGATATCACGTCTGAATCTTTCCGCAAACAAAAATGCGTTTTCTTCCGAAGTGTTAGGCAGAATAAGTAAAAATTCCTCATCCCCGTAACGTGTCAGGATATCTTCTTTACGGATTAACTGTTTTAACTTATCGGCGATAGAACGAAGAAGAACATCACCCCATTCGTAACCGTAAATGTCGTTTACGACTTTGAAAAAGTCCAAATCAAACAACAGGCATGAAAGTTTATTTCCGTATCTTCTTGCACGTGAAATTTCCTGTTCAAGGCGTTCCTGCAAGTATTTTCTGTTATGAAGTCCCGTCAGCTCATCTGTTGTCGACACAAGTTTGAGCTTATCTCTCAACTCTTTATATTTTAAAAGTGCGTTAGCCCTGATAACAAGTTCCAGATTATCAACGGGAGTTTTGATAAAATCAAAAATCACTGCTCTGACGGTGGAATTTTTAAAGTCCTCTCCGATAAAAAGTGTCGGTGACTTGAATTTTGTAGTCATTAAAACATCGTTAAGATTAGGAACACTTTCAACAACAACAAGACCCGCATTCAAAGTTTCGTAATCTCTAATGTTTTCGGCATTTTCAATTCTTACGTTGGCATCTTCGATTTGCGACAATACATCCGCCAATTTAGATTCGTTTTTGTCCGTATAAACTACAATATTCTTCATAAGCTAACCCTCTGTTAAAACTACTCTTTGTACAGTTTAGCATATTGAGCTTTACAAATCAAGCACTAAATAAAAATTAATAAATTGCAGGAGAAAACTTTTGATGTTAAAATCAAATTATGTTATCCGTGAAGATAAAACCCATGACAAAAGATGATGTTCAAAAAGTGATAGAGATTGAAAAATCAGCTTACGGCGAACATCATTGGTCTTATGATTCTTTTATGTCAGAGCTTTCAAACGATTTGGCAAAATATTTTTGTGCTTACGGCGAAAACGATGAACTTATTGCCTATTGCGGAAGCTGGCATATTTTGGAGGAAGCTCATATCACAACACTTGCCGTGTTGCCCGAATACAGAAGAAATCATGCCGGCGAACTTCTTCTTAAAACCATTATTGATGAATGTTACAAAAATATGGTGAAATTTATTACGCTTGAAGTCAGGGTCAGTAATGTTGCCGCAATTTCGCTTTATGAAAAATACGGGTTCAAATCTCTCGGTACAAGAAAGGGTTACTATCAGGATAACAACGAAGACGCACTGATTATGTGGACTGAGAACATATTTTACCAAAAATTTAAAAACAGATACGAAAAAAATATATTGGAATTGACGGAGAAAATTAATATTTTATGACGGAAGAAACTAAATTAGTAAAAAGACATATTGAAGGCATAAGATTTTCACTGGGAACTTTGTTACTTGTGATATGCTGTACGTTTTTGATAGTTTTTGCAACGTTTATTCAGTTGAATATAACGCATTTGATTATACCTTCGGGAGTTTTTCACGGAGATGCTTTGACGGTAAAAGATTTTTTACATACGTATAAATTAATTCCGCAAATCCCTGTAGTAATGTTTGTCGGTGCGTTTTTGGGGAGAAAATACGGAATTATAAGCGTTATTTTATATATTCTTTTGGGTTTGTTTGTAATCCCTGTTTTTGCATTGGGCGGAGGGATTAAGTACATATTTGAGTATGGTTTCGGGTATATTTTAGCCTTTATTCCCGCAGTATTTTTTGCAAGTTCCATATTAAAAAGCGGGTTTACAATAAGAAATATGCTCCATGCCGTTTTGGTCGGAGTTTTAACAATTCACCTTATAGGCGTTCTTTACATGCTGTTTATTGCGGTGTTAAAGCACGAAAGTCAAGCATTTATGACAAGCTGGATAGTATATCAAAGCGGAGTGAAAATCGTTTATGACTTTATTTTCAGTTTCGCTGCGGTTTTTGTTGCAAAGTACGCAAAGATTATTCTGTGGTTTTTTATGTAAAAAATCCGAGCGAGTTTAAACCCTTCCGTAAATGTCCTCGTAGCGAACGATATCATCTTCAATAAGCGGAGAACCTTTTTGTACTTCGATTATTTCAAGATGTTCTTTGTAGGGATTTTGGAGTGAATGAATTGCCTTTAACGGTATATCCACACTGTGTCCGGGTGATAAGATTATCTCTTTGCCTTCCAAAACGACCTTTGCCGTTCCCGATAACACAACCCAGTGTTCGCTTCTGAAATTGTGCGACTGAACGGAAAGCCTTTGTGCGGGGTTAACATGAATTATCTTTGTCAAAAACCCTTCTCCCTGAGCAATTACCGTGTAAAATCCCCACGGACGGTAAACCGTTTTGTGAATGAGATGTGTGTTATCGTTTTGCTTTTTGAGCATTTCATAAATATGTTTTACATCCTGCGTTCTGTCTTTTTTACATGCCAAAATCGCATCTTCGGTTTCAACAATTACCGTGTCCTCTAAACCTATTGTTGCAACGAGTTTTGAGGAAGAATAGACAAATGAATTTTTTGAACCTTCGTCTAAAACATGCCCGACAAAAACATTTCCATCTTCATCTTTTTTGCTGATATCATAAATAGACTGCCATGAGCCTAAATCGTTCCAGTCGCTTTCAAGCTTGACGAGTGCAATTTTATCCGATTTTTCCATTACGGCATAATCTATTGAAATCGAAGGCATTTTGTCAAAATTTATAAACGGAATTTCATCGGATTTTGTAAAATCAAATTCTTCCGAAATCTTTGCTATATCGGGGGCATGCTTAATTGTTTCTTCAAGAAGAACCGACGCTTTGAACATGAATATTCCGCTGTTCCAAAAATACGTTCCTGCTTGAAGATATTTTTTTGCGGTTTGAACATCGGGTTTTTCGACAAATTCCTTAACATTGTATCCGTCGAAGATTTTTTCGCCCGTGTTAATATATCCGAAACCTGTTTCGGGATAATCGGGTTTTATGCCGAAAGTTACAATATATCCGTCATTTGCGAGTTGTTCGCCTTTTTTGACCGTTGATAAAAATTTTTCGTTGTCGTTGATAAGATGATCCGACGGCAAAACGATAATTACAGGGTCGGAATTTGATTTAGTCATTATGTATTTAGTTGCCAAAACGATAGCGGGAGCCGTGTTTTTCGCAACGGGTTCGGATAAAACAGTCGGATTTTCGCAAAGTTCGCCAAGCTGCATTTTTACATTGGAAACATGTTTGGTATTGGTTATGCTTACGATATTTTTTGTACAGCCCGAAAGTCTTTCAAATGTCGCTTGTAAAAGACTTTTTTCAGAATTCAAGTTTAAGAGCTGCTTTGGATAAAGCTCCCTTGATAAAGGCCATAACCTGCTCCCTGAACCGCCCGCAAGAATAATTCCGTACATATCTGCTCTCCTGTTATGTAACATTTTAACATAAAAAATTAATTTCTTGAAATATATATTAATTTTTGGTAATATATTTATATAATGTATTTTGGGGATAGGAAAAAGACGGTTATAGTATCCGTAACAACTTTGTTACTGTTGATTTTTGCGGGAATTTTTACAACGGTTTACCAATCACGTGTAAAGGCCGACAAAATATATTCAAGTGCCTTGGAAGATTTTAACAAAGGTGATTATCGAAATGCGTATTATCTTTTTTCTAAAATTTCGCTTTTTTCCGAACTTAAACCCTTTGCGATTTATCACAGGGCTGACTGTGCAAGGATGTTGGGCGATGACAAATCCGAAATTAAGCATTATGAATTGCTTTTTAATAATTATCCGAAAAATATTTTGAGCATTCGCACAAGATATCTTGCGGCGCAAAAACTTGTTGAAACCCGTCCCGCACTTGCAAAAAAATATTTTGAATTTGTTATAAAAAATTCTCCCGACACCGATTATGCACTCGCATCGGAATATTATCTCGGTGTTTTGCTCAAGAATAAATACAAAGATGAAAAAATTGTTCCAAAATCCGTTCGAGATGATGTTGAAGGGTATTTTCGCACGTATTTGAAAAAAGCCCCATCGGGCAGGCATGCTTTTAATGCCGTTCAACAGTGGCTTGAATTTTCGGAGGATATTTCCAAAGACGATTACCTGCTTATGGCAAAAACCTGTTATCTTTTCGGACGGTATGAAAACGCAAAACAACTTCTTTCCCGTTCGGGAGTTGAGGAAAGCTGGGCATTGGATGTAAAAAATTCCGCAGCGATGAAAGATTTTAACAGAGTGAAACTCTTGACCGAAGAAGGTTTGGCGGAATATTCCAATTATGTTCCTGAAGATGAAATTGTGGATGTAATTGATGTTTACCTTGCAAATTCAGGGTCGTTAGACAAACTTTTGTCGATTTCAAAAGGCAAAGGCAGAGATTATTTGATGAACCTGAATTGCCAAAACCAAAACGATAAAACCGCTTGTTACAGCAATTTGTATTTAAGTTACCCGAACGGAAGATTTTCTGCTGATGCACTTTCAAACATATTTTTTGCAAAAATAAAATCAGGCGATGTCGAAAACGCCGTAAAAATCGGGCATGACCATTTGAAAAAATTTCCGAATTCAAACTCTGCACCGATGGTTATGTTTTGGCTCGGAAAACTTGCACAAAGACAGAATAATTATACCGAATACACAAACCTTTACAGAAATGTGATAATGAATTATCCCGACAGTTATTACGCTTATCGGGCATATTTGGCGTTAAATCATTATAATAATGCACTTATTACTGGTAATATTAACCCGAAACCCGTTTTATACCCATATAATTATTCAAACGCAAACATTGCCGTAAAGCTTGCGGAATTGGGGGATTACGGTGTATTGGAGGAATTTGTTTCCAATGATGACTTTATAAAAAGCTGGATTTTATATAAAAAGGGTGAATATTCAAATTCCATGCGTCTTGCACGTGATGCGATGGCGAAGCTCGACAAAAAACCTGACAAGTATGATTTACGCTGGAGGCTTGTTTATCCGCTGATATATTTTGATGATATCCGAAAATATTCGGCTCAAACGGGGAATAACTTACCGTTAATGATAGCTTTGACGAGGGAGGAAAGCTATTTTGACCCTCTTGCGCAGAGTTCTGCAGGTGCAAGCGGGCTTATGCAGCTAATGCCCTCGACCGCATCAGAGATTAACCGCAGATTTTCGCTGGGTTTGAATATATCCGATGCACTTTTCTACCCTTCTTATAATATTATGCTCGGAAATTATTATTATGAATTTTTACGTAAGAACCTTGAGGGTTATGATATATCTTCAGTTGCGGCATACAACGGGGGAATAGGTTCAATAAAGGACTGGAAAGCAAGAATTCATTACAACGATACTGATGAATTTGTGGAGCAAATCCCTTATCCTGAAACGAAAAATTATGTAAAGAAGGTTTTTGCTGGTTATTGGAATTATGTTCGGATTTACTCGGGTAACGAATAGCGGAATTTTTTCTCCCTCACCGAATGGTGAGGGATGGGGTGCGATCCGCCATTGCGAGCGAATGCCTCAGCTAATTATTTCGCACGAATTGCCGTAATATTTCCCTCTCCCGCAGGGGGAAAGGGAACAAACCCACCCTAGCCGAAATTTCTAAATTCGCATGCTCATTAAGAAATTTCCCTCTCGCGGAACAATTCACCGGATTGTTCCGCTCGGCAGAGTCTTACAAAGGGAGGGGAAAACCGTACCCCATCTATCCTCCGGACATCTTCCCTATCTGGGGAAGAAATGTTAAGACCCTTAAATATACATTTAGGGTAACAGAAAAGTTCCCTCCCCGGATGTGGAGGGCTGGGGTGGGGTGCAATTATTTTGGTGCTTTAGCACCCGTAAAGGTCTTCTCACTTCTCACTTTTCACCTTCTCACTTATCACTTAAATATTGCGTGCAGACTCAGTCTGCCACCTTTCACTTCTCACCCATTTCCCCGCTACCTGCCATTTTTGAATAGAAAGAGAATAAACATATTTACTATTTCATCAATATGTTATATAATGTCTGTTATGAACTTGTTTGAAAATATTCTGTACTCATATCTCGCATTTAAAGAAAAATTGCTCCGAAAAAAACTTGAAAAACATCTTAAATTTTCAAGCCAAAATTCAACATCTAAAAGGATTTATTCATCATCCGCTACGGTTACTTTAAACGCAGAAACCCAAAAAAACGCTCAAACCGCACTTAAAAACGCTCAGGATATCTTTACTGCAACAAATGGCGAACCCCATAAAATCCTTGAATTTATTAAATCCAAAGGCACTAAAGTCGTTAAACTTCCAAATGCCGACAAAATACTTAACATTATCGGCGAAGAAGAAGGTCTGATAACACCCCTTGAAGGTCTTGAAGCTCTTTATCTCAATATCGTCACTAATTCAGGGTTTTCTCTAAAGTCAAAACAAATGTTTGTTTTGCGTGAAGGCTCGCTTGACCCATATTATACGGCTCATCAGCTTTATAAGTGGTGTGCCGTCGAATTGAAACTGCCGGGGTTTGATTATTTGTCACAAAAAATATTTAAAATCTATCTGAACTCCGACGGTTCAATGATTTCTAATCTTAATCTTGATGAAATGCTAGGACTTAAAGAGGCTATTAATCGCGACAAAGAGGCAACCGATTTTGCACTGGCACTAGTAAGAGTCAAAGAAGGCGGGAAAAAAGTTATCGAAAAAATGAAAACCGATGAAGGTGCTCAAATTTAAAAAAAGAACTCTTTATTGAGTTCTTTTTTTATACATCGAGGAAAAAGGAGGAATATTAAATATCTTTTTTGCCATTAAAAATTGAAATTTTATCAAGATTTTTTAGTGAGAAATCTGCGTTAATATCGGTAAGATTTTGACCGTCATTCTTGTTTTTTAAATCTTCCCAATATGTTTTGCTAAGTTGCGGGTACCCTTTTTGAATTTCACTCATATTGATTTCCTTTACACAATTCTTATCGGCACAAATTTTAAATAACTTTAACATTTACTGTCTATTGTAAACAAATGTTACAATCTTTTAATTGTCAACAGCATTTCGTTCGGCACAAAATAATCTTTTACGCCGAAATTCGCACTTACAAAGAAAAATTCCATCGTATCGCCTTTTTCAATTCCAATATCATCAAACGGAATACTTACATCAACAACGTTATCATAGACGGCTTTTATATTTTTAGCCGTAGAAATCGCCCACAAATTGTTCGGAATTGCCTTTACGAGCCTTAAAAGATTTATTTCATTTTCATAAATTGAAATCTGAATTTCGTTATGAAACTTCTCTTTTGAAATAGGCATAAGGCTTTCCGCCTTTTGAATAATCCTTATGGGCGATAAAATCTGCTTTCTGCTTTGATTTCTCGTGTAAACGTACATCTGATAAACACTATTCAAAACGGTTTCATTCATTTTGATGTACTCATTAATATAAAATCTCAGGTAGAAGTTGTCTTTATCGTATCCGAAACAAATTTTATCGTAGAATTTATTTTCTTTCAGCACAGGTCCGTCGGGAATTTTTATACAGCCTGCGTTTAGCCATCCTGCATCGTCTTTGCCGTCCAATACGGGTGTAAATTCGCCTTTCGGATATCTTGACGGCTTTGTTATTGCGGAAATCAACGGAGTATCAAGATATTTCGGAACTTCCAAATCAAGATATTTATAAATATTTTTCAAATGTTCTCTGAAAATATAGTCAAAAATATTGTCACGTCCCGAATCGTTCGGCTCGCCGTACCACCAAAACCAGTCACTACCTTCGCAAATAAACAATTCCCGTCTTGCATCTTCGATATTCGGGTGAAGCGGATTTTGTTTTACAAATGTGCAAAAATCGTCCCGAACTTGTTTCAGGTAAGTCCATGCCAAATTTTTCAGCGGTTCTCCTATCCAGAGTTTAAAATTTCTGTTAACCCAGGAGCCGGCACTGACTTTTGGCAGCGGTTTTTGAACATCATGTTCCAGATAATCACTGATAAGAACTGTTTCCAACGTATCATCGTTTTCAATAAGAGAATACAAAGTGCTTAAAAATACCGCTCCGTCCTCGCTGTAATTTTCCCAGCAATTTTCCCCGTCCATCGCTATCGTCAAAAGATGATTATTATCAGGAGATGACAAAAGCTTACTCTGCTGGATTTTTATACGGTCATAAAGGTCGTTTGCCGCACCTTCGGGCGAATGGTTCGGATACTCAAAGCCGATAAGGTTTGGTATCAAAGCATCACGGAAAATAATCTTCGTTCCGTTGTAATCGTACGTTTTTAAAAGGTGGTAAGGTTCTTCAATATGACCTCTGAAATCCCTTGAAAATTCAAATTTTATTGACTCGGACAAAATTCCTTCATCCGAAATCGTCCATTTTACGCCTAATTCCTTGAACAATTCAAGTTCATTAGCGTCAATACATTGTTCTGACGGCCAGATACCCTTAGGGCGTCTGCCAAAAAGTTCTTCCATCCTGTCAAGTGCAAGCTCGGTTTGAACTTTCGCATCAAGCGACATTTTTAAATCCGACGGTAATTCATCTTCCGATGTCTTTTTCAAAGATTTTATATCAAGCAATATAGGTAAAATCGGGTGATAATAAGGACTTGTAGTTATTTCGATTTTGCCCTTTTCCATGAATTTCTTGTACGAAGGGATTATCTGCCTTATAATATCGCGTTGAATTTCTATAATGTTTATTCTGTCATCAAGCGAGTAGTTTTTTCCTTTTTTAATCAGGTTTTTTAACTCGGGATAAGAATTTTTGTACGACGGGTCAATCCATGCGAGATTAAATAATGCCATTAAATCCGAATACTCTTGATTAGAAAAAATTTCGGTATTGTTTTCCTCGTAAAACCTGCATTTTTGGTATAATTCGTTGTATCGCTTGTTCGGAAGTATCATTGAATGATAGTTTGCGTCAAAAAAATTGTTTATAATAAATTCTTTGTCATCATTTGTTAAATCGTTGACATCAGTGACCGTAAGCCTTGAATGTATATCGTGAAAATTGTATTCGCCATAGTTAATCAAGGCATCCAAAAGTGCAGGCACAAGGTTAAAATTCAGTTTTAACTTTTTGAACTTCCTGCAAATCAGCAGCATATCAAGATAATCCTTGACAGCGTGAAGTCTTATCCACGGCATCAGATAATCTCCTTGCGGATTAAGCTGATAAACAGGCTGGTGCATATGCCAGTAGAATGCTATGGACAGTTTTTTGTTTTGACTCATCATACTTCAAACTTATTATATCATTTTTATGCAAAAAATGAAACTGTTTTATCTTTTCTTAATCTAATCACGATTAATCCAAGGTGCAAGCTGATGTTTTTTACAATAAGCGATGAAATCTGATTTGATTTCCGGTGCAAGAATGTAAAGTGCGATAATATTCGGAACGGACATCGCTATCATCATGGCATCTGTGATGTTGATTACGGAAGCGACATTCATAGCCGAACCTATTATGATGAACAAACAGTAAATAACGTCAAATGAAAGGTTTCGTTTATGACCCTCACCAACAAGGAATGTCCAAGCTTTCTGTCCGTAGTATGCCCAAGAAATAAGAGTTGAAAGGGCAAAAAGTATTACAACTATTGACAAAATGTACGGGAAGAACGAAATAACGGATTCAAACGCCGAACTTGCAAGTTCAATACCCGAAATATGACCCACCTGAGTATGGTCGAGAATTCCCGAAAATACAATAGCGAAAGATGTCAACAGACAAAGAATACCCGTTAACAAAGTTTCCAAAAGTGCGACAAACCCTTGCGAAGTCGGTTCATTTGTTTTAACCGTAGCGTAAGCGATAGCAGCAGCACCCGTTCCGGCTTCGTTTGACTGTACCGATCGCCTTAAACCGATTATTATCGTTCCGAAAACACCTCCAGCAACGGCATGCGGCGAGAATGCCTCCCTTACAATAAGTGCTATCGCATGAGGTATATGAACAAAATTGGCAAAAATTACGACCAAACCCGCTCCGATATACAAAAAGCACATCGCAGGCACAAGAATTGTAGTAATTTTTGAAATACTTTTAATCCCGTCAACAACCGCAAGCCAAACCAAAACAGCGATTATAAGTCCGAAAACCCAAGCGTATCCGTGCATAAAGCTCTGTTCACCGCCCGTGATTAAGATAAGCTGGTGTGCAGACTGGTTAATCTGAATCATGTTACCGCCTGATATTGCTCCGCCGATACATAAAACCGCAAATATTGCAGACAAAGGCTGTCCGAGCCATCTCATTTTTTTACGGGTCAAACCGTGTGCAATATAGTGCATCGGTCCGCCCGAAACCGTTCCGTCAAGGTTAAATCTTCTATATTTTACCGCCAAAGATGCCTCAACAAATTTTATCGACATACCTAAAATCGCACCTGCAAAAATCCAAAAAGCCGCCCCGGGACCGCCTATTGAAATTGATATTGCAACACCCGCAATACTTCCGATACCTATTGTTCCCGATAATGCCGTCGCAAGTGCCTGAAACGATGAAACTTCACCGTTAGAATCCGATGATGAAGAATCCGAAGGCTTTGAAACATTGTCTATCGCATGTTTTAAACCCCAAATAGACACCCCTCTGAAAAACAGCGTAAAAAATATTCCTGCAAATAATATCCAAAATATTATAATCGGCACATCGGAAGTACCTATTTTTACTGGATAAAATATAATATTTGCAACGGCATCGGATACCGGTGCAATATGTTTATCCATAAACGCATCAACATTGAATGCGTTTGCTGCTGGAATGTTTAAAAGTAATGTCAAAAATGCGGTTAAAATCTTATTCATTTATTCTTCCTTTATACCTCGGCATCGTAGTTGGGGTAAAACCAACTTTTATAAGTGTAGCAAAAACATGCAAAAAAATGTCAAATAGTTACAAAATATTAATAATTCTTTTCAAATGCTGTTATTTTTTTGTTTTAAGGAAAGATTTAGGTTAGAATGTTACTATGGATTACAAATTTTATCTTGACAAAGGAATAAGAGAAACAAATGACGGCAATTTTGACGAGGCACTGCATTCTTTGAGCCGTGCCGTCGGTTTAAACCCCGAAAGTTCGCTTGCTTACTTTTCACTGGCTATCGTTTATCACAATTTAAACGAACTTGACTCTGCATACGCAAGTTACACCAAAGCAATTCAAATAAAACCCGACATGGTCGATGCGTATTTCAACAGGGCACAGGTAATCCTTGCCGAAAAAGATGATTCAAAACTTCCCGATGCAATTAAAGATTTTGACAAAGCAGTTGAACTTGATTCGAAATTTATTGACGCAATGTATTATAAAGCCGTAATTCAAAAGAAATTGAAAGATTATAAGGGCGCTGTCGAAACACTTGATAAGGTTATAGCACTTGACCCGAATGCGATTTATTCAAAAGCTTTGAAAATTCTTATCATGCAAAAATACATGAAATAAGATTTTTGTAAACAGTTATAAAGCAAAAATCATGATTATGACAGCTAAAAACATGTTCATGATAGAATTTTTATATAAAAGTTAATTATTCTGTAAGAAAAAAGGAGAAAAAAACTATGACAGAAAAACGCGTATGGTTATTCAGAGAAGGCAATGCAAATATGCGTAATTTGCTTGGCGGAAAAGGTGCAAACCTTGCTGAAATGACCAATTTAGGACTACCCGTACCTCCGGGATTAACAATAACAACGGAAACCTGTATGGATTACATTAACCACGGCAACACAATGCCCGCAGGCTTGATGGATGAAGTTAAAGCAGCTTTGAAAGATGTTGAAAGCCAGACAGGTAAAAAATTCGGCGACAGCCAAAACCCGCTTTTGGTTTCCGTTCGTTCAGGTGCAAGACTTTCAATGCCGGGTATGATGGAAACAATTCTTAACCTCGGTTTGAACGATGAAACAGTTGAAGCTATGATTAAGTTAACCAACAACCCGAGATTTTGTTATGATTCTTACAGAAGATTTTTGACGATGTTCGGCTCTGTTGCGTGGGATATGGACAGACAGAAATACTTTGAATCCGAAGTGGAAAAAGTTAAAGCTCGCGAAGGAGTCAAAGAAGATACGAAAGTTTCCGCAGAAGGCTGGAAATCTTTAATTCCCGTTTACAAAAACGTTATTAAAGAAGTAACGGGTAAAGAATTCCCGCAAGATCCTTATGTACAGCTTCAAGAAGCGATCGAAGCCGTATTCAGAAGCTGGAATATTCCTCGTGCGGTTGCTTACAGAAATATGAATAAAATCGACCACAACTACGGTACTGCCGTTAACGTTCAAACGATGGTATTCGGAAACATGGGCGACGATTGTGCAACAGGTGTTTCATTTACAAGAAACCCCGCAACAGGTGAAAACAAGTTCTACGGCGAATACCTGACAAACGCACAAGGTGAAGACGTTGTTGCAGGTATCAGAACCCCCAAACCGATTGCGGAATTACAAAACGAAATGCCTGATTTATACAGACAATACGTTGATATCGCAAAAAAACTCGAACTCGGTTACAAAGATGTTCAGGATATGGAATTTACGATTGAAAAAGGTAAATTGTGGATTTTGCAGACAAGAAACGGTAAAAGAACTGCTGCTGCAGCCATCAGAATTGCCGTTGAAATGGAAAAAGAAGGCATAATCGACAAGGAAAGAGCAATTCAGCTCGTTGACCCTTACACGGTAAACCAAATTCTTTTACCCTGCTTTGACCCGAAAGCTATGGAATCGGCTCACAAGATTTGTACCGGTGTAAACGCATCTCCGGGTGCTGCTGTCGGTAAAATCGTATTTGATACGGAAGAAGCAGCTCAAAGAGGCGAAGCAGGCGAAAAAGTTATCCTTGTCCGTGTTGAAACTTGCCCTGACGATATTCACGGAATGGCTGTTTCGCAAGGTGTTTTGACTTTAAGAGGCGGTGCAACTTCTCACGCAGCAGTTGTCGCTAAAGGTATGGGCAAACCCTGCGTTTCAGGCTGTGAAGATTTGAAAATCGACTTGGCTAACGAAACTTTAACAGGATGCGACGGAACTGTTTACCGCAAAAACGACGTTATCTCGCTTGACGGCGGTAAGGGTATCGTTATGGAAGGTGCCGTTGAACTTGTTGAAGCAAAAATTGACGACAACTGGAATACATTCTTCGGATGGGTTAACGAAATTAAGAGAATGAAAGTCGAAGCTAACGCCGATACGCCGAAAGACATCGAAAATGCTCTCAAATTCGGTGCTGAAGGTGTCGGACTTTGCAGAACGGAACACATGTTTATGGATCCTGACAGACTTCCCTGGGTTCAAAAAATGATTATTGCAGGAACTCCCGAAGCAAGAAAAGAAGCTTTGGATAAACTTCTTCCGATGCAGTATTCAGACTTTTATGCAATGTTCAAAGCATTGGGCGACAAACCTTTGACCGTAAGACTTTTAGACCCGCCGCTTCACGAATTTTTACCTTCTAAGGAAGATTTAATCGCTGAAGTTGCGACATTAAAAGCTCTCGGTAAAGATTACAAAGAAAAAGAAGAATTACTTCACGTTGTTGAAGGCTTGTCGGAAGCTAACCCGATGATGGGCTTGAGAGGCTGCCGTTTGGGATTAACTTATCCTGAAATCAACGAAATGCAGGTCAGAGCGATTTTTGAAGCTTGCTGTGACTTGAAACGTGAAGGCGTTGCCGTTAAACCGTGGGTTATGATACCTTTAATCGGTCATTTCAACGAACTTAAAGTCGCTAAAGACATTTTAGTCCGCGTTGCAAGAGAAGTAATGATTCAAAAGGGTATTGAAGTTGAATATAAATTCGGTACCATGATAGAAATTCCCCGTGCGGCACTGACTGCTGATGAAATTGCCGAATATGCGGAATTCTTCTCATTCGGTACAAACGACTTGACACAGATGACGTTCGGTTACTCACGTGACGATGCGGAAGGCAAATTCCTCAACCGTTACGTTGAACAAAAAATCTTGCCGACCAACCCGTTTGAAACACTTGATACAAAAGGCGTCGGTCAGTTAATCGAAATGTCTATGGAAAAAGGCAAAAAAGTCAACAGTTCGCTTGTCGGCGGTGTTTGCGGAGAACACGGCGGTGATCCCGATTCTGTTAAATTCTGTGACAAAATCGGTTTAAATTACGTATCTTGCTCACCGTACAGAATTCCTCAGGCAAGACTTGCGGCAGCTCAAGCGGTTGTTGAGTCAAGAAAACTTGCTCACGTGTAGAAGATAACAAATAAGAAAGCGGAGTTTTGATACTCCGCTTTTTTTATTGTCTTTTTAATGTCGTCTTTAAGATTAACTTAACCCTAACCGTTTTTTCTCATCGTTGGGAAAGCGATTACATCTCTTATTGAGGGTGAATTTGTCAAGAGCATAACGAGTCTGTCAATACCCATTCCCATACCGCCTGTCGGAGGCATACCGTATTCAAGGGCATTAATAAAGTCCTCATCAATTTCCATCGCTTCTTCATCCCCGTTTGCTTTGGCGATCGCCTGTGCTTCAAATCTCATTCTCTGATCAATAGGGTCAGTGAGTTCGGAAAACGCATTAGCAATTTCCCAGCCGTTAACTCTCGTTTCAAAGCGTTCCGTTAATCTTTCGTTATCTCTGTGAACTTTTGCAAGCGGAGAAATTTCCCTCGGATAATCAATAATATGGCAGGGCTGAATTAGTGACGGCTCGATTTTTTCTTCAAAAACAGCCTCAACAACCTGTCCCCAGTTCATATTATCATCAACCGCAACATGCAAACTTCTTGCGGTTTCAATAGCCTGCTTAGCACTGAAAATTTCAAGGAAATCAACACCTGTCGCCTCTTTTATTGAACCAAGCATAGTTTTTCTGTCCCACGGAGGCGTAAGGTCAATTTCGTGTTCGCCGTATTTAATTTTTGTTGTTCCCAAAACTTCCTGTGCGACAAATGCGACCATATTTTCCGTCAATTCCATCATATCGTTATAGTCGGCATAAGCCTGATACAATTCTATCATGGTAAATTCGGGGTTATGGCGGGTATCTATGCCTTCATTTCTGAAACATTTTCCGATTTCATAAACTCTTTCGGAAACTCCGCCGACAATTAATCTTTTCAGGTAAAGTTCAAGTGCAATTCTCAAAGTCAAATCCATTTCAAGTGCATTATGATGAGTGTTAAAAGGTCTTGCATTAGCACCTGATGCGGTCGTTTGCAATATAGGAGTTTCAACTTCAAGATAACCTCTTTTTGCCAAAAATTCCCTAACCTTTTGGATTATCAAACTTCTTTTTCTGAAAGTATCACGACTGTCCTCGTTAACGATTAAATCAACGTATCTCTGACGGTATTTCAACTCAACATCCGTTAAACCGTGATAATGCGAAAGGGTTTCAGCCTTTTCTTTGCTGATTTGTTTATTCGGCAAAGGTAAAAGAGCTTTCGACAAAAGTTCCAAAGAAGTTGATTTTATGGACAATTCGCCTCTCGGGGTTCTTCTTATCGTTCCCGTAAAACCTGCAATATCACCGATATCAATGAGTTTCAGAATTTTTATTTGTTCTTCCGATAAATTTTCTTTGTGAGAAAATATTTGAATTTTTCCCGTATCGTCCATCAAATCAATGAACATGCCTGTATTTCTGATAGCCATAACACGTCCCGCAACCGAATAAACGTCATCGGTTTCGACGCCGGCTTCCAAACTTTTATATTTTTCCTGTAATTCTTTTGCCGAAGCGGTTTTGTTAAATTTGTAAGGATAAGGATTAACCCCTTTATCCGCCAAATCGGCAAGTTTTTGAATTCTCGTTTGTCTTATCTGTTCTTTTGATGAATTGAATTCTTGTGTTTGTTGTGCCATATTATACTTCCTTTTTGTTGTGTAATATCCTGATAAAATTTTAGCACAAAAATAAGAAAATTACGGCTGTTTTATTATACTATCCAAAATGCTGTTGTTTGTGAAGTTTATCGTTTGTGCGGGATAGTTTTTTGCGGGAACTTCATAAGATTTAATCGAACGTTTTCCTGTCAAACGTTTCATAAAGTCGTAATATTTACGTTCAAATCCTGTTGCATTGTTTTGTTTGTTTTCAAGTTCGATAAGTTCATCTCTTGTGTGAACACCGATAGGTACACCGACGGATTTTCTTGTGAGCCATTCACCCAATGTTGTGTTAGTCAACGTAATCCAGCTCATTCCGAAAAGTGAACCGTTGTATTGATTTTTGAATGTTTTGTTAAATAAATCAATTAATAAAGTTTGGTAGAACAGTCTTGAACCTTCCTGAACGAACCTTTCCGTAAATTTGGTTTTAGCGCCTTCAACGTCGTTACCGTTTGATTTCAGCATAACCATGTTGTAGTTATCAGTCATCAAAAACCAAATTGTAGCGATAGATGCCGCTGTTTTTGCAAGATTTGAAAGCTCGCTGTTTGAAATATTCGACATCGTTTCAGCGTTAAATCCTTTCATTATGTTATCGCTTACGTAAGACTTGAACTGCTTTTCGTTAAATCCTTTTCTCAAAGCCTCTCTGCCGATTTTTTCAATACTTTTTGCAAACGATGAAACATCTGATATTCTGTTTAGAAGTTCATTTTGCTCGACGGTAAGCTGTGCATCGTTTAACAATTTTCCATCTGATACGTTCTTAATAAACGCTTCCAGCGCTTTGGTATCTTTTATATTTTTATCTGATGCATAATTTTTCACAATAATATCAAGTGCCGTTTTATCTTTAATTTCGAGTCCCAATTTTTTGGGGGTATTAGAAAATGCCTTAATAACCTTTGTAAGCAGATTATAAGGAAGTGTTACGGTATTCCATGCGAATTTAAAAGGTGCAATTAAAAAGTTTACAAACGGTCTTATTTTTCTGTTTTTAGCGCCGAGGTGAATCGTTTCACCGTCTTGAGCGCTTTTTGCAATGTTTCTGTACTTAGCCGCCAAATCTTTGAAGTTATTTTGTTCAAGTACATCGGCAATTTTATTTACATGTTCTCTTGAAACCTGATAGTCTGATATTTCTGTTGCTTTTTTGTAAAGTTTATTGAAATAGCCTGAAAAAGCTTTCCATTTCGTTTCGACAAAATTGATTTTTCTTAAACCTTTTACCCCGAATCCGCCCGCAATAACTAAAGCGGAAGCTTTCATAAGCGTATCAAACGAAAGTAAAGGCTTTTGGTGTGTTTCTTCTTTGGGTTTTTCTGCCGATTTGAACGAGAGTTCGGGTTTTATTTGGGCTTCGGGAGCGTTATTCGCTTCGTTTTCCCTGCGAGCCTCCTCGGGAGTGAGTCTTGTAATATGTTTTCCGTTAATAAATCTTGAGAATGCCTCGGTAACAAGTGTCGTAAAGCCCGTCATAAGGAAAATACCGAGAGCCGAGTTATTAATATATTTTTGTAAAGCCCCCAGAGTTATCAGGGTAATATAAGCGTTAAAACCTACTCTTGCGGCTTCCTGTTTGAACCTCAAATTTTTTTCTTTTTTTGCTGCTTTGTCATCGTCATCCATCATTCTTGAAAGGTTATAAGCGTCATTTGCCAGGAACAATGCAGGAGGCATGCCTGATATAATTCTGTTTAGCGACCTTTCATGCTTTGTATCGTAATTTCCTGTTTCGGGGTCAAACATTTTAACCGACTGTCTGAACATGTTTGATGCGATTTCCGTATCGGATTTGTCTTTTAATTTATCAAACTTTTCAAACAGCCCTCTTAGCGAGTTAACCTCCGCATCAATTTTTGAACGCTGTCTTATTCCTACAAAGAATGAATGTTTTAATGTTTTTTCCGACCATGCTTTGAACGGTTTAATTTTTCCGATAAGTTTAACCACACCGTTGAGAATATCGGCAGGCATAATTTTTATAGGATACATAAGACCGTCCCAGATGTGCTGGGAAACTGTTTTTTTATTGAAAATTATTTTGTCGCCGTCGATTTGTATTAACTTTTTGGTAAGTTTTGAATTTTTCAAATGATTTACATGGTTTTCTATAACCGAAAGTTCAATACCCGATTTGTCTTTTATAAATTCCGTAAATTTCCCGATACTGTATTCGCCTGCTTTTTTGTAAGCTGGAGCAAATCTGAGTGCCAAGCCTGCGCCTGCGAGAACTCCAAACATCGCAAGAACAGGTTTCATTTTGTCTTCTTGTTTTTTATTTTCTCCCTTAAAAGAAAGACCTTTAAAAGTTGAATTCTTAGAATTACTTTTTAAAGGTCTCTCTGAAATATTTTTTAATGACATGAACTCACCGGATGGAGGAATTATGTCGGGGAATAATTTTCCCGCCGCCTTTTTTCGCTGTACCAAATTGTCCGATGTGATACTTCCTACTAACATTGTTTGTCCTTCCCGTTGTATATTTTTAATCTAAATAAAATTTTTTTCAAGTCCATGTTAAGAAAAAATTTACAATATTTTATATAATTTTCATGCAAATAGAGGATATCATAATAAATAATATAGTTTATCCTAAAATTATACATCGCAGGCATGCCTCAAAGGCATGGAAAAATTGACAATATTACAAAATATTAACGCTTTTTTTAAGAAATGTTAATCGGGCTGAAAACATGTAGTCATCATGGTTTCGGGAAAAAAATACAGACTTTAAAAGGCGGAAAATAAAAAAAGTTGTCCCGAGCTGATGTATAGAGTACAATTAAAACATTGAGCTTCTTGTAAGGGTAGGATTAATGCAAGGAAAAGTTAAGGAAAATCTTTTACAAATACAGGAAGAAATCGTACCTTATAAACCGAATATTATCGCAGTAACCAAGTATTTTGACGAAACGGCCGTAATTGAAGCTTACAGCGCAGGGTTAAGGGATTTCGCAGAGTCAAGAGCGGTTGAGGCAATAGCCAAAATCAATTCTTTGCCTGACGAAATAAGGAAAAATTCAAAGTTTCATTTTATAGGACATCTTCAAACCAACAAGGTTAAAAAAGTTGTTTCAAACTTTGATTTTATCCACTCGACCGACTCTTTGAAATTGGCTGAAATTATATCCGAAGAAGCGAAAAATTTGAACAAAATCCAAAATATTCTTCTTCAGGTAAACATATCAGGTGAAGAACAAAAATTCGGATTTTCCGAGGCAGAACTTTTTGAAGTTTTCCCGAAAATAAAATCGCTTCTGTCAATAAATATTTCAGGTTTGATGTGTATGACTCCGTTAAATGCTTCAGATGACAGGCTTAACGAAATATTTTCAAAAGCCTTGAAAATAAAAAGCAAACTGGAAAATACATACAAATGCACTCTTGATGAACTTTCCATGGGAATGAGTCAGGATTATAAAATTGCTGTGAAATACGGAGCGACAATGTTAAGGATTGGCAGAAGATTATTTAAATAAAAAAACGGAGGAAAAACGGTGGCAGTAGTAACGGACAAAATCAAATCGGTAGTAGACTTTTTGGTAAAGGGTTTTGAACCCAGAGAAGATATCTTCAATGTGATGAAAGGTGAAATTGAAGACGATTATGAAGTACAGGATAACTTAGCGGTTGATCCGGCTTATTCTTATCAGCCGGAAAAACAAAGTAATTTAAGAGTAGTAAGTCACCCGAGTTCAAAAGGTGCACTGGAAGTAAAAGTTGTAGAACCCCGTTCATTTGAAGATGCGGCTACAATCGTTCAATATTTGAGAGATGATAAAACCATCGTTCTTAACCTTCATCTTTTGGATAAAGAACAATCTCAAAGAACTATTGATTTTATTTGCGGAGCAGCGCATGCTCTTGACGGTAAACCCCAAAAAGTCGGCGACCTCGTATTTGTATTTACTCCGAGCAAGGTAACTTTGTCCGTTGACGTAAACGCCGTACAAAATAAATTTAACGACTCATTGTGGAGAGCACCTTCTTTACAATAAGCCATATTATGAGAAAAGAGAGATAGTTGATAAATAACGGACACATTTATTGTGTCCTTTTTATTGCAGGCGAACTTTTTTTATGTTACATTTTCATTTGAGATAATTTATAAAAGAGGTAAAAAATTTATGCAGGCACGCAGAGCATCAAGAGAATTAGCATTCATACTGTTTTCGCAGTTTGAAAAAACCATAACGAATTATTCAAAAGAGGATTTAGATGACATAATTCTAAAATCCGTAAGGGTATTAACGGGAAATGCGAGTGATGAATTAAAAACGGCATTGGGTTCATTGATTTCCATGCGTGACACGATAGAGAATTACGAGGCTGATTCAGAGGTAAATTTAAACCGGCCGATAGGTGCGGCAAATATTCCCGTACCGCTTCCGATGACGTCTGACATGACCTCAAGAATTAACGAGATGATAGACATAGCGGAAAAATCGCTTTTGGCACTTGAGATTGCGGAATTTACCACACTGGATTCGCAAAACGAAGTTAAACAATATGCGATAGAAATTGCGGAATATTTTCAGAAGAACCGCAAAGAAATCGACGACATTATCCAAAAATATGCAAAAAATTGGGATTTAGGGCGTTTGGTAAAAATGGACAAAGACATATTGCGTATCGCCCTTGTAGAGCTTTTATACATAAAAGATGCGCCGATGAAAGTTGTTGTGGATGAGGCTTTAGAGCTTGCGAAAAAATATTCGACCGATGACAGTTCATCATTTATCAACGGAATTTTGGCAAAAGTCATTGTTGACTACGGCGTAAATTAGTCTTTTTTCTTTTCCCGAATAACGAGTTCATAGCCCAGAAAATCAAGTATTTCCTGAACCGTTTCAAATCTAATTCTTTTTCTGTTAACGGAATCGGACAAACCGCTGTCTTTGGGAATGTCGTAACCCTTATCACGAAGAATTTTGGCGACTTTTCTCATCGAATAGCCTTTTCTGAGTAAGCAAATAACCAATTCTTCTTTTAAATTTATCATAATGTATTAGTTTTTCTTTTCCCGAATTACAAGCTCGTAGCCCAGAAAATCAAGTATTTCCTGAATAACGTTAAAACGGACTCTGTTTCTGGTGAATTGCACGGATAAAGCACTTGAACAAGGGATATCAGAGCCTTTTTCTTTGAGAATTCTAATGATTTTTCTCATTGAATACCCTTTTCTCAATAAACAAATTCCGATTTCTTCTTTAATATTTAGCATAATAGTAGTTTAACCTACTATAAAATTTATTGACAAATATTTGTACTAATGCTATTTTTAAAATAGCATTAGTATCTATTTGATAGCAAAAATTAAGAATGAGAAACACTAATAAATTATTACAACCATCCATCAACGACTTTGATGAAAATGAAGATATAATCCTTCCTAATTCCTATTTTGGCGAATTAATCTACATTGCATTTTGCGTTCTCGACATCATTAAAAACAAAAATAACAGAACAGAAAAATTTAATAATTTGAAAAGACAAATAACCCTCCACAGAAAATGGATGAAACTAAAATAATTTTATGTTATCATCAGTGTATGTTCGGATTTTTTAAAGACAAATTTGAAAATTTAAAGGAAACCGTTTCAAACACGGCACAGGCACTTGTCGGAAATGTTGTTAAAAATGTTGAAAATGAGGAGGAATTTTCTGAATTCGTGCTTGACGATATGGAAGATACTCTTATCAGTGCGGATTTAGGGGTAAATTATGCGGTCGAACTCGTTGATAAACTGCGTTCTCAAACCAAAATTAAACCTGCAGAAGTTAAGCAGTATTTGAAAGACGAGTTTTTAAAAGTCCTGAAAGATGCGGGAAGCACGGAATTGAATTATCAAGACGGCTTAAATATATACTTTATAACGGGGGTTAACGGAGCGGGAAAAACTACTCTGATAGCAAAACTTGCCCATAAATTCAAACAGAGCGGGAAAAAAGTTTTGATAGCGGCGGCGGATACTTTTCGTGCGGCGGCGGAAGAACAGCTTGATATTTGGTCAAGGCGTGCAGGTGCGGATATTGTAAGGAGAGATAAAGCCGATGCCGCATCAGTCGTTTATGAGGCGATAGAAAAAGCCGAAAAAGAAGATTATGACGTTTTACTTGTCGATACGGCTGGCCGTTTGCAGAACAAATTCAACCTTATGGAAGAACTTTCCAAAATAAAATCGGTGATAGACAAAAAAGCACCTGACAAATTGCGTGAAAGTATTTTGGTTTTAGATGCAAATACGGGTCAAAACGGTTTACAGCAGGCGAAAGTTTTTTCAGATTCCGTTAATCTCACTTGTGCGGCACTCACAAAACTTGACGGTTCCGCAAAAGGGGCGATAATTTTAGCTGTTGCAAAAGAGATGAAACTTCCCGTAAAACTGGTCGGTATCGGCGAAAAAATGGAAGATTTAAAAAATTTCGATGCAGAAGAATTTATTAAGGCGATTTTTGAATGATAAAGAGTGCAAAAACGAAATTAGGCAATACGGTTGAGCTTGTGGGAAACCCGAAAGGTAAAGTTTTGATAATAGGAGTTTTTCACGGCGACGAGCCGCAGGGAAAATTCCTGATAGATGAGTATACAGACAAATCGCACGGGCTTTTTATCCCCTGTTTAAACCCCGACGGAATGCAAAACGGCACACGCACAAATTCTAACGGCGTTGATTTAAACAGAAATTTTCCGACAAAAAACTGGGGCAAAAATGAAGGAGAAAACGCAACCTGTGACGATAAAAGCACGGATTATTACGGCGGAACATCACCTGCAAGCGAGTTTGAAACAAAATTTCTTATTGAAGTCATTGATGAATACAACCCGAAACTTATTCTCACGCTGCATTCGCCCTACAAAGTCGTGAACTTCGACGGCCCTGCAAGAGATATTGCACAAGGCATTTCAGAAATCATCAATTATCCTGTTGAAGAAAGTATCGGCTATCCGACACCCGGAAGTTTTGGGACTTGGGCGGGAATTGAACGTCAAATCCCCGTGATTACGCTTGAACTTGACGAACAATGTACCGTTGAGGATTTACTCATGCCCGTTCATAGGGTTTTTGATTATGTTATAAAGTCTTTTTCGCAATAAACATGTTTGTTGTAAAATTTAAAAAAGAGGGAAAAAATGAAATTACATAATTCTTACACAAATCAGGTTGAAGATTTTACACCTATAGACGGAAACAAGGTTAAAATGTACGTTTGCGGTCCGACGGTTTACGATTACGCACACCTCGGGCATGCCAGATGTTATATTACGTGGGATGTTTTATACAGGTACTTGAAATTCAGGGGTTATGACGTCACATATTGCCGTAACGTAACCGATGTGGACGATAAAATCCTTAAAAAAGCCGAAACGGAAGGCAAAACGCCCGAAGAAGTTTCACAATACTGGTATAAGCAGTTTTCTGCTTCAATGCAGGCACTTAACACCTTAAAACCTGATATAGAACCTTTTGCAACAAAGACTTTAGGCGAAATGATATCTATTGTGAAGGATTTGGTGAATAAAGGTTACGCTTACGAATCAAACGGTGACGTTTATTTCAGGGTGAAAAAATTCCCTAAATACGGCTATCTTTCCAAACAGCCGATAGACAGCCTTGAAAGCGGTGCAAGAATTGAAGTTGGCGAACATAAAGAAGACCCGTTGGATTTTGCACTATGGAAAAAAGATGAAAAATTCGGTTACAAATCCCCGTGGGGTGTCGGACGCCCCGGATGGCATATTGAATGTTCGGCGATGAGCAGAAAACATCTCGGCAAAACAATCGACATCCACGCAGGCGGAGCGGATTTGATTTTTCCGCACCACGAAAACGAAATTGCACAGTCAGAGTGTGCAAACGGATGCAAATTCGTCAATTACTGGCTTCACAACGGTTTTGTAACAATTAATAAGGAAAAAATGTCAAAATCTTTGGGCAATTTCTTAACCATAGACGAACTTTTGAAAAAATATGACAGTAATACGATAAGATTTTTCATACTCACAAACCATTACAGAATGCCTGTAGAGTTTTCCGATGATGCTTTAGCGTCTGCACAAGCGGGAGTTAAGCGCATGCTGAACGCAAAACGCACACAGATAAACGAAAACCTCGACATTACAAAAAGCAAAGAGTATGAAGAATTTGTATCCGCAATGGATGACGATTTAAACACCTCAAAAGCACTTGCTGTCTTGTTTGAGCTGACTAACAAGGCAAACAAAGATGATAAAGACGCGTTTACGATACTTTACAAGCTCGCAACGACTTTAGGGTTTACGTTTGACAAACCCACGTTGAGCGAAGATGAGCTGAATGCGGCAGTTAAGCATGTTTCGGAAAAGTTAGGCAGGGAATTTTCATCAATGGCTGATTTAATCGCATACCGCAAAGAGGCTCGCGAGGCTAAAAATTGGGAAATTGCTGATAAAATCCGACTTGCACTCGATGAAGTTAATATTGTTTTAAAAGACTCAAAAGACGGCACAATTTGGGAAACGAAATAAACAATATCATTCCGAATGCCGTAATCTTTTCCCCCTCTATTTTTAAGGGAAGCGGCATGTGTGGGTTGAATTCTCACATGAAACTTTAAAATCCTACGTTATTGCGAGCGAATGCCCCAGCCTATTATTAGCACGCAGTGCGGAAAATAGCTCCCTCCCTTTTCAAGGGAAGGGAGGGCTGGGGAGGGTTAATTCCCTCTCCCCCTGCGGGAGAGGGCTAGGGTGAGGGGTCATATATTATAATAAAAATGTAAGTTGGGGTTTTACCCCAACAAAAACTGCACCCCATCTGTCCTCCGGACATCTTCCCCATCTGGGGAAGATATGTAAAGTCCCTTAAATATAAATTTAGGGTAATAGAAAAGTTCCCTCCCATTATGGACTCTGCCGAGCAAAACGATTAAGTATCGTTTTGCGAGAGGGAAATTTCTTAATGAGCATGCGAATTTAGAAATTTCGGTTAGGGTGGGGTGCAATTATTCTGGTGCTTTAGCACCCGAAACGGTCTTTTCACTTTTCACTTTTTAAAAATTTGTTGGGGTGGAACCCCCCAACTTACAGTTTAATTCCCTCTCCCCGTCGAATTGACCTTCGTGCGGGAGAGGGCTGGGGCGCAATTATTCCCCTCCCTTTTCAAGGGAGGGCTGGGGAGGGTTAATTCCCTCTCCCCCTGCGGGAGAGGGTTAGGGTGAGGGGTCCACTCCCTCCCATTATGGACTCTGCCGAGCAAAACGATTAAGTATCGTTTTGCGAGAGGGAAA
>CANQMP010000017.1 GCA_947624975.1 Candidatus Gastranaerophilales bacterium
TTCGGTTCTAACTCAGGCAGAGTCTCTATTTCACTAAATTCAGGCAAGCTCTCCGCTGATGGTTCTGTCTGCAACTCAGGCAGAGTGTCAATTTCAGACAAGCTCTCCAAAGAAATTCCTGTGTTGTCGTTTTGTGTTTCTGTCTGTTCAAAAGAGTTTTCCGTTTCAATAAAATCAAACATTTCAGTCGGTTGCTCGGTTTTAGCGATACTTTCTTCGGGATTTTCAGGTAATTCAAAATCTTGAAGTTCAAAACCGTTTTGAGTTTCATCAACCTTATCAATATCCTCTTGAGCCAAGTTTTCAAGCAAATTCAACCCGAATGAGGATACATCTTCCGCATTCATGCCGCCAACCTGTTCGGTCAAAGAAATTTCTTCCTGCGGCTGATTTTCGATGAAATCGTCACTGTTAAGAGGTTCCGTATCAACAAATTGAGTATCCGAGTCATCCTCACCCCTCATCGTTTCAATTTGTTCATCCTCAAAATCAGTAAATTCAATATTTTCAAAATTGTTTTCAAATTCACTTGTCGAAAAATCATTATCTGACTCTTGAACTTCTTCTAAAGGCTCAACTTGCGGCATATTAATATTATTTTCAACCTCGTCATCTGCGATTTCGGCTTCTACATTAGAATGTTCATCATACTCCTCAACAATGGGTTCATTATCCAAAACGGTATCCGCCAAAAATTCACCGCCCGATACAACATCGGTCAATGCCTGTGCGGAAACCCCCGTACCGATGCCCGATAAAACATCGCCTGCAAGCGCAATATTTGAAAACATATCAGACTCATCCGATTTAACTTCCATGTTAAAATATTTCTTTTGCACCGAAGTATCAGCCATAGCTTTAAAAGACAATGTTTCAAAATTCTCAAACTCGTTGAATTTATCCCTTAAATCCAAACTTTTCATAAGGCAGCCAAACAAATATTTTTTATCATCATCGCTTACGTCATGGTCGCAAACAGAAACTATCAGTGTTTCGCAGGTTTCTCTTTCCTCTTGCGAAAGCCCCGTATCGGTGTTTCCGTCAAAATTTTCAATATAACTCTTTAAATCACAAATCGGACACAATTTCTCTTTTTCAATAAAATAATACTCCTTATTTGAATTGTTTTTATTGATTAACTTAGGTTCAAAAAATCCCAAAATTTTGACATCGGAGAAATTTCTCATATATTGGAAAACCAAATAAATATCGGGTACGAGGTTAAATTCAAAATGAGATTTAGGAATAAAAATTACGTCCTCATCAAAAACCGCTCTGACATCAATATGAATATTTTTCATCATAACATCCGCAATATCAAAAGTTTCAATAACTTTTTTCACGGAATGAATGTTTTTCAAATCTTTGGCATCAAGCCCCAGAGCAACAAGATATTTCATTGCAAGTTCGGCTGACAGAGTATTAATATAAACCCTGTTTCTTATATCCTTTTCCACAAAGTAATTTGCGGCAACTCCCGCCTCTAATTTATCAGTATCTTCAACGTAAATTAAATCTTCCATAATTTCTCCCTTCCAACTTATATGATGACACTCAAGAAAAAAATATTCCAAAATTTTTGTAAATTTTTGTAACAAATCTTGAAAAAAAATAGTGTTTTAGTCAAAATCTATTTATCAGTTGTTTTATAAAAAGTGTGTGTAAATTTGGAGGTCTAACATGATAAATTCAGTACGTAACGTAAGTTTTGGAACAGGCGCAGACATTATCGGCCAGCCCGGAAAATATTCATCACAACCGGCAGCATCATCGGTCGATATGAGCATGCCCGCCGATACGTTTGAGAAAAAAAGTCATACCGGCAGAAATTTATTGATTACCGGTTTGGTACTTCTCGGCGGATTTTTGGGATTAGGTTTTGCTGTTAAAAAAGGAAAACTCGCAAAATTAGAAGAACTCCCCGAAGGTTTCTTTAAAAAGAACTGGGCAAGAGTTAAAAACTTCGCAGCAACCATCGGAGAATACGGCGAAAAAGCTATTGACAAAGTCGGCAAATTATTCAGTAAAAAATCAGCCGAAAAAACTGCAGAAGCAGCAGAAAACGCTGCATAATCAATAACAAATTATAAGAAAAAAAGTTCCTGATAAAGGAACTTTTTTTATGCCAAAAATTCAGAAAGTATTGTGTTGCTTATTAAAATGCCTTCATTGGTAAGTTTGTAGCCTTTCTCCGATTTTATTATGAAATCTTTGTATTTTTCAAGAATTTTATTATATTTTTCAGAAAAATTAATTGAGTATTTTTCGTTAATTTTTTGAACATCAATTCCGTCACACAGGCGGAAACCGAGAAAAATTTCTTCTTCAAGTTTTTCCTGTCGGGTGAGTTTATGAGAATTTTCTGGTTTGTAAGATGAATTTATGTACTTTTCAAGTTCGCATGTGTTAGAATACCTCACACCGTTTTCATAACCGTGTGCCGAAACCCCGAAACCGTAGTATGAATTGTTATTCCAATAATTTATATTGTGATTTGAAACAAAACCTTTTCGGGCAAAATTGCTTATCTCATAATGTTCAAAACCGTTTGATGAAAGAATTTCAATGGCTTTCAAATACATATCTGCCTGTAAATCATCGTCAGCGATATTTTCAGGCGGATTATCATAATAATAACAGCCCTCACTGATTTTTAACCCGTAAAGCGAAATGTGAGAAGGTTTAAGGTTAATTGCATTTTCCAAATCTTTTTCGAACCCTTTTAAACTCAGGTTTGGAAGTCCGTAAATCAAATCAAGATTTATATTTTCAAACCCCGCAGAAAAAGCATTTTCAACCGCATTTTTAACATCACATGCCAGATGACGTCTGCCGATGTTTTTCAAAATCTCATCATCAAAACTCTGACACCCGAAACTTACTCTGTTTACCCCCGCAGCCTTTAACCCTTTCAAATACCCAAAATCAGCATCATCAGGGTTTAACTCCGCCGTAACCTCGGTTTTTCGGGTTATATCAAATAATTTAATCAATTCGTCAAGCTCTTTAACCGTCAAAACAGAAGGTGTACCTCCGCCAAAATAAAGAGTTTCAAGACATTCACCCCCGTAACGCCCTTCTATCTCCGATTTCAGCGAACGCAAATACATCTCTTTACGGCTCAAATCAGGATATGACACAAACGAGCAGTATTTACATTTCGATTTACAAAACGGTATGTGTATATAAGCGTTTAGAATCATAATTAACGGTAATTTGTAAACTGCAAAGGATAATCGTATTTATCTTCGTTAGAACGTAAAAGCCTTATAATTTCCTGCAAATCGTCTTTGTCCTTGCCCGAAACCCTTACCTGATCACCCTGAATTGACGCCTGAACTTTCTTTTTCGTGTCTTTTATGTCCGCAACAATTTTTTTTGCAAGCTCTTGATTTAAACCTTTTCTGAGCTTAAATACCTGTCTGACGTTTCCGCCGAGTGCATTTTCAATGGGTTGAGGGTCTAAAATCCTTATGCTTAAATTCCTTTTAACGAGCTTTGACTGAAGAATATCGCAAATATTTTTTAACTTCATTTCATCGGAAGATGTTACGGTAATGGTTTTATCCGCATCCAATTCAACGGTCGAACCCGAATCCTTTAAGTCAAACCTTGATGACACGTCACGTTTAACCTGATCGACAGCGTTTACAAGCTCTTGTCTGTCAAATTCCGATACTACATCAAAACTGCAATCTTTAGCCATATTTAACTCCTTTTTCAAAGATTATAGCAAAAAAAATTGCGAAATGTAAATCATTTTTAAACTTTGACCTTTTTGAAAATTTTTATATTTTTTAATTTTTCAAACCAACTGACAAATTTATCTTTTGTTTTACTAAAGAAATTTTTAGATTTATGGGAATATTTTTCCATACCTTTTTTAGAATTTTTTCCGAATTTTTTCAGCCCGTTTGTAATCCGCTGCCATGTGTTTTCTACAAAAATTTTTGATTTGTTTAAAAATCCTTTAACGGTATTTTTTGTTTGAGCGGATTTCGGTTTTGATTTAAACAGTTCTTGAACACTTTTCCATGTGCTTTTTAAATATTTTCCGAGTCCGCCTGATGTCTTGATTCCCTTAATTATAGAGGGGAAAAAGACAATACCCGCAATAACGCCCAGCGCTGTCAAGGCATTTTTCGCCGTTTTTTTAGCATTTTCATCATCTTTGCGTTGTAAAAGAAGTTTATCACTGTCAAGCTGACGTGGCAGTTGAACACCGCCAAGGTATGAAGTGTTTAATGCAGTCCCGAAAGGCATTATCGGGGTCATCATACTGCTTTCCGCCAAATCCTGATACATTATGGGAATATCAAAATTACCACCTATCATAAAATAACTCCAAAATTAACCTTACAACTATATAAAGTATTTTTCGGGAAAAAAATTGCTTTTTTTGTAACGAAATATTAAAAAGCGGCTGCGAATACTCACAACCGCTCTACCATGAAAACGAAAGAGACTACTATTTAACTGCTTTTTGAGCCGCATCAAAGACAACCGAGAATGCCTCTGCATCTCTGACTGCCAAATCCGCAAGCATTTTTCTGTTTACTGTAATATTTGCTTTTTTGCAGGCACTAACGAATCTTGAATAGCTCATACCGCGTTCTCTGACTGCAGCGTTAATTCTGACAATCCATAAACGGCGCATGTTGCGTTTGTTGGTTCTTCTGTCCCTGTAAGCATATTTCAAAGCCTTCATTACGGCGCAATTTGCCACTTTAAAAATTCTGCTTCTCGCACCGATAAAGCCTTTAGCTAATTTTAAGATTTTTTTATGTCTTTTGCGTAATACATTACCACGTTTTACTCTCATTTTTGCCTCCTATCTTGCATACTTTCTGTAAGGTAACTCTTTTGAAATCAATTTAAAATGGGATTCCGAAATGGAAATCATTTTAAAGATTCTGCGTTTTCTGGAGGCTGACTTATGTTGAAGTAAGTGGCCTATTCCTGCTTGTCTTCTGACAATTTTACCTGTTGCAGTAACTTTGTAGCGTTTTGCAGCAGATTTGTGGGTTTTCATTTTTGGCATTTTGACCTTCCTTCTGTGCTTTTGCACGGTTAGTGTAATTTAATCAAGCTTTTGGCATACCAAAGCCATAAAACTTTCCAGTGTCATTCTATTATAGAAAAATTTTATATGCAAGTTTTTTTAAAATTTTGTTAAGTTTGAAACGGTTGTATTTAGCGCCTCTGAAATTTGTATCAAAGTATCCAATGACGGCTTACAAAACGCTACCTCAATTTTTCCCATAAAATTAAGTGAAATGCCGAGTTTATCCGCTAATTGCTGCTGGGTTAATCCTAATTTTTTCCTGTAAAATTTTATATTTTTGCCTAATTTTATATAAAATTTGGAATTCATACGTATAGTTTATACGTAAATTTTTGTAAATTATACGTATTATCAGTACGTAAATTATGGTATAATTTTTCCTGTGATTAATGTTGGCAAAAATTTGTTAAATAAAATATTTAAGGTCGAAATTGACGGCAATAGAAAAATTGTAAAAATATTTTTCTTAAAACTTAAATATAAGTATTATCCCGGCCCCGTCATTTTTGTTTTCGGCGCAAACGGTATCGGGGATTATATGCTTTGCCGACCGTATTTTCAATACCTCAGATATAATAATACATTTAAAAATGCTTATATCATATACTGTACAAGAAATAATTATGCTGACTTTACCAAAAATTATGATGCACAATATTTCAATGAAATAATAGAGATAGATTACAAAGCCTATACAAAAAATAAAGATTATGAAAAATATATTGTGAAACTTTTGAATTCTTACAAACCAGATATTATTATATCAACACAGTTGCTTACCTGCGGAAATAAGAAAATTTTGAAAGGATTTCGTCCGTTTACTCTCATCAAAAAAATAAATGCGAAAAAGAAAGTTACAAGTCTTACAGGCGGATATGATAAAAATTTTTCACGAAATATTTTTAACAAAATTATATATACCCCGAATGTTTTTGAATTAGAAAGACAGCGTATATTTTTTGAAAAACTCCTTAATATTAAAATTCCAAAAGTTAAATCAGACCTATCCGAACAATTTGAAAAAGACACAGAATACATTGCGGTATCTGTAATAGCACAGGATAAAAACAGAATGTACCCGTATGATAAATGGGTAAATATATTAAATTATTTAACCGATATTACAGACAGTAATTTAAGATTATTATTTTTAGGAACTAAACAAGAAAGTAAAGAAATAAATAACATAATTAACTCTTTAAATAAACCCGAAAGATGTATAAATTTTTCAGGCAGAACACAAATTTCATCAATTCCGCAAATTCTAAGGAAAAGTAAATTTCTAATAAGTGTTGAAACCGGCACGGTTCACATTGCGCATGCGGTTAATTGCAAAACAATATGTTTAGCAGGCAGTATGGCTTATATTAATTTTTACCCGTATAGCGATAATTTGATAAAATACGTGTATCCGCAAAGAATGATAGAAATGATTAAACAAAATACAATAATATCAGGAAACATTTCCGTTTGTGAGGTTAATGAGAGGGATGTTATCAAAGAAATTGACGGGCTTATGGCTGAAAAGTAACTTATACCAAATATTTTTGGACGGTTTCTTTTGAAAATACCTCAATACTTTCCTTTGAATGGATGAAAATCATACAGCTTATTATTGATTTCAGGGTTTCAAAATCCGAGAATGAAAGTTTATAACGCAAATCTTCCATGTTGTTCGCCAAAAATTCCATTATAATCGTTTTTCCCTCAAAAACAAGACTGGAGAAATAATCAAAAGATTCCTTTGTCTTTATGCCTTCGAGATAAATTAAATCGGGGGACTGAAATTCTATAAACCTTGATGCTTTATCCATATTGAACCCGATATTCTCATTAAGTTCGCATTGATGAACGTTTTTCAGGTTGTATTTGGCGATACTTTCAAGCGTCATGATATTCTTATTTTTATCCGCAGCCTCAAGCAAAAGCGAATAGATAATATGAGTTTTTCCACTTAACGGAGAACCGCACACAACAATTATTCCGGGGTTATTCAATGCCGATTTTATGAGGTTAAGGCTATTTTCGGACTTAATAATTCTGTTTAAAGCTTTTGGCGGTTTATATATTTTTAAGAAAATTCTTTCGCCCATAATTGTCGGAAACGTTGAAATACTCGCAATAAGTGTCACATCATCGACTTTAAAGCTCAATTTACCGAGCTGCGGGACTTCGCTTACCGTTGCATCCAAATCGGAAAGCGTTTTTAATTTTGCGGTAAACGACGAAATCAAAGCGTGCGGGATCGCGCCTTTGTTCAAAACTTCTCCGTCTTTTTTAAAGTTTACGGCAAAGCCTTCATCTTCGCCCTGAAAAGTCACTTCGTGAACGCCTTCAGATATCGCCTGTTTGAGGATTGCACGAATAATTTTTTGAATATGGCTGTCCGATAAATCTTCGCTGTGAAGTTCATCTCTCCAGTCATAACCGCTATCTATGCCTGTAAATATCTCTCCTACTTTAACATCCGACTGATAAAGTTCGTCTATCTTTTTCAGTATCCCGCTTTGAGAAGATACAACCGGCTCTATTGAGCATTCCGCCGTTTCAATAACCTTATCTATCGCAAACAAATCCAATGGATCAGCCATCGCAACGGTCAATGTGTCTTCTATCTTGAAAAGCGGTATTATACGGTATTTTTTCGCATCGGAATAGCTGATATATTTAAGGCAAGCGGTATCAAGAGTATAATCTTCCAAATTCACGTACGGAATATGGAGTTTCGCCTCAAGAAATTTTAGCAAAACTTCCTCTGTCAAAACCCCCGAATCAATAAGCACCTGCCCTATATTGATATTTTGAGCGTTTGCGATTTCCTGTGCCTGCTCTATTGTTTCATAGGGAACAAGACCTGCTCTTACAAGGTCATATTTAAGTTTTTCGAGTGTTTTATTTGTTACTATTGTTTCCATTTATCTCAAATACTGTTCAACTTTCTTAACTACATCATCTAATTCAAAGGGTTTTGTAATATATTCATCCGCACCGGTTTCTTCGCCGATTTGTTTATCTTCTTCCTGCGAACGTGCCGTAACCATTAAAATCGGTATATCTTTGTACTTTTTGTCGTATTTAAGCAGTCTGCTTATTTTATAGCCGTTAATTTTCGGCATCATAACATCAAGAATAATCAAATCAGGAACGATTTCTTTTGCGAGCCTCAACCCGTCCTCACCGTTAAAAGCACAATAGCAGTTGAAATCCGCAGCCTCAAGCACAAATTTCAAACTTTCCACAATATCTTGTTCATCATCAACAATTAAAATCTTCTTCATAAATTCCCCTTTGCTGACATTATACCATATTTATAATCTTCTTGTATATTGTTAAATTTTGTTAAACTGACACAGGCTCTCTGACAACAGGGATTATAAAATAGAATTTTGACCCTTTGTTAAGCTCACTGTCGCACCAGATAGCACCTTTGTGGGCTTCGAGAAGCTGTTTTGCGATCGGAAGTCCCAAGCCCGTACCGCCCGCTTTGCGTGAAAGTGAATTTTCGATTTGTGCGAACTTATCAAATGCACGGAGCAAATCTTTTGACTCCATTCCGATACCCTCATCTTCAACGCAAACCTGAATGTATTCTCCCGAAAGCGGCGAAATTTCTTCTCTAAATATTTTATTAATTTTCACGGAATTTCCGTCGACAAGTTTTGAAGTTATTTTAACGGTTTTATTTTCGGGTGTAAATTTTATTGCATTAGAAACGAGGTTTGTCAAAACTTGTTCAAGTCTTTGCGAATCAGCCGAAATTTCCGGAAGATTATCGCTTTCTTCGCTCAAAAGCGTAAGCCCTTTGCTTTTTGCGACCTCCGAGAGTGCGTTTTTAACGTAACCGATTACGGTGTTGATATTTGTCGGTGCAAAATTGAAATCCATTTTGCCTGCTTCAATTTTAGATAAATCAAGCAGGTCATTGATAATCCCCGAAAGTCTTTTACAATTTCGTTTTGCCATAGTCAAAAATTTATCCGCAGAAGATGTCACTTCTCCGCATTTTCCGCTCATTAAAATGTCCAGAGAATTCTTTATCGACGTAAGCGGAGTCCTTAATTCGTGCGAAACTATCGAGATAAATTCGGATTTCAAACGCTCAAGTTTTTCGAGTTTTGCGTTTGTTTCAATTAATTCCTGATACAAAGAGGCACTTTTTAAAGGCAGCGTAACCTGCTGTGCTATAGTTTGAAAACAGGTTGCATCTTCAGGTGAAAAAGAAGTTTCTTTGAAAATTTCGATGCACCCGAAGAAGTTTTCCCCCAAACTAATCGGTGCAAACATGTTGTCATACTGAAAAAGCGTGAAAGTAAATCTGTTTGCGGGATATTTGACATGTTTTTCGACTTTAAGAGTTTCAATATCAAATTTTATCGGGGCTTTGCCTTCTTCAAAACACGAATTGTAATTCAGTATTGTACGGAATTTTATTGCGGAAATGAGTTCATCGGAAAGTTCATAAAGCGAATTCAAAATCAAAACGGGTTCATTTTCTGCAAGCGAAAGCGTGCAGGTAAGCGAAAAACTTAAAGCCTTATCAAGCCCTTCAATCATATATTTTATCAACTTTGACTTTTCAAGTGTGCCTGCAAACTGCGAACTTGTCGAATAAAGTGCGTTCAGTCTGTACAAGCTGTCTGCCAAATCTCTGTTTGAATTTGCAAGCATTTCAAGAGAATTTTTTGTTCTTAAATTAACGCTTATCGTTGAGAGAATAAGTTCATCCGACATTTCATCGGTTATAAAAGCGTTTGAATACTTTGTTACATCTTTATCAAGCCTGCCTGATGAAACCCAATAAATAATTATCGCATTTTCATTGACCGATTTAATTTTTTTGTTTAAATCTCTAAGTCCCTCATATTGAGCATCTTCGATAATTATATCCGCTAATGCGGAATTCTCATGCAAATTATCCGTGCCGAGAAGTTCATAAGTGCTTTTGTTAAAAATATTTTTAAACTTATCGACTTTTGATTTATCTTCACTTACAAGTAAAACCCTAATCATAATATAAATTTTAGCAGGATTTTGCAATATAGCAAATTATTTAGATTTGTTATTATTTTTATTCGTTTTATTTTTTTGTTTACCGTTGTTTTTTCTTGGCGAATTCGGCAGAGAATAAGAAGTTTGGATACGTTTTACGCTGTAAACATCAGGTATTGCCTGAATACTCAGAATAACTTTTTTCAAAGTTTCGATATTATCAAGTTCCATGCCGATTTCAATAATTCCGATTTTGCCGTTTTTGGATTTAACGTTTGCGTAAGTGATATTTGTGTTGTTATCCGAAACGGCAGCGATAATATCTTTTAAAAGCCCAATTTTTTCGGCTGTTTCAACACGAATTGTAGTGTTATAAGTTTTATTTACGTTATCTCCCGACCATTTAATCTCCATTAACCTTTCGGGTTCAATGTGTTCAAGTGTCGGGCAATCAATTCTGTGAACGGTAACGCCTTTTGCTCTGGTTACAACACCCACGATGGGTTCACCCGGAATTGGTGAACAGCATTTTGCTATTGAATACAAAAGCCCTTCAAGTCCTATTATATCTTTTTCAGATTTTCTTTTCTGTCCGCCGTGAAATTCCGGAGATTTCGGGCTGTCAGGTTTTTTAAGTTTATTTATAATCTTATTTACGGTCGTTTCGCCGTAACCCAGAGCGGCAAACAAGTCATCCGACGACAAATAATTCATCTGTCTTGCGACTTTGTCAAGCTTGCCCGATTTAACATATTCGTCAAAAACTGCCTTGGTAAGTTCATGTTCAAGGTTTGCACGACCGACTTCAATATGTTCTTCACGGTTGTTTTTCTTAAACCACTGTTTAATCTTTGACGCAGCTTGTTTTGTTACAACAAAATTTAACCAATCGAGTCTTGGAGAAGGCGTTTTAGAGGTAAGAATTTCTACGATATCGCCGTTATGAAGTTTCGTATCAAGCTGGGCAATTCTTCCGTTAATCAAAGCTCCGACTGTTTTATTGCCGACTTCCGAGTGAATTCTGTAGGCAAAATCAACGGGTGTAGCGTTAACGGGAAGGTCAAAAACATCTCCGTTCGGCGTAAACGCAAAAACCTGATCCGAAAACAAATCTATTTTAACGGAATTTACAAAATCTTCAGCGGATGTAACCTCTTTATTGTACTCAACGAGCTTTCTCATCCACGAAAACTGAATATCAGCAGGGTTGTTAGCTTTTTCGGAGCCTTTTTCCTTATAACGCCAGTGTGCCGCAACACCGTATTCGGCAATTTCGTGCATTTCCCATGTTCTTATTTGAACTTCAAGCGGTTTGGAACGAGGTCCTATGACTGATGTGTGAAGCGATTGGTACATGTTGCCTTTGGGCATGGCAATGTAATCTTTAAATCTTCCGGGTATAGGCTTAAACTGCGAGTGAATTAATCCCAAAACTTCGTAGCATTCCTTTTCCGTATCAACGATTACACGTACCGCCGTAATGTCGTAAAGGTCATGGAAAGCGATGTTTAACCGTTTCATTTTACTGTAAATACTGTAATAATGCTTTGCACGCCCCGTAATTTGTGCGTTAATTCCGCTTTTTTTGACATCTTGGGAAATTTTATCTATTAAAAGCTTAACCGTTGCTTCTCTTTCTGATTTGGTTTGAGCGACAAGCTGAGCTATTTCAAAGTATTTGTCGGGTTCAAGATATCTCAAAGACAAATCCTCAAGTTCCGCTTTTATACGTCCGATACCGAGTCTGTTGGCAAGCGGAGCGAAAATATCAAGAGTTTCACGGGCAATTTTCTGCTGTTTGTTTGCCGCCATAAAGTTCAGAGTTCTCATATTGTGAAGTCTGTCGGCAAGTTTTAAAAACACGACTCTGATATCATTTGCCATCGCAATCAATAATCTTCGGAAATTTTCCGCCTGACGTTCTTCATTAGACTTGAATTGCAATTTGCCGAGTTTTGTAACCCCTTGCACAAGCGTCAAAACGTCTTTTCCGAAAAGTGTTTCAATTTCTTCGGGTTTTGTGTCGGTATCTTCCAAAATATCATGCAAAAAAGCCGCCATAAGCGTATGAGAATCAACCTTTAAACCCACAAGTATTTTCGCTACCTCAACGGGATGGATAATATAAGGTTCTTCGGAAATTCTATACTGACCGTCGTGCAAACGCTTTGCAAACAAAAAGGCTTTCTCTATATCGGAAATTTCCTCTTGACTTCTGCCCTGTGCGATAAGCTCATTTTTTATATCTTCAAAAAGCGGTTTTTCACTCATGATATAATCATAATACAGATTTTATTCAAATTTTTCAAGTATTTGAGGGAAAAAAAATGATTAAAGAAATTAACGACGGTTTGCTGATATCTCTGAAAATATCGCCAAATTCATCAAAAAACGAGATTATAAAAGACTCACAGGGGCTAAAAATAAAGATTACGGCACAACCTATTGAAGGAAAAGCAAACAAAGCCTTAATTGAATATCTTTCAAAAAAATTTAAAATCCCTAAATCTTCATTCGAGATAGTGAAAGGCGAAACCTCGAAAGACAAGACAATACTTGTAAAAAACATTGACGATGAGAAAAAGCAAGAAGTTAAAGAAATGTTAAGATTTTAAAAAAAATAGCAAAAAATATTTTTTATGTTTTTTATATCATACGAAAGGAAAACAGTATGGAAACTAATTTTAATTTATCATTTCAGGCAAATGTTCCTGCATCATTGAAAAATACTTTACGAAACGAAGCACTTGACAAAGGCCCTCAAATATTGAAACATCTGAACAAAAAAATCAGAACGGTTGAAAAATGGGGCGACAAAAACAGTGTATTGGGTTTGGCATTCGATATGTCGAAAAATACGCGAACATTGTCTTTGGATAACAAAAACTTATCCGGTATGTACGGTTCATGCCTTCCCGAAAGCAAAAAAGGAATACTTTCAGCTTTTATGAGATTAAAAAAGAAAGATGTTTTAAATGCCGAAAAAGAAATTTCCGAGTTGGTTAAAAATAATCAGAAAGATTTAGTTGTAAAGGCATTAAAAAATCCGAATTTAATGGAAAAAATTGCGGGAAAACAAAAGCCTTCAGCTGCGGAGTTAATAACAATCGTTGAAAAAATGCCGGAATCAAAAGTGTGTGATTTGCGCTTTGGACTTGACGAATTCAAATCCGATGACAAAATTTTGAATTTTAATATTTAACCCAATATAAATAAAAAGCCCCTTTAGGGGGGCTTTCTATCGTATTTGTATAGACAAAGAAGAATTAAAAATGCATATCAAAAGATGAAGGCATACCGTTAATTTTTTCATCTTCCATTCTCATTGCAGAACCGATTGTAAAGCTTTCGGCATACATTTTATTGATTTTGTAAGTCAAATCACCGCTGAATACTTCTTCATTTTCTTCCAAAAATTTAAACAGCGGTTCTGTCGGAGATTTTACAATTCCTTCGAGCGTTTTACCTGCTTGTTTTAATGTTCTTTCACCGATTTCGGGAACTTTTACGTTCATACCGAACGGTTTATAAGGTCTGTTAAATGATGCTCCGTTATCTGCCATAATAATTTTCCTTTTAAACTAAGTACATTTAATATATCGGCAGGTTTAATCAAAAAGTTTAAAGTTTTAAACGCATTTTTTACAATTGTTAATAATTAAACATTTACATCGGGGATATATCGCAATTTTTTATGCGAATCAATTTTGATACTGCTCTGGCGTTTAAATATTTTCAGCATTTCTTTTGTATCTTCAAAGCTGAAATAGCCTTTATTTGACAGGTCTATAATATCTCTCCAATACTTGTTTGCATTATCTGCGGGGAAAAGCTTAAAGAAAGTTTTCATATTTACGCTTTGACGCTTATTATTGCATCTTTTGCAAGCGTACGCCCAATTTTTCAGAGCATCAACTCCGCCCTCTGAAGATGGTTTCATGTGTTCAACGGTGATTACTGAGGGTTCTAAGAGATTTGTACCGATTGTGTCGGAGGAAGCTTCGTCATGTTTTAGAATAAAAGCATGAATACTTGTTTCGGATGTCGGCAATTCTTCCGCCAATTTACAGATTTTTGCTCTGAGTTTTGTGTCGTCTAAATCTTTCAATACATCGTATAAATCGTGAGAAAATGCTTTATTACTGAATTTCCCCGCAACGGGAACACCATCTAAGCGTTTTTGTGAATCTTCGCAAAGTTTCACGATATCGTCTCTGTTAAGCCTTGAAGCGGTATTTTTTATATTTTGGATAATTAAATACTTAGCTTTTAAACGTGATTTTTTAACATGTTTACCTATCCGGTAATTAGGATTATCGAGATTATATGCGATTGCATCATTGATTCTTTCGACTGCTTCCGAACTTATGTCGGCTTCATTGTCTTTTAATTCGGGAATCGTCAGAATATTTGTAAGTTTTTTAATTTTTTTTACGTCTTTATCATTATTATTGAGTGATTTAGTAATTTTGCTCACCTTATAGCTGAAATCTTTTGCGCTGAATTCTTCTACATGAGGGATTTTTAACAATCTGCACGTGTTTTTCATGATAAGAGCATCCAATTTTTCCTGATATTCGGGCAGAAGCTCTTTTGAAAGCTTGAGGATTTTATTCAAAACAGGGGTCTGCAATTCAAGCAACTTTTTATTTGACTGAACTGCAAGAATTTTTATAACATTGCTCAAATGTGCATCAGGCGATTTTTTGCTAATGTTGTCGATTATTTCAAATAATTTGTATTCTGTACCGCGGAGACTCGTTTTATAAGGCTTTAGCACACGTACAAATGTTTTTATAGGCGCTTGAAAAACTTTATCTTTCTTCCACTTATCAATCATGGAATTATCAAAAGTCAGCCGGCTATTACAATAAATACAGTGTACTTTCTTTTTTATTCCGAGTTGTTTGAAAGCTTTATGTGATTCTATCACAGGGAATTTTTGAGCCTGAAACGAAACTGAATCCTTTGCAAAAGCCTTGTGAGAATTCTGAAGCTCATAATTCTCTTTGAAATGCGGATATATCAAATAATTTTGAATAACGGGCATAATTCTCATACATGTATTAATGCCCGTAAAAAAATTTTTTGCCAATTTTTCTTAGGTTTGTAAATTATTTGTAACTTAATCTTTTAAAGCCTCGATATCAAGGTTAATCATTTCACACGAAAGTTCTTTCAGAGTCTGAACGAGATTTTCAATGTAATCCTTTTTGCAAATATCTTTTTTACATAAAGATATCAGCTTATTAATCTGGATTTGAGCGTTTTCCGGCATATAAGGGTTTTCTTCGATTTGCACGGCAAGCGGATAGTGATGTCGTGAATTGTTGCAATATGAACATTCCAAAGCAAAATTTAACGAATTATTTTTACCGTTCAAACATTTCGGTTGAAGATGTTCAAATGTGCCGACGGAGGGATGAATAAGATTTAAGGCTATAATATCAGGTTTTTTTCTTGCGTTTTTAACGACAAAAGCACAGACTTCATCACTTGACCTTGGCAGTCTGCGGGAAATATTTATAATTTCATCTTTTATTTTCTGATTTTCATAGCCGTTTAAAATATTTTTGAGTTTGTGAATAAAAATTCTCCTTGAAAACGGTTTGTGCGGTTCGGGGTCAAAAATTATGTCGTTTGTCTTTATTATTAGTTTACGCAAAGCACGGGCTGTTCGCTTGGGCAAAATCCTTCTGTAAAAGCTGATTTTATTGAAGATGGAACTTTGAATTTTAACGAGTGCGAGTTCATGCACATCTTTCTTCATCAAAAGAAGTTGTTGAAAATTTTTATCGGGATACTTTTGTGCCATGCTTTTAAACATGTTAAAAACCTGTTTTTCAACGGGATGCATAATATTTTCAAACGGCTCAAGAACGGGAATAACCTTTGATGCACTTGCGGCAAGCCTTTCATCTCCCAAAAGTTTAAGATAAACATCGGGATGAAGCATTTCCATACCGCAGCAAAGACAGGGAATGCGGTAATTCAGCAGGTTTTTGAGTTCCCTTCTTGTGAGCGGAATTTCTTTACATCGGAAAGATTTATTATCGATTTTTAAAATTTTTTTCTCCATCCGATACTATTATTCCCAAATTCGGAACATTTTAACCTAAATTTTTTCGATATCGTCCTGCGGATTTGTTATACCGTGAATACCGAAGAAATTTGAAAACGCATTCAAAAGTGCGGGATTAATCACAACCGGAGGACAGTCAGACAGAAAAATATTTCTTACTCTGTTGTTTCTGAGGTAAATAATATTTGAAATCGTGTTTACATCGCATTTTGTAAGATAAAAGACCAATTTTTCCGAATTTATCGGGACTTTTTCAAAAAGCTTATGCAAAACTCCGTACAACAAAGGGTAATTGTTGCCGATGTTTATCGAAAGAACATTATCTAAATCGTGTTTGTAGGAAAAAGTTATAACCTGCTCATCATCTTTCAAAAGAGAATAAAACTTCTCAAAATAATCCTGCTGGCTTATGGAATAGTTTGAAAAACCGATTATATAAATTCTTTTCGGATTTTTTTCGATAATTTTATTGATTTCAAATTCAAGTTCATCGGGATTAAACCCGACTGTTTCGGATTTTCTTGTCTGTCCTTTTGCGAAACCTTTTGCTTGAAGTGCCGAGTTAATCAGCGGGGTGAAATCGTCCTTTTCAAGCTTGGAAACACCTTTTGGGGCAACATCGTCGGTCGTAAAAAGTCTGCCTCTGTATAAATATTCAATGTTTTGCGATTCGTTTTTTGTCAGAAGAACGGCTCCCGGAAATGTCGCAAAATCAAGAATAGTATTGAAAACTCCCGTTCCGAAATGTCCTTTCAAAGATTTGAAATTTTTAAAATACGGAAAAGCGTGAGAAATTAACAAATTACCGTTCGTGTAAACGTCAATGTCATAATTTTCTGCGGCATTCAATAAAGAAGCCAAATCTTTTAAGTCCGACCCCGAAACCATTATGGCTTTGTTCGGACGGGTTGAATACGAAACTTCACTCTTTTGAATTTCTCCGAAAGCTTCATATTGCATTTTACAGAGCTTTTTCAAAAGTTTAATATCGCATTTTGCCGTTTCATCAATACATTCTTTTAACTCCGCTTGCGAAACTCTCGTTTTTGCAGACAAGTTCAAAGCTTTCAAGACCTGAAAACTTATATCAAAATCATCGTGATTATAATCGGACAAATTTATAAGATTTTGGCAGACACTTTTTGTAACACCCGAGAGAATTTCCGTCAGATATTTTTGGACGGCGGTTCGGCGTTTAAATTTGAGTAAAAATTCTCTGTCCCCGCGTTTCAGAATAGTTGAAAGAACGGTTTTTGGCGAAAGTTTGATGAGATTTCTCAAATCCTGACATTTCAAACCTTTTTCCCTGCAAGTTTTAAGGTATTCTTTTCTCGCATTGACAAGGTTAATATACTGACGGGAAAAGGAATTCAGAATTTGAGCTTCGGTCAAATCTTTCATCCCGTCAATAATAGCCGTTTGCGATATAACCTCAGACATTATTTCATAATTATCCACGCCAATTTCACGGAGTTTTATCAGATAATAGGAAATCTGTTTAAGCAGAATAAACATGAATTCCTGCATTGAGGCGTTATTTGGCGACACGGAACACGCACCGTGAGAGATACAGTCACCGTAAAGAAAATTATTTGAAGAATTATAAAACATATTAGCACCTTGTTGTCAAATATTTTATAATGTCATCGGATTCGTACATTGAAACGCCGTAATCCTCGTCATACAGAAACGGTACTTGATGCATTCCGCCGAGTTCCATAAGCCTTTTGTGATTTTCAGGCTCGGTAATATCTCTTTTTTCGTATTTTATACTCTCTTTTTCCATAAAATCCATCACTTTACGTGAATACGGACAAGTTTCGGAAATAAAAAGTTCTATCATAATTTTTCCTCCCTTGTACACATTATAAACGGAAAAAGCTGAATATAATCGCCCGAACGGACAATAAACGGGCAATAAATTAAGACTTGCAGCCCTCGTCCTCCATATCGGTTTTTCCGTCAAAGTTATTGTCAACGCCGTCAGTGCATGACCCGATTGAACTTTTGCCTTCCGCTCTAACCATCTGTTTTAAAAATTTATCGGGAATTTTATTCCATAAATAGTCAAAAAAGTTTCTGTAAGACTTTGCAAGAACATTGTCCTTTATAATCAAACAGTTTTCGTCATTCATATTTTCACCGCTCATTGAATAGTTCATTGAACCCGAAATTATATAGTCATCGTCAATAATTATGCTTTTTGAATGCAATTTTCCCGCATAATTTTCGACTTTAACGGGAACACCCGCATTTCTTAAAAACTTCACTTTGCTTCTTGCGGTGGTTGTATTAACGGCATCAACAATAAGTCTTACATCCACCCCGCGTTTTTTTGCACGCACAAGTGCATCGGCTAAGGCATCATGAGTAAATATAAACGACGGAATATAGATATAATGCTTTGCATTGTCAATTAACGGTATAATATTTGTCACAACCGTTTTGTCAACGGGTGAGAAAAACGGCGTAACAAATGTATTACCCAGAATAACCGTTTTATGGTCAACCTTGGATTTTGTATTATGGAATTTTCCGTTCAACATCTGGTTAAATTCTTCAAGATACTGACTTGCAATTTCAACCGAGTTGATAAAAAATACGCAATTTGAGTTAAATCCCGACAAACCGGTTTGCGAAAAGTTCATTGAACCCGTTATAACCTGTTTTCCGTCAAAGATTATAAATTTATTATGCATTAAATTGTTGTTGTTATCGGTTAATTTTTCATCCGAAAGTTTGAGAATTTCGTTTAATCCGTCGTAATATTTAGAAGTTTCATAAACCGTTCTGATTTTGACCCCGCGGGATTTTGCTTTAACAAGAGCGTTTTGGATATCGGGAATTACATCCCAACCGTAAAGTGCGATATCAATATTTTCATTACTCGAATTTATTCTGTTCACAATTTCACGGCAAACGTGCGAACTGCATTTTTTATCGGGTTTAAGTTTTGTTGTCAAATCCGTCAAATACATTTTTATACTTCCGCTTGAATATGCGAAACTCAAAGGCTGAGGTTTTGCGGGCTGATTAGTTTGTGTCACATGGCAGAATTTACAAGGCTTTGCCTCCTTTGGAATTTGGTTTAACGGAACTATAACCGAATCATGTGCAATTAAACCGTACTCGCAATCAAGATTGTGATACTTCATGCTTTTGTGGTTTAGAATAACAAGGTTTAATTTTTGTGCTTTTTTGAGCTGTTGTTCAAAACCGTCTGAATTAAGTGCAAATCCTGAATTTTTGAGCAAATTTTTGTACGGCATTTTATTAATTGTTATGTCGGCGAATTTGCAGTTCTGATTTTGTTTTCCCGTTAATTTTACTTTCACTCTCTTGTCAGATAGAATATTATCGGCAAACGCATCGGTCAAATATCCGATTTTAACGGCATCGACGGCAGAAATTCCCGCTTTATCCGCCAAATCGTTTTGATTTTTGTTTAAATCGGAGGTAAAAATTTCAACTCCGTCAACACAGACGGTTTCGCCCTCATCGTAAACACGGTTGTTATTCAAATCCACATCTATTTCCGCTGCGTTACGAACTTTTAAAACAATTTTATCGGATTTTCTCACATAATCAAATCCTGCGAAAAGACAGAGAAAAATTAATACTAAAATTATTGCTGTTATTTGTTTTTGCATAATTCCCTTTTGTAATTTGTTATATCGTAACCTAATCCCGTAATTTTATTTTTCAATTCTTTATTCTGCGTAATCAAAAATTCCCTAAAATGCTTGTTATTCTTGGTTATCGAGTAACTGCAAGGATGAATAAGAGCTTCTGCCGTGCAATCTTCATCGAGCGTTCTGAGTCCGTATTCCACGGTCATATCATCCATCATGCCCGTGTAACCGACACCGATAATGTAATCATTCGTTTTAAGTCCGAATTCTTTTGCGATTTTTTTATTTTTGCCCGTAAAATAGTTCAGCAGAATTATTTTCAAAACATTAGGCGGATAAGCTAAGTTCAAATGTTTTTTTATTGACGGAACGAAATACATTTCTTCATATTGAGTTCTTATGTAAGGAATTTTGTATTCCTTTGCCAGAGATGCCGTCAGTTTAAAGATTTCTGGTATTGCATGGGTGTGAACGTGAGAATCTATATGGTCGACATCCGTGTAATTCATAATTGTTTCAATTTGCGTTCTGAACTCAAATTCCACCTGTTCAAGAAATCTTTTATTGTGCGAATTCAAAAGGATATAACCCCAGCTTTTGTTGAAATTTCCTTTTTTATCGGTAAGCAGGGGGGCTTTTGTAAGCGAATGACCTTCTATAATATTCAAATGCACACCTATTCCGAGGTTCGGGCATTCGGGGATAATTTCGTTTACCGCACCGTTAAACGCCTTTCCGTTTGCACAAAGGCTTGCACTTGTCAAAAACCCGTTCAGATAACCTTCAAGGACAGCTTTGTTGTGGGCTTTTGATAAACCGAAATCATCCGCATTGAGTATAAATTTCTTACCTGCCATTATTAATCCTTGATTTAATCTCAAAAATATTATAATATAAAGAAAATAATTTTTGCAAGAAAGAGGAATTATGACAAGACTTGCGATAATAATTCCGTGTTACAACGAGGAATTATGCATAAAATCAACGGTAAAGAGGCTTTTGGAAGTATTTGATGACCTAGTTAAAAAAGGGAAGATAGATACAAACAGTTATATTTACCTTGTAGACGACGGTTCAACTGATTCGACATGGCAAATCATTTCCGAACTTCATTCACAAAACAAACAGGTGAAAGGCTTGAAATTTGTGCGTAATTTCGGCAATCAGAAGGCTTTAATTGCGGGTTTGGAGGGCGTCAGAGAATTGGGCTGTGATTGTGCGGTATCGTTGGATGCGGATTTACAGCAGGATGAAAATGCGATAGAGAAATTTATTGACGAGTACAACAAGGGTGCGGATATCGTTTCAGGCATAAGAAACAACCGTAAAACGGATTCTATATTTAAAAAAACGACCGCATTATTATTTTACAAGTTAATGAACTTACTCGGTGCAAAAATTCCCGCTAATCACTCTGATTTCAGGCTTGTCAGCAAACGGGCACTTGATATTTTAAATCTTTATCCTGAAAAATATTTATTTTTGCGTGGATTTTTCAATGAAGTCGGACTGAAAACGGCTTACGTAAGATTTGACGTCAAACCTCGAATTGCTGGCGAATCCAAATTCAACTTTGTTTCCCTTATGGGGCTTGCCCTCAACGGTATTACTTCTTACAGCATAGTTCCGTTAAGATTTGTGACCGTTCTCGGTTTTTGCATGGCATTTTTCGGCTTTATAGTCGGTTTGGAAACCGTTTATGAAAAAATATTTTTAAACAACTCTCCCAACGGCTGGGCAACGGCGATTATCATGCTGTGTATTTTCGGCGGAATACAGCTTTTCTGCGTGGGGTTAATCGGCGAATACGTCGGGCAGATTTTCCGTGAAGTCAAAGGTCGCCCGAGATATATAAAAGAAATTGAGCTTAAATAAATTAATAATAAAATTACGTCCCCTTGAGGACGTAATTTGTAAGTTTTTATTCCATAATCCAGCCGTTTGTCAAATCGACCTTAACGGGTTTGAGAAGCTTCATATAAATTTCGTCCTCGGGGCTGACATCAAGTTTTTCACCCTTAAAGACATTTCTGACAAACTTCATAAACCAATTTCTTTCCTTTGTAATTTCGCAAACACCGCTGAATTCTGCCGTTTGGTCATCAGTTGTTGTTATAAGCGAATTGTCAAACACCAGTTTACCGTTTCTGACAAACCATTTACCTTTTCTGACATCAAGGAACTGACCTTTAAGGTTGGCACCTTTTCTGACGAGAATGTATTTTTCGGGAGTAACGAAGTTTTGACGTGCGGATGCGACGTAAACTTCTCCTGACTCGGATGATTGAGAACTTGCATAATTGCTTAGTTTAACGGGAACAATAGCACCCTCGGGGATAATCCCGAAACTTCCTTCAACTGTTGCATCCTTAACGACATAACCTTCGCCTGTTTTCTTTCTCATAGCTTCTGCAAGTTTTGCGTTAGGGTTAAGTTTAGCCTGTTCCATCATGTTGAATAAAATTCCTGCGACTTCGGCTCTTGTAGCGGGTCTTTCGGCATCAATTTTATCCGTAGCGGAAGGCATGACAACGAGCATGCTCAAAATCTCGGCTTTACCTGAGGGAAGAATAAATTCTTCAGGAATAACGAGTACATCCGTATATTTTTTGCTTAAAATTTCTTTTGCTTTTTCCAGGCTGATTTGTTCCGTGGTTAATGTGTTAACGGCAACTGTAAGAGCCTCTCCTCTGGTAACCGTGTCATCGGGTCTGAAAACGTCACCCTCGTCGGAACAAGAAACCAATTCAAAATACAAAGCCTTTTGTATTGCATCATAAGCCCAATATTCGGGTGTAATGTCGGTAAAATTCACGGGCTGAGCGACGGTTGTGTGTTCTTGTCCCAAAGCTTTAACCGCCATAGACGCAAATTCCGCTCTTGTAACATTTTCATCGGGTTTAAAAGTTCCGTCGGGATATCCGACAATAACACCCTGCTCGGTCAAGAGGTTAATCTGCGGTGCTGCCCAGTAATCATCAGATACATCAGGATAGGCGAAAGCAGGCATGGTAATAAACAGTGCCGTAAGCCCCATTAAAACAGGTTTCAAAAAATCTTTCATAAACTTCTCCTTATTTAATATATACATGTTATCCGCAAAACAAAAATTCGGCAATTCTTGAAGTTATATTAAGTTTTGTAAAAACGATTTTTATTTCACCCATTATTGCGTACTGCTTTTTTTATTTGTAAATTTTTTTTAAATTATAATTTTGTCCGCACAAATTTTATGCATTTGATGTTTTACTAATATTAGAAAGATAAGGTAATTATATATATGAGTCTAAGAATTAACGAAGTTGAACAACCAATTATTACTTATAAAGTTATTTGGCAAAGGCAAAAAGTCAGTTGCTTAAGTAAAACCGAATGTAAAACCAAAAGTTAAGCCTGACTCTGTTCCCGAAACTTATGTCCCTGCTAAAAAAGAACGAACAGAAGATGCAGATAAAATTTATAAAGAAATTGATAATAAACTTCATTCAAAAACTGAAACTAATGCAAAGACAATAGAGCGTAATTTGGCACCTGAAGAAAAAGCTAATGCTTGGTCAAGAGAAGACATGCAGAAATACTATGAAGAACTGGAAGTTTCTTCAAAAGCTGCTTATGAAAAGGTTACGGTTAAAACAACTCCGAATGGGGTTGAACATTGGCAATATGGTCGAAAAATTTCAGAAACAGTACCTAATGACTACGGTGAGACAACAACATATTTTAATGAAGCAGGACAAAAAGTTTATCAAAGAGCGAAAATAGATGATAGTGTATTTGTAGAACGTTTTGATTTAGAAACAGGTAAAACGACAGAATGGTATAGTTTGCATTTTAAACGCTTTAATATTACCAGAGAAGTAAAGGATGCATCGGATTGTAAACTGACAGTTCCCGAGGTTAAATGTACATTTGAAGAAGCAATGGCATTAAATCAAAAATACGAAAAAATGACAAAACAAGAACTGGAGAAGTTATATAAAGAAGCGATTAATGGTAATCCGAATGGTATTAACGAAACAGAATTTCATTTTTTAGAAACTTATCATGATTTACAGTATAGAGATTATCCGATTACGTCAAAGGCAACCAAGATAAGAAAACATCATGATATTCACGGTAATAATCATATTTATCGTTCGTTTTCTGAAAAAGTTGAAGGTCCATCGGATAGTTTGGCTGATCAGGTAACTTTTGCACAAATGAAAGCCTATGATGCAGAAATGGCTAATCTTCCTCCCTTAGAAAAAGATTGCATATTTTATCGTGGGATTCAGACCAGATTTATCCCTGATTTAATAGATGGAAAAGTTGGAGATATTGTTAAACCGGATAAAGGTTATGCATACTATGGATTTGATAGAGCGTTAGCAGAAGATTTCAGTGGTGGAGCTGTATTAACTGTTCATACACCTAAGGGTGCCAGAATTTCAAGAAATCTTGAACATGGCGGTGAAGCTTTGTTCCCGCGTAATGCAGAATATAAAATTTTATCTAAAGGCAAAACACCCGACGGTGATTGGCGTATAGAGTTAGAATATATTTTGCCATAGCATGTAGGTTGGGCATTCCTGTCCAACAACGTAATATATTTCAAATTGGACTTAGCTATTGCTTAAAAAATTTGTTGGGGTAGAAACCCCAACTTACATTTACGGATACTGATTTTTAAATGGTGGGCGTTGAGAGGCTCGCTTAATGCAAATATAAAACTACAGTCGGTTTGATTATTCTAAAAATAAATTTTGAAAATGTGGGTTAAAAATTTTTTAACCCACATTTATATCATTTTCTTAACCTAAAAGATTCCATATCATCTTATCAAATTCTTCTAATCTCATACTATGATAACGACCTTTTTCAATTTTTGTTATTAAGTGACCGTTTATAGGTTCAGCGGATCTAAAATAACGTACTTCCTCCCCTAGAGTTTTAGTTGTAAGTTCCTTCCCTATATTAGGGTCTGCTTTTATTACAGGATTCCAGTTCTCAGGATTACGCCTTAAATTTGTAAGTAATCTATCGAACATTGATGTTGACGACGTTCCTGAATATGTGCCATCTGCGCGAAGTATAGTTACTTTGGGTTTAACTTCAACATTTCTTCCGGCTAAACCAGACTGACGAAAATATCTTGTTCCTGTAATATTATTTCTAATCTCTGTACCTATTACAGGATTTTCGCTTATTGAAAATAGCCTTGGTGCCATTTGATATTTACCTGCAGTCTTACCTACAGGACTTTTGAACAGAGTTTTACAAGTAGATTTTGCAACATTAATCATATTAATCATATTAACCATATTAACATCCTTTCATTAACTTAAATTTCCCCTTTGAAAATCGACTTTCTTTATGTTTATATAAAAACATTTTGCATAAGAAAATTGCTCAATCTTATGCACATATATTGCATAATTAGCTAAAACTATGTAATAATTATACATTTGGAAGTTTACAAATTTTAATATTTATTCATTTGATAATGCTTGGATTACTTTATATATATTCTCAACTTTTTCTCTATCATCTTTAATTTTATCAAGATATTTGTATATATCCTGCATTAATTCATCAATAGGTCTTAAATGACTTGAAATGATAAAATCTTCAAATGAAATATTGGTATAATTTAAAATATTATCAATAGTATTTGCAGAAACAAAACTTTCGCCTATTTCAATACCTGCAAGTGTTCTTGTAGCCAAACCTATTTTTTCTGCAAATTGTTCTTGAGTAAGTCCAATTTTTTGTCTTAATCTTTTAATTTTTAAACCTAATATTTTCTTTATTTCCATATAAATATTTTATGGTTTAAATATATAAATATTAATGTGCTATTCCCGCATAAAAAACAATTTAGATGTTATTATCATACATATAAAATTATATAAATGAGATAAAATTTCATTTATATAAATTGTCGTTTGGGCATACTTGCCATACAAGTTTAAACCCCAACTTACATTTTAAATATATATGAAAAAAAATAATAACGATATGATAATACATGCTCGTTATTGAATAAACAATATTTTTTCTGAAAAATGTGAGAATTTTGTGAGAATAAAAGAAAAAATACCAAATAAAAAAATTATCCGCTTGCCGAAAAGGCTTACGGATACTGATTTTTAAATGGTGGGCGTAGAGAGGCACGCTTGCATCGTAGGCGAGCAACACGAGCCGTACGAGGCAGGATACCCGCAGGGCAGAACTCCGTAATTTTTGTTCAAAAAACAAAAATTATTGAGTGAGAGCTTCCAACGCCCGATAAAATTAAAAAAAAAGAACAACTTTCGTTGTTCTCTTATCTGGGCGTTGAGAGGCTCGAACTCCCGACATCCTCCTTGTAAGGGAGGCGCTCTACCAACTGAGCTAAACGCCCTTATTTCGGCAACATTAATATTATATTAAACATTCTTCATTGTCAACCGTTTTTTTGAACTTTTTTTTATTATTTTCGTTATAATTTATGTATAAGGAGAAATTTTATGAAAAAAATCGGTTTGCTTTTGTTGTTAGTTTTAGTTTCAAGTCCTGCGTTTTGTTTTGAGAGAACGCCGTTTGTAAAAAATAATATTATGATTTTGCCGCAAAACACTGCCGCTAATGCGTTTTTTGCAGGTGCATCAATGGCAAGCGGACGGCTCAATTTGAACTCCACTCCGACTTTAAGAGTGCTTAACCTGTCGCTTTCTTATCTTGACCCTTATGTAATTTCAGCGGGCGGAAAAAATTATATCCTTATAACAGACCGTAAAGATGACAACTGGAGCGTCGAAAACATTTTGGGTTACGATGATAACAGGGACGATTTGTTCGGAGCTTTGAAAAAACTCGAAAGTGACGGCGATAACGATAAAATAACCAAAGATGAGCTTAAAAAAGCGGGAATAAGGTTTGCCCTGCTAAACAGTGACGGTTCGGTTGCACTTGATGACAGGGAACTTGACTATGATTTGGAAAAAGTTCTTTATATAGACATGAAAAATTTAAGAACCGCACTGGGTAACAAAAATCAGGACGGCACTTTCGGTTATTTTTACGTAATCGTAAAAGACGGCGGCAAAAAGCGTGCTTTGAACGGTCGTGTAACTTTTGAGGAAAAGAAAGAACTGCAAAGGTATATTAATTAGTTTCTTCTTTTGGCTGTTCGGTCATTCTTTTTTCATATTCTTCACGGGCTTTCACCTTTATTTCGTGTTTTGTGCCGTGATGTTCTTCTTCACGCTTGTATCTTTGATCAACCCACCATTTTGCGGTTTTATAGACAATACCTTTTTCGTATTCTTCTTGTGTTTTCACTCTTTTGGGAGCTTTAGACTGCTTTTTATGCCCGATTTTTTTGGAATTTTCGGGCAAAATATCCGCAGAAGGTTCCATGTAACTGTAAACTCTCATATCCGCTTCATTAACCGCATAAGTTTCCGGACTGACGTAACCGCCGTTTCCGTAAAGCTGTTCGGCATTTGCACATAACGGAACAGATATTATCAAAACTAATAAAATCTTTTTCAACATAATCATATTATACCATGAAACAAAATTTCGATAATTACGTCAAAAATTTTAAGAGAGGAGAGGATAATGACAATAGTACAAGAAGAAGATTTATACAAGGATTTACAGCCGGAATACGTCGAAACCGCAGAATATATCGACAACGAAGATGAACCCAGAACTTTTAATTCTATTTCACATGACGATGATATTTTACAGATGTATCTGAAAGATATCGGTAAAGTAAAGCTTTTAAGCCATGATGAAGAACGAAAACTCGGGCAGATAATAAAAGAAGGCACTCGTTCAGACTCACTTATTGCAAAGCGAAAACTTGTTCAGGCAAATTTACGGCTTGTTGTAAGTATTGCCAAAAAGTATATAGGACAAGGAGTTTTGTTTATGGATTTAGTTCAGGAAGGTTCACTGGGACTTATAAAAGCGGCAGAAAAATTTGACTATTCTAAGAACTTTAAATTCTCGACTTATGCAACATGGTGGATAAAGCAAACGATTATTCGTGCGATATCAAACAGTTCAAGGACGATAAGAATTCCCGTTCATATGACCGACAAAATCCGCAAATACAAAAGAATGTACACAACTCTGTCGTTTGAATTTGGCAGAGAACCCACGGATAAGGAGATTTCAGAAAGACTCGGGTTTACGCAAAAACAGATTACGTCAATAAAAAAAGCCGTTATAAAAGAGCCGATAAGCCTTGAAACTCCCGTGACAGACGATTTAAACATCGGTGATTACATCGAGGATAAGTCTTACCGCTCGCCCGAAACACATACGAAAAACAAAGCTTTGAAAGGCAGCATTGAAAAGCTCCTTGCAACGCTTTCCGAGCGGGAAAAGACGATTATCAATTATCGTTTCGGGATTAACGGTGAGCAGCCGAAAACTCTCGAACAACTCGGAGAAATTATGGGTTACTCAAAAGAGCGAATACGGCAACTCGAGGATTTTGCACTTTCCAAAATCCGTGAGAGGAAAGAATTACAGCACTTCAGAGATTTTATTGAGGATTAACAAATATTGTCTGCTCTCTGTCAGGACCGACACTTACGATAGAAATCGGAACTTCCAGCAATTTTTCAAGGCGTTTTATATAATTCCTTGCATTTTGCGGAAGTTTTTCATATTCTTTTATTCCCGAAATATCTTGCATCCAGCCTTTGTGGGTTTCGTAAATCGGTTCAAGATACTTGTGCATAAAAACGTTTGTCGGATAATTTTTGTAAATTTTTCCGTCACGTTTGTCTTTGTAAGCGGTACAAACTTTTATTTCTTCAAAGTTATCAAACACATCAATTTTAGTGAGAGCAACGGATGTTAAACCGCCCGTAAGTACGGCATAACGCATAGTTACGGCATCGAACCAACCGCATCTTCTCGGACGTCCTGTTGTAACACCGAATTCATGTCCGATTTCACGAATTTTTTCACCTGTTTTGTCTGTTAATTCGGTTACGAAAGGCCCTTCGCCAACCCTTGTCACATAAGCTTTTGCAACCCCTATGACTTCATCTATCATTTTAGGGCCGTAACCAGAACCTGTAGCGGCACCGCCGCCAATAGGATTTGAGGAGGTTACGAAAGGATAAGTTCCGTAATCTATATCAAGCATTACGCCCTGTGCCCCCTCGAAAAGAACCGCCTTGTTTGCACGTTTGGCATCTTCCAAAATCGTTTGCCAATCAAAACAAACATAAGGACGGAAAATTTCGGCATACTTCTTGCACAGAGCCGTAATTTCTTCTTTTGTGTAAGTTTTAAGCCCGTAAACTTCCTTTAAAGTCTTGTTTTTAAGCGGTAAAATTATGTCAAGTTTTTCTGATAGTGCCTCATCGTCGAACAAATCCTCGATTTTAAGTCCTATTCTTGCCATTTTGTCGGTATATGTAGGTCCGATACCTTTTTTAGTCGTACCTATTTTACCTTTTGTTGCGGTACTTTCACTGTAACCGTCGACTTCTGTATGGTAAGGCATTGTAATTGATGCCAGAGGGCTGACTTTCAACCCCGAAACATCAATACCTTCTTTTATTAATCCTTGAACTTCTTCATCAAAATATTCGGGCAAAATAACCGTTCCCGCACCGATAAAGCAGGTTTTTCCGCCGTAGAGAATTCCTGACGGGATAAGATGAAATTTAAAAGTTTTGTTATGAGCAACAACGGTGTGTCCTGCGTTGCATCCGCCCTGATATCTTATTATTAAATCGGCATTTTGAGCCAGCAAATCCGTAATTTTTGCTTTTCCTTCATCGCCCCACTGAGCTCCGACAACAACTTTGTTCATTTTTATCCTTTCTCAATTTCACAATAACCGTACTGCGGATTTTGTGCAAGTTTAGCTTCTATCTCATCAAACGTCATTAAACCTTGTGTAGCCCCGAATTGTGAAACAACGCCCGCAGAATTAACCGATGCGTACATAAGGGCTTTTCCGATATTAAGTTTGGTAATTCCCAACGCACCGCAAAAAGTCGACGCAAAAGCATCGCCCGCACCGAGCGTTGAAACAACAGGGCCGTCAAAAACGGGACAGAAATAGTATTTTTTGCCGTCATACGCCCAAGCACCGTTTCCGCCGTCCGTTATAACTATAATCTGGTAATCACGAACTTTAAGCTTTTCAAACATCGCTTTCAAATCAGGATGAATAGGCTCTTGAGAAAATTTTTCATCCCTTGTGTCGGGTCGTACCTGAATTTGAGTAGCCATTGAAGCTTCATCCTTATTCATTACAACGATATTTGCGTTTTCAAGGATTTTTTTCATATATCCGAAACCTTTTTTAATGCTTGATGTTCCTGCATTAAAACAGATTTTTACACCGTTTTCGTTCGCAAAACTTACGATATCATCAAGAACTTTCGTACTTTCACCGTTCAAAGGTGCAATATAAAGGAGTTTTGCCTGTTTTACCGCCTCAAAATTTATGTCGGACTTTTTAATTTTTCCGTTAGCCCCGCGGTGAGCAAGAACCGTTCTGTCACCCTGAAAACTTACAAGAATTATTGAAAAGCCCGTGCTTATGCTTTCATCCTGAATAATGTTTGATAAATCCACATTATTACTCTTAAAGAAGTTCAAAATCCCTTTGGAATAGATATCGTTGCCGATTTTAAATATTGCCGAAGTTTTAAACCCGAGATTTGCAAAGTTACAGGCTGTATTAACACCGCCCCCGCCAACTTGCGAGGTGAAATCCGTGATTTCTATTTTAGAACCATACGGATAACTCATAAATTCCGATTTTTTAGAAATCGAATTAACAGAAACAATTTTAGCATCGTCACTTTCGACAAATACATCCATTGTTGCACTTCCAATTGTAATTACATCAAACATGTCTTTACTCTCCAATGACAGTTTAACATAAACAAATGTTAAATTATATTAATTTTTTAGCAAAAAATTTTATTGATAATTTTTTCAAAGTCTAAAAAAGGGAAAATATACATGAAAATTCAAAATTTATCTTTTCGTGCTTTGCCATTAGCCCAAACAAAGCCTGCCAATTCGGCAAATACAGATTACAAAAACAATTACTCGTACAACCCGATAGGTTACAGAGATTTTAATATAAACTTCACCGCAAGACTTTTCAGAACACCTGAAAACTTCTACGCACAACCGTTTAACAAAAACGGAATGCCTGACACAATGAAAGAGTATTTGAACGCAGATTTTGAGGACAGGCAGAAAATGCCTCCCGCACAAATGCTCAGACTTGTGTTTGATGACATAAAAGAAACAAAAAATCTTGAACAGGTCAAACGCATTTTCCCTGATGAACCGTTGTTTAAAAAATTGACCGATACCCCTAACAGAAAGGCAAGAACAGGTATTATCGCAGAAATAGATTTAATGCGTGAGGAGGGAAAAACTCTTTTTAAAAACGGTAACGACAACCTCGGACATTATATCTTGAAGAAAATTTATACCGAAAGCAAGACATTAAAAGAAATTAACACAGATTTCAAAAAAGATGTATCTGTTCACTATAAGGGTTTAAGCCCGATAAGTTACGACACACTTCAAGCCTACGGAATAAAATTTCCCGACAACGGTTTCTGGAAATCGCTCACGGCAACCAGAGAAGAATTCCCCTACGAATACAAACCGAGAAAACCCATTGAATCAAGAATCTCAACTTCGCATAATCAACAACCAAAAGTCTATACACCGATACGGAAAAGATTTGAAGATATAAAAGACTGGGAAATAGATAAAATTAAAAAAGCTTTGATAGACGGTAACGGAAGCAAAACCGAAACAGGAAAATACCTGAAGAAAACAAATATTCGAGATGAAGCTTCACTAAACTTCGTTGCAAAATATCTCGGTGAAATAAACTCCGTTGTCCTTGAAAAACTTAATATTTCACCTGAGATGCGTTATTTCTTTGAAAATTATGAGCAGTTAAACAAATCCCAAACCCAAAAATTCACGGAATATATGCAGAAAAAAGATGTGAACGAACTTCGTTCCATCGTCATGACCGACACGATAAAACTGTTTTTCGACGCTTACGGCGTTGACGGTCAAAACGAAGAATTTCAGGAATTGCTCGCTTACGCAAGAAGCATAAAACCCGAAAGAGAAAAAGCATTGCGCGAACACGAACGAATTCAAGCCGAATACGATGAAATGTTTGCAAATATTCCCGAAGAAAACCTCAAACAAGCAGCTCAAATATCTGAAGAAATAAAACCGGAACAAGTAAAACGCGAAAGTTTTGATGAACAACTTAAAAAAGTAAGCAAAGAAAATAACGCAGATTTGTATACTTTTGAATTAAGCAACGGCTATAAAATTTCAGTTTCGATTGATTTGGAAGATGCTATCAACAAAAAAATAGAGAGGGAATTCTTTTTCTACCCCCAAAAATATATTGATGAATTTTCTAAATATCTTCTGAAAAAAGAAGGTTCAAATATAAAATATCTTCTCTCGCTGACATGTGACCCAAATGAGTTAGGAAATACCACTCTGTCAACTGTAGAATTGGATGAGGATAAAAAAAATGCAATCTGTGAACTGTTCAAAAAAGAATGTTTGTTGACTAACGACGAAATTATCGACAAAAGCAGTAATATTCTTAATGAATACATAAATAAGCATGAAAAAGACGAAGCGGCAATCCACGAAGCTTTAGCTGCCGAAGTCGGCGGTTTAAAGATTAACCCCAAACATATTGATAAAATAATTAATAACGATTTTGCCAAAGAAAAAGCTGCAAACGACAGTATTATAGATGATGATGAGCTGATGAATGATATTCACAGACGTGTCAATGAAATAAACAAAAAAGCTTCAAACTATACAATTTTGTGGAAACAAGCAAAAACTCTCAATGAATTGCTGAAATTCTACATTCCTGAGGAAGAAAGAGATGAAGTAAAAGCAAGAGTAATGCAAAGATTTCAGTTATACAGACAGCCTCTTTCAAAACAGGAAATAAGAGAACTTCCCGCAAAAATTGTTGATGCTTTTCCGTATTACGATATCAATAAAAGTATTCTCGGTGATGTCCAAAACAAATATATCATTAAGGCAATCTGCGACTCGGCACAACAAGACAAAAATTTCCGAAATATGATAATAAACAAAATAAAAACTTTGAGTTCGGTCAATTCATCTTTAGCCGGATACAAAATGTTTTTTGATGAAAACAAACCTAAAGACTTGCTTGGAGCAAAAGCCGAGTTTATAATAGGAAAATTATTGCAAGCAGGAAATCCTTCATCTATAATAATGAGTTTAACTGATAAATCAGTGGAAGACATTAAGTATAATTCGCCCGAATTGTATCTCCTTATCAAAAAATTCAAAGATAAAGAATAATTCGAATACATAAAAAAAAGACCTTTTAAAACAAACTGAACCCTAAAAACCGAACAAAGTAAAAAAAGTCGGTTTTAGGGTTTCAGTTCAAAAGGTATTTTTTTATTTATTATTGAAGATTAGCTTTTTCTTCTTCGCTAACTCCTTTAATCGTGAGGTTAACTCTGCCTTTGTCGTCGATTTTAACGACTTTAACGATAACCTCCTGACCGATTTGAAGGTGTGGTTCAATAGTTTCAATCCGTTCGTTGCAAACTTGTGAAATATGTACCATACCGTCTTTTCCGGGAGCGAGTTCGACAAAAGCACCTATCGGAATGATTCTTACGACTTTACCTTTCAATACCATGCCCTGTTCGGGTTTGAAAGTAAGTTCTTTAATCATTCTTATAGCGATTTCGGCACCCTCTTGATCATTTGAGGTAATTGTTACAACACCTGAATCCTGAATATCAATTTCCGCACCAGATGCGTCAATTATTGCTCTGATTTGCTTTCCACCCGGTCCGATAACCGTTCCTATATCTTCAACAGGAATTGTCATCGTTGAAATGCTCGGTGCAAACGGTGACATTGCACCCGGTTCGGTTATAACTTCTCTCATTTTGGAAAGGATATGTAATCTGCCTTCTTTAGCTTGAGCTAACGCTCTGCGTAACGTATCGTTTGCAATACCTTTAGCTTTCATATCCATTTGTAGTGCCGTAATTCCCGTATCGTTACCCGTAACTTTAAAGTCCATATCGCCTAAAAAGTCCTCGATACCCTGAATATCGGTTAACACAACAGGTTCTTTGCCTTCTTCGGTAATCATACCCATTGCAACACCGCCTATCATGCATTTAACGGGAACGCCCGCATTCATCAATGCCATTGAAGAACCGCAGGTTGATGCCATAGATGTTGAACCGTTGGATTCCAAAACATCCGATGTAACTCTTATTGTATAGCCGAATTCTTCCTGTGAGGGAAGTGCGGGAACATTAGCACGTTCCGCGAGATTTCCGTGTCCGACTTCACGTCTGCCGGGACCTCTCAGGGGTTTAACTTCACCGACGGAAAATCCGGGGAATATGTATTTGTGCATATAAGTTTTTTCGGTTTCGGGGTCTACTCCGTCGAGTTCCTGTTTCATTGCAGGGCCTGCTAAAGTTGCGACCGAAAGAACCTGCGTTTGTCCTCTGGTAAATACGGCAGAACCGTGAGCTCTAGGAATAACTCCGACTTCACACCAAATCGGACGAACTTCATGCGGTTTTCTGCCATCTGCTCTGACGCCTTCTTCCAAAATCATTGTACGCATAATTTTCTTTTCAGCGTTTTTGAATTCTTCCGCAACAAAGTCAATTCCGGTTTCTTCCATGATTTTTTTGCTGTAATCATCTTCGGGTAATGCATCGATTTTTTCTTTGACAAGTTTTTTTGCTTCTTCAAGTTTTTCTTGTCTGTAAGTTCTGTCGAAGTTGTGATAAGCGTCAAAAATCATATCGTGAGCGGTTTCGTCAATAATCTTTTTAATTTCCGTTGTATCGTACGGGTTAACGAATTCTTCTTTAACCACAGAGCATGCTTTTGCGAATTCAAGTTGAGCATCGCACTGTTTTCTGATTTCAACCTGTGCAAATTCAACCGCATTCATAATATCATCCTCGGTAACGAATTTACATCCTGCTTCAACCATAATTACACTGTCATGCGTACCTGCTACAACAATGTCTAAATCAGATTTATCAGCTTGCTGGTGAGTCGGGTTAGCGATCATATTACCGTTTTCATCTCTTGAAACTCTGACTGCACCGATAGGGCCTTCAAAAGGAGCACCCGAAAGCATTAAAGCGCATGATGCACCGAGCATTGCAAGAGTATCAGGCTGATTTTGCTGATCGTAGCTGAATAACTGGGCTACGATTTGTATATCGTTTCTGTAACCCTTGGGGAACAAAGGTCTTATCGGTCTGTCAATAAGACGGGAAATAAGAATTGCTTTATCGCTTGCTTTACCTTCGGATCTGTTGTATCCGCCCGGAATTCTTCCTATTGCAGACATTCTTTCTTCATAGTCGATAAGTAACGGGAAAAAGTCTATTCCGACTCTGGGTTCTTTTGATACAACGCAGTGAACAAAAAGCATTGTGTCACCGCATCTCACGGTAACGGAACCGTTAGTGGACTGACCGTACTTGCCCGTTTCTACGGTAACTGTTTTACCGCCGATTTCAATTTCAAATTTTTTGGTTTCAGGTATTGTCATACTACTTCCTTTCTTGTTTGGAGCGAACTTTCTCCAAACCCGTGCCTTGCACATTATTTTCTATACACTTCTTATGTTCAATAAAATTATACATCAAAAAAGAAAAATTTACTAAGTATGATTTTATGATATAATTTTATTATGAGTTACGTACCTTTATACAGAAAATATCGTCCGCAAACGCTTGAAGAAGTTGTCGGACAGGAGCATATTAAAAAAGCTCTTGCAAATGCGATAGAACTTAACAAAATTTCGCATGCCTATCTTTTTACCGGCCCGAGGGGAACGGGAAAGACTTCCACGGCAAGAATTTTTGCCAAATCTCTGAATTGTAAAGAAGGCCCGACGGTTAAACCCTGCGGAGTTTGCGAAAACTGTATTGACATAACAAATTCAACTCCGATGGACGTAATTGAAATAGACGCAGCAAGCAACAGAAAAGTCGAGGATGCACAAAACATTCTCGAAAAAGTCATGTACGCACCCGTTAACAGCAGGTACAAAATATATATAATAGATGAAGTTCACATGCTCTCGACTACGGCATTTAATGCACTTTTAAAAACACTTGAAGAACCGCCAGAAAATGTCATCTTTATACTCGCAACTACGGAAGTTCACAAAGTTTTGGATACAATTAAAAGCCGCTGCCAAAGATTTGATTTCAAAAGAATTACAACCGCAGACATCGTAAAACACTTGAGAAACATCGCCGATAAAGAAAAAATTAATATCACTGACGATGCACTTAATACGATAGCGAAAAATTCGGCAGGTGGAATGCGTGACAGTATCGCTCTTTTAGACCAGTTAAGCATATTAGGGAGCAAAGATGAGATTACAACAGACGATATAAATAACCTTCTTGGTCGTCTGTCTTTTGATATACTTCACTCTCTTGCTGACAAAATCTTGAATTCAGACATTCAAGGGGCTGTGGAGCTGCTCGAAAATATCTACAATTCGGGTAATGAGCCTGTACAAATTTTAAACAACCTGACAGATTACTTGAGAAACCTTCTTGTCGTAAAAAATTGCAGCAAAGACGCGGTTTTTGAACTTACACAACTTAACGCCGAACAGGCAAAACATTTGTCTTTGCAGGCGGAAAACATTGAAACACAACAAATTGTTTCACTTATCGACAAGTCTGCCGAATATATAAAGGAAACAAAACTTACCAATAACCCGCATTTATGGCTTGAAGTCGCAATTATTGATTTGGCTAACCTGACCGAAAACACTAAACTCGCCCAACTTCAGGAAAGAATTTTAAGACTTGAAGGCGGAAATACCGAACCTGCAAGAATTTATTCGTATAAAGCTCCTGAAATTCCGAAATCAGTGCCGACACAAGCGGTTAAAGAAGAAGTTAAACAGGAAATTAAACAAGAAAAATCCGAAAAAATCGAACCGAAAGCTGAAATTAAAGATGAAACCAAATCCGAAAGTTTTTCACCAATGCCAAAATCAAAACATGTAGATGAAAATGACATTTCGATACTGTGGGGAAAACTTTTGAACAGTATTAAAAGCACGCCTACACGTGCACTTTTAAACCAGTGGGCAGTCCCGATAAAAATTAGTGCCGAAGAAACAGTAATTGCGGTAAAAAATGAAATGTTTTTGAATAAAGTTCAAAGCTCAATTCAAACGATTACGGACTCGGTTAATGAAATTTTTTCTCAAACGAATTCAAATGTAAATGTAAGACTTTTGCAAAGTTCGGATAATGAAGTAAAACCTGCCGCCCCTGCAAAACCTAAACCTTCGCCATACATTCCGCCCAAAAACGAAACGGAAGAAATCGAACAGGATATCGAACAAGAAATTGAACAGGAAATTGAAGAAACAAAATCGGAAAAGCAGCCTGAAATCAAAATGTCGGATGAATTAATGATGTATTCGGATAATGTAAATATGATTCTGGATGTTTTTGACGGAAAAATTATAAAATAGCAAAAAAAATTACGGCACTGCATGCAAAAAAAATTCAAACAGTTTAAACCATAACGGCTAAAAGATTTTGCGATAAAATTCTAATCAGTTATTTGACAGAACCGAATATTCAGACTCGCGAACCTCTGCTTTTGTAATTTTTATGATATTGTTTTCGACTTTTACTTCCAGCATGTCCATTTCGGGATTTACGTCAATTAATTCAAGTAATGTTTTGGGCATAAACAAAGCCCAGCCGCTGCCTGAACGTGATAATTTTTTCTTCATAACAGTTATATCTCCATGATTTTGTACATATATATACTTTACAAAATCATAGACATGAGTTATACTTGTATTATATATAAATATTATACTTATATTATAAGTACAGAAGGATGACTTATGAAAAGGATTACGAAAAAACATTCCGCATTTACACTCGCCGAAGGTGCTACACAGCGGATTTGCAAAAGAATAAAAAGACTATCCCTCGCCCCTTGCATATAAATTCCCTCTCCCCCTGCGGGAGAGGGCTAGGGTGAGGGGTCAGATTTCATTAAGAATTTTTAAAATTTTATAAAAAATTTCCATTTCCCCTCTTGCATTTTTTAAAAAATCGTTTATAATGAGAATGTATAAGAAAACGAAAGGAAAAATGTTATGAAGAAGATTACTATTAGCGCACTTAACCCATCGGGGGGGGGGGGGGATTTTCTCCTAGCAAGGGTTTTGAGGGTATTCTAACCTCAAAAACCAAGAATTACGCGTTTACCCTTGCTGAGGTCTTAATCACCCTTGCTGTCGTTGGCGTCGTTGCGGCGTTAACAATACCGACTTTGATAAACAGTTATCAGGAAAAAGCTACTATAACAAAGGTTAAAAAATTCTATTCGTTTTTCTCACAATGCTACCTTTCTGTAGTGCAAGAAAACGGTTTGCCCTCACAATGGGGAATTACAGGGAGAAGTCTTGATAACAGTATTTTGATAAGGGATAAATTTTTGCCGGAATTAAAAGTATTGAAAACTTGCGATGCTGGTACAAAGGATTGCCAAATGGAGTATTATTATAAAGAAGGCGAATTAGACAGCAACTACTCAAAAGTTACATCTGCCATCTTTTTAGCGGACGGAACAACAGTAATCTTTATGCCGAATGGTCCCGCTCCACGTTATGATATTAACTCTGAATTACATGATTGGTTTGAGGTTCAGATAGATGTAAATGGTAGTGTAAATCCGCCAAATATTCATGGCAAAGACTTATTCTTGTTTTATGTAACGGATAAAGGAATTATGCCTGCCGGTTTTAAAGGGGATGGATTTTCACCTTTTGATACTTATTGTATTAGAAATAAAGGTTACGGTTGTACTGCATGGGTAGTCTACAACGAAAATATGGACTATTTGCACTGTGATGACTTATCTTGGGACGGTAAACACAAATGCGACTAGGCATGTTAGAAAATAGGATGAGTAAAGTAGGATGGGTGAAACGATTTTCATTTCACCCATCAATAATATGATATAATATAACCCCTTACCCTAACCCTCTCCCGCAGGGGATTGTCAACTTTTCATTGCATTAAGGATAAAGTCTTTGTAGAATAAAAGGTCAA
>CANQMP010000018.1 GCA_947624975.1 Candidatus Gastranaerophilales bacterium
CACTTCGACACTATTGCTATAAAATTTTCACTGTGCATGTTACATTGTCTGTGGCGGATGAGCTGCGCTCCCTCTCCTCGAAAGTGACATTTAGTCACTTTCTCGTCGGCAGAGTGCCACTTCGACACTATTGCTATAAAATTTTCACTGTGCATGTTACATTGTCTGTGGCGGATGAGCTGCGCTCCCTCTCCTCGAAAGTGACATTTAGTCACTTTCTCGTCGGCAGAGTGCCACTTCGACACTATTGCTATAAAATTTTCACTGTGCATGTTACATTGTCTGTGGCGGATGAGCTGCGCTCCCTCTCCCCAAACCATAGGGGGCTTTTGGAGTTCGGATTTTCTTTGTGTATAGCTTTGTCTGTAAACCTTTGGTTTCGCAGACTCATATCCTTACCGGAACTTCGTCCGTCCGAAAATCCGAGTGCCACTTCGACATTGTTTTTTGTATTAAATTGTCAAGTCTTTATTTTATTTTCCTAAAAAATTCTTCAGAAATCAACTGTGAATATTTATCTTTTTCATTCGCCGATACCAACAGCCGCTGTGTACCGTCTTTTGCCTGCACTACCGATACTATTCCGCCAACATCGCCTATAGGTAATTTTTTTACACGTGCCTCAAACCTTACATAAGGAATACTCGTTCCGTATGAATTCATTACACCATGCTTTACAACACGTAAATCATCCACCGATAACGCCTGATACTTTACCTTGCTTAATGCCTTTTTTAACTTTTCTTCAACATTGTCGGATTTTATGTCCTCGGTCGTTAAAATAGTTCGGTTGCCAGAATCCACCACAAACATCTTTTGACCTGATGCCTTATGCTCTGCAACAACGGCATTATATCCGAGCATGCCCGCAGCCTTTTCTATCTCAAATTCATCGCTTATTCCGCTGAAATCTCCGACTTTCTGTGCCCGCTCAAGCATGACATCCTGCGGCGGATTGAAATACTTCTTAATCATGTTCCCGACTAATTCATTTCCCCCGAGAGATATGAATCCCGTGACCGCAAGTGTTATTATTAATGCCCTGAATATGTTACGTAAACATCCCATGTTGAAATCCTTATGTAGTTATAATATTATTATATTATGACAAAACAAGAAATCAATCTGATTAAATCAACGGATATTAAAATAGAAGATTTGACTCCCGCTATGCAGGAGTATATGAAAATTAAACACCAAAATCCCGATAAAATCCTATTGTACAGACTCGGAGATTTCTTTGAAACTTTTTTTGAAGATGCCGTAACGATGTCAAAAGAATTGGATATCACGCTTACGGGACGCGAACAGGGTAAATTCGGCAGAATTCCGCTTGCAGGAATCCCCGTTAAATCCGCTGATAACTATATCGAAAAACTAGTTAAGAAAAACTTTAAAGTTATTATCTGCGATCAGCTTGAAGACCCGAAATACGCAAAAGGTATCGTTAAAAGAGGTGTTACAAGAATTATTACCTCCGGAACTATTACCGAAAGTTCTTTCCTTCAACAAAAATCCAATAACTACATCTGTGCTTTGTTTAATGATGTGAAAAATCAGGTTTGGGGCTTTGCTTACGCAGATATTTCTACGGGTGAATTTAAGGTTACTCAAGCTCCGTTTGAACTTATTCAGTCAGAATTGGCGAGAATTTCACCGTCGGAAGTCATCGGGCCGTCTGCTAAACTCGAAATTAAACCGTTTCAAATCGTTCCTGATGAGAAAATTGACCTGCCTGATGAAATAACCTCACTTTATAACTGTTCTAAAATTCCTGCCTCCGTGTTTGATGAAAACTTTGCACTAAATAATCTTAAAGCGGTTTTTCAAAATGTCGACGCTTTCGGATACGAAAATTGCAAATCAGGTTTCAGAGCAGCAGCAGCTATTTTGGCTTATGCCTGGGAAAATATGAAAGAAGGTATTCCGAAATTTGAAAAAATTCAGCCCTATGAATTGTCTGAATTCATGATTTTGGATAATGGAACAAGAAAAAATCTTGAACTTGTTGAAACTTTGCGTGAAAAAAAACGCTACGGCTCACTTCTATGGGCTATTGACAAAACTAAAACTAATATGGGGGCAAGACTTCTTAAAAATATAATCTGCCAACCTTTAAAAAATGTTGATGAAATACTAAAACGGCAAAATTATGTGAGCGAACTTGTTGAAAAAAACAATGTGAGATTTAATCTCTCGGAAATTTTGGATAGCATTCAGGATATTCAACGTTTTGCAACAAGAATTTCAAACAATACGGCTAACCCCAGAGATTTTATCAGCCTTAAACTCTCTCTATTTGCTTTGCCTGATTTGATTGATTTAACTTCATCACTGCAAAATAACCCGTTTGAAGAAATTCTGGGATACAAAGATGAAATCGCCGAATACGCCTCTTTAATCGACAGAACTATTGATGAAAACTGCAGTAATGTTTTGAAAGAGGGTGGTATAATCAAAGAAGGCGTTTCGGGCGAACTTGATTATTTGCGGGATTTGCTCAACGGCGGTGAAAAATGGCTAAGAAACTTTGAAGAAAAAGAAAGAGCAAAAACAGGAATTAAATCTCTTAAAGTTGGATTTAACAAGGTTTTCGGGTATTTTATCGAAGTTACAAACACTAATCTCGATCAGGTTCCCGTTGATTATATAAGAAAGCAGACTCTTACGGGTGCGGAACGATTTATTACGGAAAAACTTAAAAAGCATGAAGATGATGTTTTGAATGCGAAATTTAAGTCGACCGAGCTTGAATACAAACTTTTTACCGATTTTAGGGATTATTCAAAAGAATTTGTTTCTAAAATCCGAGAGATTTCGGAGTGTATTGCATATTGTGATGCTTATGTATGTCTTTCTCAAATTGCCGTTGAAAACAATTTCTGCAAACCTGTTATTGATGAGTCTGCGGAATTTATTGTTAAAAACGGTCGTCACCCTGTTTTGGAAAAGATTTTACCGTTGGGTGAATATGTACCGAATGATTTGGATTTGAAATACAATTCATGTGATAATTCTACTCAATTTATGATTTTAACAGGCCCTAACATGGCGGGAAAATCAACGTTTATGCGGCAAAACGCTTTAATTGTTATACTTGCTCAAATCGGTTCATGGGTTCCTGCAGATTTTTGCAAAATCGGTGTTGTGGATAAAATATTTACACGTGTCGGTGCATCGGATGATTTAACTTTGGGTCAGTCGACATTTATGGTTGAAATGATAGAAACGGCTTATATTCTGAATTCCGCTACCGAAAGAAGTTTTATTCTGCTTGATGAAATCGGAAGGGGAACAAGTACCTATGACGGTGTTGCAATAGCCTGGTCGGTAGCCGAATTTATTGCTACTAAGATTAAGGCAAGATGTATTTTTGCAACTCACTATCATGAATTGAACGTTATGACCAAAAACTATCCGCAGATTAAAAATTATCGAATAACAATAAGCGAAGAAAACGGTCATATTGAATTTTTACGTAAAATAGTTCAAGGCGGTGCAAGCAAAAGTTACGGTATTCAAGTCGCCAAAATGGCAGGTCTGCCCGCTGTTGTCGTAAATCGTTCCATGGAGCTGATGACGAAAATGCAAAAGGATTATTCAAATAACCTGTCCGTTCGTAAACAACGCGTTGATGTGCCTGATGTCCCTCAACTCAATTTGTTTAATTAATTTTTATGTAACGATTTGTAAATAAAAAAACAAAACCTGAAAATCGGAGTTTCCCGTTGTTTTTATATATGTAAGTGAGCAAAAAACGAGGGATAAAAAATGACAATCAGATTTGACGGATTTTCAAATATCGAGAGAACATCACAAACGGGTAATCAGGTTGATGCCAAACATTTAAACGAAACAACATCTGTTTCATTTTGGAGCGGATATTTTACAAAGGCTCGTGAAGATAATAACGAAACAATTATTGATTTGCTTCCGCCTCAAAAAGACGAACAATGCCCTCAAGCACAGGAAATTCCTCCCGCTGAGGCATCAAAATTTGAAATGGTTTCTTTAAATACCGCTTCTCCCTTATACAAAAATGCAAAAATTAAAACGCCGTCAGGCGAAGTTAAATACGATGCAAACGGTTTAATTACGGCTATTTATGACACTAAGGGACGTAAAACAAAAGAAATTTTCCGTAATCCTGACGGTTCATTGAATTATTATGACGAACATGTTTACGATGAAAAAGGTAATGTTTCAAAAGATGTAACTTACAAATCCGACGGAACAATATACGATTATATTGATTACGAATATAACGATTTGGGCAATGTAACAAAGGGCATTATAAGAGATGCCGAAGGCAAAGTTACCAACTATTATAATTATGAATACGCAGAATCGGATTTGCCCGAAAGATACATTCTGCGTAATCCCGACGGCTCCGTTAAAGAGTATTTCGATTATAAACATGGTAAATGGTTTAATGCCGAAGGTGCTGAACAAATATAAAATTTAATTTTGCATAATGTTTGTGTTAAGATAATTTTCGTATGAGCAACAGTTTCAAACATTATGCAAAAGAGCTTTTAAATATTGCACTGCCGATTATCATGGGAAATTTGGGTTTTATCCTGATAGGGGCGGGCGATGTTTTGATAGCGGGAAGGCATTCAACCGATACTCTTGCGGCAATTTCTATTGCCACAGCGATTACAAATTGCATTCAAACATTCGGAATTGGTTTAATAGTCAGCGTTTCACCCGTACTCTCCAATTACAGAGGAGAAAGAAAAGATGCGAAAAAATATTTTTATCCGACATTGCGATTTTCCATGTTAATGGGATTAATTGTCATGCTGGCCGTTTTGGCGTTTATTCCCGTGATTGATTCTTTAAAATTTGAACCGCATCTTGTACCGATGATTAAGCAATACATGTTTGTGACGGCATTTGCGACATTTGGCGGGTATTTGCATGCTGCGATGAAGGAATTTTTACAGGCGTTTGAAATTGTGATGTTTCCGAATTTGGTAACGGTATTTTCTGTCGTATTGAATGTTGTTTTGAATATTATTTTTGTATTCGGGTGGGGTGTAATACCCTCAATGGGTGTATTGGGGCTTGCTCTTGCAAGTTTTATCGTAAGATATTTTATGGGAATTGTGCTTTTAATTTATTGTTTGAAATTAATGAATTTTAGGGACTATTCCGATTTTGATTATTACAAAAGTCTTATAAAACTCGGCATTCCGATATCTTGTGCAATACTTGTGGAATTTGTTGCATTCAACAGTATCGCAATATTAACGGGCAGAGTTTCGGGAATTTATGCGGCGGCACAAAACTTGGTTTGCACTTTAACAACGGTTTCGTTCATGGTTCCGCTTGCAATCTCAAATGCGATAGGGGTTAAGGTCGGTTTTGCAAACGGAGCGGGAAATATTTATGATTTGAAAAAGTACGCATTTGCGGGAATTGTAATGTCTGTGGGATTTATGGCGTTGAGTGCGATGGTATTTGCCTCTTGTCCGCATTTTCTTGTCGGATTATTCACGAAGGATGCGGAACTTGTAAAAATTTCCGTGCCGATTATCTATATCCTTGCGATGTTTCAGGTCTTTGATGGGCTTCAGGTGTCATTGTCAGGTATTTTCAAAGGTATTAAAAAGACGGGAGTCGTTCTTTTGTGTAATTTTGTTGCTTACTGGTTAATTTCTTTGCCGTTAGGTTGTATTCTAGCTTTTAAGTTTAATATGAATTTAGAGGGTTTCTGGTACGGACTTTGTTCGTCAGCCGTTATATTGTGCTTTATGATGTCTATTATGCTTGTTAAAAATCTTAAAAGCATGGAAAAACGGGCTGATTTGTGATATTATAAGTTAAGGAGGAAATATGCATAAAGAACAGAGAACTTTTATTGCCGTAAAACCTGACGGAGTAAAAAGAGGTTTGGTCGGTGAGATTATCAAAAGATTTGAAAACAGAGGTTTTAAACTCATTGGTTTAAAAATGCTTGATGTGACTTCGGAAATGGCTGAAAAACATTACGCCGAACATAAAGGAAAACCGTTTTACGACAGGTTAATCCGTTATATCCAAAGCGGACCTATTGTTGCAATGGTTTGGAAAGGGTACGACGTAATCATAGGTTCAAGACAAATTATGGGTGCAACATCGCCCGTTGACGCTCAAGTCGGAACTATAAGAGCGGATTTTGCTCTTATTAAAGAGTATAACGTAGTTCACGGTTCTGACAGTGAAGAAAGTGCCGAAAGAGAAATTGCCATTTATTTCAACGAAGATGAAATTCATGACGAATATGAAAATATGGCTGAAATGGTTATAGAAGATTTAGGCTAATGCGGGATAACGCTCACGATTATTTTAAATTTGAACTTGTTCACGAATGTAATCAGGCACGTGCGGGTATTCTGACAACTCCGCACGGTATTGTTAAAACACCGATTTTCATGCCTGTCGGAACTAATTCTGCCGTTAAAACCCTCACTTGCGACCAAATCGTTGATACGGGAGCTCAAATTATGCTTTCAAATTCGTATCATCTTTATTTGAGAGCGGGTACAAAGCTTATAAAGCAGTTTGGCGGAATTCATTCCTGGATGAATTGGCATAAGCCTGTGTTGACTGATTCCGGCGGGTTTCAGGTGTTTTCTCTCGGGCATTTAAATAAAATCGGTGAGGATGGTGTTGAATTTCGCGACCCTAAAGACGGAAAAAAACATTTTATAAGCCCCGAAATCTCAATGGAAATTCAGCAGGATATCGGAGCGGATATTATAATGGCATTTGACCAGTGTGCACCATATCCTTGCGATTATGAAACGGCAAAAAAGGCTATGGAAAGAACACATAGGTGGCTTGAAAGATGCTTTAAGGCTAAAACAAACCCACGTCAAGCTCTTTTTCCGATAGTTCAGGGCGCTTTTTTTGATGATTTGAGAGAAGAAAGCGCGAAAGTCATATCATCTTACGATGCTGTCGGGTATGCTATCGGCGGGGTGAGTGTGGGTGAACCTTCCGAGATGAAAAATCATCTTGTGGAATTTACCGCACCTTTACTTCCGAAAGATAAACCCAGATACCTTATGGGAGTTGGAACTCCCGAAGATTTGCTTGACGGAATTAAACGCGGAATTGATATGTTTGACTGTGTTTTGCCGACAAGGAATGCACGTCACGGCTCATTCTTTACCCCGAACGGCAAAAAAAATATTAAGAATAAAGAATTTTCAGATGATGAAAGACCGCTTGTCGAAGGCTGTAATTGCTTTGCATGCCGAAATCATTCCAGAGCTTACATAAGACATTTGTGGCGCTGCGGTGAAAGTACCGCTTCTACTCTGCTTTCAATTCATAATATTCAATTTTTGGTTGAATTTTCCCAAAAATGTCGGGAAGCTGTCATCTCTGACAGCTTCGACGAATTTTATAATGAATATTATAACAAACTTTTAGGTTAATTTCCTATAATTAATCAAGAATACCTTCTAAAGGTTCTTCAAGCAATTCAACGGATTCTCTGTTTTTCGGGTCTTGCATAAGAAAATCGTTTTGCAAAGAGAGTTCAAGAACTCTGCTTTGTGCGACTTTACTTTGTTTGTTCTTTAATTCAAGATAGTTATTTGAAAATTCTCTTGCAACTTTGTTTGAACCTCTGACAGAATTAAAAAGACCGCCTAAAAGCAACCCGCATGGTAAATAATACAATCCTGTTTCCGTTATGTCTTTAATTGAAGGATGTGTTTTGTCTTTAATACTGATTAATGCATTTTTCGCTCTTGTAATGGTTTTGTTGTTGTTTAAAAATTCACCTGCTTTTTCGGCTGCTTTTTTCATAAAATTGGGGGCTTTAAGTTTGCCTAATCCGGAAGCACCTTTTTTGACAAGTGAGATAACTCCTAAACCGAGTGCAAAAACTGTTCCGAATGATAAAAACGGATGTTGCCGGTTGAAATCATTTACTGTTTTCGATTTCTGTCTGAGTTTTGAATATGCATAAGACATTAAATCGAGAGCACCTAACGTTGCAACCCAAAGAGCAGTTGTTTTTAAGCCTCTTGAGGCTCTCGCACCGAGTCCGGTTAAAGTTGCATTGAAGATTTTGGAGGGTCTATTCTCGCAAAGCGTTGCTGCTGCAAGTCCTGCAGCCGGTGCAGCCGAATAAAACAACAAATTGCTTACTTTGCGGTTTTTCTTCATATTAACATTCTTTTGAGTACGAATATAAGCCAAAGTTTGAATATCTTTGTCACTCATGTTTATTAGTGCATCAACATTTTTACGTTTCTTGTTGTTGTAAGGAGTTACAGCTGATATAGTCATATTTACACACACCTTTCGTATTACGATTATATTCTAATAAAACCCAAAAGTAAAATTTTTTGCATATTTTAGCAAAAATAATTATAAATATTTACAATTTTTAATATTTTATATACGATTAGAGTATGAATATTCAACTATCCGATAAAAACAAATTCTATATTCATACAATGGGCTGTAAATCAAACCAGTTTGAAACGGCTATTATAAAGGAAAACCTCGCTAAAAACGGTTTTTATGAGGTTTTTGATATTAATGATGCGGATATTTATATTTTAAATTCCTGCTCGGTTACTCACAAAAGTGACAATGAAGCGATTTATCTTCTGAGAAGTGCAAAACACAAAAATCCTCAAATAATAACCGTTATAACAGGATGTGTTGCACAAATTGAGAAAGAAGAACTTTTGAAAAATGATTTTATAGATTTTGTTGTCGGAAACGATGAAAAATTGAATTTGTCTGAAATTTTAAAATCCGATAATCGTTTTTGCGTGGCAGATATTATGAGGCTTGGAGAGTTCAATTATGCAAAACTGAATGATGTTTCCAAAACCCGTGCATGTCTGAAAATTCAAGACGGCTGCGATAACAGATGCTCTTACTGTATAATTCCGTTTGCGAGAGGAAAAAGCAGAAGTGCAAAGTCTGATTTTATTGTTGAACAGATAAACAATTTATCTTTACACGGGTTTAAAGAGGTTGTTTTGACGGGAATTCATATCGGTCAGTGGGGAAAGGATTTTTCACTGACGCTTTTGGATTTGCTGAAAGTAATTGAAAGTGAAACCACGGTTGAAAGATTTCGTTTAGGTTCGTTAAATCCGCTTGAAATAACCGATGAAATGCTTGATTTTTTAAGTAAAAGCAAAAAATTCTGCCCTCATTTTCATCTTTCCCTGCAATCAGCTTGTGATAAGACTTTACGTTCAATGAACAGATTTTATAAAACGGCTGATTATTTAAAACAGATAGAAAAAATTAATTCAATGTTTGAGCTTCCGTTTATCGGAAGCGACATTATTGCGGGGTTTGCTGGGGAAACTTTAGAGGATTTTGAAACCACATGTGAAAATTTACAAAAATCCGGTTTGTCGCAAATTCACACATTCCCGTATTCAATTCGTAAAGGAACTGTCGGGGCAAAATCCGATATGCAGGTCGAGGAAAAGGAAAAAGAACGCCGTGCTTCAATAATAAAAGCAATTTCACGGGAAAAGTATGAAAATTTTGTTAACAAAAATATCGGAAAGTCCCATGAAATTCTTATCGAAAAGCATCCCGACAAAAAAACGGGCTTTTTAAAAGGGGTTACAAGAAATTATTTAACCGTTTTACTTGACAGTAAAGATGAAAGTATGCTGAATACCTTGCAAAATGTTGAAATTACGGCAGTAAAAGAGGGGAAAATTTACGGGAAACTTATTTGATTTTTTATGTAAGTTTTTGTAAAAGGTTTGTTGAAAAAGCCGTAAAGTTTTACATCCGACATTCTTATTGCCTCGCCGTTAAGGCACATTACGGTAATTGATGCGTTTTTTGAGTTTTTATTTATGATATCTCCGACTTTCGGGTTGTTCAGACCGTTTATTTTGATTACGTTTTGGGTTTGTTCTTTATTTAAAAGCTTTAATTTGTACGGATTTGGGATAAAGAATTTATTTTTATGCGTAACATAAGCGGGCAGCCATGGGTGTAAAGCTCTGATACGGGCATGGATTTGTTTTGCGTTTTCTTTCTCAAAATCAAGCATCATATCATCGGATTTAATGTTCGGATAGTAACTTCCGTCGGTTTGCGGTATAGGAATTACAACGCCGTATTCAAGTTTTTTCAAAACTTCGGCACACATAAGTCTTGCTTGAAAAACCGTTCTTTCTTTTAATTCTTTTGATGTGTCATTTGGCAGTATTTCTATCTTTTTTCGGGCAAGAATTGCACCGCTGTCAAAATTTTCATCCATTAGGTGAAACGTAATGCCCGAGTGCCTTTCACCATGTAAAATCGTTTGTATATAAGGGTTTGGGCCTTTATAATCGGGCAAAAACGAAGGATGAACATTCACGCATGCAATTACGGGCAAATTTATAACTTCTTTTTTAAGTTTTTCGCCCCATGTTCCCACAAGAATTACATCGGCGTTAAGTTTTAAGATTTCCCGCTTAAATTCCTCGGAATTTGCCGAATTGCACATTATTTCGTGAATTTTGTGCTGTTTTATTATTGTAACATCGTGTGAACTCTTGAAAAAATCGTAAAAAGCCTGCAAAAATTTCGGACAGACAGTGCGTTCGTACCTGAAAACGCCCGCAACTTCACATTCGGCATCAAGTGTGCCTTCAATAAGGTTTGATAACATTTCACCTTTTCCTAAAATAACGACTTTCATTTAATACCTTATTTTTGCTGCTCTGTCCATTTCTCGTTTCAAATCTTTTTTTGCGATGTCATCACGTTTATCGTGTAGTTTTTTACCTTTTGCAAGTCCGATTTCGACTTTCGCAAACCCGTGTGACAAAAATACTTCAAGCGGAACGATAGTAAAACTGTCCTGTTTAACTTTTGCTTGCATTTTAAGGATTTCTTTTTTGTTCAGCAGAAGTTTTCTGACCCGTTCGGGTTTGTGGTTGTGGCGGTTTCCCTGTTCGTACGGCGAAATATGGCAGTTGTACAGAAAAATTTCATTGTCCTCAATTTTGCAAAAGCTGTCTTTCAGATTAATTGCGTTTTTTCGGATCGATTTAATTTCTGTTCCCGTCAAAACAATTCCGGCTACGTATTTTTCAATAATATTGTAGTCGTGAAAAGCTTTCCTGTTTGTTGTAACGATTTTTCTGTCCATAGCCTGATTATATCACAAGTTTAATTATACAGGAAACATTTTACGGTATGTGAACTTCCGCAGGTTGCGGGGACATTGTTTTTGCATTTTTCCATGACGTAAGGACATCTTGTATGAAATTTGCACCCTTGCGGAAGATTTGCAGGCGAGGGTAAATCGCCTTTTAAAATAATTTTTCTTCCTTTTTTGTTAAGCCTCGGAGCTGAGCTTAAAAGTGCTTTGGTATAAGGATGAAGCGGGTTTGAAAATATATCCGATGTTTTGCCCGTTTCAACTATTTCTCCGAGATACATTACGGCAACTCTGTCGGCAAGATACTCTATAACACTGATGTCATGGGTTATTAAAAGAAATGTAAGTTTGAATTTCTCTTTTAATTCTTTAATAAGATTTATTACCTGAGCTTGAATGCTCACATCCAACGCACTGACGGGTTCATCTGCCAGAATAAATTCGGGATTAAGCATTAAAGCCCGTGCAATAGCAATTCTCTGCCTTTGACCGCCCGAAAATTCGTGCGGATAGTTGTATAAACAATCTTCATCCAAACCCGCAAGTTTTATTTTTTCCTTAACAATTTGTTCAATTTTCTGATTTGAAAAGTCTGTGTTAATTTCCAACGGCTCTTTCAGGATTTCCATAATTTTCATTTTAGGATTTAAACTTGCATAAGGGTTTTGAAAAACCATTTGGGCATGTTTTCTGAACTCATTTTTCCCTTCGGGAATGTTGTTGAATGTCACGCTGCCCGATTTTATCGGCTCAAGATTAAGTATAGCCTTTGCCAGAGTTGATTTGCCGCAACCCGATTCACCCGCCAGTGCAAGAATTTCACCCTGATATATATCAAGAGTTACACCGTTTACCGCATGAATTGTCTGTTTTTTTGACAAAATACCGTTTGAACCGTTGTATTCAATGTATAAGTCGTTTATTTTTACAAGTGTGTCCATAAAAATTATATTAACCGATTTTTTATTTGAATGCAATTACACAACACAGTATTATACAATAAAAAACCATTAAATTTCTTGCTTTTAAAAGCCTGTAATAAAATTCTTTCGACTCCTCACCGCAGCGAAATGTCTTTAAAGATTTATGAAGGTCAAATACGAGAGGTATAAGCAAAAATGTAAGAAAAACGTAATAATTCTTTGTCATAACCGCAAAAATCGCCGTAAAAAAGTATCCGAGAAAGTAAACAAAATAAACTCCGTTAATTGCGTTTGATTTGCTCCCTGACCTGCAAGCAAGCGTTTTTTTGTGTGCGGACAGGTCGCCTTCATAGTCAAGGACGGTGTGAACGTACATTAAACCTATTGTAAACATTACAACCGCAAGCGACATCACAAATACTACGGCTGAAAATTCATCCTTCATTACAAAATAAACCCCTTCAAAAAGCAAAGGCCCGAACGCAATTCCGACTGCCGTTTCACTTAATCCTTTTAAAGAAAACTTTGAATAACAAAGGGTTATAACCCCGCCTGTTATTGCAAGTGCCGCAACGGGTACTCCGCACTTCCATAATAAATATACTCCGCAGATAAATGCTACTGTCAGATAAATTATCACGACATTTAAAACATCTCTTAACTCGGCTTTTCCTTCTTTGATATACGCACACTTACATTGCTGACAGTTTTCGTCAAGATTTTTGTAATCCGTATAATCATCAAACAGGTTTGTCGCAAGATGTGCAAAAGATATTCCGATTAAGGCAATTATTCCGTTTAATTTGTTTCCGTCAAAGGCGTAAATAAAAATTACGAGCCACGACAAAAGCGTCATCGGCAGTGAAAAAAGCCTTGAATTTTTTAACCAGAACCAAATTTTATTTGTCATTTTAAAATATTTTTAGCCCCTTTAACCGTTTCGATGCTCGCTCCGGCTTCAAGAAGTTCTTCTGCCGACAGCCCGAAAAGCGTTATGATGGAATATGCCTCTTTACAGTCAGATTCTAACATTGTGCAAACCTTTTCAATAGCCTCCATACGGGTAAGATTTACAAACTGCATATTTTTGCCTTTGTGTATAATCCTTTTTTTTGCCTTGCCCAATTATTTTACCTCCAGTGCAAGCAGTGCCGCCCCGATCATACCAGAGTAATTTCCTGCCGATGCCCTTAATACCTTAAAAGGCGTGGTAACAATTTCTTTATTCGCCTCTTTTTCAAGGTATTCCGTATCGGTAAATTCTGCCATAGAACCTGATAACACAATACAATCGGGGTCAAAAATATTCGCAAGTCCGATTATGCCCGCTAAAATATCGTTTTGCCATTTTTCAAAAATCTTTTTCATAACGGGGTTATCGAGATTTTGGATTACGTCGTATGTCGTAATATCAGGGTTTCCAGTGATTTCTTCGGCAGTTTTTTTCAAACCCGTTCCCGATGCATAGGCTTCAAAGCAGTCATAACTTCCGCAGGTACACTTTCTGTGGTTGTCCGTTCGTAATTTAAAGTGCATTTCGCCCGCCGCACCGTTTTTGCCTTTATAAAGTTTGTTATTGAGAATTATTCCTCCGCCGACACCCGTTCCGAGTGTTAGCATTATTGAATAAGGCATACCTTTTGAAGAACCTATAATATGTTCCGCCCAAGCAGCGGCATTGGCGTCGTTTTCAACGTAAACGGGTTTTTTACTTAAATTTTTAAAATCCATTGAAGGATACTCTTTTGCAATATTTCCCGTCGAGCCTAAAATCCCGTCATTACTGTTATTTACTGCACCACAGGTCGCAAAAGCTATAACGTCAACTTCATTTTCGTATTTTGCAATTATTTCCGAAAATGTTTTTTTTATCTCATCAAATGTTTTTGGGGTGTGTCGTTTTTCGATTTCGCCGACAATTTCCCCTTTTTCGTTAATAATCGTGTTATAAATCTTTGTTCCGCCCACATCTATTGCAAGAGCTTTTCTTTGCATTATTAATTCCTTTATCTTTGTACAAATCTTTTGGTAATTAATTGAGGTCTTGTAATGGCAGAACCGATTACAACGCAGTGAGCCCCGATTTCAAAAGCCCTGTCAACCTCTTTGGTATCCCAAATCCTGCCTTCCAAAACTACGGGAAGTTTAGTGTTTTTAACGAGTTCTTCCAAAAGCTCAAAATCAGGTTTATCACCTCGGTTTTGAGAAAATTGAGTATACCCCGAAAGCGTTGTCGAAAGAATATCCGCACCGAGTTTTTCTGCGTTAATACCTTCTTCAAGCGTTGAAATGTCCGCCATCGCTATTCTTTTTTTTATTTTTATATATTTAATTAAATCTTCGAGTTTATCGGGTCGGGGACGCATTGTACCGTCGAAGGCAACAATATCCGCACCTGCCTCAATAAGCGTGATAACGTCAGTCAAACAGGGCGTTATGTAAACTATTTCCTGCCAATTTACGGGGATAACGTCAGGTTTTGTTAAGCCGATAACGGGAATATCAAAAAGATGTTTTGCATTTTTAACATCTCTTGCCCCCGCAACCCTTAAACCGCCTGCACCGCCTTTTACAACGGATTTCATCATGGCGACCATGCATTTTTCCAAATACAAAGGCTCTGAAGGCATCGCCTGACACGAAACCACTACCGTACCTTTTAATTTGCTTATTACGTTGTTCATAAATTTATTATAACCTAAAAAATTTATTTGAGTTATAATTTCATTAAAGAGGTATTAAAATGAAACACACTTTTGTTAAATATCCGTATCTCACCGAAGATGTAGAAATTTTTGAAAGAGATAACGGCCATAAAATCGTTCTTGCACACAAAGAAGGAGAACTTGTTAACGTCAGTACCTGGGTTAAAACAGGTTCAATTAATGAAAATGATACTAACAACGGAATTTCGCATTTCCTTGAACATTTGATGTTTAAAGGAACGCATAAACATAAAGCGGGTGAGTTTGATAAAATTTTGGAAGCAAAAGGTGCGATAGTAAACGCTGCCACATGGAAGGATTATACTTTTTATTATGTAACACTTCCCAAAGGCGAGCAGGATAAGAATTTGTATTTGGCAATAGAGCTTCATGCGGATATGATGCTTGACCCGATTTTACCGGATGATGAAATCGGTGCTCCTTTTGATATTAACGACCCGCAAGTTAAAGATAAACGTGAACGCCACGTCGTTATTGAAGAAATCAGAATGCGTAAAGACCAGAATTGGACAAAAGTTTATAATGCATGTAACTTCTACATGTACAAAAAACATCCTTACAAACGTGATGTTATCGGCACTCCCGAAATTATTTCACGTGTTACGCGTGATGAAATCATGAATTATTATAAAACTTTTTATTCACCTGCAAATATGACAACGATTATTGTCGGTGATTTTGATAAAAAATCCGTGCTTGAAAAAGTTGAAAAAGAATTTGATTTCAAAGGCAGAGGTAATTCTCCCGCAAGAGTTAACGAAATTGATAAACCCGAAAATCATACGGTTTACGTTGAAAACACAACTAACGCCGATATGTCATATTTAATGGCAGGCTTTTTAGGTCCTAAAGCAAATCAGTTGAAAGAAAATATTGAACTCGATTTGATAAGTATAATTTTAGGCGAAAGCATAAGTTCACGTTTTTACCAAAACCTTATTGAAAAGCGGAAAGAACAAATTTTCAGTATTGCGGAATCGGAACATTACCAGTTTAAAGACGGAAATAATTTCTTTGTTCAGGCAAATTTCAAGCCCGATAAGCGTGAAATTGCGGTAGAGCTTATTAAAAATGAGATAAAAGGGCTTATTGATAACAAAATAACTGAAGATGAACTTGTAAAGGCTAAAAAGAAGATTAAATCGAAATTTGCCAATTCTGCCGAAACGGTTTCCGAAATCGGTGAAACTATCGGTTATTATATGACGGTTTGCGAGGATTTGAAGCTTATTGAAGATTATCTCAAAGATTTGGACGAAATTACCGTCGAAGATTTGGAAAATACCGTGAAAAAATACCTTAATCTTGACAATGCGGTGATTTCAATACTTACTCCGGAGAACAATTAGACTATGCAAAACGCTTCCGAAAGTGAAATAGAACAGCTTAAAGAGGTTTATGAAAAGTGTAAATCCTGTGAGAAATGCCCGCTTTCAAAAACCCGTACAAATACGGTCTTTTCGGCAGGTATTCCAAATCATAAATTAATGCTTATCGGTGAAGCTCCTGGATATTATGAAGATCAAAAGGGTGAACCGTTTGTCGGGAAAGCCGGTCAGCTTTTGGATAAAATTTTTGCATCGGTCGGTTTATCGAGGCAAAAAGATGTCTATATCTGCAATACGATAAAATGTCGTCCGCCTGATAATCGAGATCCTCTGCCTGATGAAAAAGCAGCTTGCAGAGAATTTCTTGATGCACAGCTTTCAATTTTAAAGCCCCGAATAATTTTGCTTTGCGGTCGTGTTGCCGTAAATTCGATTTTAAATACTACTCAAGGCATAACAAAAATTCGCGGGAAATGGTTTGAAGGTCCTTACAATTCAAAGATGATGCCGATATTTCACCCGTCTTATCTTTTAAGAAATGACAGCAGAGAAAAAGGAAGCCCGAAATGGCTTATGTGGCAGGATATTCAGGAAATTAAAAAAGTTTATTCGCAAATGGATTTGGCAGAACAGGTTGTGCAAAAAGAAGATGCGGTTCAGTCAAAACTGTTTTAAAAAATTTTCGTGTAATGCAAGTCCGTAAAAAAAGTGCCTTTCGGCACTTTTCTTAGTCTGAAATCAGTTCGTTGAACAATTTTTTCTTATGTTCGATTTTTTGTTGTCTTGCTTTTGCAGCTTCTTCGTTAGCTTTCTTTTTAGCTTCGTAGGCTTTTTTCTGTTCGTCTAATTTTTTTTGATATTCCGCCTGTTTTTTTGCCGAAGCTTCTTCTCTTGCTTTTTGCTGTTGTTGAAGCTGTTTTTCTTTGTCGGTAATTTTTTGAGTGTACTTGTTAATCATACGTCCCGAATAAGTTGTGTTATCAGCAGCGTAAACGTAAGATGCACCCGCCAAAACCAATACCAATGATGCAATAAGTAATTTTTTCATTTTGTTTCTCCTTTTCTTTTTACAAATTTATTATACTAAATATAATCGTACATATCAACTATTTTTTTTATCCCGTTTTTAGCGGTTTCAAAAATTTCCGTCATTTGCGAGTATTCGTAGGGTTCGCCTTCTGCGGTTGTCTGAAATTCAATAATTTTACCGCTTTTGGTTAACACAATGTTGCTGTCAACCTGTGCATTGGAATCTTCAACGTAATCCAAATCCAAACGAACTTCCCCGTCGACAATTCCTGCGGAAATCGCCCCGATAGGTTCAATAATCGGGTTTTGAGAAAGTTTTCCCGTGGCTAGAAGTTTTTCAACAGCGATTTTTAGTGCAAGGAATCCACCGCAAATGCTTGCCGTACGTGTCCCTCCGTCTGCTTGTATGACGTCGGCATCTATCGTTATTGTTAAATCGGGCATTTTGCTCAAATCAACGCAAGCCCTTAAACTTCTTCCGATAAGTCTTTGGATTTCCTGAGTTCTGCCCGATATTTTTGTACGTTCTCTCTGGCATCTTGTGTTAGGTGCTGAGGGTAAAAGCGAATATTCTGCCGTAACCCAGCCTCTGCAGTCATCTTTGTCCATCCATTTCGGTTTGCTTTCTTCCGCCGATGCGGTTGTAATCACTCTTGTGTCGCCGAATTCGACAAGTACCGAACCTAGTGCGTGTTTTGTGTAATCTTTTGTGAATTTAATAACTCTTGTTTCGTTGTTTGCTCTTTCTGTTCTTTTCATTGTTTTTTCCCTTCGTAGTCCCACATATATATTTGTCCGCAGTATCTGCATACCGCATGTTCGTTCATAAACTGTAAATCAGGTATAAATTTGTATCCGTCAACGGTTATTTCAATGTCGCCGTCTTTGTTATATTCCTGCGAAAACCTCTTTTCCCCTCTGTATTCGGGCGAAAACATCAATTCAAATTTATCGACGGATTTACAGTTCTTGCAGATGAACATTAATATTCGTCGTCCTCCAGTCTTGCACGGCGGATAATTTCAGGGTCAATTTCACGTTTTTCGATTTTAAAACTCTTTTCTGCCTTTTTGGTCACTTTCTTTTTTGGTTTTTCCTGTTTATTTTGAGCTAAATTGTTATACCAAAGTGTCCAGCAAATACTTCTTAAAGGCAGTGTGAATCCCGCTCCAATAAAGAATACAAGCTGTCCGACAAGACTTTTTCCGATTAATGCGGGTGTTGCCCCATAAGGTTCAAGCGGTTCGATGGGCAGTGTAAAAACCCAATTTTCAAACGATTTTGAAAGCAGGTCGGATAAATTCAAATAGTCGAAAATGACGGAAATTCCCGCACTCAAAAGATAGAAACAAAATATCGCAAGAACAAGCATTAAAATAAATGTTGATGCAAAATTTCCCTTGATGAGTTCAAAGCTTCGTCTGAAACACCCGACGGGCGAAACATTTTCAAACGTAAATACCTGAAAAATCAGTATAAAATAAACGAAAAATATAAATCCCAATATCCAAAATACGGGTATAATCGAGATTAGCGTAAAAATTGCGAACAGAAACCAAAGTGCGATAAATGAAAAAGTTTTGTTCAGCACGACTTCGTTGTGTGAGCGGAAATCGTAAACTTTTCCCGTCGAAAGATAACCTTCCGTCATTGAATTTAACGCTCCGTAAGCCACAAGATAATCCCAAAACGCTTTCATTAAAACAAGAAGTCCGGGGATTACAATTATCACAACGCAGGTAATTATTGTTGAAATATTATTTAAAGCGGGATATTTAACCGTTAAACTTCCCAAATTCTGCGTGAAAAGATATGTCAGACCGAAAATCCAAAAAAGTCCGAATAATTGCCCCAGCACGGGAAAAGCCATATACAACACGAATTTGTAAATATTAAGACAGTATATCTTTAAACCTTCAAAAAATATTTTCAAAACGTTAAACTTAGCCATAGAATCTCCTTTGGTGTATAATAATTTTATTACAAATATATTTAAAAAAACAATGCGAGATTACAAAGAGTTAATAAAAAGTTTTACACAAGAGGACTACAAATCGGGACGTGTTAATTTGCATATTCACACTTCTTATTCGGACGGTTTGGGAAATTTCAAAGACTTTGTAAAAGTTTCAAGTAAGTTTAAGGCGATAGCGATATCCGATCATAATACAATTCAGGGTTATTTGGAAAATGAGATATCCGAAAACGTTATTCCTGCCGTGGAATTTGATGTTTGGTGCGGTTATGTTTTTATGCACCTGCTGGCTTACGGAATTGATGTTAAATCCGATGAATTGAAACCGTTTCTTGCAAAATCCAAAAAGGAAACAGAAATGGATATTGTAAGAATTTTTGCAAAACGTGATTTAAAAAAACTTATCAAAGCGATACATAACGCAGGCGGAATTGCGGTTATTGCACATCCTGCCTGTTGCTGGGCATTCAGTTTAGACGGATTTTTTAAGAAATTAAAGTCATTCGGGCTTGACGGTGCCGAAGTTTACTATCCTTACGCAAGGCATAGAGGGATAATAAAATTCCATACAGTTGAAGCAGTTAAAAAATTTGCCCGAAAATACGATTTTATAGTTACCGGAGGAACAGATTTACATAGTGAAAAGCTTTCTAAATGAAACTTTGTTAAAATCTGAACGGATAATCTTTCGGTATTTTCCAGCCGTTGCGATGAATTACGGCAGTGCAATACCGTCCCGGTTCATTAGTAGAATTACTACATAGCGATTTAAGATCATCTTGTCCGTTCCAAGACGCTAAATCAGGTTGCATACCGTTACCTATATTATATTTAAAACAGGACGACCAACCACCATTAGATGCAGGTAGAAAGTCAAATACAAAACGGCATCTCCCATCAGGGTATTCCATGTTCTTTAAACATTTTTTCGGATTTGAGGGATAGAAAAATATTTCCCTATTTTCATGTAACCCAAAACTGAATGCACTTCCATCAGCTAAATAATAAATTCTTTGCGGCTGATTAAGATTTTTATTAATTTCAGGTATATCAAAAAAATCTTCTGAATTTAGTATTTTAACGTACGGAGCAAAGTATTTTTGAACCCGAACATTGATTTCATCACCTTTATCATATGAATAACCACCATCTTCGCTTTTACTATGATCAATATGATAATCCGTCCAAGTATTCTGCGGACCATAATCAATTTCCGCTAACTTTATCACCTGATTCATCATACTGTAGAATTTTGCAAGCCTTGTTTCAACAACCTGTTTTTTGTAACTTTGTATCAAATTCGGTATAGTCAATGCGGCGACAACGCCGATTATTGCCAGTGTTATCAACACTTCGGCAAGAGTAAATGCAAGGCGTTGTGAAATGCGAGTAGTCAAGCACTTCATTTCGGCACTTAGTGCGGAAAAAATAGCTCCTTTGGTTAACGTAAATTCTTTTTTCATTTTATACCTCCGTAATATCCCTTAATAAATCGTTATCCATGTAATATATTGTTAAGCATGTATTAACATTATAACAAATTAAATTACTTATGTCAATATGTTCACATGTAACATATAATATGCTTATGACAATAAATATTGACATTGATTCAAAAACCGATATTAACGAACTGGTCAGACTTTTGCTGTTCAGAAACAGAATTACGATTGCCGAACTTGCCCGCAGAATGACAACTCTGAGCGGAAAAGAGTACACACGATTTAATGTCAGAGCCAAAATCGAAAAAGGTTCTTTGCGGTTTTCCGAAATGGTATTAATATGCGAAATTTTGGGGTATAAGCTCGATATTAGAGAGCTTTAGACCTTAAATATGCCTCGATAAACCCGTCTAAATCCCCGTCCGTAACTGCATCCACATCACTTGTTTCAAAACCCGTTCTGTGGTCCTTAACCATTTTATACGGATGAAATACGTAAGAGCGAATTTGTGAACCGAAATTTATATCGACGTTTTCACCTTTAAGTTCGGCCAATTTCTTTTCGTGTTCTGCCTGACGCATCGCAAGAAGTTTTGACGCAAGCATTTGCATTGCGTTTTCCTTGTTTTGAAGTTGTGAACGCTCCTGCTGACATTTTATTACAATGCCTGTCGGTTTATGCAAAATCCTGACGGCGGTTTCAACCTTGTTTACGTTTTGTCCGCCCGCACCGCCGGAACGCATAGTGTCAATTTCCAAATCTTCCGGAGGAATTACAATGGTTTTTTCATAATCTTCTATAATCGGTGAAACTTCTAAGGATGCAAAACTTGTTTGGCGTTTGCCGTTGGCGTTGAAGGGTGAAATCCTGACTAACCTGTGTACGCCTCTTTCTGCTTTTGAATATCCGAATGCGTATTTACCCGTAATTTTTATCGAAGCAGATTTAATTCCCGCCTCATCCCCGTCAAGTTTGTCAAGCAAATCGACTTTCCAGCCTCTTTCTTCCGCCCATCTCATATACATTCGCAAAAGCATACTCGCCCAGTCCTGAGCATCAGTACCGCCCGCACCTGCGTTAATAGTTAAAATCGCATCGGCCTCATCATATTCATCGCTTAACATTTGTTTAACTTCGTATTTATCAAGTGCCTGCTCCATATCGTTCAACAAAGAGGAACTTTCGTTTAACAAATCTTCATCTTCCAAGTCAAACGCAACCTCCGTATCGTCAAGCACAGTCTGCCATTTGTCTAAAAATTCCAGATTATCCTTTATATCTCTTATTTGAGAGCCAAGCTCGGATGCTTTTTTTTGATTTGCCCAAATCTCGGGTGACTGCATTTCATCTTCAAGCTGTGTAAGCTTTTGGGAGAGAGTTTCACGGTTCACCGAAGATTTGATTTTATTAAATCGTTCGTTAATTTCCGTAAATTTTTGTTTTAATTCTAAATTCATAAAAAAATTTTACTATAACATTATTGCATTCGCAACAAAAACTGATATAATAAAATTCAAGGAGGTAAGTTATGAATGTAGCTAAATTTTTCGCAGATGGTTTTAAAAGGATTTATTCCGGTAAAGATTCACTCGGAAGAAATCTTGTCCTGTTTATTCTTGCGGGTATCATTTCGTGGGTTTCGACAAGATTTGATTTGATTACGAGTGCTGTACAAGGCGTTTCCGCACCGGACATGCTCGGTAATTTCGGATTTTTACTTGGAACTTTGATTATCGGCATTTATTTATGCGGATATTGTTTCAACTTTATGCACAACTGTTATGAAGAAGGTGAGGACAATATTTTGCCCGCAATAAATTTAACCCCGTATAAAACATTCTTTAATGTTTTACCGTTATTGTTTGTTTGGGGGATTTATCTGGTTGTTTTGACAATAATCAGTATTGCCGCAAAGGGAGTTTCGCCGATTTTGGGAGCTTTGGTATTTATCTTTATTGCTCTTTTGAGTGCATTTATGCAGTATATTTACGTGATTTATGCCAAAGATTTTCGCAAAAAAGGTTTGTTTAATCCCGTTTTGCCGTTCAAGTGTGCAAGATATTCGTTAGGCGAATATGTTCTTTCGGCTCTGTTAATGGTAGCATCATACCTTGTTGTATTTTTGGCGGTTGTTGCTTTAATTATTATCCTGACGCTTTTAGGCTCTAATTTTGTAACAATTTCTTATGTTACTGGCATTTTAGGCGGATATGTCGCATTGATTTTACAGTTGGTATTCAGCTATATGCTTGTACATGTTTATTTGGAAAAAGTCAGACCTAATTCCGTTGTCGCTGAGGAATAATATTTATGAAAAAAATCCTGATATTACTAATATTAATTCTTATCGGCATGACTTGTTATTCGGCTGAAAAGGCGGTTTTGCCTTCGGCATCGGGACTGGTTGAAAACATTGAATACATTGACGAGTCGGACGAGCAAATTAAGCAGGTTGTGTCGGTAAGAGTATTATCAGGAAAGTTTAAAGGCACGGAACGTACTATTGACAATATGTTAACGGGAAATCCCGCTTACGATATCCCGCTTGCTGTCGGTGACAAGGTTGTTTTGCATGTGGAAGCTTTAAATGATGAGGCTTACACGGCGGATGACGTTGATTTTTATATCGCAGATATTAAAAGAGATAATCAAATCTTTATATTTGCGGCACTTTTTGCGGTGCTGCTACTTTTAATAGGCGGGAAAAAAGGGTTAACAAGTATTATTTCAATCGTTGCGACGGTTGCTTTAATATTTTGGGTGCTTTTGCCGATGGTGTTGAACGGATTTTGTCCGATAGCTTCTGCCGTTTTGGTCGGAATTTTATCCACAATAGTGACGATTTATCTTGTTGGCGGGTTTAATTCAAAAAGTTCGTCGGCTATTATCGGAACTTCTTTAAGCCTGATTTTTGCAGGGGTTATGTCATTGTTGGCAATATATTTTGCACATTTGACGGGGTTTGCGGGCGAAGAAAACATGTTTTTGTATACGGCAAGACCCGATTTAAGCTTCACGGGAATTCTTTCCGCATCAATAATTATTGCCGCTCTGGGTGCTTTGATGGATACATCCGTTTCTATAGCAAGTACGATTAACGAAATCCATGAAACGGATTCTTCTTTGTCGGTAGCTCAGCTTTTTAAATCAGGCATGAATGTCGGCAGAGATGTTATAGGAACGATGTCTAACACGTTAATTCTTGTTTATTTGGGAAGTTCTTTGCCGCTTGTGCTTTTGTCGAATAATATTGATTTGAACAAGTTTTTCAACCTTAATCAGGTTGCAACGGAAATTCTCTCGGCACTTACAGGCAGTATCGCAATTCTCGTTTGCGTGCCTGTTACGGCAATAATTGCATCGGTTTTGATTAAGCGTTCAAAGGAAAAAGACGACATTAATCTCGGAAAAATTGATATTTAAACGGCTTTTAAAAGTTCCGTGTTTTCGGATACGTGGTTAACGAGTGCTTTAAATACTAACGGATGAATTTTTCCGTCTTTAATGTCTGCGTAAATGACGGTCAGTGCCTCTTTTGGGCTAAGTGCATCTTTGTAAACACGTTTTTCGGTTAACGCAGAATACTTATCCGCTACGGACAAAATTTGCAGGTTCAAATCAGCATTAAAATCATTTCCGACAAAAGGATAACCGCTTTTTTTAGCATTCTGGTGATGATTTCGGATTAATTGAAGCGTTTTTTTACCTAAGTTAGTGTTTTTCAAAAGTTCATAACTTAATTGCGAATGCGTGTGCATAATTTTTGTTTCTTCAGGGTTGAGTTTTCCTTCTTTGTTAAGGATTTCGGGCGGAATTAAAACTTTTCCCAAATCGTGTAAATATGCGGCATCATCTATTGCTTTTTTATCAACTTTGTTGTGAAGTGAAAACGGCAGGTTTTCTATAATTCCGTCGGCTGTTTTTTGAGTCTGTAATGCGTGATTTTGTAGAAGTTCGCCAAGCTCTTTCATGTTCAGTTTAAGTTCGGGGTTGAAGTCTTTAACAATACTTTTAACCCTGTTGTCAATCATGTTTTTGATGGCAGTTTCGCTTGTGTAGCGGTCATTTGAAGTTATTTCAACGGTATCGGCACGTAAAGTATTACCGAAACTTATTCCGCCACGGTTATTCAAGTTAATATTCTTTGCTATTCCGCCCACACCAAGCGGTTTTGTAATTTCCAATTTCCGATTTTCCCTGCACAAAAAATTCTACACTACTTATATATAAAGTATTTTTTTTGAGCCGAATTGCAGAAAACCGATTTTTTGTGAACATTTTTTTACAATTTATGTTATCATCATTATATGAATGAAATTAAAAATGTTTTGATATGCGGTTTGGGTGCAATAGGTTCGATTTTTGCCGATACGTTGAAAAATTCAAACCTCAAAGTTTTGGTTGACCCCGAACGTTATGAAAGATATTTGTCCGAACCTTTGGTATTTAACGGAGAACCGCTCAATTTATCTTATATTTTGCCTGATGATAAGTCTTTCAAAGCTGATTTTATCTTAATTGCCACAAAATATGACGGTTTATTTGATGCGATAAAGAATATTGAAAATTTCGTTCACGGTGAAACGCTTATAATGTCTTTGTTAAACGGGGTTACAAGCGAAGATATAATTGCGGATAAATACGGGGCTGAACGGGTTATTCCCGCCTATTTTATCGGACACAGTGCCTTCAGAAACGGCAGAAATGTTGTGCAGGACGGAGTTTATAAGATTATTTTCGGCTCAGATTATGCTGATAAAATTAAAATCTTGAAAACTTTTTTTGATAAAACAGGTATAAATTATGAGGTTTCCGATGATATTGTGCATTCCATGTGGGCAAAATTTATGCTTAACATATCCGCAAATCAGATTACGGCCATAAAAGGACAGAATTTTGGCGAATTTCTTGCAGATACTGATTCAATGTCGCTTGCACTTGCTGTAATGAAAGAAGTGGAATCGATAGCGAAAGCAAAAGGCGTTTCAAATTATAACCTGCTTACGGATGAAACTTTGCAGAGTTTGAAAAAGATGATTCCTGACGGTAAAACCTCCATGCTGCAAGACATAGAAGCCGGCAGAAAAACCGAAGTCGATATGTTTGCTGGTGTTATTATTGATTACGGCAAAAAATTCGGTATTAAAACACCTTTAAATGAAATGCTTAAAACAAAAATTCAGGCTATTGAGCGGAAAAATATTTCTCAATCCCGTCTGCAATAGCTTTTGCACAAGCTTTTTGGAACTCGGGATTTACGAGTTTTTCGTTATCATCAGGGTTAATCAGATATGCCGTTTCAATTAAAATGCTTAATGCGTTTGTGTTTCTCACGACCGCAAAGCTTGCCTGTCTGACTTTATCGTCATTTGTTTTTAATTCCGTAAGCATTGTGTTCAAAACGGTATCGGCAAGCGGTTTTGCCTCGTTATAGTAATAAAAAACACTCGTTCCGCTGATTTTATTCGGGTCAAGTCCGTCAGGTAATGCGTTTGCATGTATACTTACAAAAATTGCCGCATCATTTTCATTTGCGATATCCACTCTCTCTTTTAGCCCGACATACTTGTCATCGGTACGAGTCATGATAACTTTTGCACCTCGTGATTTAAGCTCTTTTTCAAGATATTTGGAAATTTTAAGGGTAATATCTTTTTCCTCATCACCAAGGCATCCGATAGCACCTTTTTCATAACCGCCATGACCTGCATCGACCGCAATTTTTATATTCTTTATTTTTTTATGTTTGAGCGGTTTTCTGATTTGTAAAATGAAATCATTTCCCTCATAATGTCCCTTATAGCCGATAAGTTTTTTCCCGTTTGCAGCTTCTTTGTACGGAAAATCGTGTTTGCAGACCTCATTTGTATTAAAGAATTTTATTGACATTACATCACCTTCAACAATTTCATAGGGAACTTGTTTGTCCAAATGAAATACAAACGTAAAATAATCCCTGCTGTCTATATAGTCGTATCCTAAAAATTTTGCGGGTGTGATTTCAAAATTTTTAAATTCTTTTACGTTTGATTTGGAAATCCAGCCGTAATTATTTTCGGATAAAACTACTCTGTAAAACCAGTTCTTTTCCCCGTCAACGAGTAGCGGAACACCGTTTTGCAAATGTGCCATTCTGTTAATTCCGCCGTCAAACGGTGATGAACGCAAAGGTGAACCTTCAGTGCTTACGTAAAAAGAGCGTTTTTTATTATATTGAACAAATTGCTGTGGTTTGAAGGGAAATTTTATTGCGGGTTTGGTTATCGTATATGTTTGAGATTGGTTTCCCGAGCAGATTACAAATGTATTTTTACCCGAATTGAGTTTCACGACATAAGCAAATGCCCCTGTTTTGTGAAGGGGAACGTTCTGCCCGTTGACTGTTAAGGGGGTCTGTGATGAGCCGATAAAGAAAGTGGAATTTGCGTTAATCGTCACGTTTGTATTTTTCGGGTAAACGATGTTAAACGCAGAACTTTTTATACCAAAAATAAGTATACAGATTAAGATTAAGAATTTTTTCATATTATCATTATATACAAAAAGCATGGATTTTGAATTTATTTTGGTATCTTTTATATTAAGATTTTGAAACTGCATAGTATTGACAATTATAAAATTGTACTTTAGAATATTCACATGAACGGATTAGTTTTATTTATAAAAAATTTGTGTTATCTTACGAAATTCAGTTTAAAATCCAGATTATTGTCTTGTTTCCCTGAAATAACTTATGATGAAATGGTTGCGGATATTTTATATAAAATTCCGCTTGATATTATAAAAAGACCAATTATTTGCTCGAAAACTGACACTATTCGTAGCCTTTATCGGGGGGGGGGGGGGGGGGGGGGGGGGCTATCGCGCTTTGGAGACGGCGAGATACAAATAATTGAAGGTTTCGGTATTCCATTTCAAGAATACGACGAAGTATTGTCCCGTAGGTTGAGAGAAATACTGACGGGTGAGCAGAAAAATCTTCGTGTAGCTATTAATAATTCCTATTTTAATAACATAGATGTTATTAAATCTCAATCAAATGAAGTTAGCCGACGTTTTAGTTTTTATTCAATACCGTTATTCAGAAGAAAACTTTTAAAGTATATAGATTACAATAAGACTTATTACGATTCGGAAATAACCGGTGTTGACAAAACTAACAAGGAAGAAGCGGAAATATATTTCAGTCTTGTTAGAAAAATTTGGGATAATAAAAAAGTTCTTATTGTTTGTTGTGAGAATGCTTTTAAATCTCTTAAATATAATATTTTTGATAATGCATGTAAACAAGATGTTTTGTATATTCCTAATAAAAATGCGTTTAGAGTTTATCAGAAAACTTTAGATGTTATGAAAACTTATGATAAAGATACTATAATAATTTTAATGGCAGGACCTACTGCCAGTGTTTGGGCGTCTGATTTAACATCGTTGGGATATTGTGCACTGGATTTGGGGCATTTGGCAAAAAGCTATGACCATTTTAAGAGAGATATTCCTGTTTCGGGGCAAAATATAAAAAGTTTCTTTGCTCCCGATTAAACAAATTTATCCTGATAACTTATTCACATTAGAGTTTATTTATGTTAATCTGACTTCGTTATGAAAATTGCTTTATTAAATCATGGTTGTGCAAAAAATCTCGTAGACAGCGAGTTAATGCTCGGAATGCTTGCTCAAAAAGGGCATGAAGTTACTTTAGATGAGAATGAGGCGGATATTGTTGTTATTAACACCTGCTCATTTATCCATGACGCCGAACAGGAATCCGTTCAGACAATTTTACAGGTTGCTCAAAACGGTAAAAAAGTTATCGTAACGGGTTGTTTACCCCAAAAATATAAAGGCGATTTAAAAAAAGCAATTCCTGAGATAGCGGGCATGGTCGGAACTTCGGATATAAAAGAAATTGTCGAAGTGGTTGAACAAATAGCTCAAAATAAAAATTACGTTTCAAAAGTTTCCGAAAAACCCGACTATATTTATCCTGAAAACATTGAACGCCAGCAAATTACAGTTGGCGCAAGCTCTTATATAAAGATCGCCGACGGATGCAATTACCACTGCGGATATTGCATTATCCCGAATTTACGCGGCGAATACCATTCAAGAACTATGGAAAGCATTATCGACGAAGCAAAAGCACTTGTCAAAAAAGGTGTAACGGAAATTGTGCTCATAGCTCAGGATACCACAAGTTACGGAATTGATTTGTACGGTAGGCAGGCACTCCCTGAATTGCTCGAAAAGTTAAACCAAATAGAAGGACTCGGCTGGATAAGAATTCTTTATGCTTACCCTTCGCAGATTAGCGATGAACTTATTGACGCAATAGCAAGACTGGACAAGGTTGTTAAGTATATTGATTTACCGCTTCAACATTCTAATGCTGAAATCTTAAAGGCGATGCGCAGACCCGTTATGGATTATGAGGCTTTAATAAAGAAAATCCGTGATAAAATACCCGATGTAGCAATAAGAACAGCTTTTATAGTCGGTTATCCCGGTGAAACCGATGAACAATTCAACGAACTTTTTGAATTTGTTAAACGTACAAGATTTGAAAAAATGGGCGTGTTTGAATATTCACGGGAAAAAAACACGGTTTCATACTCCATGACCGAACAAGTTCCCGCAAAAATAAAAAAACAACGCAGAAATAAACTCATGAAGCTTCAACAAAAGATTTCTCGCCAAATTAACGATTCTTATGTCGGAAAAGTTATCCCCTGTATTGTCGAAGGATACACCGATGACGGCGTTGTTTTGATGCGTTCAGAGCATGACGCTCCCGAAATTGACGGTATGGTTTACGCATCTTCCGTTGAAAATGTTGTTCCAGGAGATATTGAAAACGTGCTTATAGAGCGTGCTGACGAGTATGATTTATTTGGGATTTTACAATAAATGAATATTGTAGTATAAGTAATATATGGAATATGTAGAAAACAAAAAAGCGGAAGAAGAACAATTAAAGGCGATTTTTAAAGATATGGCGAAGTATTCGCCCTCTAAAATTTGCGGCATGCTCGGAAATGCAATTATTATACCCGTTTATACAAGTTTGCTTTCACCTGAACAATATGGGTTGTATTCTTTGTCTATCGCGGTTCTTTCTTTTTTGTGTATACTTTTTTCCGACTGGGTAGGACTTTCAGGGTTAAGATTTTTTAAACATCATCAGATGATGCAGGATATGCCGAAATATCTTACGACTCTCGTTACCATGCTCGCATCAAATATCTTTTTGATGTTTGTTTTGTCCTACATTTTCAGACAGAATTTTTACAATTTCTTCCATATTCCTGTTAAATACTTTTTCGCAATTTTGTTTTTAATAATTCCTGTTGCGATAAGAGCTTTGTTGTTCCAGCTTTTGAGGGCACAGTTGAAATCGCTTTCATTTACGGTTTCAACTATCGCAAACCAATTCATGACAATTCTTTTATCAATTTTCTTTGTAAAAGTTTTCAACATGGGTGCGATCGCACTGCTTTTAGGCATGGCGGTTTCGATAACATTAACGGATTTACTTTTAATTTATCAAAGCAATTTGATTTCTTGGTTTAAGCTTCAAAAAATCGAATGGCATTCGGTTTTGCCGATTATGGTATACGGAGTACCTATTGCCGCAACATCTTTGAGCGCATGGATAATAAATCAAAGTAACAAATTCATCATGAACAGTATCCACGGATTTTCTCAGGTGGGACTTGTCGGAGTCGCTTACGGACTGACTTTTTCGTTGCTATTAACTATATTTTCAATAATTACTGTTGCCGCCATTCCTCGAATTATCAACATGTATGAGGAAAAAATTGACGTAAGACGTATAATTTCAAGGTTTACGGGATATTTTATCCTTTTGGGGTTGCCTGTAATAACAGTCATTTCGATTTATTCAACCGATTATGTAAGCATGCTTTCCTCAAACGACAAATTCATCGACGCATGCAAACTAATTCCCTACTTTGCTTTCGGTTCGTTTTTCATGGCACTTACAGATTATACGACACTGCAATATCATCTTGCCAATAAAACTTATATTGATTTTATTATAAAGCTTACATCGGGAATAATCGGGGTAATTTTGAATATTGTTTTAATCCCGAAATACGGGCTTGTCGGGGTCGGAATTGCGACTTTCGGAGCAAATTTCCTTTACTTTTTATTCAGCACAATAATTGTTTTGCCGAATTTAGGGTTGATGTATCCCGTTTTAACGCTTACGAGAATACTTATTGCATATATTCCGTTCGGAATTCTTTATTATCTTTTTCAAAAGTCGAATTTCCCAGCATTATTTGAAATGCTGACATTGTTGGCGGTTTTCTACGGTGTTTATTTTTCACTCGCAAAAACAGTTTTGAAAAGAACAGAATAGATATTTTTCTTAACATTTTTTTATAAACCCGCAAAAATTTTTTTTACGGGTCTTTTATTTCGTATTCATGTTATCGGACATGAAATTTATTAAAAAATCGTAATAAAAAATGGAAAAAAAGTTTTGCTCTTGGTAGTATTAAGTTACTGGAAAAATATAAAAATTTGAAAGGAAAATAAAATGATTCAGATTAAAAATGTGAAAAGGAAAACATTTGCTTCAGCGTTGACTCTCTGTTTCTTTTTGCAACAGTCTTTTTGCTTGGAAGTAATGGCTCAAAGTTATATCCCGGGTGTTACGGCAACTCCGGGGGCGAGTGGTACGGGTAATGTATTTGATATTTATCCCGATGCTACACACGAAAGCGGTATTGGTTTCAAAAAAGGCCCGAACTTTGACCTTGATGCAGGTGATGTAGCTAATTTTTATTTCTATGATAAAGGGCATACAGACAGAAATATACACACCTTTTTAAATCTTATTGATGATCAGGTAAATATTAACGGTATAATTAATACCTTGGGTAAAGACGGTCACTTTAGCAACGGACATTTGGTATTTATTTCTCCGAAAGGTGTAGTTGTCGGTCAAAGCGGCGTATTGAATGTCGGATCTTTATCAATTTATACACCTGATGAGGAATCGTATAAAAAATATCAAGGCTCGGTAAGAGTAAATTCACAAGCCTCAAAGTATGAAGAAGTTTTAGGTAAAGGCACGGGTAAGGCTGACATAAAAGGTAATGTTTTTGCACGTGATTTTATAAAAATCAGTGCTGCTGATGTTGATATTTCAGGAAGTATGTTCAGCGGTCTTGGCAATAATTCACAGGTTCTGAGTTACAACAATTCAAAATTATTTGATTCTCTGGTAAATACGGATGGTTTACTCACAGGTAATCACGTAACAACTGACAAAGGTTCAATTAAAATTGTGTCTTATGGTACTGCTGATAATAACGGCACAAATATTTCAGGTAATCTCGGAAATTACGGCGCAGGCGATATTACTGTTGAAAACACAGCTAAAGGCGGCGTAAAAGTTTCGGGTATTGTTAAAAACTTTAACGGCAATATTGATATCAAAAGTTCAAATTCAAATGTTGTAATCGGCAATACACAGTCAGGTAAAAAAGATTTCGTTGATGCAAGCGGAAACGTTAAAATTGCTGTTGAAAATGGTAGTATTTTAAATGCAGGAACTTCTGCAAATCTCATAAAAGCAGGCGGTAATCTTGATATGTCTGCTAAAAACGGTTCAATAGGCACAGAAGTAGGACCTTGTGCAGGCGGAGTTTGTACCGGACTAGGGAAAAACGCAAGAGATTTGACAAAATCAGTTAACGTTAATGTTAAAAACAACGTCAAAGCCGTAAGTTCAGGCACTGGTTCTCTTGTAAATATAGCAAGTTTGGACAGCAACTTAAATGTTGACCAAATCAAAGCTGACGGCAGAGTTATTCTTCTTGCTGACGGCAGCAACGGTGACCACAGCATAAGAAATTATAACATTGTTAACAGAGGTTCTGACGGAACACCGAATGTTGAAGGCTCGACAATTTCTATTATCGCAAGCGGAAGCATCGGTGAAAACGGCAAGGCATTGACTTTCAGACAGAATAACGCGAATGTAACTCAATTCTATGGTGATAAAGCTTCAGAAAATCACCACTTCCTTGAGAATAAACCTCAAAACGGCGTTGATATGCTTGCTAATAAAGATATTAACGTAAAAGGCTTGGATTCAGCCAACGGACAAAAAGTTGATACAAGAGTTTGTTCGATGATTTCAAGAGAAGGAAGTGTAAATGCCGAATTTTCAGGAAATGTTTATATAGAAGAAATTACCGCTAAAAATAACGTAGAGTTAACTACACGCGGTAAAAATTTACTCATTGATACTCTCGGTAAAACCAAAAAATACGAAAATAGCGACTATTTAGGTGATAATGATAAAAATATTGCTCCGCAAAAAGCTGTCTTAAAAGCACTGGATTTGGGTAGCTACAAATCACCAAACGAAGCTTCTGACTATCAACACGCCGCAGATTCAACAGTTGTGGTTAAAGAAGGCTACATTAAAGGCACGGGTGAAGGCAGACCGTCAAAAAATCAGGATGTTACAATAGTTGCAGACAACGCTTATATCGGTGGTTATTACTTTAACATGGGTAAACACAGAGGTGAAGGTAAAAAGTCTACTGTAACTTCTGATTCAACTACCTCAAAACTGGTTAACCCTGATGACAGCAGTAAGGAAGTATCAATAAGAGTCAGTGCGGTAAGACCTGAAGATGTAAAGGCTGTAGGCGGAGATGAAGAAGAACAAACTGCTGCAGGCAAAAACGGACGTAACTATTATTACGGCGGAAGTTCACAGGGTGATGATCCTCATTATGACGGTGTTGAAGAAGGAGAAGAAAAAGGTGGTAAGGATGACGATGATAACATAGTTATTCCTGAGGAGAAAAAGGATTCTGATACTGATTCAGATACCGATACCGACACAGATACAGACACTGACACAGATACAGATACAGATACAGACACTGACACAGATACAGATACGGACACTGACACAGATACAGATACAGACACTGACACTGATACAGACACTGATACCGATACAGATACCGATACCGATACAGATACGGACACTGACACAGATACAGATACAGATACAGACACTGACACAGACACTGATACAGACACTGATACCGATATAGATACCGATACAGATACGGACACAGACACTGATACAGATACCGATACCGATACAGATACGGACACTGACACAGATACTGATACGGATACAGACACAGACACTGATACAGACACGGACACTGACACAGATACTGATACGGATACAGACACAGACACTGATACCGATACAGATACGGATGAAGACAACGATGGCGATGTTACAACAAGACCTAATATCTCACTTGACTTCAAGGATACATACAGACAGCAGGTTTCAAACGATATAATAACTGCAAATGACAAACGTCAGTATATGAGATTTAGCACAAGTGACAGTTCAACACCGATTATTTTGTCTGATAACTCTCAAATTTCCTCCGTACTTGATATTTCAAGAGGCGGTATGGCAGTTGCTCACAACAACAATGTCAGAGTCGGAGATGTTGTTCCTGTTCACATTTCATACGGTGATTTAAACATTAATGCCGATGTCAAGATTGTTTCAGCAACAGACAGACGTGCAGGAACGGAATTTATAAATCTCGATCAGGCTACGGCAAATAAAATCCTTTATATGAATATAATGTTAAAGGATGAATATACGGCATCACACGCTAATAACTTGTCTTATGTAAAATAGACAAAATAACTAAATGAAAAAAGAAGCTCTTATAGGGCTTCTTTTTTTTTCATGTTTACAATTTAGTACCGATGGCTTGCAAGAATTCTTTGCATTCTTGAATTATTCAAAATTCCGCTTGTATCCGGTCTTGGTTTTTTAACTTTAACGGTATTTGTTGCGCCGGAATTATTTCCTGTTCTGTCAAGCATGGCAGCTGCGGCGCTTCCGCCTTCACCGAGTTTTGTTAAACTTGCGCTAAGACTTGATGTTTTGCTCGTTCCCTTTGAAACGTTTTTAAATCCGCTTTCTTTTGCTTTTGCAAAAGCATCGGCTCTTTTATCTTTTAAAGTATTGTCAATATCTTCAAATTTCTCATTATGAGTGCCCATATTCAAATTTTCTTTTTGTAATTGAGCTTTTGTAGCATTAGTTGCCTGTTTAGCATTGATTACGTTACCGTTTGAATCTTTACCGAAAGCTTTAGCGTTAATATCATCTTTTTTAATACCTTTTTCTTTAAGTGCTTTTTTAATTTCTTTATCGCTCATATCTTTTGTATCGATATTTTTTTCAGCTGCGAGATCTTTCATAGCTGCAGATTGTTGTTGTTCTACTTGAGCTTTTGCTTCAACTTTTGCTGAAAGTTGTTGTTTTGCGTCATTTGTGCTTTGGTTAATTTCTCCGAAAGTTGTGCCGTTTTTTAATCCTTCGGCTGTTTTAAGTCCTGCCGCACCCGTTTGAACTGCGCCAACAGCACTTTGTAAAGCACCCTGCAAGTTTCCTTCTGCCGCGAAAGCTGCCGTTTTTGTTAAGTTCGCAGCTGTTTGACCGAAATTACCAACCATTTCCGTGACTTTGCCGACTTTTTGCATTAGATTTCCGGCACTGATTAAGGCTGCGCCAACACCTGCCCAACTTGTTGCCGCACCTATTGCAACAAGTGCTTGACCGCCTACATCCAGTGCTTTACCGAGTTCGCTTATCAAAACACTGTATTCTTCGACTTTGTTTGCTACTTTAAGAATATTGTTTGTTGCGTCTTCTTTCTTCTCGATATTTTTTGTGTTGTTTTTTTGAATATTAACAAACTGCTTGCTTGTGCTTTGCATTGTTTTAGCGGTACGCTGCGTATTTCGCTGAAGTGAATAAACCACTTTACCATTAGACTGCAATTTACCGACTTTTGCACCAATAATTTCCTGTAATTCTTGAACTTTATCCTGATTTCCTCCTCCGCCATTGACAGAAAATGCAGTAGTTGTATTTATTGATGCTAACTCATCTTGTGCAGTTTCAATTTCTTTTTGAAGTTTTTCGTTTTCCTCGTTAAGTTTATTCATTTCTTCAGTGTCTGACTTGAAAGATGCTTCTTGCTTTTTAAGCTCAGCCTTCATCTTTTTGTCATCTTTAACGATGGATTTATCTAATTTTGCTGCATATTTTTCAAAATTTGCTGATGTTTTCGCGTCGTCTTGAACATCTTTTGTTTGTCCTTTCAAATCATCGGCTTTTGCCTGTCCATCGGCTGCAGCAGCTTTGCCTGCGCTTGCAGACTTTTTCCCGCCTGTAATTGCGAGCGGATCATTTTTATCCTTTGTTCCTTCTGATTCTTGCGGTGTTGCTGGTTTAAATTCCCCGAGAGCTTTCGTTATGTTGTCATCGTTTAACGATAAAGTCGGTTGCGGCTGAGTGTTATTTCCTATTTTAAACGCACCCGGAGCAAGGAAAATAGAGCCTGATTTTTGCATATAAGAAGGCTGTTGTGCCGCTTGCGTGTTTGTATTTCTTTTTGCAAGCGCCATTTTAATCAAGTCTATTTTATTTTGGTTGCTGATACTTGATACAGCCATAGCTCTCCTGAAAATATTACTCTCTTAAATATATAAAAAATTTAAAAAACGGCTAATTTCAGCATTTTTTGAACTTGTTACATTTGTTTACAAAATAAAAAAAATTGATTTTTAAAATACTTTTTGATAAAATAATTTAGTATCTAGTAGGGAGAAAAACTTTATGAAATTAATGGAAGGTAAAAAAGGGGTAATTTTCGGAGTATCAAACACTCACGGAATTGCGTACGCTATCGCACGTCATTTGTATGATGCAGGAGCAGACATTGCTTTCACTTATGCAGGTGAAGCTATGGAAAAGCGTGTCAGACCGCTTGCGGAGGAAATGGGTGCAAAAATTATTATGAGCTGTGATGTTACAAAAGAGGATGAAGTCGCAGCCGTATTCAAAGAATGTGAAAGAGTTTACGGAAAATTGGACTTTGTTGTTCATGCCGTAGCATTTGCAGCAAAAGAAGATTTGCAGGGAAGATTTATTGATACATCCCGTGCAGGTTGGGATTTGGCATTAGGTGTAAGCTCTTATTCACTGATTTCTTTGTGCAGACATGCCGAACCGATTATGAACGAAGGCGGTTCTATATTTGCATTGACCTATTTGGGTTCGGAATATGTTGTTGCAAACTACAACGTAATGGGTGTTGCAAAGGCTGCATTGGAATCTTCGATGAGATATCTTGCAAGTGACTTGGGCAAAAAAGGTGTCAGAGTCAACTGTATTTCAGCCGGAGCTGTTAAAACTCTTGCGGCAAAAGGTATTTCAGGCTTTGATAAAATGCTTAAAGCTGCGGTTGCAAAATCGCCGTTGGGCAGAAATGTTTCCTTGGATGATGTCGGCAAAGCAGGTTTGTATCTGGCATCTGACCTGTCAACAGGTACAACGGGACAAATATTGTATGTTGACTGCGGATGTCATGCGGTATATGCATCATTGGATGAAATGGAGATTATTGCAAACTCTATACCTAAGGCTTAATTAAAAAAGCATAAAAAAAGCATAAAACAAGCGGAGCATTAGCTCCGCTTGTTTTATGTGGTGGGTAAAGATGGGTGAGAAGTGAAAAGTGAAAGGTGAAAAGACCTTTACGGCACTTCGTGCGAAAAATGAACTGTAAGTTGGGGTTTCGTCCCCAACAAAAACTGTACCCCATCTGTCCTCCGGACATCTTCCCCATCTGGGGAAGAAATATAAAGTCCATAAAAGGAGCTAATGTAAACAATAGCTCCCTCCCCATCTGGGGAGGAAAAATTATCTGTCATTGCGAGCGAATGCACCAGCTTATTAATCCGCACGAAGAGCCTAATTATTCGACCCCTCACCCGAATTTCTAAGTTCACTACGTTTACTAAGAAATTCTTCCCTCTCCCGCAGGGGGCGAGGGTATTGACTGCACCCCACCCTAACCGAAATTTCTAAATTCGCATGCTCATTAAGAAATTTCCCTCTCGCAAAACGATAATTAATCGTTTTGCTCGGCAGAGTCCATCTGGGGAGGAAAAATTATCTGTCATTGCGAGCGGATGCCTCAGCTAATAAATTTGTTGTGGTGGAAACCACCAACTTACATAGTTCCTTCCCTTTTCAAAGGAAGGTTAGGATGGGTTAAATAATCCGCACGAAGTGCCTAATTATTCGACCCCTCACCCGAATTTCTAAGTTCACT
>CANQMP010000019.1 GCA_947624975.1 Candidatus Gastranaerophilales bacterium
ATTTCCGCAGTAATAGCCCAGGAGGCAAAATCTAAAGGTTACGACGTTGTTCTTTCAAAAAATGTCGTACTCTACGGCGGAGTTGACCTTACGGGTGATGTTGCCAAAAAAGTTAAATAATTCCCTGAAATAAATAATAAAAAACAAGAAATCACAAAAAAGCAACCCGAAACGGTTGCTTTTTTTATGTAAAACTTGGAATTCTCATTAATCCCACGTCATTGCGAGCGAATGCCTCAGCTTATGAATCCGTATAAAGTGCCTATTAATTTGACCCCTCACCCTAACCCTCTCCCGCAAGGGGAGAGGGGACAAACCCACCCCTAGCCCCTCTCTTAAAAATGGAGGGGAAAAAACTGTACCCCACCCCAGCCCTCCCCGTTAGGGGAGGGTGAATAATTACGGCACTGCGTGCAATTTTAAAGGCTGGATTGCTTCGCATTCGCTCGCAATGACGGTTTTCCCCTCCCTTTCCAAGCGAGGGGTCGAAAGTATGATGGGTGAAACAATTTTCATTTCACACATGCAACTTTCTTTGTAAATTAAAATTTACAATTTGTTACAATTTTGGTTTTTAAGTTATTAAACCTCATTATTAAAGTCAAAAAGTGCTTTTATAGGCATGTCTAGTGCATTCGATATTTTTATGACGGTTTTTAATCCGGGTTTGTTTATATTGACCTCTATTTTGCCCAGATAATCAAGACTGATACCACTTTTTTCCGCAAGTTTTTCCTGCGTAAGGTGAACTTTTTCACGTAAATATTTGATTCTTTTACCAAGGTTTATATAAATTTCATTTTCATCCATTTACAAATTTTACTGGATAATTACCAGTAGAAAGAGTTTTTTTATGAAAAAATTTTTTTATTACGCCCTAAGAGATTCTTCTCAGATGCAGGCGAGCAGCACAAGCCTTGCAGATGAGGATATCGACAACGTCAATTTACTCAAAAAGTTTTTCCATCAGAAAAACTTTTTAGTTTAAATCGATAGGGTGTAATTTGCATTAAAAAAGATGGGTGGAATACTAAGAACTAATCTTTATACCAAGGAATAAAGGTATTGATTTTATTTAAAAGTTCGTTGTAATCTCCTGTAAAATTTATACATCTATCATCAATTATTAAATATGCAGGTTCTTTTACATTAGTTACATTTTCTACATATTCATCAAGTCTATTTTCTATAATCCATTTTGAAGCAATTAAAGAATTTCTGGTAGTAAAAATAACAATTTTATAATCTTCTGATAGTTCTTTAATTAATTTATATGCCCCGTCTTTAATAGGTGGAATATAATTTTTATCATATTCCCCCTCATAAGTATTTAAAACCCCATCTAAGTCAAATAGTATCGTTTTCTTGAATTTATCTGCCATGTCTCTATTTTGATTATATCACAAGTGGCACTTGTGGACAAGTCTGACTTGTGAAACGAAAATATTATTATGGTTTTAGAGTTTAGAAAACAGTTAGATGAAAGGATAAAACAAATTCGTGAAAGCAAAAAACTTTCAAGAGAAGATGTTGCATTTGCCTGTAATTTCTCCGGCTCATATATGGGCATGATAGAGAGGGCTGAATATGATTTTAAAGTTTCTAAACTTTACAATATTGCAAAAGCATTGGATGTAGATATTTGTGAATTATTTGATTTCAAAAAATAAATTGCAAATTTTCTGCGATTTTTTGAATTTTTGGCATAAAAAACTCTCGAAGTGAATATCCGAGACTTTTATTACGACCTAAGAGATTCTTCTCAGATGCAGGCGAGCAGCACAAGCCTTGCAGATGAGGATATCGGCAATGTCTAGTTTGGGCAGAATTTGCATTAAAAAAAGATGAGTGGAAAAATCGTCATTCCACACATGCTATGCACTATTTTAAAATATTGAAATTTTTAGTCTAATTCCTTTAAGTTTTTTAGGGACTTATATACATATTTTAACTGTTTTGAAGATAGAGTATTTATATTAGAAATAATTTTATTTTTTAATTCATCATCAGATAAAATATGTCCAAAATCAAACAATTCATTTACTTCCACATCAAGAGCATCAGCGATTTTGGATAGTTTTTCAGCGGACATAAATTTTTTACCGTTCTCTATTCTGCTTAAATTATTAGTATCAGACCCAATAACCTCAACAAGTTCTTCTTGTGTAATATTTTTGGATTTTCTTAATTCTTTTATTCTTGCACCCAATCGAGCTCTAATATCTACCATAGCATTACCAATACCATGATAAAATCAAAAATTGTAATAAAAATATACATAACTATCCTAGTTATATTGAAAAATTTGTCATTAAATGCTAATATTAAGTTCAGGACATAACAATAAATAGCAAAAAAAGATTCAAAATTTGGCATGAAGTTATAAACAAAAAATTAAAAAGGAATGCTGTAAATGGGAATAGAAAATTTAATTTTAATTATTTCAGGAATTATCGTAGTGGGAATTTGGTTTTTTGATGAAAATCAAAAAAACAAAAAATATAATAAAGAAGCTGACATATTTTTGTCTAAAATAGATTTTCATATAGATAAACGTATTCCTATTGATTTAATAAACAAAACTAAATTGGAATTTCTTGTTGATAATAATAAGCATGAATTTGCTATATTATATTGTGACACTGATACTAGTATTTTGGGAGAGGAACGAATTTTTCAAAAGAATTTTTCTATGAAAATATACAAGTTTTCTGATGTAATAAATTGTGAATTATTATTAGATAATGACCAAGTTTTACAAGGCAGAACATTAGCTACTACTGCAGGAGCCCTATTATTAGGGTTTACAGGAGCAATTATTGGTTCAAGTGGTAAAAAGCAAATTCAAAAAACTAATCGTTCTATAATTTTAAATATATATCTGAACAAAATTGACTGCCCTATTATTATTATCAATTTTCCAATAATTTATGATTCTGATTCATTGAGTGATTTTGCCTATAATAAAATCCTTGAAAATGCACAAACTATAAGGGCGATTTTGCACTATGCTAAACAGCAGAATAATAATACAAATTCTAATACTGTAAATAATAATATTACAGCAAAAATTAAACAACTTGTAGATATGAGAAATCAAGAGTTGATTAGCGAAGAAGAATTTATCCACAAGAAAAAAGAATTATTAAATAACTTATAGGTGTAACTTATGAAAAAAGTCATTATTTCTTTAATTTTAATACAACTGATTGTTAATACATCATCTTGTGCTGAAATAAAAAATACTAAACAACTTAAAGCCGAACAATTAGTTCAAGAAAAGTTATTTGAAACGAATTTAGAAGAAAACGACTTAAGAAAATTATTTTTTATATGTTTAATTAAAGAGGATGGCATCTTTTTTGAGAAACATCTTGGCAATTCAGTAATAGAGGATTTATCTATATATCTAGAAAAACATAAAGATCAGTATGATTCTAACAATTATATTTTGGCAAATAAATTATTTAACCAATATAAAAATTTATATGATTTAGTTCAAAGCATTAATATTAATACCTATAAAAATAATGCAGGTAAATTTGATTTAATGAAGCCAATTATAATATCTGATAAAGATTATAATGAACTTGATGACGAAATCAAACTTCCTTTATGTATATATAACCTTATAGTAAAGGAATTAAAAGAAAAATAATAAATTAATAAGAAAGGAGTTAAAATGGCATTATTTATAATAGTAACATACATAATTGGAGGATATATGTATTTTTTACCAGGGGTTATAGCCGGATATAAAAAACATAAAAATACAACTATAATAACAATATTAAACTTATTAGTCGGATGGACTATAATAGGATGGATTGGACTTTTAATATGGGCATTAACAGAAAAAAATATTGATTATATACAAGAGCTTGAAAATCTTGCCAATTTAAAAGACAGAGGTGCTATAACAGAAGAGGAATACAATATTCAAAAAACAAAATTATTAAAAGCGCAGAAGTAAGAATTTTAAAATATTTACTATTTGATATTACTAAAAAATTTAAGGAAGTATTTTATGAAAAGATTAATTTTAACTATATTGATTTTATTTATTTTTACACCGATTTGTTTTGCTTTTGACTATCAAGCATCTTGTCATTATTTAGACAGCATAAGTGGTTTATCCACAACAGGTGATAGTATGGGATGTATGAGCAGTTATAAAATGCTTGATTCTCATAGAAGTAACTTAGCCTATTATACTGAAGGTTCCAAAAGTTATATAAATAATGTTTATTTGGTTTTAAATGTATACTATGAGTCAAGTAAAGAAAGTGTACATAACTCTTTAGTTCAATCAGCAAAGATTTTATCAAAAAAAGCAATTAACTATGAGTTACCACAACCTATTATTATGTGTTTGAAAAACGGGAACAAAGGTACTTGGAAACATGGTAAATATACAATCAAAGTAACAAAAGAAATTTTTCCCAGTGGTAGAGGCTATGAAATACATTTCATTATTGAGCAATAGTAAGTAAGTTGGACATTCCGCCTTCCCAACAATATCAAAATGCTAAACTAGTTCAAATCGATTGGGCAGAATAAATAAACTAAAAACCTCAGATAAAAATCTGAGGTTTTTATTACGCCCGAAGAGATTCGAACTCCCGACCTTTTGGTTCGTAGCCAAACGCTCTATCCAGCTGAGCTACGGGCGCTTGTTAAATTTTCAAAACTGACACCTTGTTCATAACAAGTGTAACAAAAAAAAATCTTTTTTCAAGACTTTTTTTATTTTTTTAGTGCAATTTACCCTTTTTGCCCGCAATATTTAGCAAAAATCCTTAAAATATAAACCAAATCGTTACAATTTGATAGCTTTTGAGATAAGTTATATAATAATAAGTATGAGAAAATTGCTTTTATATTTAATCATTTGCATTAGCTTTGTATTTATTTCAATAGGAGAGGCTTTTTGCGAGGAATTACACAAATTCACATCCGCAAATTTTGACACCTCAAATTCGATAATTGTTTTGACGGGTCAGGATTCGCAAGAACCCGTCATGCAAAATGTTAAACTTGTCAAACTTGAGGAGAAGGCATATTTTGATATTGATAATTCGATTATAACTTTTCCGAAACAAGACTGGGTGTTTAACTCGGGCGGAATTAAAGAGATAAAAATAAATCAATTTTCAAATAACCCTTGCAAAGTAAGAGTTGTAATGAATTACGATAAAGATTTTAATCCCGATAATATAATGTTTTTCAGGCTTAACAACAATGTTATAATTAAGTTAAAAAACGGAAAAATCGGTGATAATGAGTATTTTCAGAACACATACAGGGATGAACATTCATCCTCAAGCGATTTTTACGAATATCTGACGATAACAACACCTGTCGAAAGTTCCTCAGACAGCATTACGGGGCAAATTGAGAGTGCTTTTAACGCTCAACAAAAAGTTATGGCAAAAAAAGAATTGAAACTTAACACAAAATATTATCTCAACAATGTTTCCATCAAGCCTAACGGCGTTTTGCTAAACGGTTTCGGCTCTGCATCAATAGAACGTCCGATGATTTTGCAAAATCCGGCAAGGATAGTTTACGACCTTCCAAACACGCTCGTTAATACAAAAATAAGGAATAAAGAATTTAAGATTAACGATACGGAAACGGTAAAAATCGGGCAGTTTTCTGTCAATAAGGCGAGAATTGTAATAACCACGGAGGCTGTAGGGGATTATATTCCAATATATTCAAGCGACAACCAGTCTTTAATCATCGCTAATTACAAAAAGACCACAAATTCGAGCTTATACAGCAACACGGCAAACGTAATCGACTACAAAAAAGAGAAAAAAGATTCTTTGACAGAATCAATGGTGTTGAAGTTCGATGCACCGATAGTTCACGGTCTTGACAGATACAACGACAAACTGATTTTACATTTATACAATGTTTCAAAATACAACGAAACGAACTTTAAAACGGCGTATCAGGGAACGTTTTTTAACACATCGACCGTTGATTTAATGCCCAAAGTCGGGTTAAAGCTGACAATTCCCGTTGAGCAGGATGCGGTTGTAAGTACGTTTTTAGGTGCTGACGGAAAGAGTTTGAAAGTAACCGTAAAACAGGTTAAGAAGAAAATCCAAATTCCGCCTGTAATTTTGCCGAAACCGTCGGGCGAAAAAACTGTAAGAAAAGTGGTTATCGATGCAGGACACGGCGGAAGTGATGCAGGTGCTATCGGAGGGGGCATAAAGGAAAAAGATATTACCCTTGATGTCGCAAAACGGCTTGAAAAACTTCTTATACAAAAGGGTTATGAAGTTAAAATGACAAGGGAAAACGACACTTTTGTATCTTTAGAGGACAGAGTTGCTATCAGTGAGACTTATAATCCTGATATATTTGTAAGCGTGCATGTAAATTCGAGTGTAAAGCCCGAAATAACAGGTATTGAAACTCATTATTATCATCAGGAAAGTTTATCGCTTGCACAAATCGTACATTCATCTTTTGCAAGTGCAATTCATTCGCCAAACCGCGGATTGTTTAAATCAAAATTTTATGTTATAAATCATACTACAAGTCCCGCAATTTTGATAGAAATAGGATTTATTTCCAACAGTTCAGAGAGAGCCGAATTGACAGGGGAAAAGAGGAAACAGGCAACAGCCAAAGCAATAGCAGATGGAATTCAGAACTACTTCAAACAATATAAATAGAAACCCTATCGCGTTTTTCGATTCGGGTGTAGGCGGATTAACCGTATTCAGTAAGGTTAAAGCACTTTTGCCGAATGAAAATTACCTGTATTTCGGCGATACAAAGAACATGCCTTACGGAGAAAAAAGCGAGAAAGAGCTGCTCGAATTTGCCGATAAAATATTCAAATTTTTTGAGCGGGAAGGGGCTAAAGCGGTTGTAATGGCTTGCAATACAACATCTGCCGTAACTTATGAAAAGCTCAAAAATAATTATAATTTCAAAATTTATCCGATAATCCAGTCTGTCTGTCCTTATTTGGCGAATTTAAACGGCGTGAAAAAGCTTGCGGTTATTGCGACTTCGGCAACGGTTAATTCTCATATTTATTCAAAAGAAATAAAAAAATATAATCCTCAAACGGAAGTTTTTGAAATTGATGCACCAAAATGGGTCAAAATAGTTGAGGAGCACAGGATTAATGAAAGCTCAAATGAAGTGAAAGAAATTTTAGATAAACTTCCCGAAGTTGACAGAATTGTACTTGCTTGCACACACTATCCTTATTTGTTGATGGTTTTGAAAGAATTCATGCCTGCTGACAAATTCATAGACCCGTCATTGGATTTTGCACGAATTATCAAATCGGACTTGGAGAAAAACGGACTTTTGAATGACAAATTTGAGTATGAGAAGTTTTACGTAAGCTCATCGCCAGAAAATTTTGTAAAATCTTCACAGGTGTTTTATGAATTAACGGAATTGCCAAAAGTTATAATTTTATAAACAAAAAGGAGGCATTTGCCTCCTTTTTCGTTTATATTTGTTTTAATTAAGCTTCTGTTTTATCGGAATGACCTTTTGTGCAAAGATACGTGATAACACCTGCAGTTGCGGCAGCGACAGCGCCATAAATACCTGCGGCTTTAAGTTTAACTTTGCGAGCAGAATCTTTAACAATTTTACCTATACTATCATCACAATTTACAAATTTCTTTGCGTCGGCATCCCAGAATCCTGAAATTCCCGATTTAACAAATTTTTTACTTACTTCTTGAGATTCTTGCTTCATTATTTGTCTGATTCCATCTAAAGAGCGTTCGCCATATTTTGAATCATACATCTCAAAGAATGCTTTTTTTACATCATCTATACTTTCTGCTGCTTTGACTTTGTTCTTAAAATCTTCCGAAAAAGTTAGTCCTGCATTTTCAGTAACTTCACTTCCCAGTTCTACGACTGATTTTAGTTGTTCCAAATCTTCAAACAAACCATAAGATGTATTAAACATAAAATTTTTCATGTCCTCAACAGTCTTAACTTCTTCAAATCCGGAGTTGAAACCGGATAAGGCTTCTTTGAATGGTTTCATTTCCGGACTTTTATCAGTATTTTTAATTACCTCTTTAACAAAAGTATCTGTGGCTTGCCCGTCTTTAAAAAGCGGCTTTGTATAGTATCCGGCTGCTGCACCTGCACCACCGCCGATAAGAGCTGCACCTGCTGTGTACATGCCGGCATTATTGTTGTTTACACTGTTTATACCTTCTAACATTAGTTTCCTCCATTGTTATGTACCTACACAATTTATTAAATCTCGTGATAAAAAAAATTTGCCTGTCGCAAAATCATTATACCTCAAATATACGGTTTGTATCTACGTCTGTATAAGGAAAAGCGTATTTTGTAAAAAAATGTTAATAAATGTAAAATTTCTTAACAAACCAATTTTAAACATTCTTCATAGGACGGAACAATTTTTATTTTGGGATTAATTTTTTCAGGTGTTATATCAACCACGGTTGAATTTTCTTCGACGGCATAAACCGTTATATTTCGTTTAACAGCCTCAAAAACAGGCGTTGAACCGAGTGAATTATATGGCATTACAAGATAATCGAGGTTATCAATACCGATATTTCCGTCAAGCTGCGGAGCATTAGCCAACCCTATCAAAATACAAGGCAAAAATGTCGGAGTAATATACTCCGATGCCGCCCGCATGTCAACGATTTCAGGACTTATTGCATAATTTGCAAACGCAGGCGAATGAGCACACGGGATTTTTAACTCTTTTGAAATATAGTGAGAAATCACTGCTTCAACACCACCTACAGGGTCAACGCCGATACCTTGTGCGTAATTTTCATCTTCGGAATCATCAAACATGCACACAATAGCTATGGCATTACAACCTTTTGCAGTGAGATTCTTTGCACTTTCAAGTAATGTATTCGGATTTTGAACAGTTCCTGTTGAAATTCCGTCAACCGAAAATTTCACACCGACATCGGATTTTGTAACTTCGATTTCCGCAACATCAATTCCGTAAACACATTTAACCGCATTTATCGTGTTAATGTGAATATTCAAAACATCCTGCGGGATGGCTTTATCAAAAACAACTCCTATTTTATTATCTTTTGAGGGTCTAAGCTTCAAATTCCCCTTAAAAAATTCATCAAGCGAATACCCTTCCACATAAAACATGTTATCCGTAATCCCTGAAAATCCGCCAGCATTAACGACATTTGGGTTAACGATAAGTTTTGTTTTTTGGGCAAACTTTCTTGCCCACAATGAGGCGTCACCGGCAAATCCGCCAATTGATGCACCAACACCCGTCGGCACGATAAAAGCTCCGAGTTTTTCTCCGTTATACGACATAACTATATTAATGCACAAAAAAAGCGGTTTTAAAACCGCCTTTTTATTATTGTCCTTGAGCTCCGCCGTATGAGAAGTCGCTTTTAATATTATTTTGAAGTAACTTCGTCCAACTGCTTTCAAATGTATTGACTTCGTTTAACTGAGCTTCAATGTTGTTTTTGTCGAGTTCAAGTTTTTCTTCCCAGGAATTTAGGTTTGCAAGTTCAAGTTCATGGTCTTGTTCGGCACGTTCCATCAAAATTTCGTAATTGTCAGGATCTTCTTCATAATATTCAAAATAGATGTCATTAATATTTTCATTGTACATCTGCTGACTGTTAGCGACCTGTTTTGAACAGTTTAACAAATTCATCAAAGTAGTGGAAAGTTTATCGTTCAATAAAGATTTCTGCTTTGTGTACAATAATAATGTTTCTTGAATGTTTGAAATTGCCATCTCTCTCGTCCTCTTATCAGTTCTTGTAATTATATAAACAATTTTTAAATCGTCGAATTTCAGTAAAAGCACAATTTGTTACATTTGTTTACAATTAGAAAAACCCGCAGAATACGGAGGTTTGTAACAATATCTTTACAAATACGCAAAAAAATGTTTGCTGTTTTTTTATAAATAGTGTACTATAAGTGAGGTGTGTGTGTATGAATAATAGTGTTCAGAAAAAATCAAATTTAAAACAAATAAAAATCGACGAAATTTCAATAAATCTTCCTAATTTGAAAAACATCGGCGAATCGAAAGTTTCTGCCGTTACAAAATGGCTTGTGAACACTATTGAAACGAACGCAAACGTTAAACCTGGATTTCTTCTTCCCTCAAAGCCTGAAATAGCTTATCTGTTGGGCGTAAGCATAGGAACGATTCAAAATTCCCTCAGAGCTGTTGAGGATTTGGGGTACGTTGAATCGAAACAGTGTATCGGAACAATGGTTCGTGACCGCGATTTGTCGGACAAAAATTTCAGAAAACTTACCTCGAAACGCGAAACGGCAATTAATTCCATAAAAAAATATATTCTCGAAAAAAATCTCAAAATCGGTCAAACGCTGCCTTCATCGAGAAGTCTTGCTCAAAATATCGGATGTTCGCAAAACACAATAAGACAAGCTCTCCAACATTTGACTTCATCGGGAATAATCGAAAACAGTTACGAAAGAGTTATAAAATCTTTGGATTTTGATGTTAAAAATTCCAATAATAAAACATTAGTTAATAAAGTAGCCGATGACCTGAAAAATTATATAAACGGCAACCTCAAAACAGGTGACAGAATGCCCGCACACGATGAGCTTTCTCAAAAGTTCCGTGCGAGCATAAAAACAATTCATGATGCCCTAAAATCGCTTATGGGAGAAGGAATTTTACTTGCAAGGAGAGGACGTTACGGTACAACCGTTATAAAAATGCCTGATGACAAAAACGTTGAAATCAAAAAAGAAACTTCAATTTTTGCCTCCGCCCCCGAAGCAGCTTTCTATTATTATGAAAAAACGCAAAACAACATAAAGAAAATGATTGCGGAAAATTTTGAAATCGGTGCGAAACTGCCGTCAATAAGCGAACTTTCAAAGCAGCTTGACCTTAGTCCGAATACTGTGAGAAAGGCTGTCCACAACCTTGCAAAAGAGGGTTATCTGACGTTTTCACGCGGACGTTACGGCGGAACTTTTGTAACGGATATTCCCGATGAGCAGGCGTTTAAGTGGCTTGCGGTTAATCAAGGGTACGTACAGACTACTGCCACGGATAATCGGCTTTAATCTCCCATCCGTCAAGCATAATCAAAGCCGAACACCAGTAACCTGATTGGTTTGCATTACAAGCATAAGATACATCTGAAAGAATGTAATCTCTCTTATTTTCAACATCATCAGGAATAAGCCAGCCTGTCGGGCCTTTGTCGCCGAGTGGAGTCAAACCGTATACGGAGGAAAGATAAAATAAAAATGTATCATGCCCCACCTTATTCGGTTTTTTCAGCCCGTTTATATCAATACCGACCCAAAGCCCCGAAGCGTCAGATGCATGCCTGTTTATTGTAATTTGTGAACCGTCTGCAATAATAAAATGTGCACCCGTTCCCGATTCAGAGCTTTCGCCGCCAAATGTTGTTCCGGTATAAGGTGTACCGTTGAGCTTAAAACGTGGAGCTAGTTTCTGTAAATCTGAAGCAGAAATTTCCTCTACGGATTTTAAATATGGTTTCAAATATTTTTCAAAAAATTGATGTCCGTCCAATGTATTGTCCCACGTATTAACACTACCGTTATCAATTTGCGATAACTGTAATGCCTGAGAAATTATACTATAAGCTTTTTTAAGTCGAGTAACGGCGACCTGTTTTTGATATTTTTGGATAAGAGTCGGAACGGTAAGTGCGGCAACAATGCCAATAATCGCCAATGTTATCAATACTTCCGCCAGAGTGAAACCGAAATTTTTCTTTTCCGTTTCTCTAAAACCAGAATTCATATTTTGCCTCCTTCATATTTTATTCAGATTATTACTAGTACACTATTATTAATAATAGTATAGTAGTTAGAAAAAATTTTGTCAAGCAAATAGAATTAATTTATATGAAAGATGAATTGTTATTCAAAATAGGTCAAAGTGTCAGATATTTAAGGCTTAAACAAGGGATTTCTCAAGAAGAATTGGCGTTCAAAGCCGCATTGAACATGAATTCCATCAGCACACTCGAAAGAGGCGTCAATAATGTCAAAATTAAAACTCTATATAAAATTGCGGAAGCACTAAACACGGATATTTGCGAGATATTGAACTGCAAGTTCTAAGGGCAAAGGCTCTCCCAGTCGGGTTCACCGTCATCTTCTCCCGGTTCGGCAATATGCTCTCCGCTTTCTAACATCACTTTCAGCGTCCATTTCAGCTGCTCTTTATAATTTGAGCGTGCCTTTTCAGCCGTTTTTGCACAAAACAAAAAACTCGGTATCTCTTTTATTTCAATATAATGATAAATATTATGGTCAAAATCCAAGTCCTGACCTTCAATTATCGTCCAATTTAAACCGAGGTAATAATCTAAATCTTTCATCTAGCCGTCCAGTGAATTTTCGTTAAGCGGCTGAGTAATCATTATGCCTTCACCGCCGATAACTTCCGCTTGTCTGCCTTCAATTTGCAGATAAACAGGTTTATTGGTGTTGCGTTTTGCGGTTTTTATAAGCTGGTTGAGCCTTTTATAAACACTGTCCGTGCCGCCGCCCGTTTCAAATGCGGAATTCAAGTTAATCGTGACTCTGTTTTGAGTTTCGGTCAAAGAAATTATCCTTGTGCCTGCAGGAATTTCCGAATACACGCCCTTAGCACGCTCGCTCTGCCTCGGGCCTGCTATTAGTGATTGAATCGCAAATTTTATCTGTGAACCGTCCACATCCTCGTCGTATTCACGGTTTACAGCCTTGTAAACCTCCTCTTTATTGGCATTTTGACCGATAAAGAAAATGTTTACGTAAACTTTTTCCTCAGGCTGCTCGGGAACTTGCGGTTCTTGAATTTCGCTTTCGTTCGGCAAAATTTGCCCCGAAATATTATCATCACCGTGATATAAATATCTCATTCCCAAAAAACAACATACAGCGACCATTATGACCGCAGTAACACCTAAAAATAATCTCTCGTCTTTACGCATATTTAATCCTTATCTTTAAGAACAATTATTACACCGTCAACTTCAACCCTGCCGTCAAGAGTTTTGACATTTTTAAGCTTGAAGTTCGCATCTTTATTTTCTAATATTTTTGCCGAAAAATCAAGTGGGTTGATATAATTTAATAATGACAAAAGTTTGCTCAAATTTCTGTTTCCGTCGAGCAATTTCGTATCGGAAAGAGCGATTTTGCCGTTAACTACACTAAGCGAAGAAACGGAAACGATTTCCGCCGTTTTTCTCGCAAACGGCAGTGAATATTTTAGTTGAAAATACATTTTACCGTTTTGGAATTTCACTTTCGTTGAGTCAATTCTGAAAATTTCACCGCCCCAGCTTTTGTTGATTTCATCTATCATACTTTGATAACCGCTTGATGCCATCGTTTTATCGACATCCGATTCGGTTATGACAAGCTTAACGGACATCGGCATATCTTCTTTTACCGTCAGATCGCCTTTTTTATTTTCTACGATATAGTTGAAATCACAAAGAGTTTTTGCCTCCATCGATGAAACGTAAATTCCTTGTCCAACGAGGTTTTTGCCTTTAATTTCAATAGATTTGAACCTGCCGGCTTTCAAATCTCTTACGCTGTAAGATTTCAAATCCGCACTGACATCACCGCTTGTCAAATTCTTTTGCACGGCTTTTTTAATAAGTTTTCCCGCAATTTTTTCGGCAAGGAAGTTTTGTCCCGTAACTCCGCTGAAAAACCTTGAAGTTTCTGAGGTTAAATCGTAAGGGGCGGGGCATTTGTACTCATCGCAGGAACAATTTCCCGCCAAGCCCGCCAATAAAATTACTGTTAATATTAATAATTTTTTCATCATAAAAACACTTTCTTTATTTTGATTTCACTGTTTTCCGCCATGCCAACCGCACATGCATTATTATTATAAATCAAAATAACATTGCCTGCATGCCCGCAATTTTTTATTGCAACTCCGTTTTTAATTTTTTCCAAATCTTTTGGTGTAACGGGGATTTTAGGCAAATTAATCATTTCAATAGGATTAATAATATTTTTTTCAACATCAATTTCATCAAGCATAACACTGTTTTCTATCCTGAATTTTCCTGCCTGCGTTCTGATTAACTCTGTCAAATACGCACCGCAGCCGAGATTTTTGCCCAAATCATTCGCAATAGAACGAATATATGTACCTTTTGAACATTTTATTAAAATTTCCGCATTCTGCAAATCAGGGTTAAAAGATTTCATCACGATTTTTTCAACCGTAACTTTTCTCGGCTTAATTTCGACCTGCTCGCCTTTTCGAGCGTATTCGTAAAGCTTTTTGCCTTTGACTTTAACGGCTGAATATATCGGCGGTACTTGTTCTATCTCGCCTTCAAAAGTTTTCAAAGCCTTTAAAACTTCTTCCCTTTGGACTTTTTTATCCGACACAAAATTCTTTTCGCCCTCAATATCGAAAGTCGTGGTCGACGCTCCGAATTGAACTGTTGCAAGGTATTCTTTATCATCATCCAAATACTCAATAAGCCGTGTGGCTTTTCCGATACAAATCGGTAAAACACCTTGTGCAAAAGGGTCAAGCGTTCCCGTGTGTCCTATCTGTTTAATTTTTAAAACACGTCTTAGAGTCGAAACAACGTCGTGCGAAGTCATTCCGACAGGTTTGTAAACATTTAAAAATCCGAACACTACAGTTCTCCGCGAGAAATCTTGTCGATAATTTCGTTTACCCTTGAACCTTTTTCCAAAGAATCGGTATAAACGAATTTCAATTCGGGAGTAAGTCTTAAACGAATACGTTTTCCGACCTCAAATCGGATTTTCGGGGTACTTTTTTCGATAATATCTTTGGTTTTTTCGATTTGTTCTTGAGAGCCGAGTACGCTATAGATGACTTTAGCGAATGAATTATCGTGAGAAACTTCAACATCAAGCACGGACACAACACCCGCAAGCCCACGGACTTCCTTTCTCAAAATATCCGAAATATCTCTCATTAACTCTTTTCTTACACGTTCGTTTCTAAGTGTCATAATTTATTCTCCGACAAAATTATATCACAAAAAAATTAACGTCCCAATTTTATCTCGTCAATATCAATATAAATTCTGTATCCCAAAATTTTGCAAATCATTTTCATTTCGGTATATCGCAGGGATTCTTTTGCAATTTTGTGTGAAATAAGGCTTTGGGAATAATTTTTACCGCTTAATTCGCTCATTCTTTTGGCAAGTTCTGTTATAGTCATGCATCTTGAGCCGAGCATTATTTTAACTTCCTCACGTACGTTCATAATGTAATTATACAATTCGGTTGACAAATTATGAAAATAGTTATATAATCATGAATATAATTCATAAATAATGAATAAAATACATAATTGGTAAAGGAGGATTTATGAAAAAAAGTATGAAATTTATTGCGGAAAAAATTCGGATGTTTGGAGAAACGTCCTTGTGCAAGAACCCACCCCAGCCCTACCTTGAAAAGGGAGGGAGCAATAAACCACCCCTAGCCCCGATGAATCGACCTTCGTGCGGGAGAGGGAGCTGTTGTGTGAGCGAAAGCGAGCTACAAATGCGGGTGAGGGGTAATTCTCATTACAAACCTGAAAAAGCTGCTTTCACTTTAGCCGAAGTTCTTATCACTCTTGCAGTAATCGGCATCGTTGCAGCACTAACAATACCACCGCTAATCCAAAGTTATAAAAAACAAGTCGCAAGCACACGTTTAAAAAAGTTTTACAGCACCATGGAGCAGGCTATAAAGTTGTCCGAAATTGACAACGGTCCTATTAAAAATTGGAAAAAAGAGAAAGCTGGATCCGCAAAAGACGGAGAACATGCTAGGGAATTTTATACCTCCTATATAAAACCATACTTACGTGTTACCGATGAAGATTTTGATGGTAATATAGTTTACTTATCTGACGGTTCAACTTTCGGCCTGCGAAATGGTGATTGTATTGATTTAGATTATGATATAAACGGCAGGAAATCCCCTAACATATATGGCAAAGATATTTTTATTTTTTTAATATGTGTTTCAGATAATATATGGGGTTTTAGTAACAACCAACCGTTAAAACCATATGCATATAGAGATGTTATCTTACGAGAAAAACTGTTGGAACTATGCAAGAGTAGTGCTCGTTACTGTTCCGGATTGTTAATGTATGACAACTTCGAGTTTAAGGACGATTATCCGTATAAACTCTAAAATTCCGCGAGTTTTTTGTACAGCTCGATTTGTTTATCCGTCAAATCTTTCGGGATAACGATTTTTATCTTTGCGTTAAGATTTCCGTATCCGCCGCCTTTTTGGGGAAGCCCCAGTCCTTTCAGCCTTAAAGCTTGTCCCGATGAAGTTCTTGGCGGAATTTTTATCCCGATTTTACCGTGCAAAGTTTCAATATCTTTTTTAGTACCCAAAACAGCCTCGGGAGGCGTAATTTCAACCTCTTTGGTTAAATCCGAACCGTCTATTTCATATTCAGAATCTTTGAAATGAATTACAAGGTACAAATCGCCTTTTCTGCCGTAAGCATCGGTTTGTCCTTCGCCTTTCACACGGACTTTTTTGCCTTCCGTGACATCAGGTGGCAATTTGACCTTAATCGTTTTGAGTTCCGTTTTAATCCCCGTTCCGCCGCAATTTGAGCAGTAACCGCCGTTTGGCGGACATTGAGTACAACGCTCCATGTTATTATATTTTACTGTAACGGGTTTTCTGTCAAAAACGTCTTTTGCCGTAACATTAAGGGTTTTTGTAATATCCAAATCCTCACTTGGTGGCTCTTGACGGCGTTTGCGTGAAGTCTGCGAAGTTCTGCCAAAATCAAATCCGCCGAAACTTTGAGCATTTCCGCCCATCATATCGCCGAAAAGCGAACTGAAAAAGTCGGAAAATCCGCCCAAATCCTGACCGTTAAAACTGTAGCTTTGATAATTTCCGCCGCCAAACCCGAAATTTTCAAATCCGGGAGGCGGTGTGTAACTTTGTCCGCCCTGCCAATTTGAACCCAAACTGTCGTATCTTTGGCGTTTTTGCTTGTCACCCAAAACCTCATAAGCTTCATTTATATCTTTAAACTTACTTTCCGCTTCTTTGGTTTTATTCACATCGGGATGATATTTGCGGGCAAGTTTTCGGTAAGCCGACTTAATCTCAGCTTCCGTCGCTCCTCGTTTTAAACCCAATATCTCGTAATAGTCTTTGTATTCCATAATAATCTCCTATTATTATGATAATATAAAATTTTTGTAATAACGGAATTATTAATTATTTTTTAACTTTATACATCAAAATTAAAAAGTAAATATATATCCAAATTCAATGCCTTAGCGAGCCTTCCTATAGTTTGGAGAGTAATATTTCTGCGTCCTGTTTCGATATCGCTGATATAATGTGCGGCAACAGAGAGTTTATTTGCAAGCTGTTCTTGCGTAAATCCGCGTTTTAATCTCCAATATTTTAATTTCACGCCGAAAGCAATTTGTAATTCCTTTTCATTCATACATTTATCCTAATAACAATTTGATATTAAATAAATAATATTGACAAATACAATTTTGTATACTAAAATATACATAAAAAGGAGAATTGCATGAAACAAGAATTTATTAATACAAATTCACACATCCGCCAAAAGCATTTTGCGTTCACACTCGCGGAAGTTTTGATTACACTTGCGGTAATCGGCATCGTTGCAGCACTCACCATGCCGACACTTGTAGAGAATTATAAGAAAAAAGAGTATTCTACAAGATTAAAAAAATTCTATTCCATGATGTCGCAGGCGATAAAATTATCCGAAATCGACAACGGCCCGAGCGGACAATGGATAATACCTACTGCAATAACAGATAATGAAGGAAATGAAGATTTTGAAAAAGGATATGATAATGCTTTAAGTTTTTTTAATACTTATTTCAAGCCTTATATGAATATTGTCAGTACAGAAAAAGTTAGTAAAGAGCAAGTTGGAGGAGATAAATCTAAACCGTGTCTTCGTGTTTCACTTAACGACGGTTCTGTTTTTTATCTATCAACAGGAAACTGTGCAGATATTGACTTTGACGTTAACGGAGTAAAGCCGCCTAATGAAACAGGCAGAGATATTTATAAATTTGTGTTCTGTTCTAATGCCGAAAATAGTATTAGGAATACTTTCTCTAAAAAAGAAAATCAAAATTTCAGTGTATATTGTCACCAGATTACCAACCGTGATGAGGCATTGGAAAGTTGTACAAAGGCTTCGTACAGATGCCCATGCCTGCTTCAATATGACAATTTTGAGTTTAAGGATGACTACCCGTATAAACTTTAATAAATAACATTTTCCCTCACCCGCAAACGGTGAGGGAAAATATTGTCATTTCAGTTGCAGCTTGTGAATTAAAACATCAAGCCTGCTTCTCTGGCTGCATCAGCAAGAGCCGCAACACGACCGTGATATAAAAATCCTCCACGGTCAAATACAACACATTCAATGCCTGCTTTTTTAGCTTTTTGTGCGATAGCTTCGCCGACTGCCTTTGCCGCATCAATGTTTCCGCCATGCGTCAATTTGCTTTTCAGCTCTTTATCGTTTGATGATGCAGATGCCAAAGTTACATGGTTGTCATCATCAATTAATTGAGCATAAATGTGTTTTGTACTTCTGTAAACTGCCAATCTCGGAAATTCAGCCGTTCCTGCCAGTTTAGTTCTTATTGTTCTGTGTCTTTTTTGTACTCTGGGTTTTCTTGATTCTTGTTTAATCATTTTATTTTTCCTTTCTGCCCAAACCTTCTTGACATTTTCAAGGGTTTATGCGGGCTTTATTTATTATTTTTTACCGGCTTTACCTGCTTTGCGTCTGATATGTTCGCCTTCATATCTGATACCTTTGCCTTTGTAAACTTCAGGCGGGCGTTTTGCCCTGATGAAAGCTGCGATATCGCCGACTGTTTGCTTGTTTGAACCTTTTACGGTAATTTTCGTGTTAGCTTCAACCGTAATTGTAATGCCTGCGGGCGGTTCAACGATTACGGGGTGAGAATAACCCAATGCGAGATTCAAGTTTTTGCCTTCCATATTTGCACGGTAGCCGACACCTTGAATTTCAAGCTGTTTTACAAAGCCTTCTTTAACACCGTGAATGGCATTTGCAACAAGCGTTCTGAACAAACCGTAAAGTGCGTCGGTTTCTCTTGTTTCACCGACTTTTGACATAACAACATGGTTGTCTTGCATTTTTACGGAGATTTCGGGACGAACTTCAACGGTTTCAGTGCCTAAAGGACCTTTTGCCGTAACGGTTTGTCCGTTAATCGTAACTTCAACTCCTTGCGGAATTTCTATAGGTTTTTTACCAATACGTGACATTTTAGTTTTCTCCTTATGGTATAACTGTGTACGCAAAACCCGATTTTTCTACCAATTATATCAGGTTTTTAATTTGCAAAAAATTAGTAAACGTAGCAGAGAACTTCGCCGCCTACATTTTCTTTGCGTGCTTTTCTGTCTGTTAAAAGACCTTTGCTTGTGGAAACAATCGCAATACCCATACCGCCTAAAACTTTAGGAAGATTTTTAGCCTTGCTGTAGTTTCTCAAACCGGGTTTTGAAACTCTTTCTAATCTTGTAATAACGGGTTTGTTTTTCGCGTCATATTTAAGAGTGATTTCCAAAACCTTGAAGTTTCCTGAATCTTTCACGCTGTATTCCGTAATAAAACCTTCTTCTTTCAACAATTTAGCGAGTTGAACTTTCAATTTTGATGAAGGCATTTCAACGGACGGGTGTGAAACCAACTGTGCGTTTCTGATTCTTGTTAGCATATCTGCTATAGGATCTGTCATTGACATAATTTTTCCCTTTCATAGACTTACCTTCACAGTTAGAAGGCAGTATCTTAACTATTACACCGCTTATCGGACTAACGTTGCCACTCGGGAGAATTTGTCCCCTTGGCTTGCCCCGACAGTTCGGAACTGTATCTCTATACTATATTAAATAAATTTTAAAATCAAGAGTAATGTAAATTTTCTGCAATAAAAACAGTCCGTTTAGGGCTGTTTTGTCAAAATCTTTTTTCATTAAGGTAAAAAAATTCCGGTAAGTAATCCTCATTCGGCGTTTTAGTGCCTTACCGAATTAGTATTGGTAAACTGAAAAAGACCCCTAATGAGGTCTTTTTTTATAATATTACACAAAGTACTTTGTAAATTAATACAAAAACCTCAGCGTATAGAGCTTACCAGCTTGCTTTTGTGACACCCGGAAGTAATCCTTCATGAGCCATCTTTCTCAAACAAATTCTGCAAAGACCGAAATCTCTGTGAAATCCGTGAGGACGACCGCATATACTGCATCTGTTATGAAGTCTTACCGACGGGTATTTGCCTGCTGCCGCAAGCTGTCTTCTTTTTTCTTCTTTGTTTATCATCGCTTTTTTAGCCATGAATTTCTCCTTTATTTTTGTTGTTTCTATTTATTAAGTCCTTTGAAAGGCATTCCGAGTAATCTCAACAATTCTCTTGCCTCATCGTCTGTTTCAGCAGTCGTGATAACCGATACGTTCATACCTTTTACCAAATCAACTTCTTCATAAGTAATCTCAGGGAACAAAGCCTGCTCCTTTAAACCGAGCGTGTAATTTCCACGTCCGTCAAAACTTTTCGGCGAAACACCTCTGAAGTCACGAATACGGGGAAGAACTACACAAATAAGCTTTTGCAAAAAGTCATACATTCTCTCGCCGCGAAGTGTAACCATTGCACCAACAGGCATTCCTTCTCTTAATTTGTAAGATGCGATCGATTTTTTTGCCTTCGTAATTACACATTTTTGACCTGCAATTTTTGTTAATTGACCTTCAATTACTTCTGCTATCTTTGAGTTGTGTGAAGCTTCGCCAACACCCATGTTCAAAACAATCTTGTGAAGTTTCGGAACTTGATTGATGTTCTTGTAGCCGAATTTTTCTTTTAATGCAGGAATGACTTCTTCCTGATATCTTGTCTTTAAGCTTTTAGTTTTTGTTGCCATTTTCGTTTTTCCTTAATTCTGCGATGCCTTATAATTTAGCATCTAATTGTTCACCACATTTTTTACAAACACGAACCTTTTTGCCGTCAACGACTGCGTGTTTGATCCTTGTCGGTTTTTCGCAAGCAGGGCAGATAACCATTACGTTTGAAGCGTCAACCGCCGCTTCAACCTTGATTAAACCGCCTTGAATGCCGGCCATCGGCTGAGGTTTTTGTGCTTTTGTAACCATATTCAAGCCTTCAACCACAACAGTACCGTCTGAAGGATTTACTTTTTTGACGTTACCGTCTTTTCCTTTATCTTTGCCTGCTATAATCATTACTCTGTCAGTATTTTTTACATGCAAGCTTTTCTTTTTGTCTGCCATTTTTATTTTCTCCATTTTTTATCGGAACCGATAATTATCGGCCCTCCTTGATATCTACAGGATAAAATCCTATATTACTTCCGGAGCAAGAGATACGATTTTCATATAACCTTTATCTCTCAACTCACGTGCAACCGGCCCGAAAACACGAGTTCCGCGAGGGTTGCCGTCTTTGTTAATAATTACTGCTGCGTTTTCATCAAATCTGATAACCGATCCGTCGTTACGTTTGATATCAGCTTTTGTTCTGACTACAACAGCTCTTACAACTTCTGATTTTTTTACGGGCATATTCGGGTTAGCATCTTTTACTGCCGCAACGATTTCGTCACCTACAGCAGCAAATTTTTTGTTTGAGCTGCCCATTACACGGATGCACAAAAGTTCTTTTGCACCTGTGTTATCTGCCACTTCTAATCTTGTTTCTTGTTGTATCATTTTTCTGTTCCTTTATTGAATACTTACATTTGACAGCGCATTATTTTTGATAATGATGTCACTATTTAGCTTTTTCAACTATTTCGGCGAGTTTCCAGCGTTTGTCACCTGAAATCGGTCTTGATTCCACAATTCTAACCACATCGCCTTCGCTGCACACATTGCCTTCATCGTGTGCTTTGTAGTTTTTGTTTGATTCTATAATTTTTTTGTATTTCGGGTGCGGTTCGTAGTCTGCTACTTTTACAACAATGGTTTTATCCATTTTGCTACTTATCACTACACCTTGTTTTTCTTTTTTTGGCATTTATATTTCTCCTTTGTTGTCGTTTGCCGACCGGGGCATTAAGCCTCTGTTTTTTGGTTTAAGACAGTTTTTGCTTGAGCTATAAGTTTTTTGGTTTTGGAAATCAATGCTGTATTTTCCAATTTGTGAGTGGAAAGCTGTAATTTGTAGTTGAACAAATCTTTTTTCCAGTCAACTATAGCATTTTGCAATTCTTCTGCCGTTTTTTCACGCATTTCTTGTAATTTCATTTTTACGTTTCCTTATAAGCTTTAAGCTTTTACTTTGATTTTTCTACTACTTTTACCTTGATAGGCAATTTTTGAGCCGCCAATTCCAAAGCATGAACCGCAACACTTCTGTCGAAGTAATCAAGTTCAAAGAGAATTCTGTTGGGTTTAACAACTGCGACCCAGTATTCCAAATTACCTTTACCTGAACCCATACGAGTTTCAGCAGGTTTTGCCGTAATCGGTTTATCGGGGAAAATTTTAATCCAGACATTACCGCCACGTTTAATTTCACGAGTCATTGCACGACGTGCAGCCTCGATTTGTCTGCTGGTAATCCAACCGGGTTCGACAGCCTGAAGTGCATATCCGCCGAATTCCAATTTAGTTCCTCTGGTTTCAGTGCCTTTCATTCTGCCTTTCATCATTTTACGGTATTTAGTTTTTTTAGGCTGTAACATTTTTATTTACTCCAATTTCTTTTTAATTTACTATTCGGCAGTTTCTACTGCTCTGCGTCTTGGGCGTCTGCCGCCGACTTTTTCAGAACCTTCTTTGCCTTTTGCTTTTATGTTCTGGTCTGCTTTTTCACCAGGCATTAAATCGCCTTTGAAAATCCAAACCTTAACACCGATTTTACCCATAATAGTATCGGCTTCGGTAAATCCGTAATCTACGTCTGCTCTTAAAGTTTGCAGAGGGATTCTGCCTTCTTTAGCCCATTCGGAACGTGCTATTTCAGCGCCGCCCAAACGTCCTGATACCATTACTTTAATACCTTGAGCACCTGCTCTCATTGTACGCTGCATAGCCTGTTTCATCGCACGTCTGAAAGCGATACGTTTTTCAAGCTGTTGTGCGATAGATTCGGCTACAAGCTGAGCATCAGCGTCAATTCTTGCAACTTCAACGACATTGATGACAACTGTTTTTCCGATGTATTTTGAAACATCTTTTTTCAAATCATCAATACCTTGACCGCCACGTCCGACAACGATACCGGGTTTTGCAGTTACAACGGTAACGGTTATGTTTTGAGCCTTCCTTGAAATCAATATTTTTGATACTCCGGCTGCATAGAGTTTTTTCTTAATAAATTTTCTGATTTTTGCATCTTCTGCAACGAATGAGCCATAATCCTTAACCTTAGCAAACCATGTGCTTACCCAGGGTTGAATTATACCGATTCTAAATCCTTTTGGATGTGTTTTTTGTCCCATTTTATTTACCTTTTGTTACTACTACTACTTTATATCGCTTACTTTCAAAGTAAGATGAGAAGTGCGTTTCAGTCTTTTATACATACGACCTTGAGCCCTTGCTCTTGCTCTTTTGTAAGTTACGCTTTCATCTGCAAAGATTTCGGAAACCTTCAAAGATTCCGCACTTACGCCGAATTTTTCCTGTGCATTTGCAACAGCAGCTTTCAAGTTCTTTTCAACCACTCTTGCTGCGAAATAAGGCATAAAACGTAACATATCTTGAGCTTCAACGACAGATTTTCCTCTGACTTCGTTGATTACTCTGCGAAGTTTTCTTGCTGTCATTTTAATATCAGTTTGTCTTGATTTAGCTTCCATTGTTTTTTCCCTTTTGTTTTTTCTACTTTTTTTGCTTTATTTTCTTTTAGCAGTCTTATCAGAACCTGCGTGTCCTTTGTATAATCTTGTAGGTGCGAATTCACCTAATTTGTGTCCGATCATTTGTTCCGTTACATAAACGGGTACGTGAGTTTTACCGTTATGAACAGCTATCGTATGACCTAACATGTCAGGTACAATCATAGATGCTCTTGACCAAGTTTTGATAACTTTCTTTTCGGAACTTGCATTCATTTTAGCTATTCTGTTTTGTAGAGCTTCTTCTACGTATGGACCTTTTTTTAATGAGCGTGCCATTAATTTATTCTCCTTTGTATTTTGTAATTAATGTTATTTTTTCCTTCTTCTGACGATTAATTTATCAGAAGCTTTTCCTGCTTTTCTGGTCTTGTAACCGAGAGCGGGTTTACCCCAAGGTGTTTTCGGGTGTCCGCCGGGGCCTGTTTTACCTTCACCACCGCCGTGTGGGTGATCGCAGGGGTTCATCGTAACACCGCGGACGGTAGGTCTGATTCCCATATAGCGTTTTCTGCCGGCTTTACCGATTTTAAGGTTTTTAAATTCGGAATTACCTAAAGTACCGACTGTTGCCATACATTCTTTTCTTACCATTCTCATTTCGCCTGAAGGTAATTTAACAGTTACGTAGTTACCTTCTTTTGCCATAACCTGAGCGGCATTTCCTGCGGATCTGACCATAACGCCTCCGCGTCCGGGTAACAATTCTATATTGTGAACAACCGTACCTAAGGGGATTAATTCAAGCGGGAGAGCATTTCCTGTTTGAACGGGTGCTTCGGGTCCGCTTACGATTACATCACCGACATTCAAGCCTTCCGGAGTTAAGATATATCTTTTTTCACCGTCTGCGTAAAATACCAATGAAATTCTGACATTTCTGTTCGGGTCGTATTCAATAGTTTTTACGGTAGCGGGAACTCCGAATTTTTCGCGTTTGAAGTCGATTACACGGTATGTTCTTTTCACACCGCCGCCTTTGTGACGGCAGGTAATTCTTCCGGTATTATTTCTTCCTGCTGTTTTTTTCAAAGATTTCAACAGTGATTTCTCGGGAGTAGATGAGGTGATTTCCTGATAATCACTTTTTATCATCCCTCTTTGTCCGGGAGATGTAGGATTTATTTTTCTTGTTGCCATTTTTTATTTCTCCTTTTTGGCTTTGTACTGTTACGGGACTTGTGCCTTATGCCTTATTTCGGCTTTAACGCCCCTATACACCCGTGAGTTCTTCAATCGGGTCGCCTTCGATTGTTACGATGGCTTTTTTAGATGAATCGGTTCTGCCGAATTTGTAACCCATTCTTTTTTCGTGGGAAGGCATGTAAACCGTTCTTACTTTTTTAACTTTTCTTCCGGGAAAAGCTAACTCGACAGCTTGAGCAATTTCAACTTTTGTAGCGTCTTTAACAACTTCAAAAGTGTATTGATTAAGAGCTGTAGCCCCTACCGATTTTTCGGTAATTACGGGTTTTTTAATTATACTGTATAACTTTTCCGTATTTGTTCTTGTTTTACTCATTATTGCAACCTTTCTGTTATATCGTTAACTGCAGATTCAGTAATTACAACGGAATCAGCTTCCAGTAAATCTTTAACATTTAAGTTTGACGGCAAAATAACTTTTACGCTGGGGATGTTTCTTACGGAAAGTTCGAGGTTTTTATTTTCATCCGCTTTATAATCCGCAACGATTAAGATTTTACCTGAAACTTTTAAAGACTTTAACGTACTTGCCATCAATTTAGTTTTGGGTTCATTTATGGCAGAAAAGTCTTTAACTACTACCATTTGTTCGCTTTTAGCCGAAAGAGCCGATTTCAAAGCGAGTTGTCTTGCTTTTTGAGGCATATTAAAAGCATAGCTTCTGGGTTTTGGCCCAAAAATTACGCCGCCGCCTGCAAACAAGGGTGAACGTAATGAACCTGCTCTTGCTCTGCCCGTACCTTTTTGTTTCCAAGGTTTTTTACCGCCTCCTGACACTTCAGCTCTGGTTTTAGCAGAAGCTGAACCTTGACGGGCGTTGTTTAATTGTCTTCTTAATGCCAAGTGCATTACATGTAAATTCGGCTCTACTCCGAAAACTTTGTCATTCAAAGTAATTTCGCCTAATTTTTCTCCGTTTGTACTTAATATTTCTTTTGACATTTTATTTTTCCTTTATCTAGTTTAAACTGCTTACCTCTTGCTATTTTGCTTTATATGGCAAGACCGGCCTTATCGCTAATTCCATTTAGTTCTTGTCGGAACTATAGTAACGAGTCTGCCTTCAAATCCCGGAACAGAGCCTTTAATCAAGACAAGTCCGTTAGCAGGGTCAACTTTAACCAATTTCAATTTAGTTATAGTAACTCTTTCGTTGCCCATGTTACCTGCCATTCTTTTGCCTTTGATAACACGGGAAGGCGTAGTACCTGCACCGATAGAACCGGGTTCTCTGTGGTTTTTAGAGCCGTGACCCATAGGACCTCTTGAGAAGTTCCATCTTTTTACCGTACCTTGAAAACCTTTACCTATTGATTTTCCTGTAACGTCTACTTTTTCAACATTATCAAGAACCGATAATTCAATCTTATCACCCACTTTGTAATCAGACGGGTTATCTACTCTGAATTCTTGCAGATGTCTGTAGTTTGAAAGATTGTTTTTCTTGAAGTGTCCCAATTCAGCTTTAGTCAAGTGTTTTTCCTTAGCTGCTATTGTACCTACCTGTATTGCGTTGTAGCCGTCGGTTTCAACGCTTTTAACCTGAGTAACGACGGTTTCATCGACTTTAATTACAGTAACGGGAATTGCCAAACCTTGTTCATCGAAGATTTGAGTCATTCCTACTTTTTTTCCTATTACACCTAGTGTCATATTTTTACCTTTCTGCTCGCCAACGGACACAAATCCGTTTTGGTTTGCATTTACTCTTGCGAGCGCTACGTACCTTTACCTTTTGAGGGCTTTCACCTCACATCCCGCCGAGGGGAAGTCGCAGTTCACATTACATGCATAATGCTTATTAAATTTTCAAACCGATATTATAATTTTACTTCAATATCGACGCCTGCCGGCAAATCTAATCTGCCTAATTCTTCGACTGTTTGTTGAGTCGGTTCGTATATATCGATAATACGTTTATGAGTTCTCATTTCAAAATGTTCACGAGATTTTTTATTAACGTGGGGTGAACGCAAAACGCAATATATACGTCTTTTTGTAGGTAAAGGAATAGGGCCTGCTACTTTAGCATCAGTTCTTTTTGCTGTTTCCACGATTTTGTCCGAAGATACGTCGATAAGTTTATGATCGTAAGCTTTAAGACATACGCGAATTCTTTGTCTTTGTGTAGTTGCCATTTGAATTCCTTTTTCTATTTTGTAATACACGCTCGGAATGCCTTGCGGCATATATTTCGGTTAGCGTAAATATTTCCAAGCATAGCAATAGTAAAACAAACATTTTTTGCTGTCAACAAGATAATTCGTAAATTGTTTAGAATTGTAAATATCAATTATTGTCACTATCGGATTTACACTTCTTGCCCATAAATATTTAGTATGTTAATATTGGGTTATGCAAATAGATATTTCAAATTTAAAATCGGCATTACAGACATTGAAATCAAGCATGGACGTGCTAGAAAGAAACAGAACATGCGAATTTGCCGATATGCTTGAAGATTCTTGCATAAAAAGATTTGAATACACTCTTGAAATTGCAAGAAAGCTTATGAAAAAAGTTTTAAAAAAGATTTACGGGAAGTCAGAAGAAGAATTAACCGTTAACAATACTTTCAGATTTATGCAGGGTTATAAATTTATTGATAATTGGGAAGACTGGCGTAAATATTATGAACAACGAAATAACACCGCACACGAATATGATATTTCAAAATCACGTGAACTTTTGAAGCTTGTGCCGAAATTTATTTCAGATACAGAGTTTCTCGTAAAAAAATTGGATGAAACATTAAATGATAAAAGGCATTTCTGAAAAAGAGTACAATATAATTAAAAACATATTAAAGGATTATCCGTATCAATTTTTTGCTTACGGTTCACGCACAAGAGGGGATTTTTCGGAACTTTCCGACTTGGATGTACTTATTAAGGGCAACAAAAGCGAAAATACAATACCCGAGCTTAAACGCAAATTCGATGAAAGCTACCTGCCTTATGTTGTCAATTTTGTTGATTTCAATTTAATTAACGACAGTTTTTATAATTTAATAAAAAATGATTTGGTTAAATTATAAATAAATTGAAACATAAGCACTTGTTAATAAACTAAGCTTATTTTTCATCTTTCATATTAAAAATGCTCAAATCCATAGGTATTTTATCTTGTTTGGATTCGGATTTTTCGTTTTTCGGCGTTTCATCTTTAATGCCCGCAACTTCATTTACTTCCGTCCGATTTTTTTCGCCAAGCATGTTTGTATAATTTTTTCCTTCTCTTTTTGCGACAAAAATACTTAAATCTCTGTTTCCAAAAGATGCGATATTTGATAATTTTACAACAGTCCTGCCGTTAAAATCTTCGCTGCCAACCAACCTTATCATATCAGATTGTTTGAAATTCGGGAATTGTGAATAAATATCACCGACTGTAATTGCCATAATTTTTCTCCTTTCTTTATTAACTGATTCTTTCTGTATTAATAAAGTATTTTTGTCTGAAATTATTGCTAAGGGCGCAAAAATGCTATGCTATGCTATGCTATGAGCAAGTATAGCAAGGGTTTCGGGGGTTTGTAAACTCGTCTTTACATTTCTTTACATTGGCAAAAATTCGACTAAATTAAGAAATCGGGAACACTAGTAAAGCATTTTATAAATCATTTTTACGTATCTGCTGTCTTTGTTGAGCATATCAATAACTTTTTCTTTCAGAATTTCAACATTGTCCAAATGTCCGAATCTGAAAAGTTCTTCTGCGGGAATATCAAAGACTTCCATAATTTTATCAAGGGTTTGAACTCGCGGAAAAGTTTCGCCTTTTTCTATTTTTATGAGGTTTCTTGTTTCAATTCCGATAAGTTCCGAAAATTTCTCCTGAGTGTAATTTCTTTCTTTTCGCAGTTCTTTAATTCTTTTTCCGAATAAAACTTTAAAACTCATTTAAAACTCCTTTTTATATGAATATACAACATGATTAAAGATTCTAATATGATAAATTAAATCATTTTTTATTGACAAAAGTGATATAATTATGTATAATACTGATGTAAAATGACATATTAAACACAAGGAAGGTGAAAAAACATGACAATATTAAATTACAAATCAGGAAAAATTGCTTTTACATTGGCGGAAGTTCTCATCACTCTTGCAATAATCGGAGTTGTGGCGGCGATGACAATTCCAAATTTGATACAAAGTTATAAAAAATCTGTTATCGAAACAAGGCTTGCGAAATTCTACAGTGTCATGAATAACGCGATAAGAATGGCTGAAGTTGATTACGGCCCACAAAACACATGGTCGGATTACTATGAAGATGATGAATATGATGATGACCACAAAACATTATATGAAAAAGGAGAAAAATACGATGCTCACGTAAATAAATATTTTGCTCCATACATAAAAATTGTCAGCTCGGAAGAAATCCGAGATGTTACAAGCTCCGATGCAGTTCCTCAAAAAATTTATTATTTGGCTGACAGCACGGCATTCGGTTTTAGCCTGCATGAAAACAGAGAGATATGGTTTTATCCGTATGGGAATCCTAAAAAATGCTTAATTGATAAGAAACATTTATGCAAGTTTAATTTTGTTTTTATGCCGACAGGAGGATTAGTTGAATACAAACTCAATCATAGCAATGGAATGCAGCCTGCTAAATTTAACTTTGACGAAGAAAAAATCAAAAATCCTTGTACTAAAGATTCATGCCCTTATGTTTTAGAAAGAATTCGCAGAAACGGCTGGAAAATCAGTAAAGATATTCTCGACGTTTATAAATTATAAATATTAACAAAAAAAATTGACCTTAGCGGTCAATTTTTTTCGGATTTTTTTGTTTTTGCAGGCTGTGAAGGTTTTTCTTCCGACTTTTCTTTTGAGGCATCTTCGGTGGTTTCTTCCGAATCTTCTTTTGAATCTTCTTCGGATAGTTCCTCCGATTCATCCGATTCTTCGGTTTCCTCAGGTTCTTCTTCCTCTGCCGATTCTTCTTTCTCGGCATCTTCTTTTGCAAGAACAGCCTTAATCTCCTCCTCATCCCGTGCTCTGATTACGGGAATTGACAGCATCAGGGCAACTTGCTCCCCGTCCTGTTCAAGATTTAGTTCAAGCGCTTCTTTATCCATTTCAACGTATTTAGAAAGTAATTCAACCAATTCTTTACGCATTCTTTCCATAAGTTCGGGGGTAAGGTTTGTTCTGTCCTGCATCAGCACCACCCGCAAGCGGTTGCAAGCGGTATCTTTTGCCGACTCTGTCTGTTCAAGTTCGGTTCTGCGGAAAAATCCCAACACCTTATTATACAAATTAGCTAATATCATCTTATTTCTCCTTTCCTTTCAAACCCGAAAAGAACTTTTTAACTTTTGCCAAAACTCCTTTGGGTTCTTCTAAGTCAAGGAACGGAACATCTTCGCCCGCAATTCTTCTTGCAACATTTCTGTAAGCCTGACCTGCGAGTGATTTTTCATCGTTAACTATTGGTTCGCCTTTGTTTGTTGAGGTAATAATTCCCGTATCCTCGGGGATTATTCCTATAAGTTCCGCCGAAAGTATTTCAACAACGTCATCAACGCTCATCATATCATTGGATTTAATCAAATTCGGACGGACTCTGTTAAGCAGCAATTTGTAAGAAGTAATTTCTTCTTTTGCCTCCAAAAGTCCGATTATCCTGTCCGCATCACGAACGGCGGACATCTCGGGAGTCGTAACGACTATTGCTTCCGATGCTCCTGCAACTGCGTTTTGAAATCCCTGTTCAATACCTGCGGGGCAGTCTACAAGAATAAAATCAAAATCTTTTTTAAGTTTTTCGCATATATCTTTCAACTGTTCTTCTGTAACGGCTGTTTTATCACGGGTTTGAGCAGCAGCCAAAAGACAGAGGTTAGGGTTTTTCTTATCCTTAACCAAAGCCTGTTTAAGTTTACATCTTTCTTCCACGACATCTACGATTGTATAAACTATTCTGTTTTCCAAACCTAACAACAAATCTAAGTTTCTCAATCCCAAATCGGTGTCAACCATAACGACTTTTTTGCCCATGGAGGCAAGAGCCGTACCTATGTTGGCATTGGTGGTTGTTTTACCGACACCGCCTTTTCCGGATGTTATTACTATAACTCGTCCGCTCATTGTTTCTCCTTTATTAGTGTAATTTTTGTATTATTATCTGTTTTTTTCTAACGCTTGCGACTTCCGGCACAAAAGTATCCGTTTTTTGAATATACGGAATATTAATGCTGTCTGGACGTCTTGCAAAGACATCTGCTATTCTTAACTGTATTGCATTCATTTTCAAAGCTCGAATGCGTGCATAACTGTTACCTTCAGACCCTGCATGAGCAATTCCGCCGAGAATTCCCCATACGGTAATATCACCTCGTGCAATTATCTCGGAGCCGGGGTTTGCATCGCCTATTATAACGATATTGCCGTCCGATGTAATACTTTGACCGGAACGCAAAGTCCTTTGAATATACAGAGTCGGGAGTTTTTCGGTTTCTCGCAGGTGTTTAATCAGTTCTTCATCATCGATTTCTTTTTCAAAAATTTCTTCCGCTTTTTCTTCCGTTTTTACATCGGAAGTTTCTTCCGTAATCTCTGTTTCGCCCTTCAACTCATCACTTTCGGAATTCAAGTCCTCAATTTCCGTATTGATATCATCATTTTCGATATTTTCCTCAAACTCATATTCTTGCGGAACTTCTTTTTTCAATTCCGTAAGGGTGCTTTCTGCCGGGAAAGTTTTAATTTCCGAGTTCTCATCGCCGAAAATCTTATCGAGAGCTTTTTCAAGTTCTTTGTTAACCTTGTCTTGATTTGCGTTAAATTCGGGCAACGGAACTTTATTTTCAAGCACGGAAACTTCAATATCCATTTCACCTGCCGATTTTATCGTCACATTTGAACTTGTGCTGACAAATTCAATTTCCGAATTCATGGATTCCACAAGAGCCTTAATGCTTGTGAGTTCGGGTACTGACAAGTCTACCGAACCGAGTTTAAGGCACACTTTTTTGCTTTGTGCATCCGGTAAATCAAGTATTCTGCTCAATTCATAAATAATTTCGGATGTTTTGTGAGCATTACTGACATCAACAATAAAGCCGTTCTCAATATATCCCTTATCCATTTTTGTTCCTTCCGCAAATCTTACTATTCCATGACAATACACGAAAAATTTTTGAACATCAATGAATTATGTAAAAATTGTAATATTTTGAAATCATGCAAATAATGATTCATTAACACGTTTGTTGTCAACTCTTTGAGCCAGCTCGGCTTTGGTGATTTTTTTGTCATTGTTAATGTCAAGTCCTCTGTTGCTCTCATAATAGTTCAACAGTTTGCCGTCAGAACCTCTTTCACCTTCTCTGCAAAGTATTTCGCTGTTGGCTCTGCCGGGGAGGAATGTTATTGCGTATAAATCTGCCGCCGATAATTTTGCATCACGGCTGAATTTATAACGTTTAGCTATCAATAAATATTTTTCAACCAAATCGAGCTGCTCTAACGATGACATATTGAGAATTTTTTCTTTCGTAAGATTTAAGCCGTAAACTTTGTTTAATTCATTAACAGATGATTTTGTAAATTGAAGAAGTCCGACGGCAGGTCCTATTTTACCTGTTTTTTTGTTATATCCCGCTTGAGGGTCAAAAGCAGATTCACTGTTAATTACTGCCATTAAATCTTCATAATTACAGTTAAGATTTTTTGCAACCTGTTTAATACGGTTTATAATTGCGGAATTCGTTCTTACGGTTTTTGGAATAACGACTTCTCTTTCAGGCTCAATTTTTTGCTGTTGAATTTGTTGAGTCTGTTGAGCCTTTTGAGTTTGTTTAGTTTGTTGAATTTGTTGAGTTTGCTGAGTTTGTTGGGAGTTTTGTTCAATCTTTGTACCATTATCAATGTCAATAACGCTTTCACCTACAGTCACAGTGTCGAGGTCACTCGGCGTGTAGGTGGTCGGATTTTCATACGCATTTCCCGAATAACGTCTGTAACACTGTTCAAATATATTATTTCTCGCCATTAAATAACTCATCGGCTGATAATAAGTTTGCGGATAATAATTAAACACAGGCATCATAAAAGGATTTGTTCTGCAGCACATCATTGGTAAGAACAAATTGAATTGCAGCATCGAGTTGTAACAACAACGATTAAATATATTAAAATTGTGCATTCTCCAAATATACATCTTATCCCCTTATATATCCCGTATATATATAAAAAATAATTTGTTTAGATAATTGCCTAAATTTGTCCGACATGTTAAAATTTGTTAATAAAGATTAAATACGGATTAATAAAAATAATCATGTTTATAATATTATAAAGGTACTATGATATTTAACGAAACAAAAACACACGAGATTACCGTAGACGTAGTTATACTGACATTAAAGAACAACGCGCTTCAGGTACTTCTTGTAAAGAGATTAAACGAACCGTTTAAAGACAAGTGGGCAATTCCCGGAGGATACGTAAGATTATCCGAAAACCTTGACGAAGCCGCATTGAGAGTTTTAAAAGAGAGAACCAACGTTGATAACATTTATCTTGAGCAGCTTTACACTTTCGGCGATCCGCTAAGATACCCCAACGCAAGGGTCATAACTTGTGCATACTTCGCACTAGTAAGAGCCGAAGACATTAACGTCAACACAACTCCGGAAATCGGCTGGCACAAGGTTAGCGAACTTCCGCCTCTGGCATTTGACCACAAAGAAATTATTGAGTATTCTCTCAAAAGAACTCGTGAAAGATTAGAACTTTGTCCCGTTGCTTATCAGCTTTTGCACGAAAAATTTACACTCACGGAAATGCAAAGAGCTTACGAACTTATTATGGACAAAAAACTTGATAAACGTAATTTCAGGAAAAAAGCACTATGCACGGACGGCTTGACAGAACTTGACGAATATACAAAATCCTCGTCAAAAAGACCGGCAAGACTTTATACTTTTGAGAATATCAAATTAAACTCAAAACGTGCACATTTCATTAAAAAGGAGAAAAAATAAATGTTACTAAGTACAGTTTGGACAGTACAAATTGTTTCGGCATTACTGCTTATCATATTAATTCTGCTTCACTCACCGAAAGGCGACGGAATTGCGGGAATGGGCGGTGCATCACACGTTTTTGCCTCACAAAAAAGTGCCGAAAAAGGTTTAAACAAGCTTACCGCAATAATAGCGGCAATATTTTTGGTATGTACTTTCCTTTTGGGATTCGGTTTAATTAAGTAATGACGAACATTCTTGTTACCGGAGCATCTAAAGGCATAGGAAACGTAATTGCAAAAGAGCTTCAAAGTGCGGGCGAAGTTTACGTAACAGGACGCAACGAAAAGGCTCTCGTTGCTTGTAATGCCAAAGGTTTTTGCGTCTGCGACCTTTCAAAAGACATAAATAACCTTGCACAATTCATTGAAAAAAATGAAATTGATGTTTTAATAAACAATGCTGGCGAATACGTTTACGGCGGGTTGGAAACGATGAAACCCGAGGACATTCAGCGAATTTTTCAGACCAATTTGATAGCTCCCGTCTATCTCATCTCAAAATCAATTCCTTATATGAAACAAAAAAAATGGGGACGTATTATAAACATAGGTTCAATTTCGGGGGTAATGGGAGAGGCTTACGCAAGCATTTATTCATCTTCAAAAGCGGGTTTAATCGGTTTAACAAAAGCACTTGCGCTTGAACTTGCCCAATACAATATCACCGTAAACACAGTTAATCCTGGCTGGGTAGAAACCGATTTGGGCGAAAATTCCATCGAAGAAAGCGAGTTTTCACGGGAAGAAATCATTGAAAGCATACCGCAAAAAAGGTTTGTTAAACCTGAAGAAGTTGCAAAGCTTTGTAAATACTTAATTTCTGACGATGCAAAAGGTATAACGGGTCAGTCCATAAACCTTTGTGCGGGTTTAAGCGTAGGGATTTAATCGCTAAAAGTTGAAAAAAATTCCGCTATTGTAATATCAAATCCTTTGCAGATGTTTTCTATAGTTGTAATTTTTATATCTCTTTGAGCTTTTTCCGCATAAGTAACGCAGCTTTTAGATAAATTGGAATACCATGCCAATTTTTCTGCCGTGAGTTTTTTTGTTTTTCTGAGTTCTTTTATCCTTTGAGCGACCTTTTCGTTAATATTCATATATTAATACCCCTAAACTAATACCTTGACATTAATACCAACATGTGATAGTATAATTCACGATAATGGTATTAATATTGTTAACTTAAAAAAATAAGGAGGAAATATGAAAACAAATAAGAATGCGTTTACATTGGCGGAAGTTTTAATCACCTTAGCCGTTATCGGCGTTGTTGCAGCGTTAACAATTCCCCCATTGATACAAAGTTACAGAAAACAGGTCATAGAAACAAGATTAAAACGCTTTTACAGTGTCATAAATCAAGCTGTGAAGTTAGCTGAAATAGATAACGGTCCTGTTTCAAGTTGGCAGCTTAGCGGAGATACCTTTGTTGAGTATGTATTACCTCATCTAAAACTTATAGAGAAATCTGAAAAAAGTAATAATGCTTATAATGCCGAATATGTAGGTGGTTCATATTCATACCATTCTTTTTATCTATCCGACGGTAGTTTAGTTCTTATAAAAAAAGCACAATATTCAGACGGAAAAGATGAGGCAAGTAAAATTAATTATGTC
>CANQMP010000020.1 GCA_947624975.1 Candidatus Gastranaerophilales bacterium
CCCTGCGGGAGAGGGAAGAATTTCTTAGTGAACGCAGTGAACTTAGAAATTCGGGTGAGGGGTCAATTATATAGGCACTTAGTACGGAATAATATGCTGGGGCATTCGCTTGCAATGACAGACAATTTTCCCTTCCAAAAAGTAGGATGGGTGAAACAATTTTCATTTCACCCATCTACAATATGATATAATATGACCCCTCACCCTAGCCCTCTCCCGCAAGGGGAGAGGGGACTAGCTGAGGCATTCACTCGCAATGACGACGGATTTTTAGGTTTCATGCAAAGAATTAAACCCACCCCTACCGAAATTTCTAAATTCGCATGCTCATTAAGAAATTTCCCTCTCGCAAAACGATAATTAATCGTTTTGCTCGGCAGAGTCTTGAAAAGGGAGGGAGAAACTGCACCCCACCCTAACCCTCCCTATAAGGGGAGGGAACTTTTTTCGTACGCAGTGCAGAAAAGAACCTCTCACTTTTCACTTTTCACCTTTTAAAATGTAAGTTGGGGGTTTCCACCCCAAACAAATTTCTAAAATTAACCCTTTTCACAAAAATTCCCGCCGAGGCGGGAAAATTCCTTTCCAATACGTTACTAAGAATTGTTTGATTTGTATTTGTAACTTAACAAACTGTATGTGTCAGATGATGATGAGCCGTCTCCGTAAAATACCGACATATCAGTCGCTTTTCGGTTATTAAACTCATCTTCTACAGCCATTCTTGATGCGTTGATATCGTATGCCGAAATCTCCGCACTCGTAATTCTGCCGTCATGGTTTGTATCCATTTCATCGAAATGCTCAATGATTTTTGTCATCGTGCTTTCAGAAAGTCCGCTTGAACCCGATGCATATAACTGTGTTAACTCATCTTTCGTTAATCCTCTCGTGGAGATTAGGTTTGAAAGGTTATCCATCTCCTCCGAGGTGATAATTCCGTCACCGTCTTTGTCTATGTTCGTAAAATTCGTCTGCAAATATGATGCGAAAGACTGGTTTAACACATTGTAATTTGAGGTTTTTGTTCTTGCCTCATTGAGTTTTTCCAGCGTTAAACCTTCGGGATACTGCGACGCAAGATAAGAATACGTGCTTTTTAACCCCGAATAAATTCCCGATAATATGCCGTTATTGTTGTTCGCCATTTTTTTTTACCTTTACTTTTTTAACTAACCGATTAAATTTTAATAATTTTTTTCATAAAGTCAAACCTCTAAATATATGACATTTGTAAAAATATGTAACAAAGTTAAGAATTTTCCTAAAGTTTTTTGCGGCATGTGCCGACAAATATTATGTTCAAAAGAAAAGGAGTGTGCTATGGACGAAAAAAAAATTACGGATATGGAAGATTTAATGCTTGATTACGGCGAAATGACAAGTTTCGATTTTAATTCCGCCGATTACAGGCAGGTTAGGGAGCTTCAGAGAAATACAGAATATTTGGACAAGCCCTATGCGTTTAAATACGGAAACTTTGATTTAGTGGACATGATTCACGCTTTTATTACTCAAAATCAAAAGAGCAACGCTTAAAGGAGGGTTTTTATGAACGACAGAGAGTTATTTGAAAACAACTGTTTTCCGATGTTCTGGCTTGAGGATGAAGAACATTTTAAACCCGAAATTCAGCAAAGAAAAGATTTAGACACATTACTTGCAGAACTCGAGGACATTAAAAACCAAATAGATAATATATCCGCAAGAGAATGGCATCTTGCAAAGTTAATGAAACTTCACAACGCAGGTATAGCACGCTAATTCGTGAATGGCTGCACAGATTTGGGACAAAAAAATTCCGCTAAATGCGGAATTTTTTTTAAGCAAATTTTGGAATCCCCGTGGAATTGATTAGAATGTCAATAACTTTTGGCATTTGACATTTGAATGAATAACCTCCGTTTCGCAAAGAACACCTTGAGCAGTCGCATTTAATCGAATAGCATTCAAGTGCCTGCTCAGTCCAATTCTGCGTGACAGAATCCGAAATTTCCCCATTGTTTTGCGGATAAAAAACTTCATTAACCATAACTAAATCTCCCATTTATATTTTAAACCGTGTGAAAATTGTTTTAATCCTCTAAATATATGGTTTTTACAAACTTTATATTGTATAATTTTTTTATGGATAAGAAGGATTTGATAAAATACTTTAAATCGCTAGGTTTGACTGTTCATACAACGACCAAAGCACGCGGGCATCAAGGTTTTTTCCTTAAAAACAGAATTGATATATCAAAAAACACATCGGAAGAAAAAATTGTGCCGACTCTTTTGCATGAGTTTGCACATTATATACATTCAAAGATAGAACCTGACATGAACAGAACAGGCGGGACTTTGAAGGCACTTTTCGGCTCGGATGAATTTTTGGATGAACTCGTTAAGGTTACAAATTTTGTTGATGAAAACTCATTGTGCGTAAAGTTATACGAACACAAAGACAGGGTAAAATCAAAGGCTGACGGGTATGAAAAGATTATCAAAGCTTATTATCCGAAATTTCAACGGACAAAAAAGTTTAAAGAATTTGACAAATACGTAAAAAAATCGGATGCACGCTATCTTTTAAAATATGACAGGGTCAAACTGATTAAAGGCGGAATTTTCCGAAAAACAACAAAATTATACTCTATCGACAATATTGAACGAGATTTTCCCGATATGCCGGAAGCTTTTTGTGCATACATAAGATTACAGTCTTTGCGTAGGAAGCAATCAAGGATTTCTGCCCGCATATCAAGGTACGGAAGGTATTACAAAAAGCCCGCCGAGCTGTTTGCAAGACTTGTTGAAGGCTTATATCTTGACAGAGAGCGGACGGAAGCTATTGCCCCAAACGTAACAAAGAGGTTTTATAAACTTCTGCACGACGGGTATTATTTTGAACTGAAAAATTTGTTGAAATAAAAATTAATCAAAACATCCAATTACAAACAGCGATTGCTGAAATAATTCCGATGAAATCCGCAAGCAAGCCGACCAAAAGTGCGTAACGCAGTTTTGAAATTCCGACAGCCCCGAAGTAAACCGCCAAAACGTAGAATGTGGTTTCACTCGAACCGACCATAACGGCGGAAAGTTTCGTCGCATAATCGTCAGGTCCGAGAGTGTTTGCAATATCGGAAAATACACCCAATGCCGCAGAACCCGATAATGACCTTACTATCATCAAAGGAATTGTGTCAGCAGGCACGTTAAAGCGGGAAAGTACAGGTGCAAACAAATTTTCCATCGACTCTATAATTCCCGATGCTCTGAACATTGATATTGCAACAATTATCGCAACAAGGTAAGGGATAATGTTTACGGCAACCTTAAACCCGTCTTTCGCACCGTCCGTAAAGGTTTCGTACAAAGGAACACGTTTGAATAATCCCATTGTCAGGATTAAAAGAATTATGAAAGGCAAAGCCCACAAAGAAATGAAACCCATTATCCCGTTCATGCACTTACCTCAACTTTCTCCTCTTTCTCTTTTTTAGCAGTGGTTTCTGCGGGTTTTTGAGGGGTCCATAATTTTTGGAAAATTTTTGAAATAATTATTGCCGATAAAAATGCAATGGTAGTAACAACAAGCGTCGGAGCAATAATTTCTGTGGGATTTTTGTACCCGATGCTTATCAAAACAGCTATTACGGTTGCTGGGATAAGCTGAAAACCTGCCGTATTCATCGCAAGAAACATACACATGGCGTTTGATGCGGAAGTTTTATCGACGTTATATTTCTGCATTTCTTCCATTGCCTTAATTCCGATAGGAGTAGCAGCATTAGTTAAGCCTAGAGCGTTAGCCGAAAAACTCATTGCAATATCGCCCGTTGCGGGGCTGTCATTTGGAATTTCGTTAAACAATCTTTTTGTAACGGGTTTGATAATCTTTGCGATAATCTCGACGAGTCCGCATTTTTCGGCAATTTTCATCATCCCGAGCCAAAACGCCATTATACCGATAAGCGAAAACGCAACCTTGACGGACAATTCCGCACCCATCAAAATAGAATTTACGACATCAGTGAGTTTCCCGTTTATTGCCCCTGCAATTATTGAAATTACTATCAAAAAATAGAAGATGTAATTCATAAACCGATTATATAATTAATATCTTTTTGGGTCAATCACGGTGGAATTATTTAAGATAAAGAATGTTAATTTCCTCTCCCCGTGAGAGGGTTAGAGTGAGGGGTTAGAAATAAAATGTAAGTTGGGGGTTTCTACCCCAACAAAAACTGCACCCATCTGTCCTTAGGACTATCCCTCTCGCAAAACGATACTTAATCGTTTTGCTCGGCAGAGTCCATCTGGGGAGGGAGTCAATAAGCTGGATTGCTTCGCATTCGCTCGCAATGACAGACAATTTTCCCTTCCAAAAAGTAAGATGTGTGAAACAATTTTCATTTCACCCATCAACAATATAATATGACCCCTCACCCGCATTTGTAGTTCGCTTACGCTCACACAACTGCTCCCTCTCCCGCAAGGGGAGAAGGGATTTACATGCAAGGGGGGGTGGAGGAAAAATCTCATGTTTACACCATATATTGCGTGCAGACTGAGTCTGCCAATTTTCACTTCTTACCCACATTAACCCATTCATTTTTATACTACTATAATAGTATAGAATACACATTGTCAATAGTGTAAAATTTATTTCATGCAAGATTATAAAGCCGTGCTGAAACAAATCGGAATGAAATTCCGTATTGAAAGGGTTAAACAAAGCCTGTCACAAGAGGGTTTTGTCGAACTCGCCAATGTGCATACCAATTACATCGGCAAAGTCGAACGCGGTGAACAAAACCTTACGGTTAAAAAAATTGTTGAACTTGCAAATTCATTAAATATCCCCGTCAAAAAAATTCTGACTATAGACTAGTGATGGTGATTATGCAGCATGGGACGATGAGGCATCGGACGAATCGGCGCAGGTTGATGATAGTAATGATTATGATACGGGCGCATAAAAAGATGCATTAAACCCAAAAAATTCGCAACCTGTCTTGTTTCAATATAATCCGACATAATTTCTTTGTATTCTTTGTAATTTATTGTTGAAGGATCGGAATTATCGTCGTCATTATACAACGTAGAAATAACATTGAATTGGTTATAAGCATTTTGAGCCTGATAAGTGTTGTAGGGGATAAGATTAAATCTGTTCCAGTTGTTTGCTTCGGTTCTCATAACCTCTTTTGCTGAAATTACACCGTTTTTGTTAATATCAAGTTCGTTAAAAACTTCTTTCATCGACTTATTGAAATCAAAATTTTTCAAATTTCCGACGACAAGACTGCTTGGAATAGAAGGCATGACTCTTACATTATAAGGAGCAATCGGAACATAAATCTGTGCATCAGCTTCCTGAACGGCAAGTGGTGATGTAGCTATTGCCGCCGCTGCCGCTGCGGTTTTGAATTTGTTTGCCTTTGTTCCCGTAAAATTCTGATAACCGACTGCATTAATTTTCATAATAATAAACTCCTGTTTTTTCTTAATATTAAATCACTCAATAAAAAATTTTGCCGATTTGTTAAAAAAGTTTTACATTTTTTACATCAAATCGTTATATCTGAATAAATTGTATCCCTCAATGTTATAACTTGCGTCTATCCCTTTCATATAAATTTCTCTGTCATATATATTTTCGGTTAAAGCATTTTTTAAAATCACTTTAATTTCGGTATTTTTAATCGGACTGCGTTCCATTGCAAGCAGATAATCGGTTTTGTCAACGCTGTTCCAGTCGACTACCATATTAAGTTCTTTTTTGAAAATCAAATCGAGCCAAATTCTCATACTTCTGCCGTTACCTTCTCTGAAAGGATGTGCAATATTCATTTCGACATATTTTTCAATAATTTCGTCAAAAGTTGACTGCGGCATCTTATCAATATTTTCAATGGCTGTTTCAAGATACATTACGGGAGCAAAGCGAAAATTCCCTTTTGCCAAATTAACCGTTCTTATTTTACCTGCAAAATCATAGATTTCATCAAATAAAAACTTGTGAATTTTTGAAAGTGTTTCAAAAGTGCCGGCTTCAAACTTATCAGATATCCCTTTCTCAAAAAGTTCATAAGCTTTTTTTTTGCTTATTCTTTCTTCTTCTCTTGCAAGTTCGGCAGAATTTTGTATTCCGAGTTTGTTTTCTAAAACCATAGAATAATTATAGCATAAAAAAGGGGCAGGTTATAGAACCTGCCCTTTTTGTTATAACGTAATTATTTACCGCAGCTTGTGCAAGTGCAGTTAAGTTCGCCGCAACCGCAATTACAGCTCAAAGCTTCTTTTGCTTCTTCAAGTCTTACCTTGATACGTCCGTCGACCGCAATTCCTTCGCCCGTAGTTTCGGAAATCAACAACGGGTTAATGTCGAGTTCGTCTATGAACTTGTAATCGCTGACGAGCTGTGATAATCTGAGTAAAGTTTCCTGAATTTGGTTAATTTGTGCCGGTTTAGTACCTCTCGCGCCTTCCAAAAGTTTGTATGCCTTGACTGATTTAATCATTTCTTCGGCATCAACATCGGTTAAAGGTGCAATTCTGAATGTTACGTCTTTCATAACTTCAACGAACACACCGCCTAAGCCGAACATCATCATCGGACCGTATTGCGGGTCTGTTGCGATACCGCAAACCATTTCACGAGAGCCTTTAACCATTTCCTGAATGATTACGCCTTCCAAACCGTCAAGAAGTCCTTTAGCTTCAAGTCTTTCAAGAAGTCCTTTGTATTCCCTTCTCAACTGTTCTTCGGATTTGATGTTTACGACAACACCGCCTACATCGGTTTTGTGAGAAGTCGTTTTGGAAGTCATTTTCATAACTACAGGGTAGCCGATGGAGTTTCCGAGGTTTACAACTTCTTCTTCGTTTGTTGCAAGTCCGTATTTGCAAGCTCTTATGCCGTAAGCCTGCAAAACATCTATACTTTCAAGCGTTGTAAGCTGTGCTCTGCCTTCCGAAATTGACTTTCTTATGATATTTTCAACTTTTTCTCTGTCAACATCGTAGCAGGGAATTTTGCCTTCAGGTCTTTCCTGCCATTTTCTCTGTTGATTAAGTCTGTTAAATCCGTCAGCAGCCTGTTCTGCGTACATAAAGAACGGCATGTTAACTTCCATATCGGAAAGTTTTGAGAAAAATTCATTTGTCGTCATAAATACGCCGATAACAGGTTTATGCGGATATTGAGCTTTAATTTCCATAACTGCTTTTGCAACGTCAATGTCTTTCAAGCCTAAGAACGGCAAGTAAATTACCATAATCATATCGACATTTTCATCTGCAATAACCGTTTCAAGCGTTTGTTTATAGTGTTCGATAGGTGCTGATGCGATCATATCTATCGGGTTTTTAACCGATGCCGCAGACGGTAAGAAACTTCTCAATTTGTCTTTTGTAGCATCGGAAATTTTAGCCATTTGCATACCGTATTCACAAACCGCATCGGTTGCCATAATTCCGGGGCCGCCCGAGTTTGTGATAATAGCAACTCTATCGCCTTTCGGAATCGGGCAGTTAGCAAAAACTTTTGCTGTTGCAAAGAGGTTTTCAAGAGAAAATTCTCTTATAACGCCTGACTGATTAAGTAATGCCGCAGCAGCCTTGTCAGCACCTGCAAGTGAGCCTGTGTGAGAAGACGCAGCAGAAGCACCCGCAGCCGAACGTCCCGATTTCAAAGCCAAAATCGGTTTTTTCTTGGTAACACGTGATGCCAAACGTCTGAAATTAGACGGGTTCTGGATAGATTCCATATAAAGAAGAATTTGTTGAACGTCATCTTCGTTTTCCCAGTATTCGATAGCTGTTTCAGCGTTAACGTCAGCCTGATTACCGATAGAAATGAACTGTGCAAAACCTAAGTTAAGGTCTTTCAAGATATTCAAAATACCGCCGCCTAACGCACCTGACTGAGATACAAAGCCGATGTTACCTCTTTCGGGCAAAGATTCGGCGAAACAGCCGTCCATTCTGATATCGGGGTGAGTGTTAACAACGCCCAAACAGTTCGGGCCGACACATCTCATGCCGTATTCTCTTACTTTTGCAAGAAGTTGTTTTTCGGCTTCCGCACCTTCTTTTCCTGTTTCTTTAAAGCCTGCGGTGATTATGCACAAGCCCTCAATACCTTTTGCATGGCATTGGTCGATAGTGTCGAGTACAAATCTTGCGTTGACAACGATAATCGCCAAATCAACTTCATCGGGGATTTCACCGACCGATGTGTAAGCCTGTAACCCTTCGATAATTCCGCCTTTAGGGTTAACAGGGTAAATCTTACCGTTGAATTTGTACTCTTGAAGTCTTTTCATAATGTCGGAACCGATTGTGTGTTCCTTTGTTGATGCACCGATAACCGCAATAGATTTCGGTTTCATGATTTTGTCTAAATTGCTCATGTTTTTATCCTTTCGTTAATATCCGTTTTGTATCCATTCTCGAACCCTGAATTTTGCACCCAGAGTATTTGCGATTTGTTCGCACCTGTCAAGGTTTATATGTCTGCCTTTGTAGCCTTCAACCACACTCATTACGGTTGAAATACCTTCATCCCGGCAGGCTTTTGTAAAGTTTTTCATCTCTGTATAAGCACCTTCAAATTTCGGTTTTGAAAGTTCGTTGTATTCGCTTTCGTTTTCACCGTTAAGACTTATTGAAAACTCGTCAACAAGCCCTTTGAGTTCGGGTACGACATTTCTTTTATAGATGAAATTTGCGTGTCCGTTTGTATTAACACGAATTTTTACGGTCGGATGAGCGGTTTTGATATGTTTTGAAACCTCTTTTAAAAGTTCCAATTTCATCATCGGTTCGCCGTAACCGCAGAAAATAACTTCATTAGACTGATTTTTTGCATAGAGATTTTCAAACTGTTGAATAACATCATTTGCGGTTGAATTTTCGCTGTCAAGCCACAAAGTCTGCCCCACAACGTCGTCTTTGTCGTTTCTCAGGCAAAAAATACAGTCGTTTGTACACATATTTGTTAAGTTAATATAAATTTTCCCATCTAATAAATATGCTAATGTATTTGACATGACACGCCTTTCAATAACAAAATTATTACACGCACAAAAAACATTTACAAGTATTAATCAATGTACAGCAATTTATTTATATCAATTTTCAAGATTTTGGCAATTTCAAGAATCTTCCCCAAAGACATGTTGATTTTGCCCGTTTCTATTTTTGCGATGTAAGTAAGATGAATACCCATCAAGTCGGCAAGTTGTTCTTGTGTAAGTCCTTTTTTCATCCTTGCAAACTTTACATTCAAACCGAATTTCTTCAGTAATTCTTGTTTAGATATATCTATATTCATATATTTATATATACAATATTTGACAAATTAATTATATAGATATATACTTATAAAAAAATATATAAATATGTATAAGAAAGGGAATAAGCATGAACAAAGAAAAACTCTCACAAAAAAACGGGTTCACATTAGCAGAGGTTTTAATCACTCTTGGAATTATCGGTGTCGTTGCGGCGTTGACTATCCCAACGCTTGTTCAAAATTATCAGGAAAAAGTTACCGTAAACAAAGTAAAAAAAATGTATTCAACATTAAGCAACGCTTATGAACTTATCAAAATTGATAACGGAGATTACAGTCAATGGGGTATCGGAACAGATACTAAAGATGACGCATTGAGTTTAAGAGAAAAATTTGAAAAATACCTTATCTAAATTATGTGATACCCCCGAAGATTTAAAAGCGTGTGGTGTTGCAGACGTTATTTATCAGAATTATGATAAAAAAGTAGATGTTATATCTCCAAGCCTAAAAAATAGTTGGTTTGCGGTAGGTATGTTACTTAACGATGGTAGCAGTCTGTACTTTAATAATGATAGACGCTTGGTTATAGGTTATGACGTAAACGGTCTCAAAGCCCCAAATACATTCGGCATAGATATTTTCCCTTTTGAAATTTGGAATGATGAACCGTTGTTAGTTCCTGCATGCGGAAATAGTAAAAATAGCCAAGACGTTATATTATCAAGTTGTATAACAATAAAAACAGGTGGCAACGGTTACTGTTGTACAACAATGGTTGTTCGGGAAGGCAACATGGATTATCTTAAATAATTCAAAAACCATAAATATTTGTCTGAACGAATTTATTTTGAACTTTCAATAACACCGCCGCCAAGAACTTTGTCGCCGTCGTACAATACAACCGACTGCCCTATCGCTATTGATTTTTGAAAATCTTCAAACTCAACTTCAATTTCGCTGCCCGAAAGTTTTACCGTAACATCCGTCGGCTGCTGGGTTGAACGAATTTTTGCCTGAGCTTTAAATTCATTTTCCACAGGCGGAATTATCCAGTTTAAACTCGATGCCGTAAGAAATTTCTTGAATGTTTTTTCGGCAGGCCCGACAACGACTTCGTTGGTATCTTTATTCAATGAAAGTACGTATAAGGGTTCTGTTGATGAAATTCCAAGCCCTTTTCGCTGTCCGACTGTGTAATTCCAAATTCCTTTGTGCTTACCCAAAATTTTTCCGTCTTGACTTACGATATTTCCTTCTTTTTCATTAATTCCTAAAAGTTCGTTGTAATCCCCGTCATAAAAATCCTGACTGTCGGGTTTTTCTGCCACCGGTAATCCGTTTTTCTTTGCAATTTCACGGATTTCATCTTTTGTGTAAGTTCCCAAAGGCAAAATTATGTTTTTCAACTGCTCCTGCGTTAAGCGATAAAGAAAATATGACTGGTCTTTGTGCGGTGCAACGCCTCTTTTCAAAATATATCTGCCATTTTCTTCTTCAATTCTTGCGTAATGTCCCGTTGCGAATTTATCGAATTCAATTCCGTTTTCTCTTGCCAAATGCGGTAAAGCTCCGAATTTTACAAGTGCATTACACCAAATACAAGGGTTTGGGGTTCTGCCTTGAATATATTCCGATTTAAAATTTTCCAAAACTATTTTTTTGTATTGTTCCACGCAGTCAAAAACGTGATAGGGAATATCAAGTTGGGTTGCGATTTTTCTTGCTTCTTCAATATCTTCTTTTTCATCAGGCCCGTAACAAGCGTTGCTGTGACCCGATTTTACTGCCATTCCGTTTGTACCCCAGATGGACATTGTCGCACCGATAACTTCGTGTCCCTGCTGTTTCAGTATTAATGCCGTTACCGAGGAGTCAACTCCGCCCGATAATCCAACTAATATTTTCATTTTTCTTACCTCGATTTTTATTTTATCAAAAACAAACACATTTATCGCATTTTTTCATAAACCGTTAACAAAATTTGTATATTTGTTGAAAATATTGTACAATAATGTCATACTAAATTTTAAGGTGTAAAAGATGATTAAATGTGATGTTGAAATGATTAAAAAAGGACTGGTACTGCTTGAAAATAAGGATTACGAAAACGCAATAAATGTTTTTGAGCAGGCTAATAAATTTTATGCGGAAAATCATTCCGATGAAAATGTTTCGATTTGTTTAAGTTTGGGCGGAATGGCTAAGTATCTCCATGATAAAAATAATTCTTCAGAAGTGGTCAAAATTCTCAATGACGGAAGGTATATGGCAGGGTTTTCCAAAAACCCGACCGCACAGGTCATTAGTGAATACGCTCTCGGGACTTTTGAATTCGGTGAAGGAAATCGTGAAGTCGCACTGAAACACTTTGAAAATGCGGAAAATCTTGCCTCAAATTACGGGGACGAACTTTCAATTACGGGTTATGTGCTTGCACGTATGAAGCAAATTAAAAACGGAATGGATTTTACCCTGCCGATTACAAGCGACCCTCTGGTTTCTCTTGTTAAAATCGGACGGTCAATTACGGCAGTTACGGATATTGACGTACTTTTAAAAGTTATAGCGGAAGAAACAAAAATAGCTATTCAGGCAGACAGATGTACGGTTTTTCTTTATGACAAAGAAAAAAATGAACTCTGGAGTAAGGTTGCACTCGGACTTGACAGCAAAGAGATAAGATTTCCCGCAGACAAGGGACTTGCTGGATATGTTGTAAAAACCGGCGAACCTTTGAATATTCCCGATGCATACAGTGACCCTCGTTTTAACCCCGATGTTGACAGGGAAACGGGTTACGTTACAAAAACAATTCTTTGCCTGCCGATTAAAAACAATAATCAGGAAATCATCGGTGCTTTCCAGGTTTTGAATAAAATCGGCGGACAGTTTACCAAAGGTGATGAGGATTTGCTTGTCGCAATAGGCGGAAGTGCTTCAATAGCTTTAGAAAATGCTCAACTTTTTGAACGGCAGAAAGAACTTTACAAAGAGCAAAAAGCACTTTTTGAAAGCTTTATTGATACGCTTGCAACTTCAATAGATGCACGTGATAAGATTACGGCAGGTCATTCAAGCCGTGTTAAACTTTATTCAATGCTTTTGGCTGATGAATTGCATTGTGATGAAAAGTTTAAAGAACTTATCGAAAAAGCCGCAACACTTCACGATATAGGCAAAATCGGCATAAGAGATTCCGTTCTGCAAAAAGAAGGCAAGCTCACGGATGAAGAATACAAGCATATTCAGGAACACGTTAGCATAACTCACAACATTTTGAACAAAATTTACATGTCCGAAGATTTTAAAATAATAACGGAAATGGCATGTTCTCACCACGAAAAATACGACGGAACAGGCTATTACAGGCATTTGAAAGGTGAAGAAATTCCCTACGGCGGAAGAATACTTGCCGTTGCGGATGTGTTTGACGCAATTACCTCAAAACGCCATTACCGTGATAAAATGCCTATTCAAAACGTTATTGATATATTAATAAGCGGAAAAGATAAACACTTCGACGGTAAACTGGTGGATGCTTTTCTTAATATTTCGGCGGATAAAATTATAAATGTATTCCTGACCGAAAATCACCATCAATTTAAAGATGAGGACAGAAAAATTCTGAGCGGATATAATTTACTTAATATATATGATTTTATTACGAATGATAACTGCAATAATAAACATATTGCGGAATTATTCAATTTTTATTATTCGGATAATAAAGAGGATTAATGAAAAAAAGGTTAGCAATACTTTTAATATCAGTTTTTATTTCGTCAAGTGCGTATTCAGCAGGATTTGACGAAATTCAGCCTGCCGACCCGCTTGCCCCTAAACGGCTTCCTGATAACACAATAGCTATCCCGATAAAAAAAGCAACACTAACACATAACGATATCCACAACCAGTATGTTATAGCGTTTAACAGGTTTATACAGAGCAACGTCAAAGCCTCTTACAGAGATTTTAAAATTTTGATAGAAACTATGGATAACAACGATTACGCTTATATGAGAATGGCTGCACATATGGCGGATTTGGGACTGTTTAATCTTTGCGATTTGGCGGTTTCAAAAATTGATGACAGAGCTTTGTCCGATTATCTGGTTGATGATATGAAATTATACTATTATCCGGCAAAAAAATTGAGAGTTGACGATGAAATATATTTAGGGGAAGTGTTTTCCAATATAATTTATAACGATCAGAGCCGTGAGGCGACCGCAGAACTTGTTAAAAATACAAACTTAATGACGGAATCGGATTACGCAAATTATGTTGCATCTCTCGGGTGTTTAAAATCAAACGATATCGTTGATGCGGAAACATACATAAATACGGCATTAAAAATGAATCCGCAAAATCTTAACTATAAAAAATTGAAAGCGGAAATTCTCTCTCAGGGCAAAAAACCGCAAAATGCCATGAAAATTGTTAACGAAATTAAGGCGCAAAATCTTTATACGGATAAGTTTGTCAGGAAAACCGATTCTATAGAACAGTACGTTCTTTATAAATCGAAAAAGAATTTTTCCGAAAAAATGTATCATCTCGGGTATTATTATTACTACGAAAACGAACTTTCAAAATCCGTCAGGACTTTGCAAAACGCATTGACAACCAAAAAGAAACTTAACAAAGATGTTTATGCACTTATGTCACGAGTCTATTTTGACATGCAGGATTGGGACAAGGCGCATGACACCGCATTAAAAGCACTGAAGCTCAGCCCGAAAGAACCTCTGGCACTTATTGTCTTGGGGGATTTGAGTTTCAGAAACAAAGATTACAAATCCGCAATGAAATATTACAAAGCCTCTGACGGTAACCATAAATTTACAATGATTTCGACTTTGAAAATCGCCGAAACATACGAAATGCTTGGAAAACAAAATAAAGCTGTCGAATTATATGAAAAACTTGTTAAAAATTACAATGCCTGCTATTATGCATATTATAAACTTGCATTGTCAGACAAAACAAAAGAACTTGCTTATCTGAAAAAATCGGTTGCAATAAATCTGGCATTCAAAGACGGCTGGATTGATTTGGGCAGAGTTGCCACCGAACAGCAAAACTATAAAGATGCAAAAAAATATCTAGGCGTTGCAAACTATATTGACGAAAATGATTTTAGATATTATTATTATTTCGGACTCCTTGCAAAGAAACAAGGTCAGGACGGAACAGCTTACTTTAAAAAATCGCTCTCATTAAATCCTGACTGGGAGCTTCCGAAAAAGGAATTGAATTTATGAAACAAAACATACTGATAGTGGAAGATCATGAATTAACAAGATTCGGCTTGAAAACGACATTTGAAGGCGTTGAATATGTCGGAAACATTTTTGAGGCTGATTCGGCGGAAAAAGCTATTGAAATATTTAACAATAATCAAATTGATGTTGTTATTATGGATTTGGGACTTCCGAATATGAACGGAATTGAGGCAACAAAGAAAATTCGTTCTTCAAATAAAGATGTTAAAATAATTATACTGACTTCCCATAACGATGAAAAAGAAGTGTTAAGCAGTCTGAAAGCGGGTGCTAACGCTTATTGTTCAAAAGAGATTAACCCGCAAAGACTTATACAGGTTGTTCATTCGGTATCTGAAGGAGCTGCATGGTTTGACCCGAGTATCGCTCACATTGTTTTGAAAGCCAGCACAGGTTCAAGCTCGTTTGAACCCGACTGCGGAGCTAACAATTACGACCTGACAGCAAGAGAAGCCCAGATTTTAAAACTTATGACCGAAGGATACAGCAACATGGAAATAGCTCAATTATTAGTCATAAGTATTAATACAACAAAAGCCCATGTGGCAAATATTTTACAAAAGCTTGAAGTTGATGACAGACTTCAGGCAGCATTGAAGGCTCTAAAAAACAATATTGTGTAAAGGAGAAAAAATTGCCTAAAGTTTTATTGGTAGATGATAACGCAAAATATTTGAAAGATGCCCTTCCGTTTTACGGTTACGAAGTTAAAACGGCATCAAACGGTGTTGAAGCGTTAAAAATTTTATTTTCAAATAAAACCGACTTTGATATAATGTTATTGGATTTTATGATGCCCGAAATGGACGGCTGGAGAGTTTTGACTGCGGTACGTTCACACGAAAGCACAAAAAATCTGCCGATTATTATGCTTACTGCGGTAAACGAGGATCAGAAAATGATTTCTTGTTTGAAAAACGGAGCTGATGATTATATTGTCAAACCGTTTATACTGCCGAATTTGCTGGCACGAATGGAGGCGGTTCTGCGCAGAGCTCAAAGAACGTCCGAACCGACAGTGAATGTTTCCGAACTTCCCCTGACATTGCGGGAAAAAGAAGTTTTGAAACTCATTGCAAAAGGCGTTTCAAATCACGATATAGCTGAAAAATTGTATCTCAGCGAAGTTACGGTAAAGTCGCATATTAGTAACATATTTAAAAAATTAGACGTTAAGAACAGAACACAGGCCGTTTTGGTGGCGACCCAAAATACGGCAAAAAATTAAGGATGGTAGAATGATTGATTATACGAAAGAAGAATTAGTAGAATTACTAAGAAAAAACCCCGAAAGATTTAATGAATGGAAAGCGGATCAGGAAGAAACGGATTTATCGGAAGTCGACTTTTCGGGTATTTCCCTTTCCGAAACAGATTTTTCAAATGTTGACTTGAATTCCAGCTCTTTTGCCGATTGCAATTTGTCGTTTGTGAATTTCTCAAACTCGGATTTGACATCGGTAGATTTCACCAGAGCAAAAGTTTTGGAATGTGATTTTACGGATGCACTTTTGACGGGAGCAGACTGTAGTTATGCCGAAATGACTTACTGTAATTTTTCGGATGCAGACCTTGCAGGTGCAATTCTGTCCGAAACCGATTTGAGCAATTCAGACTTAACGGCATCAGTTAATTTACCTTCTTCACGCTACGATGAGGACACCGTTTGGCCTGAAGATGATTTGTTACCGGAGGATTTTGACGGTTCAAGCCACAAGGATTTATCGGCATTGCAGGATGAAGAAGACCCCGTATCCGAGGATTGGTAGTTTAGCTTTGCGCAACTACTCTTGATATAAGTTCGCCGTAACTGTTCATTGAACCGTCGGTTTCTTCTACGATATAATTGTAGCCTTCTTTACCTTCTATTGCTTTTTGCGCCTTTTGCAGAGCCGTATCGTAGTCTTTGCATTGTGCAATTTCTGTTTTTGTGAATTCCGAATGGTTTCTTTCTGTGTAAACGTGATACATGAGTTAGCTCCTTTCTATTTTGTCTTTTAATTCCTGAAGTTCATATTTTAAACGATTTAATTCGCAGGTAACAGGGTCGGGTATTCTGTTGTGCATAAGAATTCCGTTTTCGTCCTGAACTTTTTGCTGAACAATTCTTCCCGGAACTCCGACAACCGTGGCATTATCGGGAACATTGTCAATAACAACCGAGCCTGCACCGACTCTTACGTTGTTTCCGAGCGTAATATTTCCGAGAACTTTTGCTCCTGCACCGACTATAACTCCGTTACCAAGAGTTGGATGGCGTTTGCCGTGTTCTTTTCCCGTTCCGCCGAGAGTTACCTGCTGATATATCAAAACATCATCACCAATTTCGGTTGTTTCGCCTATTACAACGCCTTCACCATGGTCGATAAAAAATCTTCTTCCGATTTTTGAGGCGGGATGAATTTCTATTCCGGTTATTATTCTTGTAATGTATGAAATTATCCGCGGAAAAAGAGGAATATGCCATTTGTAAAGCTTGTGAGCCAAGCGATAAGCAACCAGAGCATGCAACCCCGGATAGCAAAAAATCACTTCCAGAATGTTATTTGCCGCAGGATCTTTGTCATAGATTACCTGAATATCCTCTTTAACTTTATTTATTCCTCGTTTTAACGTTTCTATCATATCAATTTTGCAAATTTTCGTTTTCCTGCCTGTAATACTACATTTTCTTTAATGTCAAATACATAACCCGTGTCGGTAATTTTTTCACCGTCAACTTTAACACCTCCGCCTTGAATAAGACGTTTTGCCTCGCCTCTGCTTGATGTAAATTGAAGTTCGGTTAAAACATCAAGAATATTTTTACCGTTCATGCCGGAAATTTGTTCGATATCATCGGGAATTCTTTTATTTGACACAACGTTAACAAATGCATCCTGACCGCGTTTTGCGCCTTCTTCACCGTGGTATTCTTTTGTAATTGTGTATGCAAGCCGCATTTTAATATCACGCGGATTTATTGAACCTTCGGTAATCTGTTTATCAATTTTTTCAAGTTCTTCTTTTGAAGCATCTGTTAACAAGCTGAAATACCTTGATATAAGGTTATCGGGTATACTCATAAGTTTTCCGAACATGTCAACTTCGCTGTCTGTCAGAGAAATGCAGTGTTCGGGATAAGTTTTAGACATTTTAACCACGCCGTCCGTACCTTCCAACAGCGGTAAAAGCATAACGAGTTGAGGGTATTTTTTACCGTAAGCTGCTTGAATATCACGACCCAAAAGCGTGTTAAACCTCTGATCCGTTCCGCCAAGCTCAATATCGGAATTAATTGCCACGGAATCATAAGCCTGCATAAGCGGATAGAAAAATTCGACAATAGAAATCGGACGTCCGTCAGCATACCTTTTTGCAAAATCATCACGGGTCATCATTTGTGCAACCGTAACCTGTGCCGTCAGTTTCAAAAGTTCCGTAAAACTCATTGAATGCAGCCAGTCTGCGTTATTTACGACTTCTGCATCAGAAACATCCAAAACTTTTGACATCTGTTCAAAATATGATTTTGCGTTTTCTTCGACCTGTTCTTTTGTCAAAGCGGGACGGGTTTCGGATTTTCCTGACGGATCGCCTACCATAGCCGTTGCACCGCCGACGATTAAGACTATTTTATGCCCGAGATTTTGGAATTCTTTTAACTTTCTCATAACAACCGTATGTCCTAAATGCAGGTCGGGTCTTGTCGGATCCATGCCAAGTTTAATGCGCAAAGGTGTATTTGTGTCATGCGAATATTGTAATTTTACAGCCAGTTCTTCTATTCCGCCGGGTAAAACTTCCGCATTTCTCGTTAAATGTTTTGCCTGTTGTATAAATTCTTCTCTTATTTCCATAAAAACTTCTCCATTTTTCTTAACAATTATAGCAAAAAAAAATTTTCACGTGTTTTATACCTGATATGATTAATAAAATAAATTTTACTGGAATACGCAATATCGCAGCAGCAAACTTTACAAGAAACAAATTACCTTCTGAAAGTTTGTCCATGACTTTAAAAAATGATTTAAACGACAATACTTTGGATGAATTTAAAAGTGCCGTCAGAAAATCAGGGAATTCTGATTTTATTGACTGGGAATATCCTGATGTTTTGAATATCGAAAATGCTTATGATGATATCGCTAAAACCAACAAGCTCTATATCAACGGTATATTTTTAAAGTCTACCGACAAAAATCTTCCGCTATTTTCATTTATCGCGAAAATAACCGGAAGAATTGCAGATATGAAAGATAAGGATTTTATTGTTAACGAAACATATAAAGAATACTGCGTAAAAGATACTCTGATATACGGTAAAAAATTTCCCAAAGATACAGATATGAAAGAATTTTTCGATTCGGATGGGGCGAAATTTTGTGCCGAAAATATCAACGCACGCATTGATGATGTTATGAGAGAATACTTTGAAATCTAAAAAAAGACCGATTTTAAATCGGTCTTTCGCAGTGTTTTATGAAATTTTTGAAAGTTCGGCACGCAAATTTTCGGCTATGGAATTATAATATTCAAGCCAGCTTATTCCGTCCTCTTTTTCTGACGGTTCGGCAACTGCTCTTATGCGTTTTTTGTCCAATTCTTCAAGCTGTGCTTCTAATTCAGCTTTCTTTGCCGAATTTTGTTTAGCGATTTTTTTCTTTTGAACTTCATCGTCAGTTAATTTTTTCCAAACATTATTTTCAAAAGAATATTCATCTTCATCAACCGCTATCACACTGTTGTTGAAGGGGATGATCATTTTGCCGAGGTTTTGTTCATTCAGCAGTAACCACCAGTATTCATCGGTAATTTCAATAGCATTTTCAAAATTTTCTTTATAAAAACCGTAGTCTTTGTTGTTTTTTGTTCCGTAATATTTCATTTTTTCCTCCTTAATACCCGAATGCTACCCAGTTTTGCGATGAGAATACACCTGCAGATGCAAGCGAAAAGCCTGTTAACGATTGAGATGAAATTCCCGTATCACTTCTTGAAAATGAACTGCTTTGTCCGTTTTTTGCACACACGGGCGAGCCGACCGTATTAAAAGCAATAGGATAAGTCACGGAGCCGCTCGATTTATTTCCCCATTGTATAACCAAACCGTTTGGCATTTCGAGATATCCGGGGTTAGCAAGGTTAATATTTCCCGTGTTAGAACTCCAAGCACTCCAGCTTTCATCTTTAAAACTTCTTGTATATATTTCTGAGTTTTCTCCGTATGAAAACCAAATTTGTTTCACTGCCGTATCCGTTCCCGTAACGAATAAAATCCCTTCTGCTCCTTCACTCGGGCTGTTTGAGGGAGCGGTTTCGGATGTAAATATGTATGTTCCTTTCGTTTTGTAATCGTTTAAATCCGTTGCTGGTTCTTCAACATCGTGTTCGGTTATCAATTCCGTTTTGTCAGCTTTTGTTTCCGTAATTTCTTTAACTTTTCCGTTTATTTCGTCAATATCATGCGAAACATCACTATTATTTTTTTCAATGGCATTAGCTACGGAAATAAAATTTGCGTTTACTTCACTTGCTTTAGCCTTTGTTCCGGGGATAAAAGAATACGGTATCATTTGATTAGTCATAATTTCCCTTTCCGACTAATTCAATGAATAATGTAAAAGGCGTTTGTGTGATTATAACACGGATTTGCCAAAACTGTCAATGTTGTGTTATATTTTTTCTATGGCAATAGGAATTGATATAGAAGATATTTCAAGGTTTAAAGACAAACCCGAAGCATTTATCAATAGAGTTTTTACAGTAAACGAGATTAGTTATTGCACAGGGTATGCAAATCCCGAAAGTCATTTTGCCGTAAGGTTTTGTGCAAAGGAAGCCGTTATAAAGGCTCTGTCGGGACTTGATATAAAAGGAGTTGCAATTTCCGATATAGAAATTTATCTTGATAAAAATAATTGTCCGCAAGTCCGTATTTTAAAAGAACTTAAACGGCAGATTGTTTTTGAGGTAAGCCTTTCTCATGACAGAACAAAAGCTGTTGCATTTGTTACCGCACATTTACCATAGAATCGCTTTTCGGGTACGAACCCAAAAACTTCATGAATGATGTTTTATCTTTAACATCTTTTACTGTTTTGAGAATTTTACCGTTTTTAATATGTCCGTCAATATTTACTATAATAATGTATTCATCAAACCTGTTTCTTGAAGAATATGATGCGATATAAGACATATTAACCTGATTTTCCATAAAGACATTCAAAACATTTAACAATGCGCCGGGTTTGTTTTCGGCGGTAAATGCAAGGCATGTCGTATCACAGGAACTGCGAGGGGTTTCATAATCTCCGACGAGAATATATTTTGTATGATTACTTTTATCGTCGTTAATATTTTCTTTCAGGATATTCAGATTAAATTTTTCCGCCGTTTTTTCGCATCCGATAGAAGCATAAGTTAAATTATAATTTTGAAGGCTTCTTGCAGCTTCATCAATACTTGCCGCTTCAATTATATTCAGATTAAACGGCATCTCATGTTGAATATATTCACTACATTTTGAAAGCACATCGGGCGGGGCAATAATTCCCGTTATCGAATAGATTTCCGTTGTTCTTGAAAGTAATCCGTAATGCACGGGCATGGAATATTCGGAAAGTATTTTTATATTAGGATTTTTTGCGGTAATAAGGTTGTCAAGAGTTTCTCTGACCGTTCCGTCAGTGGAATTTTCGACGGGTAAAACAGCCGTGGAATCAGGATTTTCACTTATAAATTCAATAACCTGCTTTATTGTTTTGAACGGTTTTTCAAATGCGGTAATTTTGTATTCACGGCAGAAATAATCTTTTGCAGCTTCGCAAAACGGTGCATCCAAATACGCTATGTATTGTAAATTCTCTAAATCCGACATTGATAAACTCTCTTATTTCTTTTATTATTATATCAGATGTAATATAATGAGGCAACATGAAAATGTCTGAGATTAAGTTCGGAACTGACGGATGGAGAGCCGTTGTCGGAAAAGATTTCAATGATGATAACGTTAAAACGGTTATAAAATCCATTGGTAAATACGTTTATGAAACGTTTGATATTGAGAAAAAAATAATTATCGGCTATGACCCGAGAAATATGGCAAAAGAATACGCTCTATCGGCGTCAAAACAGCTTAGCGGTTACGGCTTTTCCGTATTTTTGTCCGATAAAGTTATTCCGACACCCGTTTTGGCATATAGTGCAAAACATTTGAATGCCTGTGCGGTTATGTTTACCGCCTCACATAATCCGCCCGAGTATTTGGGCATAAAATTTATTCCCGATTATGCGGGGCCTGCAACATCGGATATTACGAACGAACTTACAAGGAATTTGACGCAAGATTTCAGCTTAAAAGACAACGGTAAAGTCGAAATTTATGATTTTGCGCCTGATTATTTCAAACATTTGGAAACACTTATTGATTTTAACAGGATAAAAACTTTAGACAAAAACATAATATTTGACGGACTTTATTCCGCATCCATCGGCTATTTTGATAAAATTTTACAAAACCATGGTATAAAGTTTCGCGGGTTGCACATGTTTCATGACGTAAATTTCGGAGGCGGAATGCCCGAACCCAAGCCGAAATATTTAACCAAACTTATTTCGGAAGTCAAATCAACTTTGAACGCTGTAGGATTTGCAAACGACGGTGATGCAGACAGATTCGGCGTAATAAACGAAAACGGCGAATACGTTTCTCCGAACGAAATTATTTCAATACTTTTACTGCACTTAAAAAAACACAAAAAAATGGAAGGTGCGCTTGTAAAAACTGTCGGTGCAAGCCTTTTACTAGATAAAACCGCAGAAAAAGCTGACGTTCAAGTTATCGAAACGGCTGTCGGATTTAAGCATGTCGGTGAGGCAATGCGAAAATACAACCCCATAATCGGCGGGGAGGAATCAGGCGGATTAAGTATTAAAGGTCATATCCCCGAAAAAGACGGTATCCTTGCCAATTTGCTTATTTTGGAGGCTATGGCGTTTGAAAATAAAACGCTTGTTGAACTTCAAAAAGATTTGCATACTCTTGTCGGATGTGAATTTTTTAACGACAGAATTGACTTGAAACTTGAAAATTTCGACGAAATTCCAAAAATTATAGATGATTACAAAAACAAAAAATCTATAGATGAATTTAATGTTAAAAAAGTCGATTTAAAAGACGGAGTAAAATTGTATTTTGATGACGGTTTAAGCTGGATTTTGGTTCGTCCGAGCGGTACAGAACCCTTATTGAGAATTTATTTTGAAAGTTCGGATAAAGATAAACTTGAAAAAATGAAAAATTCACTCGCTTAATTTTTTTGTAAATATTTGTTACAAAACCTGTCTTATATTTAAAGTTTTTCCCCCAAAAAGCCGTAATACTATATGAACGTTACTACGAAAGGAATACCTTAAATGGGACTGGCAGCAGGACAAGCGAGATTATTAACGATTACGGCAAGGAAATCCGACTGTGAATTTCAGTCGATGAGATTATCGCATGAAAAACTTGCAATTTCACGTGACCTTGCTGCTTTATCTAATGAGTATCAAAATTCTTTGGATAAAACAAAATTAATTTACGATTACTACGGAACGGGTGATATGTCTAATCCGTTGAATTATAACACTTTAATGACCCCGACCGTATTGAATGATTTTACACCGATATTATTAACGGATAGCGCAGGCAGAGTTGTACTTAACAGTACTTATGCTGCGGCTGCTGCAAAAGCGGGCATTCCACAGGAAGGTTTGGGAACATTGCCCTCAGAGGTTATGCGCAACCACTTCATACAACAACTTGCAGGAGAAGGCATTATAACAAATAAACTCTCTGATGCCATACAGAAATTACCTTATAATCAGGGTGCAGGTTTTGGCGGCGGTGAAGTTGTTATACCGGAAACTACCCAAATGACGTTTGATGATGTTATTGATAAATATTTTTCTGAAATAAGTCTGTCGGATTATTTGCAGGATGTATTTAATTTTGAGGCAGAATACCAAAAAGATGAAGAAACCGGTGTTGCCTTACAGGAATATGGAAGCTTTAGAGTTCAGAGCATGAATGACTCCGGACCGGAATTTAGCTTTGATGAATTAGATAATATTACGCTTGCTGATTTATTAAAAGGAAAAGATAACGGCAAAGGAGAAATGTTTGATTATGTATTAACATTTATCACCAAAAATGATCATAGTTCAGAAAGCGGAGCACACAACGTATATGCGAATCAATACGAAATGTTATTTCAACCTCTTTTTGAAAAACTGTTTTCTGTACTGGACACAGGAACAGCAAAATCAGAAGCCTCCTATAATTATGCGGTTAACAGCTTTATAGATGATATACTTAAGCCGGAATCAAATGGTCATAATGATACTTACCCATGGGGCGGTTATCATAAAGATAAAACGAAAAAATTAAAGAAAAGATTGTTTGGCTTAATGAACCAGAATTACAGCGGTATTGGAACAGCTGAAAGCCACGGTCCAAACGACAGATCAGTTGCAACTTTAAACTTGACCATGGCTTTGAAACAATTCCTGACTTACTATGCTATGTTGTATAACGGTTTGGAAAATAACAAAAACGCTCTGGGTGAAAATATTCTTGACGTTGCAGAAAGCGGCACTATTCAAGACCCGTTCAAATTAGTTAACGGTGATACTATGTTTGAAATTGCAACCGGTTCATCAATTTCCAGTGATGACTTGCTGCAGGCAACATTCTACGATACTTTGTTTAACATGATTTGTAAGAACGGCTGGGTTCAAAACGGACAAATTAACGATACCAATTATTTACAGCAAATGCTCCAAAGCGGTATGATGTATATCTCAAAAGAAAAAGACGACTATTTCTACTATCAAACCAACTATGCAACCGACAGTTACATAAAAGAAATCGAGGATGAAAGCTTCATCGCAAAAGCTGAGGCTAAATATTCAACCGAAAAAGCAAAACTTAACGCAAAAGAAGAAACTCTCGATTTGAAAATGAAAAACCTTGATACCGAAATATCATCGCTTACAACCGAGTATGACACGGTTAAAAACGCGATTTCCAAAAACATAGAAAAATCGTTTAAGCGTTACAATGCTTAATTATTCTTAAATCACCCGTACGCACAAGTTTTATTTTTTCTATTCTGTTTTTTATAAAATCAGCCTCATTGGACTGCGGTTTTTTCTCGAGAAATTTTCTGTAAAATCTCTGAGCTGACGAGGTTTTGCCGAGTTTTTCAAGGCAAACGCCGATTCCCGAATATGCGGAACAGTAATCGGGATTAAGTCTTAAAAGATTATGCAGAATAATTGATGCTTCTTTGTATTTGCCGAATTTCATCAAAAGTGCCGATTTACATTCGTAAGCTTTAAAAAATTCGGGAGAAGTTTCCGTGAGTTTGTCGTATATAAGCAGGGCAAGTTCGTATTCTTCACACATTTCGTGGGATAATCCGAGCTGCAAAACGGCTTCGGGGTTATCGGGATCGATTTGAACGGCACGAATAAAGTTTCTTATCGCTCCGCATACTTCTCCTTTAATCTGATAGCAAACACCCAGTTCAAAATGAGCTTCAAAAGAATCGTCATTCAATTTCAGCGACATCTCAAGGTATTTTATTGCCATGGAATATCTTTTCAGGTGCTTAAAACATATTCCGAGTTCTAAGTAACTTTGGAAATCATTTCTGTCGATAAGAATTGCGTTAAGATAATTTTTTATCGCATCCTTATATAAATTTTCCGCAAAAAATGCGTTTGCTCTACGGAAGTATGTTTTATGTAAAGTGTTTGGCGACACCTCTCCTCCAATCCTTTTCTATAATAATTTTTTTTCACAATTTTAAGAACATCTGTTTGATGTAGAATTTTATCAATCATTAGATTTATTGTTGTAGTTGTGATATAAATTTGTTATGAGGAAGTATATCTTTATTTTTTTAATTTTATTATCAATTTTATCCGTTTCGGCAGAAGAAGTTCAGCTTACGGGCGTTGAGGAGCAGAGTATTGAAATTCCGAAAGCTCAGCTCAACGTAAAACAATCATTACTTATTGATGATGAGGCAGTTTTGGCGGAACTTACGGCATTGCAAAAAGAAAAAGATGTTGAGGATATTGAAAATCTATGGAAAGGTACGGTTGAAAATAATCAGGTCATAGGTTTTGCGCTGAAAAAACTTTCGACACCCGAAAGTCAGAGAAGAATTCATTCATCCCTTATGGCAAAAACTTTATCCGCTATCGTTGCCGGTGCGTCTTTCGCACCGTCTTTGGTCGGGGCTGATTATGCCGTGCAGTCGTCAGCTTTCGCAGCGGGCAGACTTGCACAGAACTTGATTAACAAAAAAAACATGCCGGCTGAAATTCCGTTGACCGATACCGAGCTGATCGAGCTTGCGGGGTTGGTTGAAAATCTTCAGGATAAAATTATTTCGGCATACTACAATTATAAAAGCTCTTTATCACAACTGAAAGAAACCCGTCAAAGACTTCTTCTGTACAACAAAAATTATGCAAAAGCTCTTGATGATGAAAATTTGATGGAAATTTCGATTTCTTCATCTCTGTATGACAATATGAGGGTGGAAGAATTTTATTATATGGAAAATGCAAAAAAATATCACCTTGAATTGCAAAGACTTGCCGGCAAAAAGGTTGTCGACAATTTAAACCTTTACCAATTCAATTACGGTTCGGCACTTGTCGGCGGAAAGGCGGTAAAATAATGAAAAAAGCTTTACTTTTAACCCTTTTACTCATAGTTAATCCCGCATTTTGCATAACGCTTGATGATGTTACGATGCCGAAATCTCCGGCTTACCGTGCGGGTTTGTCAGACCTTCCCGAAAAGGAATACATTGAAGCCCCCGCACAAAATAAGGTTATGCAGGAATACGTAAAAAAAGATGCCGAACATTTTAACGTCAACGATATGACCTATGCGGATTTAAGCATAAAACAGATTTCACGTGAAGTTTCGGCGGATTTGGAACTTGAACGGGAAGATATGGTCGGCGATTTATCCGTTTTATGGCAGGGTGCGGCATCGCAAAGCGATACGATAAATTTTGCACTATACAAACTCGCTAACCCCGATGAGGATAAACCAAACGAAAAATCCGTTAAAAAAGTGCTTACGACGATAGCTGGCATGTCAACTCTTGTCGGTGCAGGCATGGGAAGTCCCGCACTTGCGGCAGGCTCGTTAATCGGCGGTAACGTTCTCGGGATAATGTCACAGGATACAAAAGCTCTCAACTATAAATATACAAAAGTTACGGATGCCGATATGATTATACTTGTCAGAAAGGTCGAGGATTTACAACAAAAGACCGTGGATTTGTATTACAACTATATGACATCAAGAAAAAAACTTAAAATGCTTGAAAAAATTTCCGCCGACAGACGAAAGAATTACGAAAATGCTCAAAACATGTCAAAAGAAATAATTCTTGTCGCTGATGCTTACTACAGAACATCGCTTGATAATCTTATGAAAAGCAGAATGGAATTTTTTGCAAGACGTGCCGAGCTGGAACAGTTTGTCGGAAACGAAGTATTCACACAGTTTGAAAAGGATTTGGCTCAGCGGGATAATGATTAAAATACCTTTTGAAGTTAAAACAGGTGTTGAAAATATGAAAATTGATTCGGATTTGCTTGAAAATGTAATTTCAGAAAAAAAATCCGAGCCGATTTTCAGGCTCTACGGCTGGTCGCCCGTCTGCGTGTCTTTGGGAAGAAACCAGAAAGACGACTTTATTGATAAAAATTTTTTGCAGGAAAACAATATTGATATCGTTCGGCGTTTAACCGGCGGCAGAGCTCTTTTGCACGACAAAGAAATCACATACGCTTTTATCTGTCCGACTTCTTACCTTAAAAACGGCGAAAGCGTAATAAAATCTTACAAAGAAATTTCGCAAATTCTTATAGACGGATTTAAAAAACTCGGAATTGAACTTGATTTCGGCGGCGAGAGAAAACCTAATTTTGCAGATTACTGTATGCTGATTTCAACGGGTGCGGATTTATGCTTTAAGGGCAGAAAGTTTATCGGTTCGGCTCAGGTCAGAAAAAACGGTTACATCTTACAGCACGGCTCTATTCTCTGTGATTATGATAAAAATCTGCTTGAAAAAATTTTTAAGGAAAAAATCGACACATCATCAATTATTTCCGTAAAAGAGATTAATCCTGATATTTCGGAAAACGATATTATTGAAGTTTTCAGCGATTTGTAAAGTCATCGGGCTTTTTGTCGCTCAGCCATTTGCTCATAATGTATGATTCATAACTCAAGGCAAAATTATAAAGCGCTTTTACAAGTACCCGTCCGCTTTTTGAGTTGCCGACAATAACAAACGAACCGTCTTTGTTTTCGGTAAGCATAATTTCTTTTTGCACAATTTTGTCAACGTTATTTTCAGGATTTTTGGCGATTATAAGTCTTATCCATTCGCAGAGCAATTTCATCGTCGTTGTGCGATTATTTATAATATCATCGTTTCTTTCCTGTAGGTATTTTGAAAAAGCGTTAAGTATCATCTATTCTCCGAACGGGGTTGAGGCAGCAAGACAAACTATATCGGTTATTCCGTTTTTTGATAACTCTTTTATCATTTCTTCAAACGTTGAACCCGTTGTGCAAATATCATCCGTTAAAAGCACGGTTTTACCGCCGTATTTTGATTTATCGACCTTAAAAGCTCCAGAAAGATTTTGTATACGCTCATTTCGTTTGAGTTTGTACTGCGGTTTTGTATCTTTAATTCTTTTTATCAAATCCTTGTTGAACGTATTTGAGGTTAGTCTGCAAAATTCTTCACCCGTTAAATTCATGTGGTTGTACTTGCGTTTCTTTTCACGTTTCGGGTAAATCGGCACAGGCACGACTTCAAATTCTCCGTCACAATTAAAATATTCAGCCATAAATTTTGCGAGATAAAATGCCAAATCGGGTTGATTATGGTATTTCAGCCCCCTGATAAGTTTTTGCAGATTTTTGTTGTAAACTCCGGCACAGTAAACTTTTTTACCTTCAATAATTCGGTTAACCTTAAACGGCAAATGTTCAAGTTCGTCGTAACATTTTGAACACATCTTTACAGACTCTTTTGAACTTCCGCAAAAATAACATTTTTTCTTGTAAATCCAGTCTAAAAGCTTATCTATAAACCTTTTCATTATATGCACCTTTTATAAATTTCGTTTTTGTTTATTTCAAATAAACTTGAAAGAATCGTCGAAATATCCTTTGCCCCGTAACCTTTTGATTTGAGTGCAAAAATTTTTCCCTCAAAATCAAAGTCTTTCTCAATATTTTTTTCACGAAGAATAATTCCTGCAATTTCGCCTTTAAGAGTGTTTGTTTTAAAGTATTCAATAACCTCCGAAACATTCTTTACAACGACTTCTTCAAAGATTTTTGTTAACTCTCTGCCTACTGCGATATTTGCATTCGGACGGCAGGATTTAATATCTTCTAGCGAGGAGATAAGGCGGTTTGGCGACTCGTAAAAAACAATGTCGGTCGATTTATACTTTTTTGCAAGCTCTTGAATTTTTTCGGAATTTCTCGGTAAAAATCCAGTAAAGAAAAAATCTTCACCATCCCGCGAAACCTGTGATAACAACGTTGCACAGGCGTTAGCCCCCGCAAGAGAAGTAATTGAAAAGTTATTTTTTCTTAATTCATCAACGATAACCGAGCCCGGATCGCAAAAAAGCGGAGTTCCGGCATCCGATACGAGTGCGATTTTATAGCCGTCTTTAAGCAGCGACAAAAAAAAGTTTACACGCTCTTTTTCGTTGAATTTGTGATAAGAAATGCACTTTGTCTTGATATCGTAGTGATTAAGGAGTTTTTGGGTTTCTCTCATATCCTCACATGCGATTAAATCAACAAATTTAAGAATTTCTAATGCCCTTAACGTAATGTCTTGAAGGTTTCCTATTGGTGTCGGAACAATGTAAAAATCATATTCTTTCATAATACGATTATACAAAACATTATTTTTTCTTGCAAATTAATATTATTGGTGCGTAAGTCAGCGAAATATCAGGGTATCGCTTTTTGTATTCTTCGCAAAAGTTTTTGACCTCCCCGAAAGTTTGGCGTTTGAGCGAATTCACGCCCGTATATTTGAAATGTGCCAAAAGTTCAAGCGGACTGTTAAACTTCATCGTGTGTAAAAATTCTTCTCTGTAAAGTATTTCAAAGTTTTTTGAGAAAATTTCTTCAAGAGCCTCAACAGATTTGTATTCGAGCGAAATTCCCGTTAAATTTTTCACTTCCTTAAAATTTTCGGGCGAAAAAGTCGAGAATGCAAGAATTCCGTCTTTATTCAGGTTAATTTTGCACGCATCTGAAATTTTTTCAAGATTTTTAAACCACTGAAAAACGGCATTAGAGATAATCAAATCAGCTTTCTGTCTGACTTTTACGGCATTACCTTCGAGAAATGTAAACTCGGGCAGAATTTTTTCGAGATAAACCTTTGATTTTCCCGACAAATCGTTCGCAAAATATTTTTTATAAGAGGCTTTTTTGATAAATTCTTCCGTTAAAATCCCCGTCCCGCAACCGAGTTCAAGCACGGAATTGTAATCCGACTTAATTTTACAAAGGTTTTCCACAAGTTTTTGAGCGGTAATCCTTTGAATTATTGCGTTTTCATTATAAGTTTCAAAGCTTTTTTCAAATCTGTTTTTAACTGTTTTGGGGTTTATTTGCATAGTAATTCTGTCCAACTTTTGTAATTGTAAAAAGGAAAATGCCCGCTATTTAAGGTTTTTGCCTTATCTTTCCAAAAATTCAACTGGTTTTTTGGCGGAATAATTTTGTCATTCAAACCGACTATGGCAAAATCGTAATAATCCGTGTAACTTTCGGGATTTTCCGTTATTCTTTTGTAAAGTGTGTTAAGCTCATCAACACGGTTTTCAATCGGGCGTTCAACAGGGAATTTCACATATCTTTCGTAATCTTTGGTGTTATCAAAAATATTTTGATAAAATTTTCCCTCCAACCCGATTTTTGCATGTTTCAGCGTCAAAAGAAACGGTTTTTGGGGAATTCCGAAATAGTCATCAACGGGATAAGCAGTGCCGTTGACGGCAATTTTTTTTATAAAATTCGGCAAAACATTCCTTAATCTGTAGGCACTGTAAACGCCCATAGACCAAGCAATGAGGTAATTTTTGTTGTAATTCGGGATTTCGGGCAATTCTTCGCTGTTGTAATCGTAAAGAAAAAGTACGTCAAAATCACCGCATTCAAGGAATTCAAAAGGCTTGTAATCAAAACTCCAGCCTGCAAAAAATATTATTAACCTATCGTTATTTTGTCGATTTAACCAGTGATATTGCATTAAATAGTTCCTTTTCTTCAATTTCTGTCGTAAGTGAAAGCCTCAGTCTGGAAGTCCCGACCGGAACGGTCGGCGGACGTATCGGAAGTGTGAAATAGCCGTTTTGATATAAAATATCGCATTTTTGGACGGTATCTTCATTTGAACCAATAATTACGGGAATTATGTGGCTTTGACTGCCTGCTTTTTTACCGATTTCAAGCATTTTCATGCGTTTTTCATAAGTCAGGGGAAGTTTATTTTCCAAAATCCATTTTGTAAACGCAATATTTACGGGCGGAAGTGCGGTTGAAAAGATAAACGAACGGGCTTTATTTGTCAGAAAGTCAACAAAGACCTTATTCCCCGTTACAAACGCACCCATTGAACCGGTAGCTTTGCCGAAAGTTCCTATAATAAGGTCGATTTTATCCGTAAGGTCAAGCGTTTCCGATACTCCGAGTCCGTTTTTCCCGAAAACACCGAAAGCATGTGCCTCATCAAGAATTAAAATACAGTTGTATTTTTCTTTTAGATAAACCAGTTTTTCGATGTTTGCGATATCGCCATCCATTGAAAACACACTTTCAGAAACGATTATGGCGTTTTCAAAATTGTTTCTTTCTCTGATTAAAAGCTTTTCGAGTGCATCCGTGTCGTTGTGCGGGTATCTGAAAAATTTGCCCTGAGATAATTGCATGCCGTCGATAATGCTTGCATGGTTGAGTTTATCAGAAAATATAACATCTTTTTTGCCCGCAAGAGAGCTGTTAACTCCGACATTTGCATGATAACCGCTGTTGAAAATCAAGGCTTTATCCTTGTTAAACATCCCGCACAAGAGGTTTTCAAGTGCATTGTACACGGGCAAAGTTCCTGTCAAAAGCCTTGCGGACGCACTTCCGAATGAATATTGAAAACCTGCCTGACTCAGAAATTCTTCGGTAATTTTTTTGTTATCGGCAAAACCGAGGTAATTGTTAGATGAAAGATTAATAAGTTTTTTACCGTCAATGGTTATAAATTTTTCGTCTTTATCAGAAAAATTGCTGATTTTCCTAAGGTGAGAATTTTGTTGAAGTGTATTAAGCTGTCCTGAGTAACTTTCGAGCATACAACAAATTTTATGATAAAAAACAGGTAAATTCAAGGGAAAAAAACTTAAATATTGCTTCGCATTCGCTCGCAATGACGGACTACACCCCATCTGTCCTTCGGACTATCCCTCTCGCAAAACGATACTTACTTAATCGTTTTGTTCGACAGAGTCCATCCGGGGAAGAAATGCTAAGACCATAAATGTAAAAAGATAAGGTCTTTTCACTTCTCACTTCTCACCTATTTAAACCCACCCCTAGCCCCTCCCTTACAAAGGGAGGGAACTATTATCCGCACGTAATGCCGTAACGAACCTGTCACCTTTCACTTTTCACTTGTTTCCTCTTTGCAGATTTTTATCAAAACTTAAAAGGGTAATCGTCTGGTATCTTCCACCCGTTTAACATAATTAATGCTGTACAATACATACCATAACTTCCGCTTTTCCCGTTACAGTAATAGGCATGCATTCCTTTGCCTGTTTTGCCCATAAGGTCATCCTTACTGTAGTTAGTATCTTCTAACCCATCAACCATGGGCTTGACAAAATTATCCGGCTTTTTTACGTCAAATAAAAAAGTTGTTTTACCTATATTTGTCCGCTTTGAAAATTCTTCAAAATCAAATCGTTTAGGCTCGGGAGTAAAAAATATATTGACATAATTAATTTTACTTGCCTCATCTTTTCCGTCTGAATATTGTGCTTTTTTTATAAGAACTAAACTACCGTCGG